>NZ_JACJOF010000031.1 GCF_014695395.1 Nodosilinea sp. FACHB-131
TGGCGTCGATGACCTTCTGACGCAAATCAAGGCTGTAGGGTTTGGCCATTGCACTCCTCACCGTGAGACTCCCCTACTTAGTCTATGTCCTAACCACCTTGACCATAGCTATAGTTTCCCACCTAGCTCCAATCTCTGTAAGGGCGAGGTCATAGGCTTAGTTGACCAGCTCATAGAAAAGACTTCTAGAGCTAAGCAGTTATAGAACAATAGTAGAGAATTGGGAGCTGCTTGACATCAGCAGCCCGATCGCGCAAAACAGAACACAGACGAGACAACTCTGAACTGTGTTTGAGCTGAGACACTTTCTACTGTGCTTTAAGCAGTGGTTGTCCGCCTGTGGCATCCACCGTCACAAGGATAATGGCTCCATATCGGGATGCAACCGCAACACAAGATGCTCCTCATCAAAGTAGCGACCCTCAACGCATAAAGCATCCCGTTCTATACCAAACGACTCAAACCCTCGTGAGATGTAAAGGGAACGCGCCGCCACGTTGCTCGCCGTGGTGCTGAGAACAATTTGCCGCAGGCCCTCAAGCTCTCGGGCATAGAAAATCGCGCGATCGAGCAGGCTTGAGCCCACCTTTTGCCCGCGAAACTCAGGCAAAACATACATGCTCCAGAGAGTCCCAACGTGCGATCGCTTCGGGCGCTGCTCGCGCGAAAACCCAAGCATGCCGATGAGCTGGCTGCGATCGCTAAAAGCACCAAAAACGCCGCTAGCAGCATCGTGACTGGAGCGCAGGCGATCGGCAAAATCGGCCAGCGAGAGCTGCGACTCCTGCTCATAGCTAGACACAAAAGCCGTGGGCGACTCCCTCAGGGCGTAGAGCCGCAGATCTCGATAGGCCGCGACATCCTCAGAGTTGAGAAATCGTATTTCCATGGCTACAGATTAGCAATCATGACCCTGACCTACTTGCCGGCGCCTCTGCTTCCCCCCTGTCCCAAATACTGTCCGTGGATGCTGACGGCGTAGGGCACCAAATACGTGAGCCCAGCCGAGTACCAGCGGGCTCGGGTCATGGTGCCGGCCCGTACCGCTGCCCCGTGGTTGATGGCAAACAGCAGCGTACCAATCACAAAGGCCACTCGCACAGCACGGCTGGCCATCGGCGGCGTCACCAGTGCTCTCAAGTAGCCGTAGACTGCTTCCATTTTCTAGCCCTTAAACCATGTCTCTAGGGAAAGACTCTATCCTACCGACTCGTCAAGGTTCTGTTACCTGGCAGCCAGTATCCCTCTTGAGCCCCTTTCCTTAGCAAACGTCTGCCGTCTGCTGGGTTCCTCAACTGATTAGCGAGCAGCCACCCGGTGGCAGTCGGTAAAGCAGATATGGCGCACCGGGCATTGCTGACAAGTTTGGGTTAGAAACGCCTCTAGTTGAACAGGAGTCATCGGGCGCGCAAAGAAAAAGCCTTGCCCCGATTCACACCCCAGCGATTGGAGGGCTTCGAGCTGCTGTCGGGTCTCAATGCCTTCGGCGATCGTGGCCAGGCCCAGGGTCTTGGCCAGCGCCACAATCGATTGAATAATGCTGCGTTCTTTTTCACCGTGCAGCAAGACGTTGACGAAGGAGCGATCGATTTTGATCGTGTTGATAGGGAACTGATGCAGGTAGCTGAGGGAGGAAAAGCCGGTGCCAAAATCATCCAGGCTTACCTGAATACCCCGGATCTGCATGCGTTCCAGCAGTTGAGTTGCGATCGTCGTGTTTTTAATCAGGCTGCTTTCGGTGATTTCAAACCGCAGGCAGTGGGCCGGAATATGGGTTTCCTCGAGCATGCGGTCTAGGGTTTGTAGCAAGGAAGGTTCGCGCAGCTGGCGGCCGGAAATGTTGACGCTCAGATAGAGCTTGGCAAAATCGGGCCAGAGCTGTCGCCAGTGGCTGAATTGGATACAGGCTTCTTGCAGCGCCCATTCCCCGATCGCATTGATCAGGCCCGTCTCTTCGGCGATGGGGATAAACTCGCAGGCGGGAATCATCCCTTTTTGGGGATGCCGCCACCGCAGCAAAACTTCGAAGCCCTCTAGCCCCCGCTCAGGCTGAAGACTGACGATGGGCTGATAGTGAATTTCAAGCTCGTTGTTGAAAATGGCGTGGCGCAGGTGCGTTTCAATCTCGACGTGCTGGAGGGTGGCGGCATACATGGCGTTGTTAAACACCTCATAGCGCGCTTTGCCGTTGGCCTTTGCTTGATACATGGCAATGTCGGCATCGCGCAGAATATCGGCCACCTGCTGATAGTCTGGTGCGCCAATCACAATGCCAATGCTGGCACTGGTAAAAATGTCGCGGTGGCCAATGGTGAGGGCGGGGCGGAGCTTTTGCTGAATGCGCTCAGCAACGACAACCACCTCTTCGGGATGCTGAATGTTTTCTAGCAAAATAGTAAACTCATCCCCACCCAAGCGGGCCACCGAATCGACCTCGCGTACGGTTTCGAGCAGCAGTTGCGACACGCGAATCAAGAGCTGATCGCCAACCCCATGCCCCAGGGTGTCGTTAACGCTTTTGAAGCCATCCAGGTCAATGAAGAGCACCCCAAAGCAGCTGGTTTGGTGCCGCTGCTGTTTGATCGCTAGCTGCAAGCGCTCCATGAAGCAGGGGCGGTTGGCGAGCCCGGTTAAGGCATCGTGGAGGGTTTCATGCATGAGCCGCGACTCGGAAGCTTTGCGCTGGGAAATATCGCGCCCCGCCCCGTAGATCAGGTACTCTTGCAAAAAAGGCACGCCGTTCCAGGCAATCCAGCGGTAGCTGCCGTCGGCACAGCGGCAGCGCATTTCGACCTCATTCACTTCTTCCCCGCGCAACAGCTGCTGCAAGGTTTGTTCGGCCAGGGGTAGGTCTTCGGAATGAACGATGGCGGCAAAGGGCTGATCGATCAGCTGGTCGCAGGGGTAACCCAGAATCGATTGCCAGGCGGGGTTCAGGCGCTTGAGCTGGCCCTGGTGATCGGCAATAAACAGCAGATCGAGGGAGAGGTTGAAGAAGCGATCGCGCTCTAGCTCAGCCTGCACCTGGTCCGTAATGTCTTCGCCTACACCCGTGAGGCGATACACCGCACCGGTTTCGTCATGAATGGGAAAGCCGCGATCGTGGATCCAGCGAATTGTGCCATCGGGGCGAACGATGCGGAACTCCTCGTCGTACTGGCCGAGGTGAGCCTGGGTTAGAAATGCGGCAATGACGCGATCGCGATCCTCGGGGTGAATGCTATTTGTCCAAGTCTGGGGATCTTGATAAAACAGCTCTCGGGGCTGCCCCCAAATGCTCTCGATCGCGGGGCTGACGTAGCGCGTTTGGGTCTCTTGCCCCGTTTGGGGGTCAAAGTCCGTCAGCCAAAATACGGCCCGAATATTTTCTGAAATTTGGCGAAACTTCTCTTCGCTCTCCCGCAGATCGTGCTCGATCTGCCGCCGCTCCAACACTTCTTGAATCAGCGTTTGATTGACCGCCTGCAGCTGGGCGGTGCGGTTTTGCACCTGCTGTTCGAGCTGGGTATTCAGCCGATGAATTTGGGTGAGGGAAAACCGCAGCGCCAGCTGATTTTGCACCCGGGCCAGCACTTCTTCGATTTGGAACGGTTTGGTGATGTAGTCTACCCCGCCCGCTTGAAAGGCCTTGACCCTATCAAAGGTTTCATCTAGGGCGCTGATGAAGATGACGGGAATCTCTCGGGTTTTGGCGTCGGCCTTGAGTCGCTGACACACCTCATAGCCGGTTAAGTCGGGCATTTTGATGTCGAGCAAAATCAGGTCGGGCAGGGCGGCCTGCACCGAGGCGATCGCCAGCAGGCCACTGGTCACACTGCGAACGTCATACCCATGGGTGGAGAGGGCATCCGACAACAGCCGCAGCGCATCTAAGGTATCATCAGCGACCAGGATTTCGGGAATGCGATCGGCAAACAGCTCATGACTCATAGTGGGTTGCCGTATCGACTAAGTGAATGATGGCTTCTAACTGATATTGGTCAACCATGCGCCTGAGTTCAGCCGCCAAGATCGCCTCATTGGACGGGATTTGACCAATTAAGCTCAGGATAGTGCCGGGTTTGGCAATGGTCGCCGCTTGCTTTAACTGTTGCAGCCAATCCACAGACATGACCTGTAGGGCCGCCGGCTGCAGCGGCGCGATGGAGGGAAGTTTAGTGGGCAAAGGAGTATCTTCGTATACAAAGACAATACCGAGGTGCTCAGTCAACTTGTCAAAGATCACATGTTCCTTAACGGGCTTGCGAATGAAGTCGTCGCAGCCGTAGGCCAGCACGATCTGCCGCTGTGCTTCAAACACGCTGGCGGTGAGGGCAACAATCACTGTGGCCTGGCCCTCAATGTGAGATTTGATCCGCTGGGCCGCTTCATAGCCATGCATCACCGGCATGCGCATATCCATCCAGATCAGGTGGGGTTGCCAGTCGCGCCAGACATCAAACGCCTCTTGGCCGTTGGCGGCTTCCCGCAGCTCAAAGCCAAAGGGCTCCAAGAGTTTGACCAGAAACTGGCGGTTGCTCCAGCGGTCATCCACGATCAAGATGCGATAGGTGGGCTGGCCGGGGGCTAGGGCGATCGCCCGCTGCGGCAGCACCTCAACAGGCATCGCCGTTGCTGGCACAGGCTGCATCGGCACCTCCAAGGTAAAAGTGCTGCCCTGGCCCACCTGGCTGTGCACCATCAGCTGACCGCCCAGCAGGTGGGCAAATTGGCGGCTGATGGTCAGCCCTAGCCCGGTGCCTTCGCTTTCGGGATGGAGCTGGTTAAAGGAGGCAAAAATCGCCTCTAGCTGCTGAGGGGGAATGCCCAGGCCGGTGTCTTGAACTTCTATGCGGAGCCACACCGAAGGGCTGTCGGATGGGGAGATGGGGGAATTTTGGGAAAATGGAACGGAGGTTTGGTTGGGCTGCGGCAGCACCAAGGCTGTCACCGCAATGCCTCCCGTTTGCGTAAACTTTAGGGCGTTGCCGATCAGGTTGATCAAGATTTGCCGCACCTTCTTTTCATCGCTGCGAACATACCGGGGCACCTCGTCAGCCCATTCAATTTGCAGCGATAGGCCCTGCCGCTGGCTGCGGGGCAAAAACATCTCCTGCAGCCGATTGAGCAATGCGTGGAGATCAAAGTTGGTCAGATTGAGGGTAATGTTGCCCGCTTCAATTTTTGAGAGATCGAGCACATCGTTGATCAGCTCCAGCAGATGCTCGGCGCTGTGGTTGATCACCTCCAAATATTCTTTTTCGGTTTGGGCTGAGACATGGTTGCGATTCATCAGCTGCACAAAGCCCAAAATCGCGCTCAGGGGCGTGCGCAGTTCGTGGCTCATGTTGGCTAAAAATTCGCTCTTGGCGTGGTTGGCGGTTTCGGCTTGTTCCTTGGCCTGGGCCAAATCGAGGGTGCGTTGCTGCACCCGCTCTTCTAGTTCCTCGTTGGTGTGCTGAAGCGCATCAAAGGCCTGGTTTAGCTCGGTGGCCATGCGCCGAAAGGAGTCGGACAGGATGGCAACTTCCTGCACCGGACCGAGCTGATCGGTTGGCAACGCCAAGGATTCAATGGAGGCAGTGTGGCTTTTTTGCAGCGCCTCAGTCACCTGTTTTGACTGATCGCTCAGCTGCTGGATGGGGCGGGCAATATAGCGGGCGGTGATGATGCCTAGGCCGGTGGCGATCGCCAGCGACACCAAACACAGCAAAATCGTGGTGCGGGTATTGGCCTGAATCTGCGCCATAAAGTCCGATTCGGGGACGACGACCACCAACAGCCAGTCAAGCCCCAGCTCATCCACAATGGGCGTCACCTGCACAAAATGCTTTTGCCCATCGATGGGAAACGCCAGCTGGTGAGAGGCCTCAATGCTCTCTAGGGTTTGAAACTGATCTAGCAAATGTTGGGTGGTGGCGGCGATCATGGGGTTGGTGCTGGCGATCGCATGCAATCGCTCCTCTGGCCCCTCCGCCTTGGCTTTGACAAACGGATTCTCCTGGGTTGAGCTGGCAATCAGCGACTGGTCTTTTTCGATCAAAAATGCCTGCCCAGTTTGACCAATTTTTAGCGTGCTCAAAAAGTCGCCAATATCGGCCAGCACCAGGTCCACCCCCAGCACGCCTTCGAGCTGCCCAGCGGCGTCGTAGATTGGCGTATTGGCGGTAATTGCCAGGGTGAGTTCTGGCACGAGCTGATAAACCTCTGTCCAGCGAGCGGTGCCCGCCTTTTTAGCATCGGTATACCAGTCCCGCCGGCGGGG
This sequence comes from Nodosilinea sp. FACHB-131, assembly GCF_014695395.1. GTDB lineage: Bacteria > Cyanobacteriota > Cyanobacteriia > Phormidesmidales > Phormidesmidaceae > Nodosilinea. The sequence continues at coordinate 6,245 of NZ_JACJOF010000031.1, forward strand.
GTCATAGTCGGTGGTGACGTCGAGCTGCTGGTCGCGGTTGCCCTGGGCGTCTATCGCAAAATGCACCATTACCCCGTCGCCAGGGTTATCTGTCACGTAGTAGCTGACAGGGCCATCCTGAGCGCTGCGGTGCGCCGTCCAAAATCCGCCGGTTTCGCTGCTGACGTAGATATAGCTGGCCTGTTCAAATTCCTGCATTTGCTGCCAAAAGTGGCGCTCAAATGTAGCCTGCTGCTCAAAGCTGAGTATGTCCAACTCAAACAGATCCGCATTGATTTGGTTGATGCGGTGTGGCACTGTCAAATACTCGTCCAGCGTCACCTGGATGCGGTTGGTGACTTCCTGTTCCAGCTGCGACACCACATCGTTTACCGCCTTTTGCCCGTTACGGAGCGAGAGCCATCCCGTCAACCCGACCGCCGCCCCGATCTCGAGTATGAACGGAACAATCAGCAACAACCGAAGGGGAATTTTCATCGCTAAACCGATTCCAAAGGCGTGAAGAAGGACTGTCCCTAAGCTGAGGCTTAGGCAATAATTTGTAGAAGCATCCTCCTGGTAATGCAAAAGTTTCTTGGCTGAATTGGCAAAGGCCTTGTCTGTCCTAGGGCAAACAAGGGCGCGATCTCCGAGATTTTTGGGGCTGGCATCAACCAGGTAAAGATGGATGCCGTTACCCGTAGAAATGCCCAGCTAGGCTGAGCCAATTGTTACCGGTTTACAAGTCGTGATTTTGAAGACGGAAAACATAGCGACGCCACCGGGTTGGGAGGTCACTGCCTTTGATAAAAATTGGGAGTCACCCTAGCCTCCAGCCTCACCACCCAGAGTGAGGCTTCCTAACCGATCTGGCGTCATGAACTGGCTGTCGCTTGAACCGCTTTGCGCAGCCGCTTCACATCGCCCATGGGAAGGTTACCAAAGAGCCGCTTGTACTCTCGGTTGAAGTGTGGAGCATCGTCGTACCCTACTTGGTTGCATGGCAAGCGAGAATCTTGTATTTGTCCAGCTGGACGTCGCCGATGAGGCACGGGCAAAAATGGCCGTCGATGAGGTGGTGAAATAGTTCGATCGCATCGACGTTTTGGTTAACAACGCGGGCGATAGCCTGCTGGGTAATTTTGAAGAGATGACCACCACCGATGTTGAACGCCAAATGTCTACCAACTTCTACGGCGTGGTGCATGTTATGCAAGCCGTGCTGCCGGTCATGCGTCAGCAGCGATCGGGCCACATCATCAATATCAGCTCGACGGCAGGTGTAATCGGATTTGAGCACTGCGCCGCCTACGCTGCATCAAAATTCGCGGTCGAAGGTCTTTCGCTGTCGATCGCACCCGAGGTTGAGCGCTTTGGCATCAAGATCACCCTCGTCGAACCGGGATTTTTCCGCACAGAACTGCTAGATGCTCAGAACGCCAGATGGTCTAGCAAAACCGAAGACTACGCCATCAGAGGGAGCGTTCAAGAGACGTGGGCCGCCTACAATGGCACCCAACAGGGCGACCCGGCGAAGTTGGGTGATGCTCTGGTCAAGATTGCCGAAATGGAGAACCCGCCGAAGCAGTTTTACGCGGGCAGCGATGCCGTCGCGATGATTAAGCCAGCCTTGAATGCCCGTCTCCGAGAGATCAAAGACCACGAGGCACTTTCCAAGTCTACGGATGGAACTTCTAGCTCACGCACTACTTAAAGGCATAAACCCATGTACAACACCAAAGCTTATTCCGCTGCCAGTGCAACATCACCATTAGCTTCTGATACGATCGCTCGGCGCGACCCAACCGAACATGATGTTCAAATCGAAATCCTCTTCTGCGGCATCTGCCACTCTGACGTCCATTCAGTGCGTGACGAGTGGAGCGACTTCATGTCCACCACCTACCCGATTGTTCCTGGGCATGAGATTGTCGGACGGGTCACTGAGGTGGGCTCAGCAGTAACGAAGCATAAATCTGGCGATTTAGTGGGAGTCGGCTGTATGGTCGATTCGGATGGTACCTGTCCCAATTGCAAAGCTGGCTTTGAGCAGTTTTGCCAAAATACGATCTTCACCTACAACTCCCCAGACAAACACAAGACGGCTCCAGTCACCTATGGTGGCTACTCCAATAGCGTTGTTGTCGATGAACGCTTTGTTCTGCGCGTTCCAAACAACCTCGAATTGGCTGGAGTTGCGCCGCTGCTATGTGCAGGTATTACCACGTATTCGCCACTCCGTCATTGGGGAGTCACAGAGGGGAAGAAAGTAGGCGTAGTCGGTCTTGGTGGACTGGGACACATGGGGGTGAAAATTGCTCATGCACTGGGTGCCCACGTCGTCGTCTTCACCACCTCACCTGGCAAAACGGAGGATGCGCTCCGGCTTGGTGCTGACGAAGTGGTTGTCTCCCGCAATGCCGACGAGATGCAGAAGCACGCTGGTAGCTTCGATTTTATTCTCGATACCGTTGCCGCCAAGCACGACATTAACGCCTATCTCAACCTGCTCCGCCTCGATGGCAACATTACCCTGGTTGGCGCACCCGAAAAGCCCCTGGATGTCGCAGCATTCAGTTTGATCACGGGTCGCCGCAGTCTTTCCGGCTCTATGATCGGCGGCATCGCCGAAACCCAAGAAATGCTTGACTTTTGCGGCCAGCACAACATCACCGCTGATGTTGAAGTCATCCCTATTCAAAAGGTCAACGAAGCCTACGATCGCCTACTCAAATCCGATGTGAAATATCGCTTTGTGATCGATATGGCATCCCTAAAGGACTGATGGCGCAGCTGGTCAATCTGAGTTGGATCGCCGTAGTTCATCCTCAACTAGCTTAGCCCCCACCCAAAAACCGGCTGCCATACTGCCTAAAAATAGAGACATGCTATTAAAGGCAGCCAGCGGATTGAACTGGGGCTTGCGATCGGCAATCAAGGTGCGAGAGGGATGCTCTGGATCATACCAAACAGTGACGGTTTGACCGCGCCAGAAGGCAGGGTTTAGCCTATTTCTGCAGCGGCGATCGCCGGAGGGAGTTGTTTTTACACAGTCGCTGCTCACGTCATGAGCTTGCCTAGTGCGATCGCTAAAGCGAATCACTGGGCAAGACGTAATGGTTCTAGAGCTGCTAGAGGTTGCGGTTTGCTCCGAATTGTCTACCTGCACCACTGTGGCTGAGGCCGAGAGCCAGTTTCTGTAAGCCAAGTTATCCACTGATGCTGAGAGAGAAATGATAGCTACAAAGACTGTCAATACAGTCATAATCCCACCGGCAATACTGAAGGCAGCGAGGCTAAGAACCAGCAGTAACTTACGCACGATTTTTCAACGTGAACTAACGAACAGGTTCAATAATTTTGCCCTGCAATTAGATAGCCCTAGCCAAACATCAGCTGAAGTCTAAATTAGGACAGCCTGAAATATCAGGATTCCAGCTTGTCAAGCTTTTTCCTTTTTCGCTCTTCTAACTTCGTTCTTTTTCTATATCCACGGCAGCTGTTCCTCACCTGTGCCCATCTCATCTAAGCCTTAGGAGAGCCCAGTGGCCCCAGCAACAAAAACGGCCAGGGTAGCTCTAGATCGGGCACCAGCCCGGCATAGGGTCGCAGCCCCGGCACTGCATAGGGCAGCACAAATCGCAGTGACCTGAGCGATGCCGGTCGGTTGCCCTCGGCATCGACCGCGCCATATTCTCTGGCTAGTTCGGCCACGATTTGCACCTGCCCAGTGCGGCGCAGCAGGTGGCGATCGGCCGCCAACACCGCAATCACCCGTCCGGTGAGCAGTGGTGTTTCCCAGTTGTAGTTGTCGGGTGGTGAGCCATCTTCCCCAGCGCCGGAAAGTGGGCTATTCCCTAACCCCATCTCAGCGGCAAACTGGGTCATTAACTCGGTGCCAACAATGCCCGGCCAAACCGAGAGCGAGGTTACCTGGTGGGGTTTGAGTTCTACCGCCATGTCTGCGGCAAGGCGATCGCAGGCCGCCTTGCCCACGCCGTAAGGCACCCCAAAAATATAGGACAACCCGCCCCACGACGACAGAGTGCAGATTAGCCCCCGCCGCTGTGGCACCATCAGGCGAGCGGCATAGACGCTGGCCAGGTAGTGGCTCCGCAGCCCCACAGCATTGCACGCATCCCAAAACTCGGCGGGTTCGGCTTCCCAAAAGGGCTTGCCGTAGGCCGCCTTGATCGCTGATACCCCGGCGTAGGCGTTGTTCACTAGCAGATCGAGTCGGTCATTTTGGTCAGTTTGAATGCGATCGAAGAGGGCCTTGATCTGGTCATCGTCGCTGTGGTCTACCTGTACCGGAATCGCCGTTCCACCTGCCTGGTTCACCGCCGCTGCAGTTTCTTCGAGCGAGCCCATCGAGTCGGCCGAGGCAGTGAAGGTGCGCCCGGTAATATAAACTACCGCCCCAGCTTCCCCCAGCCCAGTGGCAATGCCCTTCCCCAACCCCCTGGTGGCCCCGGTCACCACCGCAACCTGTCCGTCTAGTCGTGCCATGGATATCTCCTAGTTAAACCGGCGGGCAGCCCTCAAGCAGTCGCCCACTGGCAATGAACCCCACACTAAACGTAGCTGTGAGTTAGCGATCGGTTCCAACAACTTTGTTCTAACAGCCCCGCCGCCTGTGGGTAAGCCTCCGAAGAATCGCAGTAGGGCAATAGTTACTTATTTAGACAGAAGTCTCAACCCCTCTAATTAGATAATCTATGGCCATAAACGGCGTCGGCCTAAATGTCGGCCCTACCCAATCCAACCGTGAAACTATGTTTGTTAAAGACGCCCAAGATCAAACGCTAATTAAAGTACTCGACGTCACTGACTTAATTGATCCGCAGAACAACCAGATTCAGGGGCAGCAGCAGGCTGGTGAAGAAGAACAGCCACCCCAAGCTTACGAAAAATCGCGCCTTCAGTTTCCCTCTGGCGAGGCATTACCTGAGTGCTGGACTAATCCGGACTACAAACTGCAACAGAGCCCAACCCCCCAGGCATAGCCAGTCTATTGCGCCAGAGCACGGATATATTCCGATCGCAGTCCCTCCACCCTCACAACGGTGGTTCTTACTTTGTCCCGCAGCAATCACTCTCTGACCTATGCACCGCCTTGAGCACAGCAAAACTACCCTCCGGGGCATTTTGGCCGTCTGCATAATAGTGGCAGGGGTTTTGCATTTCGCCCAGCCAGAACCGTTTATTCGGATTGTGCCAGGCTTTTTGCCTGCCCCAGCTGCCCTGGTCTACATCAGCGGTGTAATTGAAATTATGCTGGGCATTGGCCTGTTGGTGCCTGCTCTGCGCCAAGCTTCGGCGTGGGGGCTGGTTGCATTGTTTATTGCAGTGTTTCCAGCCAATCTCAATATGGCCATCAATCACATTCAAATCGAAGGCATTCCCAACACCTGGTGGTTTCAAGCGATTCGACTGCCGTTTCAGTTCGTGCTGATAGCCTGGGCCTATTGGTATACCCGGCCAGAGCTACCGGAAACCTCCCAGAGTAGTTAAGTATTTCGGTTGCCTATTGCCATCGCTTGTAGCGTTGAAACTAATAGCGTTGGAACATTTTCTTGATGCAAGATTGTTAAGACAATTTCTTAACGCTCCTGCTAAAGATATGCCAACCAATAGTGTCAAGGCTTTTTACTTGCCCTTCAATCGTCTAATTTTTAACCCTGGACACGAGCTGTTACGGGAAAAATCCGTCCCGGGGGCGATAGGTGTGCCCCTGTAGTGCTGCTAGCCTTAAGCAACCAAGCTAGGTAATACACTGTTCATACGAATCCAGAGCTGTACTGTTTGGATTGTGATGGCGTATGAAATAATGAGAGTAATACCGGTTGACGACGATCGCTCCTCAGATGAGACTTTCACTACCTAAACCTGCCCTAAACGCAGTGCCAAACATTTGTGCGGCAGTAGCGACGGTATCTTTAAATATACGAATTTATGTTTGGGATTCAGCATGCAAACTCGTCGAAGGCAACCTTCTAATGACTGGACTAAAGGGTCAAAGGGCATAGCCAGTTTTTTTGTGCTCTTTTTAGCCGTTGGCTTTTTGCTATACCAGCTTTCTTCTAGCGTGCTGTTTGCCATGGGTTACTCCTCTGGCGCTGGAGCCCGAAGTCTTGCTGCCGCACTATTTCCGTTAACGGTCTTAATTTATTTGGGGTTTATTGCGCGAATTCAAATCCCTGCTCGGGAGAGCGGCGCTCCTATCATCAACAGCTTTATCGTCTTCCTGCTGTGGACGATGCTGGTGCTCGGTGTTGATATTACTAATGAAACCGTTTATTTTCCAATCGAAGAATTGCTCTACTCTTTGACTTTAGCCGCTATGCTCTGGCGCTACAAATATCGAGGCCAATTCAAAGCGTTGGTGGCCTGTTGCTATGGCGTTTTGGCTGGGACGATGGCAGCGGTGATGTTATTTGGCATCAACCCTTTCGCTATGTAGGGTCTTAGAGGGCGTTTGAAAAGTCCTCTGGAGTAACCTGAACTACTTTAACTACGGAGGAACTGCTACGAAGGAATGAGGGTTTCGAGGAACGATGTAATCCGTACAGGTGGCTTTTGATCCTCAATCTGACCCCTTTAAAGCATCCTCTTAGAGGGCGCTTGAGAAGCGATTTGTCCCCTACTGCTCCTTCAAAGAAGAGCCCCCAGATATGTCTAGAAAAGGCGTATTTAAGGGGCTCTTCACTTTTGCTGTCAAAAATAAGACTTTCAAACGTCCTCTTAAAACTGACGGCGCGAGAAAATTAGGATCGACACCGCCAGCAGTAGAGCTGTGTAAAGTAAGCCATAGAGGGCATGGCCAAAAAGCTCTGGAGCTGTAGGCAACAGTTCCATGCCGTAGGCGGCGGCGTTGCGCAAGTTGAGGCGTTCTAGGTCGGGCAGCACCAGGTATAGGACGTTGGTGAGCCGCTGCACCGCTGGGGTTTCGCTGAGTTTGCCAAAGGCTACCAAGTCCTGGCTCAGGTGCCCCATCAAATACACCGCAAAGGTGAGCATTGTGGCCAGTAGCGAACTGGTAAACACGCCAAATACGATGGCTACGGCCACCAGCAGCGCCGCTTCCAAGGCTGTAAAGAGCAGCGCTAGCAGCAGGCTCCCCAGCGAGAAGGGCACGCCGCTGGCCGCCAGCACCAGCACAAAAATAGCTCCGAGGGCCGCGATTAGCACCGCCAGCACCGCCGTGAGGCCCAGATGCTTGCCCACGATAAACTCGGCTCGGCTGACCGGCTTAGCAATCAGCACCAGCACCGTGCGCTTCTCGATTTCTTTGTTGATGAGCCCAGTGCCCACAAATACAGCCACCACTACGCTCAGCAGATGAATGCCCGCCAGACCCAGGTCCATCAAAATCTTGTTTTCGGCTCCGGCAGAAATGTCGGGCAGCAGCACCCGCGCGAGCACCAGCAGCAGGGCGAACAGGGCCACCAGATACAGAATGCGATCGCGAATTACCTCTAAAAATACGGTGCGGGCAATTACCCCTACCCGCGATAGCACCATTGGCTTAACCACTTTTGTCCCTCTCAAGATAAGCCTTGCTGTTGTGTGCCCCTAGGATGCCCAGCCTGCCGCGGCGTTTGCAGGTCGCAGGTGAGGCTGGCCCACTGGGTGGTGGTGTAGCCTGGCGCGGCGTTTTCGGTGTCTATTAGGCCGCCTCGGTTGACTGGCATCAGCAGGCAGGTTTTTTCTAGGTAATAGCCGTCTTCGTTGGCGGCTGGCCCCGACCAAATTGCCCACAGCTTGAGAGTATAGCCATCGGCATTAGATAGGGGCTGAAAGTCGAGCCGCCACAGCGAATCTTCTAGGGATGCGTCGCGACCCATCTGCGATTGTACCCGCCGCTGTAGGGCCTGACGTTGGCCCTCAAGGTTGAGTAGCCACCGCTCTACCGAGGGCCAGGGCTTGTTGTCGATCTGCTCCCGCAGCGTTTCTTCGGCGATGGTGAGGTGGGTGACTCCAGCCGGCAAGGCCACCTCCTGGCCCGGAAAGCGGTAGACAAAGGCGCTGTTGTCAACGCTGTCGGCCACTAGGCTGGGGTAGTCGCGCACCCAGGATTGAATGCGAAAGTAAAACTGAAACCAGCTGCTAAACAGCAGGCTGAGGCAGAATAGCAGCGCTAACTGCTGGCGCACCATCGGCGGCGGCTTCTTAAGGTCAAAGTCCCAGCTCACTAAACTGGGCACAGCAATCACCGCAAAGGATACCAGGGGCCAGGATACCAGGGCGGGCTGTAGCCACCGCCCACCCCACGACCCAAACAGAAAGAGGCATAGAATCGCTCCCGATACCCAGGGAGCAACGGGGATCCCAAAAAGTCGGACTTTGTTGGCCTCTAGCGCCCAACCCACCCCCAGAGCCAGACAGATCCAGCTGATGGTGGCCAGCAGCCCTACGGTAAAGGCTGTGGCCGCTAAGAGACGCGCCAGCATTGACACGAGCCACGAAAACAAGCTCATGTAGATGACGGTCTGCCAGGAAAAGTAGCGCGGCGGCAGCACCGCTTGCCAGAGTTCAGTCAGGGTCCGACGCAGAAAACCGAAAAGGCCTACCATCCCAGCACCCCACTCTGGTTAATTAGCAGCAGCAGCACCAAGATGGCGGTAAAGCTAGCGGCGTTAGCCTGGAGCATGGCCAGCGCCCGAGGCGAGGTGCCACCCTGTCGTCCTTCGATCTGGGCTCGCCGGGCTCGTTCGTAGCGCTGGCGACGATCGCTTTCGATCGCCTCTGCGGTGTTTTCTGCGGGTTTTTGACCCAGCAGTTGCAGCAGCCAGAGCAGACCCTGGAGCTTGATCCAGTAGGTGACAAAGAAAGCGGCGATCGCCGCCACCACCACGACCACCGGCAGCGCATCGCGCCAGCTGTTGGTGTAAAACCGATTGAACAGCACATAGCTGATTACCTGGCTGCGCAGCGACAGGGGCAGCACCGCCTCGAGGGCCAAAAACGCGACCCAGCCCAAACTAGTGGCCAACAGGTTGAGGGTGGCCGCATACTGCATACTGGTGCGGTAGCCCAGGCGCAGCTGCTGGCGCAGCACCATCGCTTCTAGCACAATGGCCACCATGAGCAGCATGCTCTGCACGGCGATCGCCCGCAGCGGCAGAATGCCAAGTTCTGACAGCAAATCGTTGATGGGCATGGGGCGCTGAGGGTAGGTCGCAAATCTCGACCTTTGATGGGGGTTTCCCGGTGCACTCTCAAGGGTATAACCTCGGCCCGGCTTTCGCTAAGATCTTAGATCGGGCCGCTCAAGAATACGCACACCTAGTACGCAATCCGCAACATCCATGGTTAGAACCGGCATTGGCATCCGCACGGCCCAGCAGGGCAACGAGCGGCTCACGGGGCAAATTCACGTCTACGACGGCGAGGGCAAGGGCAAGTCCCAGGTGGCTCTGGGGGTGGTGCTGCGCTCCATCGGTCTGGGCATTCAGAATTTTTTAGAGAGCCGGGTGCTGCTGCTGCGGTTTCTCAAGGGGCCGGGCCGCACCTACGACGAAGACGCCGCCATCGAAGCGCTCCAGCGGGGCTTTCCCCACCTGATTGACCAGGTGCGCACCGGGCGGGCCGAGTTTTTTGGCCCTGAGGAAATTACCAAATTTGACAAGCAGGAGGCCCAACGGGGCTGGGATGTAGCCAAGGGCGCGATCGCCTCGGGCCTTTACTCCGTAGTGGTGCTCGACGAAATCAACCCAGTGCTCGACCTGGGGCTACTCAGCGTCGACGAGGTGGCCAAAACCCTACTCAACAAACCCGAGCATCTGGAGATTATCGCCACCGGGCGCGGCGCCCCCCAGCCGCTGCTCGATGTGGCCAATCTGCATTCAGAGATGAAGCCCCAGCCTCGGCCCGAGGGCATTGAAGGCATTGAGGGCATTGAGATCTATACGGGCTCGGGCAAGGGCAAATCGACCAGCGCCCTGGGCAAAGCTCTCCAAGCCATTGGTCGGGGCATCAGCCAAGATCTCTCTCACCGAGTGCTGATTATTCAGTGGCTAAAGGGGGGCAATGGTTATACCGAAGACGCGGCGATCGCCGCCCTGCGCAAGATTTACCCCAATCTGGTCGACCACCAGCGCTGCGGCCGCGATGCCATTGTCTGGCGCGGACAGCAGCAGGAAATAGACTATGTGGAGGCTGAAAGGGGTTGGGAGATCGCTCGGACGGCGATCGCCTCGGGTCTCTACAAAACCATCATCCTCGACGAGCTCAATCCCACTGTTGATCTAGAGCTGCTGCCCGAGGAGCCGATTCTTCAGGCGCTGCTGCGTAAGCCTCGCGGCACTGAAGTCATCATCACCGGTCGCTGCAAAAATCGCCCCGCCTATTTTGAGTTAGCCAGTACTCACTCCGAAGTCTTTAACCACAAGCACTACGCCGAGAAAGGTATTGATTTAAAGCGCGGCGTCGACTTTTAAAGGGGGTTACTTTCGTCAACATTCAACTAAGGAACAGAACAGCTATTCACAAGTTCAGACATAAAATGCTGATCGAAGCTACCGCTTCGATCAGCATTTCGTCATTCTAGAGTTTCGTCAAGCTTCACCTTATAAGCTGTGTAACGCAACTACAGAATTTATTAGCTCGATCTGGGATGGTCAGCTGTTTCTACTCAACCCAGTTGCGGCTGCGATGGGCAGCTAAACGCTCTTCATAGGAGCGGAGTAAACCATGGTTGTCTTCGTCGCTCAATCCGTAGAAACCGGTTTCTTGATCATAGATACTGGCATTGTGCTCAGAGCTGCGAGGTTGGGCTTCTGTTAACGTGCTTGCAGGCGCACCGATCGGACCCATACGTCGCAGGTCTCCTGCAACGGAATCGTTGCGGGTAGCCGTCGCGCTGGCCGTGTTGCCGATGGGGGGCATGCGTCGCAGGTCGCCAGCACGAGAATCGTTTTGAGCTTCAGTGGAAACGTAGTTTTCGCCTAAAAACTGACGGCTGGATCGGCCTTGGGCGATGGGTTGGTAGATGCCTCTGACGCGCTCTTCGTAATGCTCGTCTACCACCATATCGTCGCTATATTCTGGCAAATGTTCGACCTGGGCCTTGGTTAAGCCATCGACATAGATGCGGGTGTTGTCGTAGTCAAACCGGGCTAAGCCGACGGGCAGCAGGACGGTTTTGCCAAAAATCCACGGCCCGGTATCAATCACCAAATAGCGAAAATGACCAGAGTCGTCCACTAACAAATCTTTTGCAGAGCCTACTTTGTCTTCACCTTGGGCATAGACAGAGTAAGAACTGATCTTATCCATTTGTCCGTCAGCAAGAGTCTCACGGTAATTAGGATAATAGTTCTTAAGCCGATGTAAAGGCATGTTAGAGCCTCCTTTAATTCATCCTATCCAGAGGTTAGCGAAAGCGGCCTTTTCTCTCATCGCCCGATAGGGGGACGGCTATAACCCCAGTAGGCATACATCAATGAAATGGGTGAACATAGACATGATGCAGGCTGAACCGACGATTGTGATGGATGTGGTGCTGGTGGGTGGGGGTCACACCCACGCCCTGGTGCTGCGGCAGTGGGGTATGGCTCCTATGCCAGGGGTGCGACTGACGTTGCTGACCGACCTAGTTGATACGCCCTACTCGGGCATGTTGCCCAGCTATGTGGCCGGGCGCTATAGCTTTGATGAGGCTCACATTGACCTGCGGCCGCTGGCGCGCTTTGCTCAGTGCCGCCTGGTGGTCGATCGCGCCGTGGGGCTCGACTTGGCCCAGCAGCGAGTGCTGTGTGCCAACCATCCGCCCTTGGCCTACGACGTGCTGTCGATCGATACGGGCAGCACCCCAGCGACGCTATCGGTGCCGGGGGCAGCGGAGTATGCTATTGCCGCCAAGCCAGTGCCCGCTTTGCTGCGCCAGTGGCAACAACTAGTTGACAGTGTTGCAGCGAATCCTCAAAAACCGCTCACTCTAGCGGTGGTAGGTGGGGGCGTGGGGGGTGTGGAGCTAGCTATCGGCATCCACGAACGGCTGGTGGGGCTGCTAGACACCTTGAATCAACCTACAACTAATCTGACGCTGCACCTGTTCCACCGGAGCCAAGAATTGGCCCCCGAGCGCAATCGGTGGACGCGTCGCCGGTTGGAGCGGGTGCTGCGATCGCGTCACATTCACCTCCATCTCAACGAAGCAGTCAAGGAGATTGGCCTGGACGAAGCCAGCGGTCAGCGCCTGGTAAGGGGATCGTCGGGGCTGACGGTCGGGTGCGATCGCGTCTTCTGGGTCACCAGTGCCAGTGCCCCCCCTTGGCTGCAAGAGTCTGGCCTATCCCTCACTGACGAGGGCTTTATTCAAATTGGCGACACCCTGCAAACCCTCTCCCACCCCAATGTCTTTGCCGCCGGGGATGTGGCGACGATGGTGAATTCCCCTCGCCCCAAGGCCGGGGTGTTTGCCGTGCGCCAGGGGCCGCCGTTAGCCGATAACCTGCGCCGCTTTGTGCAGGGTCAGCCGCTCAAACCCTTTCGCCCCCAGCGCCAGTTCCTCAGCCTGATCGAAACCGGCAACGGCAACGCTATTGCCGATCGCGGTCCTTTCGCGATCGAGTCGCCCCTGGCCCATCGCTGGAAAGACCACATCGATCGCAAGTTCATGGCCCGCTTCCGCGACCTGCCGGTTGGGGGAATGGCTCAGCCTACGGCTAAAACGCCTGCCGCTGTCCCTCCCTCGCCCCCCTGTGCGGGCTGCGGCTCCAAGGTGGGCAGCACCACCCTGGCTGAAGCCCTCCGTCGGGTGCGCCAAGACTTTCCTGAAGTCGCCAGCGAGGCCGTCTTGATTGGTCTAGATGCCCCCGATGATGCCGCTGTAGTTACCATGCCGCCGGGGCAGGTCATGGTGCAGACCGTTGATTACTTCACCGCGCTGGTAGACGATCCGTTTATCTTTGCCCAGATCTGCCTCAAGCACTGCCTTGGCGATCTCTACGCCATGGGTGCCCAGCCCCACACGGTGCTGGCCCTGGTGCAGGTACCCTATGCCACCCCGGCTAAGCAGGCTGAAATGCTCTACCAAATCTTAGCCGGCACTTTCAAAGGCCTGCTCGCCGCCAATGCTCCACTGGTGGGAGGCCACACTGTCGTTGGCCCCCAGCTAGCCCTCGGCTTTGCCTGCAACGGCATCGCCAGCCCCAATGCCCTGCTGCGTAAAGGGGGGATGCGGCCCGGTGATGCCCTGATTCTCACTCAACCTCTGGGGACCGGAACGTTGTTCGCGGCCGATATGCAGGGCAAGGCCAAGGGGCGGTGGATTGAGGAGGCGATCGCCCACCTACTCACCCCCAACCAGGCCGCCGCTGAGATCTTTTGCGCTCACGGGGCCACTGCCTGCACCGATGTCACTGGCTTTGGTCTCGCCGGGCACCTGCTCGAAATGGTGCGGGCCGCCAACGTTACCGCTACTCTCGCCATGGATGCCCTGCCCGTGCTGACCGGTGCCGCCGATACCCTGGGCGCAGGCTTCCTCAGCACCCTTCACCCCCAAAACCTTCAGGCCGCCGCATGGATTGATCCTGCTGGAGCAGACCATCCCCTCTATCCTCTACTGTTTGACCCGCAAACCGCTGGCGGGCTGTTAGCGGCCGTACCGGCGGCGGCCGCTCAGCGCTGCCTAGATGCCCTTCACAGCCGAGGCTACAGCGCTGCGGTCCAGGTCGGTGAGGTTGGGTCTGCCCCTAATGGTGACTGGGCAATTTACACAGTCGCCGCCTTGTAGGCGGCCCAACCGCCGTGATCCGAGATATCGGGCCAGCCGTGCTCGTCAATTAGGTCTTTGGGATAGAGAAATGCGATCGCCTGGCCCCCATCCGCCAGCTGCACCTCGTGGGGGTACATATGCGGTGGCTCATTGTCTTTCAGATAGGCGTATTGCTCCGGGGTCATCGCGTATAGCTCACCGGGAATCGAAATTCCCCCCGTCTCAACCTCGTAAATGCCTGGATGCCAGCCGTCTTTTACCGCGTGCAGCCGGTAGATGGGAGCTGTCGCGGCCGCTCCGAGAAAGTCTGCATCCTGGAGGTTTTGGTTGTCAGGCTGACCGCGCAGGGCCGAACCACAGATAAAGACCGTAATGTTGTCGGTAGTGTCAGTCATGGCGAGCATTCCAGTGCCGGAGAGAGCGTGAAAAGGTCCTCAAGTTATCACCTTAGAGGATCACGCCACCCCAACACAGCTTTTTGTATACAGTCTACTACCGTTGACTAGACCAATCGGCCGTTGGGCTCCAGCAGCGCCAGGGTAAACGTCGGCGGCTCAATCACCAGTAGGGTTTCATCGCCGCGACGGGCTAGTTTGGCGGCAATATCGAGCACCTTAGCCGCATCGGTATCTTGCTTAAAGAAGCTGTAGTAGCGAGCGTTGTGGGTCAGCGCCATCAGCGGTTTAGTCACGTCGGGCACCTGCAACCGACAGGTCTGATACGTGGCTTCGTCAGTCACCACCAGGCAGGCCTGGGGTCCAAACACTGGGCGAATCGTGTAGCCCGGCTTTCTGGCCGGGGCGGCGTAAACAGCCTGGGGCTCGTGGGCCCACACGGCATAGCCCTGCCGGGTTTGTGTAATTGCCGCCGTATGGTCTCGCTTCCCTAGGCGGGCCACCACATTCAGCGCCTTGCGAGCCTCAGGCACAATCTTGAGAAAACTGTAGAACTGATTGTCGACGTAGATAGCTGACAGCCGGTGGTCGATATCGGGCACCCGAACATGGCAGGGAGTGTACAGGTCGCGGTCAAACAGCAGCTTACAGGCCATGGCCGGGGCGGGGGCCAGAGAAACCTGATCGAGGCGGGGGGAAACGCTCATAGGGCAGTAGAAGTTGCAGTGGGTGGGGCCGTTACTGGAGATTGCCCCCAGTAACACAGTGGTTTACTCAATAGCATGGTGGATGGTCAGTATTTTCCCAATGTTGAAATAACGGAGGTTTGGCTGCCCAAAAAGAGCATTGGCCAGGAAAAATACTGAGGCTTTCTACGATTTGCAACAAAATGCAACACAAAATGGCAGTGGTGGCAACGGCGCGATCGCGCGTCAGGGCAGAATACTCCACCGTTGGCAAGCCATGCCGGGCTAGGGTTTGGCAATTCCTGATATGGTGAAGGACTGAACCATTGCCCCTTTTAAGTACGTTGACCACGCCATGATGGCCACAGTAGATTCCCCAATTCCGGTTGTATTTCCCCTGGCGGCGGTTGTCGAGCAGGGGGCGATCAAAATGGCCCTGCTGCTGGCGGCGGTGGACCCTAACCTGGGCGGGGTCGTGATTGCCGGACGGCGCGGCACCGCAAAGTCTGTCATGGCGAGGGCGCTGCACCAGCTGTTGCCCCCCATTGAAGTAGTCGAAGGTTCCTGCTGCAACGCTGATCCCGCTGCCCCTCAGCTGTGGGATGACCAAACCCGCGATCGCTTTGGCGACTCCAGCCCCCATCTTGATCTGCCCACCCGTGTGGTGCCCGCCCCCTTTGTGCAAATTCCCCTGGGGGTGACCGAAGATCGGCTGCTGGGCTCAGTGGATGTGGCCCGCTCGATTCAGGCGGGGGAGAGCGTGTTTCAGCCGGGGCTGCTGGCTGCCTCTAATCGGGGCGTGCTGTATGTCGATGACATTAACCTGCTCGACGATCAGGTGGCCAACCTGCTGCTGGCGGCCCTCACCGCCCGTCGCAACCAAATCGAGCGCGAGGGCCTAAGCTTTCAGCATCCCTGCGAGCCCTTACTGATCGCCACCTACAACCCGGAGGCCGGGCCGCTGCGGCAGCACCTGCTCGATCGCATTGCGATCGCCCTGTCGGCAGACATTGCCATGGCCCTCGAAGACCGAGTTGCCGCCGTCGAGCAGTCCACCCAGTTCGCCAACGATCCCCAGGCGGTGATTGCCGCCTACGCCGATGAGATCGACGCCCTCAGAACCCAGATTATTTTGGCCCGCGAGTGGCTCAAAGAGGTCACCATCAGTCGGGAGCAGATCCAGTACCTGGTGACCGAGGCGCTGCGGGGCGGCATTCAGGGCCACCGGGCCGAGCTGTTCGCGGTGCGAGTGGCCAAGGCCCACGCCGCGCTAGAGGGGCGCGCCGAGGTCAACGCCGACGACCTGCGGGTGGCGGTGGAGCTGGTGATCGTACCCCGCTCCCTGCTGCCCCAAGACATGCCCGAAGAGCCGCCCCCGCCGCCCCCGCCGCCGCCCTCCAATCAGGATCAAGAAGAGCCCCAGGACAACTCCGAAGATCAAGACAAGGAAGACGAAGAGGACGATACCCCCGACGAGGACGACAGCCCCCCCAGCATTCCGGAGGAGTTTATCTTTGACCCCGAGGGCGTTATTATTGACCCCTCAATGCTGCTATTCGCCCAAACCATGGGCCGCCAGGGTAAGTCGGGCAATGCCAACCTGATTTTTTCTGAGGAACGGGGCCGCTACATCAAACCCTTCTTGCCCCAGGGGCCAGTGCGCCGCATTGCGGTAGATGCCACCCTGCGGGCTGCCGCCCCCTACCAAAGGGCCCGTCGCGAGCGCGAGCCCGGTCGCCGAGTGATTGTCGAACAGGGGGATATTCGCGCCAAGCGATTGGCCCGCAAAGCCGGTTCGCTAATTATTTTTGTGGTCGATGCCTCGGGCTCCATGGCCCTGAACCGCATGCAGAGTGCTAAGGGGGCGGTGCTAGAACTGCTAACCGAAGCCTACCAAAACCGTGACCAAGTGGCGCTGATTCCCTTTCGGGGCGAGCAGGCAGAGGTGCTGCTGCCGCCCACCCGCTCGATCGCCATGGCGCGGCGACGGCTAGAGCGCATGCCCTGCGGCGGCGGCTCTCCACTAGCCCACGGCCTCACCCAAGCGGTGCGGGTGGGCATCAACGCGCAGCAGTCAGGGGACGTGGGCAGCGTGGTGATTGTGGCGATCACCGACGGTCGGGGCAACGTGCCGCTGTCGCGCTCTCTGGGCGATCTGCCTGAGCCGGATGCCCCCAAGCCTGATATCAAGCAGGAACTGCTAGAGATCGCCGGCCGCATTCGTGGAGTGGGGTATCAACTGCTGATTATTGACACCGAGCGCAAGTTTGTCTCAACTGGGTTTGGTAAAGAGTTGGCCAAGACTGCCGGGGGCCGCTACTACCAACTGCCTAAAGCCACCGATCAGGCCATTGCTGCCATGGCCCGAGGAGCGATCGCAGATATGAAGACTGGGTGAACCGTTCGACTTCTGGCCTCCATTTAGCGCATCTTAAGGTCTAGACGGGCAATATGTAAGGTATGAATCTCTAGGGGTTGGTCCCTGCTCTAGAGTCAGCCTATCCCTAATGTGCACCATCGCGAGTCGCCATGGAACGTCGAGTGTCATCGCTATCCCAGGGGCAACGCCTGCTGGCCGCCATCATGATTACTGATGCGGTAGGCTTTAGCACCCGCATGTCAACCGATGAAGAATGCACTCTGCGGTTGATCGATCGCGACCTGACGCTGATCGGCGACATCTGCCGAGAGTTTGGCGGCACCGTGCTCAAATCGACCGGTGACGGTCTGCTGATCTACTTTCTCAGCGCTGTAGAGGCGGTCTCTTGTGGGCTGGAGATGCAGCGGCGGCTGGTCGACCTGGCCGAGGGCCTAGAGCCCAATCAATATCTCGATCACCGCATTGGCGTCCACCTTGGCGACATCTTGGTCAGTGAGCAGGATGTCATGGGCAATGGGGTCAACATTACTGCCCGACTGCAAACCTTTGCCAAACCCCGAGGCTTGTGCGTATCGCGCACTATCTACGATGTAGTCAAAGCTCGGCTCAATCTTCACGCTACCTTTTTAGGTCCCCTGCAACTCAAGAATATTGAGGAGGCGGTACCTGCCTACCAGCTGGCGCTCCACGCTGAAGACACTGAGTCTGGCCCCCAGGGGTCTGAGGATCACACCTGCACCCTACCCATGACCACGGAGGCGCTGCTAGCCAACGCCCTGCGCCACCTCAGTACCCACGCCCACAACCTGCGCATTAAGAAACTGGTGTTTGCCACCTATCAGCAGGCCTGGGAAAATGACCCTGCGGTGCTAGATCAATTTGACCTCCGATCGCTGCTGCTGTCGCTGCGCGATCGCTACCCGACCCTAACTGAATTTGAAGATCAGTTAAAGCGGGTGGTAGCTGGGCTCAACCGCCAAGATCTCTACAGCGAGGTAGCCGAAACCATTATGAAGCAGCTCCAGCCCTGGTATGGGCGATCGCTGTTTCATAATCCTGAGGCGACCTCCGAAGTTTTCACTCAGCTCACCGTGCGTTCTCTAGAAGAGCGCTGCCAAACCATTGCCGATCAGTTTGACCAAAGCCCCGATGCGCTGCGACTGCGCAAGCTGCTGCACTGTCTCTGTCACGGTGGGTGGGAGAACGACCCCAGCCGTCTCAGCGAGACCTATTTGCCTGGGCTAATTCAGCAGACGCTTACCCTGGCACCTCGGCCCCAAGACCTGCGCTATCGGTTGAGCCGCATTGTTAAGTATCTCAACCGTCGCCAGCAGTACACCCGCCTGGCCAACCAGATCATGGTAGGGTTCCAGCCCCTCTACCAAACCCAGCCTGAGGCCCTAGCCGAGGCCACAGCCCTAGTAGAACAAACAGTTTTGGCCGAGGCCACCGTCCTGGCTGAGCCCTCTGGCCCCTCTCCAATTGCCGAAGTCTACACCACCCTGTCCAGCAGCGGTTACGACCAGCCGGCGGATTTGACTACCCTCCATGGCACCCTCTCTAACCCCATAGGTAGCGGGTCTGAGCCGGGAGGCCCGAGGCGCGATCGCTCGTCCCTATTTGACCTGCGGGGCGATATTATTCAGTATGCCAATCCGCTGCGGGCTAAAATCTTGCTGTACTCCTGTCTCTACGGCCCCTTCGGCTATACAACCCAAGACTGGTCTAGCCTTAGCCGCCGCACCCTCGACGACCTGCTGCAGCAAACCTTCGAATACTGCCCCACCTACTCCGACTTAGACAGTAAGCTATCCATTATTGCCCACTGTCTCGGTCGGGTCGGCGACGGCGGGCAGGTGGCCAACGCCATCGCCCAGGCAATGCGCGCCTACTACCCCCAAGACCCCAATGGTCTGCTAGAGTCGGCAGAGGCAGAGGCTCAAAGCCCAACCCCCCATCTTGAAGTTGTCTCTGAGACATCTAACGCTGGCGATCGTCCCGCTGTGGCTGCCCCTGTATCCGCCCGATTTTCTGCTTAAGCCCCTTGGTCTTCGATATGAATGCCCGCGAACTGCTCGACGCCTATGCCCGCGGCGATATGGACTTTCAGGGTAAGACCCTGGTGGGCATCGACCTCGCCGGGGCTGATTTGATTGGGGCCAATATGGTGCAGGCGGATCTCGAGAACGCCAACCTCATGCTGGCATTTTTAACGCGGGTGCGCTTTCGCCAGGCCAATTTGTCGCGGGCGCGGCTGGGGGGCGCTAACCTCAACCAGGCTGATCTGTCGGCTGCTATGCTGCGTGATGCTGATCTGCACGGAGCCAGCCTGCAGGGGGCTGACCTGCGCAGCGCCAACATGACCCTGGCGGATTTGCTCGATGCCAATCTCACTGGCGCCGACTTGCGCAACGCCGATCTCAGCGGCGCTAACCTCACCGGGGCTTGCCTGCGCGGCGCCAATCTACGCCAGGAAAACCGCAAATACGCCACCAATCTGCGGGGAGCTAAGCTACACTTAGCCGACCTGCGGGGCACCAATCTTTCGGGAGCCGATTTGGCCTACGTTGACCTTAGCGGCGCTAATCTCAGTGAGGCGGTGCTGCGCGATGCCAACCTCAAGGGGGCCAATTTGCAAGGGGCGCTGTTGTGCAATGCCAATCTTAGCGATGTTGACCTTAGTCAAAGCTGTTTAGAATCCGCCGATCTCACCCACTGCCGTTTCCCCCGTAGCAACCTCAGCCAGGCTAATCTTAACCGCGTCAATGCTAAAGGGGTTGACTTTACTGAGGCCACCATGGCCCTAGCTCAGATGGATGACTGCAACTTGGCCAGCGCTCGCTTTAGTCGGTCTGACCTGTCTCGGGTAAGTCTGCGTCGTTCTATTCTCACTAAAGCTCTGCTAGTTGAAGCCTATTTGGGCCGGGCCGATCTCACCGATGCCGACCTGAGCGAGGCTATTTTAGAGCGAGCCGAAATCAGTAGCACCACCCTAGTCAACGTCACACTAGCGGGAACTACCATGCCTGATGGCAGTATTCACGAGTGATAGGAGCGGCTCTGTTCCTGGTGAACTACAGCGCCAATCGCTCCCATAGATATTTAATAGTCCAGTTCTTCTTCGTACTCAGTGACTTTTTTCTTTTGGGGAATGTTGAGGGGCTTTGCCTCGTAGGGTGCGCCCTCGTCTTCCTCTGTCCAAACGTCTTCGGTGACATCTTGGAAATCGGCGTCGTAGGCTTTGTAGGTGCTCTGGTCATCTAGGGTAGCGGCCTGGTAGCGTTCTGCAGGCTGCTGGGCCTGGAGAGGGGCTTCAATGCGCTCGGGTTCGCCCCAGTCATCATCGCTCCAGCGCTCTTCGGTGGTAGCAGGACGGGCTTTGCTGAATTCGGCAGGTACCTGCACCCCAGAGGGCAACTGATTGGCAGTTGACACCGGCATAATGTATTCGCTGTCGTCGTTGCGATCCCACGGAGCGCTGCCGATACCCAGGCGCTCTAGCAAGCCAACGCTGAGCTGCACCATTTTTTCTTCGGCACCTTCAAAGACAATCAGGCGATCGGGGCCGCTACTGACTACTTCGTCAATGGAAAGCTCGTAGGTGCTGATCACCTGGTCGGGAATCTGGGGCAGTCCAAAGGAGGCGATCACAATAGTTTCTAGTCGTCCGGTGGTGACGTCGAACTTAAAACCACGCACTCGGCCCAGGGGTTCCCCAGTCTCGGTGATGACTTCACAGTTGACCAGCGTGCTGTAGGGGGCCACGCTCATTTCGTCGTCTAAAACGGCTTCGTCGTCTACCAAGATGACATCGCCAATCTGGCGAATGTTGGTAAGGGCCATGACCTGCTGGGTGCTCGATACCAGCCCAGACATAATATTTTCGCGTAGGCCAATGGCCACGACTTCTCGCTGGTCTACATCGACCCAAACCTGGCTCACAATTCCCAGCCGCTGGCCAGAGTTGCGGGTAATCACCTGGGTGCCCAAGAAGTCGGAGCGAAGACGATATTTGTCTAAGGTCATGTTTAATCCATCTCGTGGACCGAGACAACAGAGCGCTAGTAGGAGCTGGGCCGGTGGCAGACCGCGTTACCGAGGTAAAACGATTCCTTAACCTAAGTAGCTATCTTAACCAGAATCGTCTAATTCTACAGGAGGGAAGACCGAACTACCAGACAGATTCAAGCAGTCTACTAGCTTGATTTGGTTGACAAATTAGGCTTTAGGGAAATGGGGGAAAGCCTTAAACCTGACATGCCTTTTACTACATGTCGTGTCTACCTTGGCTAAGACTATGGCGTCGCACTTTGGGGCTCCAAATCGATGCCGAGTACCTGAGTATAGGCTCCGCGAGCCTGGGTGACGCCGATGGTGCGTTGGGCGGCTTCAATCATCGGGCGACGTAGGCTAACCACGATGAACTGGGCCTGCTCGGTCTGGTGCTTGATCATACGCGACAGTCGCTCTACGTTGGCTCCATCAAGGAACATGTCAACCTCATCGAAGGCGTAAAACGGGGAGGGGCGATAGCGTTGGAGGGCAAAGATGAAACTGAGGGCAGTGAGAGATTTTTCGCCCCCAGACATGGAGGCCAGTCGGCGCACGGGCTTGCCCTTGGGGTGGGCGACCAGGTTAAGGCCGCCGTTGAAGGGGTCTTCGGGGTCTTCGAGCTGGAGGTGGCCATCGCCATCGGAAAGTTCGGCAAAAATTGACTGGAAGTTGAGGTTGACGGCATCGTAGGCTTCGGTGAAGGCCTGGCGGCGCAGAGTGGTGAAGGTCTCGATGCGCAGCAGCAGCTCGGTGCGCTCTTCTTCAAGGGTAGTGAGTTTGTGGGTCAGCTCAGTGAGACGCTCTTCAGTGCGGTTGTATTCTTCGAGGGCCAGCATGTTGACCGGCTCCATAGCCTCCATGCGGCGCTGGAGCGATCGCAGCTCTTTCCGCAACTCCTCTAAATCGGTTTCGGCAGGAATCTCGGGCAGGGGGTCGGGCAGCTCCGCCGCTTGAGTCGCCAGTAATTCTTGAGCCTCGGCCAGCAGCTGGCGGCGCTCCTGCTGGGTTTCGAGCAGCTTTTGGCGCTCCCACTCCTGCTGTTGGGTCTGGGTACGCTGGGTGCGCAGCCGTCCCTCTAGCTCGTCGCGAACAGCTTTTTCGGCGGCTAGGGTTTGGTCGAGGGCGGCCATCTGCTGGCGCAGCTGAGCAATTTCACCATTCAGCCCGGCCTGCTGCTGCTGGAGCTGGGTAAGCTGCTGGTCGCGCTCAGCCTGCTGCTGGGCCTGGGTGGTGAGGGTCTGCTGGGCCTGGGTAAGGGCGATCTCAAGCTGCTGGCGCTGGTTGTGCAGCTCTTGCAGCTGGCGCTCAGCGTCTTGCAGGGCCTGCTGGCGATCGCTCAACTGACTCTCTAGCTGCCCCACAGCCGCTTGGGCCGTCTGCCACTCGCTGTGGGCCTGGGATTGCTCTAGCTCACCGAGGGCCTGCTGCTGCCGGGCGATCTCGGCTTCCTGAGCGGGCAGGGAGACTGCGAGTTCTTGCAGGCGGGCCTGGGTGCTGGTCAATTCCTGCTGGTGCTGACTGAGCTGGGTTTCGAGCTGGGCAAGTTGCTGGGCCTGCTGCTGCTGCTGGCTCTGCTGCTGCTCGTTCGCCAGCTGGAGTTCGCGGTATTGCTGGCGTTGGGCAATTAAGCTTTGGGAGAGAGTTTGCAGGGTTGCGGAGGTGGCGTTGAGGTCGCGATCGCACCGTTCTAGCATCACCTCAATATCTCCCAACCGCTGGCGCAGGGCTTGGGCTTCTGAGGATTCTGCCGGTTCTACGGTGCCAAAGTGCAGGCCACCGGAGCGCGACGACACGTTACCCCCGGTCATCGCCCCACTGGTTTCGAGGATTTCTCCTTCCAGCGTGACGATGCGGTAGTCGCCGAGGTACTGCCGGGCTGAGGTGAGGCTGTCAAACACCACGGTGCTGCCAAAGGTGTAGCCAAAAATGTCACGGTAGCGGGGATCACAGTCGATCAGGTTGACGGCGTAGTCGAGGAAGCCATCCGGTCGCTTCCAATCGGGCACGGGGGTGAACCGAGGAGCGCGAATTTTGTTCAGGGGCAAAAAAGTGGCCCGTCCGGCGCGGCGCTGCTTGAGAAACTCGATCCCCTTGGCGGCCACCTGGTCGTTCTCCACCACTAAGTAGCCGAGGCGGGCCCCGGCGGCGATCTCTAGGGCTAGCTGATATTTGGGGTCTACTTTGCCCAGCTGAGCGACCAGACCGCTGATGCCTGCCAGACCGCTGTCGAGCAGGAGTTTGGTGGCGTGGGTGCCCTGGCTCTCTTGCAGAGCCTGGGTTTGGGCTTCGAGCTTGTCGAGTTCGCGCTGCTTGTCGCGCTGTTCTTTGAGCAAACGGGTTTGGGTGTCGCGCTGGACAGAGAGTTCTGCCTCAGCGGCGGCAATCTTGGCAGCGATCGCCTGGATTTCTTTTTCCGCTGCCGCCAACCGCTGGGCGAACCCGGCATCGGCATCAGACTCTGCTGGCGCAGACCCCAGGGTGTTGCGCTGCTCGGTCAACGTCTCAATTTGCTGGTCGAGCTGGCGCAGGCGCTCTTGCAGACGAATCTGCTCGGCCCGCTGGGGTTCGACATCGCTCCGCAGAGTTTCGATCGCCTGACGCAGCTGGGTCTGCTGCTGAATGCTGGCTTGAGACTCAGAGGCGATCGCCAACGTCGCCTGGCGGCGTTCTTCTAGAGCTTGCTGCACCTGGTTTTTGGCCTCGGTAAGGGCAATTAGCTCTCCCGTGGTTAATGACTCAATGGATCGTCCTACCTGCTCTAAATCGCGCTGCTGCTGCTGACGGGCGATCTCGGTGTCGCGACGAAGGGCCGATCCCTGGTTGGTGGCGTTGCGGTTCTCCTGTTCTTGGCGCTGGAGCTGGCGTAGCTCAGCCTCGTGGGTGGCCACTTGAGATTGCAGAGCCAAGTGCTCGTCTTCGCCCATAGCCCGAATGTGGGCATTGAGGGTGGCGAGTTCGGCGTCGAGGGCGGCGATCGCCCCCTGCCCCTGGGCGATCGCCTCGGCTAGCTGGGTAGATTTGACCTCTCCCTGCTCTAGGGTTTGCTGTAGGGCCGCGATCGCTCGCTGCTGGCTCTGCCACAGCAGCACGGCTTCCCACTGGCTCTTGGTCTGAAAGGATTCCTTAAGGCGCTGGTACTTCTCAGCCTTTTGCCGGTCTTGGGCCAGGCGCTCCAGCTGGGCTTGCAGCTCGCGTTCGACGATGCGAAAACGCTCTTCGTGGTCGCGCACGGCCTCCAGCTTGCCCCGGGCCTGGTCAATTTTGCGATCGAAGGCGGCGACCCCAGCTAACTCGTCGATAATTTCCCGACGCTCGCGGGAGTTCATCGAAATGATGCTGGTGACATCCCCTTGCAGCACCACGTTGTAGCCTTCGGGATAGACATGAAACCGCTGCAGCTGCTCGTGGAGTTGGTTAAGGGTGCAGGGCTCGCCGTTGATGTAGTAATTAGAGGTGTAGGTGCCCTGGCTGGTCACCCGCAGCCGCCGAGTCACACTCCACTCGCGGCCCGTGGGCAGAGTCACGACGTTGGCCGTGCCGTCTGGCTCAGAAATTTCGAGGGTGGGAGAACTGCCGTTGTGACCGTTGGGGTTAGCGATTCCCTGCAAGGGAGGCTTCGCCAACGCACTGTGGCCGTTGCGGCTATTCCCCTGGGCCTCGGTGCCCTCGTCGCTATCAATCATCAGGTCGGCGGCCACGTCGCTGAGGTCAAAGGTGACTGTGACGCTGGCTTCAGAGGTCGCGCGACGGCTCATCTGGTTTTGGTTCACCAGGTCGGGCAGGCGATCGGCCCGCATGCCCTTAGAGCTGGCCAACCCTAAGCCAAACAGCAGCGCGTCTAGAATGTTCGACTTGCCCGAGCCGTTAGGCCCAGATATGACAGTAAACCCAGGCAACAGTGGAACCTGGGTCGTACCTCCGAACGATTTAAAGTGGGACAGCTCGACACGCTTGATGTGCACTGGCCAGCGTTACCTCAGACGTGAAACAAGTGTACTATAGGGCAAGGATTTTAGCTATCTGACTTAAGCAGCTAGGATCCACACCTGTTAGCTAGGCTGATGCCGCCTAAGTTTAGTGCAAAGAGAAGAATTTGTACGCTAGATGGCGGAGAAGTCCTCCACATTTTGCGCCAGCCGCCTCAAATTTTTGGGTTGGCAGCAAGAACTGCACCCTGCCAGGAAAACTAATTCAGGATGGCACAATGAAAGGGAAAATCTACCCCCAGCCCCCGTGAGCCAGCCCACTCCCCCACCTCTGTCCCAGCCAATGATTTTGGGCTTTGACCCCGGACGGCAAAAATGTGGTTTGGCCGTCATGGGGCTAGACCGATTATTGTGCTATCAGCAGGTGGTTGCCGCCGATGCGGTAATCAATGAGATCGCTACGCTGCGCCAGCGATTTCCAATTTCGACCATTGTGCTGGGCGACCAAACCGCTTCGGGGAACTGGAAAGATACCCTCAGTCAGCTCCCTGACCCGCCTCGGATCATGCTGGTGGATGAACGATATACCACGCTGGAGGCGCGCGATCGCTACTGGCAGATGTATCCCCCGTCGGGACTGGCAGGGATCATTCCTCAATCGCTGCGCAAAATTTCTCGCCCCATAGACGATATTGTGGCCATTTTGCTGATCGAGCGCTATTTGAACCGCCTGACAGGGGAGTAGGGCACGATCTGTGACCCGTAAAACTCCACCACGTTGGGTACAAGGGTTAAGAAAGGGCTGCGAACTGGCCAATCAACACGAGTTTAAAGTGAGTTTCGCTGCCTCAGACACTGGTGATTCTGGAGATGCAAGCTTTTGACCTACAGCTTTGCCCGAATGGTGAACGAGTAGTCACCGCCGGGCTCGAGCTGGTAGTCGAAGCGTTCTAGAAAGCGGCTGAGGGGTTCGCAGATCAGCGCTCGCCCCAGAGATGGCTCTACCCGCAGGTTGCCCTGGCGAAAGCGCCACTGAAATTGCCATTCGTAGGTGCTAGCCCGCACTTCGCCTTCGATGCGGCCCTGGCTCCATGACTGGTGGGTAATGCGAACGTAGGCGGTGGTTTCAGATGGGCGACGGGTCACGGCAGCAAAAGCAAAGCGATACAAAATAATCGTGATCGAGGGCAGGGCTAGGCAAAACCCCCACAGGTAAGATAACCGTAGCTTAGGCTGTGGTCTACCCCGATATTGTGGGCAGCGATACGGCTCAGCGCCTCAGCGATCGGGCAATTCGGTCACGGGCTGTTTTACCCTAGACGAAAAAACGGTAGCCTAGGAAGAAATAAACTATGATCCCCACCAGCGTGCTAGGCATCTTAGCGGGTGTAGAGCACGTTTCGCTTACCTCATTTCACCGATTGTAAGGTTGGACCCCGCCTGTGCCCAAGGTTGGCATTATCTACAACGACGTTAAGCCTGTGGCCTGCCAGGCCGCTCTCGAATGGGAGGAAAAACTGACTCGTCGAGGCTACACCGTAAGCTTGGCCACTGGCATGGGCGGCATCTTGGGCTATTCTCACCCCGAGCGACCCGTTTGCCATACTCCCCTTGACAGTTTGGTGCCGCCCAATTTCGACGCCGATATGAGTTTTGCTGTGGTGCTAGGGGGCGATGGCACCGTGCTGTCGGCCTGTCGTCAACTCGCCCCCATCGGGGTGCCCCTGCTAACGATAAACACGGGCCACATGGGTTTTTTGACCGAGGCCTACCTGAACCAGTTGCCCCAAGCGATCGACCAGGTGCTGGCGGGCGACTACGAAGTTGAAGAGCGGGGCATGCTAGCGGTGCGCCTTTTCCACGAGTCTAGCCTCGTATGGGAAGCCCTTTGCCTCAACGAGATGGTGCTGCACCGTGAGCCCCTGACCAGCATGTGTCATTTTGAAGTGGCGATCGGCTGTCACTCCCCGGTGGATATTGCGGCTGACGGCATTATTGTATCAACGCCCACCGGGTCTACGGCCTATTCGCTCTCGGCAGGCGGTCCAGTAATTACCCCTGGGGTGTCAGTAACTCAACTCATCCCCATTTGCCCGCATTCGCTGGCGTCTCGAGGGCTGGTGTTCCCCGATCGCGAACAGGTGGTGATTCGCTCAGCCAACCCCGACCCCCTAGTGCTGATTGTGGACGGCAACGCAGGCTGCTACGTCATGACCAAAGACGAGGTGAGCACCTGCCGTGCACCTTATCCGGCGCGGTTCATTCGGCTAAAACCGCCGGAGTTCTTTACGGTACTGCGCGAAAAGCTGGGCTGGGGACTGCCGCATATTGCTAAGCCAACGTCGGTAGAGTTGCCGTGAGGGGTGGCTGGATGGGTGGGTAGGGGTAGCTCAGTGGGAATACTGGTCTGAGCCCTACATTCCCGGTTGCTATGGATTGGCCCACCATTGCTGTCATCATTCCGACCTACCAGCGGGAGACGGTGCTGTGCGACACGCTGCGCAGCCTGCTGGCCCAAGAGTATCCGGCCTACGAGGTCGTGGTGGTAGATCAGACCCAAACCCACCAGCCGGAGACTCGGCAGCAGCTTCAGGCTTGGCAGGATGCGGGGGAAATCACCTGGTACTCAGTGCCCTGGGCAAGCTTGCCGGCAGCTCGGAATTTGGGCATAGAGCGATCGCGTTCTGATCTTGTCCTCTTCATCGACGACGATGTGGTGCTGCCCCCTGGCTATCTCTACGCCCACGCCCGCACCTTTCTGGAGCGGCCGGAGGTTGGGGCAGTGGCAGGGCGCGTGTTTGACCGCATGAAGCTGGCGGAGCAGACGGATCTGGAGATTGACTACCTGCCTCCCCAGGCGATGGATCCAGGAATCGCTTGGTATCACATCGACCTGGTGCACACCACGCAGCCCCAGCGGGTGCTAACGGCGCGGGGGTGCAATATGTCGTTTCGACGAGAACTGTTCGACAAGCACGGACTGCGCTTTGATGAGCGCTTCTACGGCAGTGCCGTGCGGGAAGAGTCTGACTTTTGCCTCCACATTCGCTCCACCGGCTACATCATTTGGTACAACCCAGCGGCGCATCTGGTGCACTTGGGCGAAGAGACGGGCGGCTGCCACGACATTACGACGCGATCGCTCAGCTACCAGATGAACTTTTACCACAACCATTTTCTGCTGGCGCTGAAAAATCTTACCCTGGGGCAAAACCTGCGGCTCTACGGCCGCCTGTTCGACTGTCATGTGCTGGGGCACCCCCCCTGCAATAAAAGCGGCCATCCGCTGAAGATTCTGAGTCGAGGGGTGTTTTTTGGGCTGGGCTGGTTCTATACGGTTTATACACTGGCCACTACCCTGGGCAAACGTGGGCGACTTCATGCCGATATGGAGTAAACCCGACCTGAGGTTAAGAATCTCAGGCTTGAGAATCTACCGGCTGTGGCAACGCCCATAATTCTAGAACCGTCCCTCAAGGCAGAGTATGGCTGACGATCGAGACCCCATTATTCGATTACAGCTAGACCTGTCGCCCGACCAGCCAGGGCTGCTGGAAGGGCTCGACACCTGGCTGCGGCTGGGCCTAATCACTGACCAGCAGGTGCGCGACCTGGGGCGAACCAATCTCAGTTGTGACTGGCTGCCAGCGACAGCAACCGGAGCCGTTTCAGAATTGGATTTGGCCGATGCGGTCAATCCTTTTCTGGAGCCTGAAGGTGCTCTAGCGGCAGGACAAATGCCTACGACCGATGCCGTCCCCGCTGGAGACGCGCCAATTACGGATTTTGTCCCCGCTGAACCGGCTGTTCGCCCCAAACGTCAGCGATCGCCCCGTTTCCGAAACATTCGTCCATCTACCGCGAGACAACCTCAGGGCACCGCTCAGCCACCCGCCCCGACAAACCTCTGGCTTGGCCGCTTAATGAGCGAACTGAGTGTGGTATGGCTGCTGGGGTTAGGAGTATTTTTAGTCGTGCTGTCGTCGGCGGTGCTGGCGGCGACCCAGTGGGCCAGGTTTAACGCGGTGGGGCAGTACCTGGTGCTGTTGGCCTATACCCTGGTATTTTGGGCGGCGGGGCTGTGGTGTCATCGCCGCCCAAATTTGCAGCTAACGGCTAAAACCCTGCAAATGATTACCCTACTGCTGGTGCCGCTGAATTTTTGGGCACTGGATGGGCTGGGGGTGTGGCGTGGGGGCGGAGTGCTGGTGGGGGCGATCGCCGCCATTCTGTTGACCCTAACGGCTCTGCAGGTGCTGCGTCAGCAGCAAAGCACTCCCCTAGAGCAGGCCAATGCTTTGGGATTGGCCTACCTGCACACTGGCTGGGGTCTAAGCAGTGAGTGGGGTGGGGTGCCGTTGCTGGCCGTCTATGCCGGAGTTTTAGGAACTGCTGCGGCCACGGTCTATGGTCAGCGGCAGGGCAGATCTCCTGGGCTGCGCTGGTCTACGGTAGCCATCACGGCGGCCTTGGGGCTACTGCTGGCAAGGGGCCTGGGGGCCCTAGACGCTGAACAACTGGGGCAGCTGGGCCTAGCCTTTGGGCTGTATGGCGCGACCTGGGTATGGCTGGGACAGCGACGACTGGTGCCCCAGCCCCAGCGTGAAGCCAGTCTGGAGGCATCCCCGGGGGCTGAATCTGCTGCCGATGGCACCTCTCGCTGGGGAATTGCTGCTGGGCGAGGACTGCTGTGGTGGGGCTGGCTGTTAGCGATCGCAGACTGGCTTATCCAGGCATTTGGGATCGGTCTGCTTGGCCTTGCCCTGCGTGTTCAGGCGTTGGGCAAGCTGGGTAAGCGGCGGGATCTGCTGATTGCCTATGCGATCGCCATACAGCTCGGCTTTGTCGGCTGGGAGATGCTGCCCCTGTCGCTACGGCAGCCCGTGCTTGCCTCCCTGGCTAGGCTAGATGAATTTGCGGCTGGCACCTGGCCACTGCTGGGAATTTCGCTATTTCCCTACGTGGTGGGAATGGTGGCCCTGGCCGACTGGTATCGGCGGCGAGACAAGCTGAAGCTGGGCCGCTTTAGTGACAGCATTGCCCTGGGTAGCAACCTTGTATTGACGCTGATCAGCCTGGCCAGCGGCCCGGTGCTGGTGGTGAATTTGATCGCCTCCACGATCACGGCGCTGGTGGTCACGCTGCGGCGCTCTTCCCCTGCCCCGTGGCGCATTGTTGTCACCTATGGCTTGGCCTTGGGGAGTATTGTGGCAGCCATTAGCGATCGCTGGCCAAGTCTGCCCCTGAGCCGCTGGGTCGTGGTCATGGTGGCCCTGGCAACGGTGGCGCTGGTGCTGAGCAAGGCTCTGCGTGCCCTCTGGGGCAGTACGGCCTGGCTTTATGGGGTCGGCTTGTCTGCTCTGAGCTACGCGCTGCTGTGGGCAGATCTGGTCGATAGCGGCTGGCGGGTCAGCTCGAGCTGGGTGGGTCTAGTGATACCGCTGGTACTGCTGCTGATCGGTCGCCACCGTGCCAGCGTGCTGACCACAGGTATTGCGCTGCCCTTTACTCTAGGCCTACCGTGGACAAGGCTGGTGGGCCTGAGTTCGGCGACAGCTTTAACGGGGGTGAATAGCACCGTCTATCGGCGGCCAGGGGTGGCGTTTTTGGCGGTGGGCTTCGCCTTGGGCTGGGTCTATAGCAGCTTGGCGGACTGGGTTACGGGTTTCCCCCGCCATTTAGCTGACTGGGGTCTGGTGACGGTGGGGCTGATGGCAGCACTGTGGGTTGCTTGGAGAGTGCTGCCATCAGCCCAGGATGCTGAGACGCCTTCGCTGCCTGAGTTGTATCGGGTAGCTTGCGATCGCTGGGGCCACATCCTGGCCCTTGGCTTACTGACCCTGTCTACTTTTGCAGTCTCTTTCTACTACCTTGACTGGCGTGAACCTCGCCCCTTGATCGTTGCTGTCCTGGCTGCATTCTTGATGACTCTGGTCCTCCGCTTTTGGGGAACTGTGCGTCCTTTGGCTATTTACCTGGGGGGTTGGGGGATAGAACTGCTAGTAGCCGGGATCGTAATCGAGCGCTATTCCGCAGTGGTTTCTCTGGCGGTGCCAACTTTGGGACTCGGGGCGATCGCTCTGGTTCTATCCGCGATTGTGGGACGTTCTCGCCCGGATCTGGGTCCCCCCCTGCAAACCCTGACGCTGCTCTATGCCGGATTGGCCTTAGCTCTACGGGCCTACACAGCTACGGCTTGGACAGGCTGGCTCGTCGTCGTCGCGGCCCTGCTGGTGCTGGAAGTGGGGCGGTGTTCCCAAACCGCCCTGGCTCGCTGGCTGGCCTTGGGGCTGCTGTCGGTGGGGTGGTACGAGCTGGTGATCTACCAGATGTTGCAGGGCTCTGGCGGCGAGGCGGCCGATGCTCTGCTGGTGCTGGCGGGAGTTGCTGCGTTGATCATGATCCTGTACCGCTTGGCGGCAGGGCAGCTCGATCGCACCCTGGGTTTGCCCCAGCTGGAGCTAGTCTGGGCGGCCCACCTGCACTGGTTCATTGGTAGTTTACTAATGCTGGGAGGTGGCATTGGCTTTGGGTTTGCCGAGGCCACTCTGGGGTGGCTGGGGTTAGCGATCGCCACTGCCCTGTTGCTCTATGCCCTCAGCCAAGGACGGTTGGGGACTGCGGAATCAGTCAAGCAAGCCTGGGTTTACGCTGGCCTAGTCGAGCTAGTGGGCTGGTTTGCCCTGGGGCGATCGCTGTTCCCAACGCTAGGATTCCTCGATAACTGGTGGGGCGTAGTGGCCTGTGCCGTGGCCGTGCCCGTGTATTGGCTACCCTGGGTCACCTGGAGCTGGCCCCAGCGACCCTGGCGGGTGATGGCCGTAGTGTTGCCGCTGCTGATTGCCCTGCTCACGGGCGGGTTTGACCATATCCCGACCCTGTGGATGCTGGTTGGGTTCTACGGCTGGCTGGCCTGGCACAGCGGCAAAATTCGCCTGTCTTACCTCTCAGTTCTCTGTGCTGCCTGGGCGGTCTGGGTCTGGCTTGAGAACCGCTCTATCGACGACAGCCTCGCTTGGGTACTGCCCTTGGGGCTGGCTCTGCTCTACATCGCCCAGGTCGATCCAGCTTTGAAGCGCTCTGAGGGAAAAGAACAACGCCACTGGCTGCGGCTGATTGCCCTGGCACTGATTTTGCTTACAGCGCTGCTAACCGAACGCTGGGCGGGGCTGCCGGTGGGAGCGATGGCCTTGGGGGCAATCGCCGCCGGGCTCCTGCTGCGCATTCGTGCCCTGCTCTACGTGGGCACCGTTGTCTTTGCCCTCAACGCCCTCAACCAGCTAGTGGTGCTCAACGCAGCCTTTCCCTTTATCAAGTGGGTGGTTGGCATTTTAGTCGGCGTTGCCCTGATCTGGATTGCCGCCGATGTGGAGCGTCGCCGCGGTCAGTGGCTTCAACTCACCCAGAACTGGGGCCAAGACTTAGATGCCTGGCAGTAGGAGAAAAGTTCTGAGTTATTAATTTTGAATTTTAAGTTGACCGAGCAATTCAAAACTAAGAACTCAAAACTAGCTGCTCTAGGATGCTGAATTTTCAGGATCCAACTACTCTGGCGGCGGTAACAGCGGCTAACAGATCGCTGTGCACGGCTTTAGAGCTGCCGATCACCATGCCCGGCCTTAGGTAGTTGCTACAGGTGTGCAGCGGCGGCGGTGGATTGCCGGTAAACGTAGTAACAATGTAGCCCATTTCCTGGGCCATGAAGGCCAGCACGGCTCCGTCAATAAACTGCCCTTTGGCCAGCACCGCCCCGGCCAAGTCGCCGCTGAGCAGACCGTTAAAGTTAGGAATTTGGGTCTCTTTGGAGTAGTCGGTTTTGGTGTGGTAGACCCGGTAGCGATCGCTCAAGTAGGGCACCAGATCGCCCATTTGCCACCCTAAACAGATGGCTGGAGTAGGGCTTTGAACCTTGAGCTGGGTGCAGTCATCGAGAGACTGAGCCAGGCTCCCCATAAATGTGCCCTCTCCCCGCAGGGTGTAGTAATAGAGGTCTTGGCTAGGGGTGATGGCGATCGCCGCCTCGTAGTCATCCGCATTGAGAATCCCCAGAATAATCTGGTAGTTCGAGTGGCCATCCAGATAAAACTGGGTGCCGTCGATGGGGTCAAGGGTGATTAAATAGTCGCCCTGCGGCCCTAGATCAATGGCGCGAAAGTACTTGGTGTTGTAGGTCTGTTCATGCTCTTCGCCGTAGAAGCGCACCGAGGGAAACAACCCCAGCAGCACCACTTCCATCATGGTTTGAATTGACAGATCTGCATCGCTGAGGGCCGAGGCAAAAAAGTTGTCGCCCTTACCGTCTTTGTCGGGCTGAGCTGCAATCTGGGCCTGAACCTTCTGGGCATAGGCCCCAGCAGTCTTGAGGTAGGGCAGCAGCGCCGCCAGAATTTGCCGGGGAGTGATGGGGGTCATAGGAGATGCAGCGAAAGAATGAAAATGGAAGAGCAAAAAATAAAAAACGCCCGACAGGTTTGAGTCTTGGTACTTTGGGCTGGTCTAACCCAGACTTTACCGGCTATATCAGCGCTAGAACAGCAAAATAATCTAAAAAAACAGGGCCCCTCAAACGAAGAAGCCCTGTGTTGGTTCAGGTAATGTCAGCTGCTTAGCGAAGCTGACCTATGGCTTGCAACTAGACCGCAGCGGTGGTGGAAACCTTAGCGTCAAGCTCGCCCTTGGCGTACTTAACGG
Organism: Nodosilinea sp. FACHB-131; assembly: GCF_014695395.1. GTDB lineage: Bacteria > Cyanobacteriota > Cyanobacteriia > Phormidesmidales > Phormidesmidaceae > Nodosilinea. The sequence continues at coordinate 40,078 of NZ_JACJOF010000031.1, forward strand.
CGTAAACTTCCACGGGCTCTTGCTTGATCTTGCTAGCCTGACCGGCAGTGCCAAAGGCGTCATAGCGCTCAGCACAGACCTCGGTCATGTACTTCATCGAGGGCTTCATGAAGTGGCGAGGGTCAAAGTTGGCGGGATCCTTAAAGGCTGCTTCGCGGATGGCGGCGGTGATGGCCAGACGGTTGTCGGTGTCGATATTCACCTTGCGCACGCCGCTCTTGATGCCCTTCTGAATTTCTTCGATGGGCACGCCGTAGGTCTCAGGAATATTCCCGCCGTACTCGTTGATCATATCGAGCCACTTCTGGGGCACAGAGGAAGACCCGTGCATAACCAGGTGAGTGTTGGGCAGGCGGCGGTGAATTTCTTCGATGCGGCTAATAGCCAGGATCTCGCCGGTGGGCTTGCGGGTGAACTTGTAGGCACCGTGGCTGGTGCCGATGGCAACGGCCAGCGCATCCACCTGGGTGGCTTCTACAAACTGCACGGCTTCGTCGGGGTCGGTCAGCAGCTGATCGTGGCTGAGGGTACCCTCAAAGCCGTGACCGTCCTCTGCTTCGCCGGCGCCGGTTTCGAGGGAGCCGAGGCAGCCCAGTTCGCCTTCCACGCTACAGCCGATGGAGTGAGCAACTTTCACGACTTCGCCGGTAACGGCAGCGTTGTAGTCAAAGCTAGCGGGGGTTTTGGCATCAGCTTCCAAAGAGCCGTCCATCATGACGCTGGTGAAGCCGTTGCGCAGAGCCGAGTAGCAGGTGGCGGGGGAGTTGCCGTGGTCTTGGTGCATCACCACGGGAATGTGGGGATAGGTTTCGACGGCGGCGAGCACCAGGTGACGCAGGAAGTTTTCGCCAGCGTAGGAGCGAGCACCGCGAGAGGCCTGCAAAATCACGGGGCTGTCGGTGTCATCCGCCGCCTTCATGATCGCCAGAATTTGCTCCAGGTTGTTTACGTTGTAGGCCGGAATGCCGTAGCCGTTCTCAGCAGCATGATCCAGCAGTAGCCTCAGTGAGACAAGCGCCATAAAAATCCTCCTAGTGTGTTCTCGCCGTTAGGCCTTCAGACGTTTTAGTAGGTAGCCTTACTCATCAATCTTAGGACAGATCGATGGATATATAACGAAATGTTTGGACAAGCTAAAGTCAAGCTTAAAAGAACTCCCCACCCAGCTGGGGTGTGTTTGCCCTGCTGTTTGACCCATCATAAAACACTGGGGGACAGGAACCGTGAACTTTGCTACTGGAAGGTAGACAAAGTTCAACTATAAAAATGGGTCGCCTGGGATTCGAACCCAGGACCAATCGGTTAAAAGCCGAGTGCTCTACCGCTGAGCTAGCGACCCCCGTGAGGGGAAGTGGTGTTTGGTTATGAACCAGACACGGCTTATAAACATAGCATACCGCCATGGGGATTTTGCAACATATCTCCAAAAAAACTTTGCGGCCTTGACTGGGTGGCTTGGTTGTTTGCCAGAACAGAGTGGATGCGGGGCGATCGCCCTTGCTTTCCCTACATAAATCCTATCCGGCTTGGACCAGCACCCATCCATCGGACTCCATCCATCCCCTACCCCTCCGCCACTTGCTGGGTAAACTCTGGCCCAGCCTAAACTTAGTTACGGAACGTTACTAAGCGCTTGTTTTAGGCCCTAAATAAAGCTTTAGTTTAATGAAGCTTCATTTTTAGAGCAGTCCTCATCACACTACAGGCTATGTTCCCGACCCATCGCCCTCGCCGTCTGCGCCAGCACCCGCAACTTCGCCGCATGGTGCAAGAGACCCTAGTCACCCAGGCTGATTTAATCTATCCGCTGTTCGCGGTGCCGGGCGACCAGGTGGCGAAGGAAGTCTCCTCAATGCCAGGGGTCTACCAGCTTTCCATCGACAAAATCGTAGAAGAAGCCAAGGAAGTCTACGACCTAGGCATTCCCGCCATCATTCTGTTTGGCATTCCCAACGAAAAAGACACCGACGCCACCGAGGCCTGGCACGACTGCGGCATTGTGCAAAAGGCCACCACCGCTGTCAAAGAGGCGGTGCCCGACTTGATGGTGATTGTTGACACCTGCCTATGCGAGTACACCTCCCACGGTCACTGCGGCTATTTAGAAGTGGGTGACCTCAGCGGCCGCGTGCTCAATGACCCCACCCTAGAACTGCTGAAGAAAACCGCCGTAGCCCAGGCCAACGCCGGAGCCGACATTATTGCGCCCTCGGGAATGATGGACGGCTTTGTGCAGGCGATTCGCGCCGGGCTTGATGAGAGCGGCTTTGAAGACATACCGATTCTTTCCTACGCAGCGAAATATGCTTCGGCCTACTACGGGCCGTTTCGCGATGCGGCGGAGAGTGCGCCTCAGTTTGGCGATCGCCGCACCTACCAGATGGACCCCGCTAACGGCACCGAAGCCCTCAAAGAGATTGAGCTCGACATTGCCGAAGGGGCCGACATGCTCATGGTGAAACCCGCTCTGGCCTACATGGATATCATCTGGCGGGTGAAGCAGGCTACTAACCTGCCGGTGGCGGCCTACAACGTGTCGGGCGAATACGCCATGGTGAAAGCCGCCGCCCTCAACGGCTGGATCGACGAGCAAAAAGTGGTGATGGAAACCATGACCAGCTTCAAACGCTCCGGGGCCGACCTGATTTTGACCTACCACGCCAAAGACGTGGCTCGTTGGATTGGGTAGTCAATTTTGTTGGGCGTTGCTTAACGCAAGTATGATTTGGCCCCCTCCCCCTAGGATTGGGGGGAGATAGAGCCTCAAAGTCCCCCAGGATTGGGGGATTTAGGGGGCCAAGCAAGCCTAAAGTTTTGCCGGTTCATTCCTCGATTTAGCAACGCCTTTTGTTGAGGTATTGCTCGGGAAAGACCCCAGGGTTTCTTCAAAAACCCTGGGGTCTCGATTTCTGAGGATCTGTATAAGGGGAAGATTCCAAGCACGGCTTAAAGCTAATCTGAAGTTTAACCTCGTTGCTTAAGCATAGGATTCAAGAGGCTACTAACTCTCTCAAGGCATGCGTCATCCTAAAGACAATTGTCATATATCTAAATCCCATTCTTTTCTTAATCTATGAATCTCTCTCCACAGCTCATTAATGAAATATTGATCTGTATCATAGGTTATTCTTCTAATTTTCTGCTCACAGTCTGCAATAGGAATGGAAAACTTTTTGTCAAATTCTGCGTTAATCCTCTCCACTTCTTTCAACATGCTCTTAGGCCAAACTTCTTTAGGTTCATTTGCATATAGTCCTAGAACTTCTAAAATTCTTCCGTTATATATTTCTCGATGAGTGGCAGGAAAAAATAAATCATCTGAAGCCTTGTCTGTATAAGTAAGATCTTCTACATTCTTTTTCAAAAGACGTATTTTTTGAGAAGCAGCATTTGCTGCTTCTCGTAGGTCGTTCCGTACATTAGGCAGTAAAATTGATTCTAAGTCACAATAATCTTCTATGTAAAATATATCCACATAAAAACGGGGGATATGAGGGCCGTGAAGAATTCTTTCAAACTTCTCATAAAGAACCCTGTCGCAGCTTTTTGCCTTGTCACGAATGATTTTAAGCCATTCAGTTGTTATGACTTCAACTCTTTCCCTTTTCGCACGTCTTACTTCATGTTTTTCTGCCAACTTAGCTTCTAAATGTTTTAGATCTATGGAATGCTGCTGACTTTCTTTTTGGAGTCTTTTGTTCTCTAGGCGAAGCTGATTGTTGCTTCGCCATTGAATAAAAGCTACCGCCAATGCCACAACGGCAGTTAATGAGGAGCCTAAAAAACCAGAAGGTATCGATGTCCAGTCCATACCATTTAGAATTTGAGTGGGCGATTGTATCGAAACTAAGCTTGATGCTGGGGCGGATTGCTGTGCTGCCATGAGATTTTCTGTAACTAAGTGATACCAACAGGTTTATAAATTCTTAGCTTTGTTTTAGACCTATGCAGCTATCACACAACGAATCAATGAAGGAGTAATCAAAAAGGGAAAAATCACTAAGGATTAACCCCATGCAGTACAAATATACTGTATGGGGTCTAGGATTTCAACCATTCAATGAAAGTATGAGCTGATCGCTGGTTCGCCTAGGGAGCTTACAGTTTATGCTGCAAGCAGAGAAATTTTAGACGTCCGGAAATGACCTTTGTGCTCACCAACGACGACGGCATCGACGCGCCGGGCATTCAGGCGTTGCGCAATGCCCTGGCCAACTACCCCACCTGGGTTGTGGCCCCTGACCAGCATCTGTCGGGCTGTAGCCACCAGATGAACCGGGGCGGCCCGATCGCCATCGACCAGCGCAGCGATCGCGCCTTTGCCATTGGCGGCACCCCCGCCGACTGCACCCGCGTGGCGCTGAGCCACCTGTGCCCAGAGGCCACCTGGGTGCTCTCAGGCATTAACGCTGGGGGCAATATGGGGGCCGATATTCACCTGTCGGGCACGGTGGCTGCGGTGCGAGAAGCGGCGCTGCTGCGGGTGCCGGGGGTGGCAATTTCCCACTACATCGAGAATCGCCGCCCGGTGGATTGGGGGCTGGCAGCTCGCTTGGCAACCCAGGTGATCGATGTGCTGATGGCCAAGACGCTGCCACCGGGGTGCTTTTGGAACGTAAATTTGCCTCACTTACAGCCAGGCGATGCCGAGCCTGAAATTGTCTTTTGCACCCTCTGTACCCAGCCCCTGCCCACTGAGTTTAAGGTTGACCAGGGCCAGTTTTATTACGTGGGCAAGTATGGCGATCGCCGCCACGATCCTGACTCAGACGTGGCTGTCTGTTTTGGCGGCAACATTGCCGTGACTAAAATTTGCCTGTGGTAGCGCTCAAACACAAATGTCTATGCCGACGCCAAAATGATCGGATAGACCCCGTAAGTCCTCAAGGCGGGGCGGCCAGGCAAAGGAACGTTGGAACTGCCCTGGTAAAGGTTGGGATAGACAGATGTGGTCGATGTTGGAGTGCTGCCCACAAATTAGCTGATGCACCGGGTCATTTTCTCCGGCAGTGAGGCAGTCTAGCCCCGCATCGGCCAACGCTTGCCGCAGGGCCTGCTTGTTTTGGCGCGACCCATAGTAATGCAGAGTGTTCAGATCTTGGTTGAAGTCGCCAGCGATGATTAGAACTGCCTCTGGGTAGATTGCCCGCAGCTTTTGCCAGTCGGCCTGCTGGGTGGCTAAAGCGGCAGCAAAGGCTTGGCCTTGGGAGGCGGGGTGCGATCGCCAACCACTTTCTAACCACGGCAGCACTGTGCCGTACAGCACCCATTGCTGGCCATCGGGTAGCGTTAACAGGGCGGCGGCGGTGCGGGCCTCGTCAGAGGTTTCTAGCGGGGTTAGCACCCCGGCCTTGACCCAAATTTGCACCCAGCGCTCGCCATCGGCTCCGGGGCGATCGGGCAAGCCGCTGGCTACAGAGTAGTAATCTGCCCTTGGGGTAATGCCCAGGTGAGTTTCGGTCAAAATCCAAATATCAGCGTCGATGCGGCTGAGCCATTGGCGCTGGCGCTCAGCCTGTTTTGACTCAGGGCGTGCGCGCTCAAGGTTCCAGGTGGCGATTTTCATTCAGGATCAGTAAACAGGCGTAACAGAGAGACTCTGTAGCAACCACTACTTAATCCTGGAAGTCTGCCTTTTGCCTATATTCTTTAATACAAAAATTCTTGGCTGCTGCCTTTGATAAAGCTTTAGGCGGAGGTTCATGCTGGTTTAAAGGTGGTAGAGGTCAGTCATCATAGCTTCGCTGACTTCTGTAGCTGGAGCATCAAAGAGAATTTGGCCCTGGCGTAGACCAACGATGCGATCGCAGTACTTCACCGCAAATTCCACCTCGTGCAGGCTGATCACCAGGGTTTTGCCGGTGGTTTCGCTGAGCTGGCGCAATAGATCCATCATCGCCCGCGATCGCTCGGGATCTACGCTTGAGATCGGTTCATCCGCCAGAATAGCGGCGGGGTCTTGCACCAGCACCCGGGCTAGGGCTACCCGCTGCTGCTGGCCGCCCGAGAGGCGATCGGTGCGGGCGTAGAGCTTGTCGGCAATGCCCACCTGAGCCAGCGCCTGAGCTGCTGTTTGTACCTGCTGGGGCCACACCAGCGACCACAACGCCCTCGGCAGCGCCCAGCGCCCTAGGTGACCGGCATTAACATTATGAACCACGGCTAAGTTGCCCACCAGATGGTGCTGTTGATAGACCGTGCCCACCAGCCGCTGAATCCGCCGTCGCTTTCTAGAGCTGAGGCGATCGACCTCGTGCCCGAGAATCATCACTCGTCCGGCGGTGGGTGCTTGGCTGCCGTTGAGCAGGCTTAGCAGCGTGCTTTTGCCGGCGCCACTGGGGCCAATTAGCGCCACTCGCTCGCCGGGGGCGATCCCCAGACTGCAATCGGTCAGGGCGGCTACCGCCCCAAACCGGCAACTCACCCCCTCCAGCTGAAAAATTGGCCCCGCCATCCCCGCCGGCACTACTGGATTTTGCCGATCTTGCGGCCCACTGCTTCGATCTCGGCGTAGTTGTCGTTGTCAGTGGCAATAAAGCGCTCGGCCCCAAACAGATCGAGAATTTCCTTGTGTTCAGGCACCGCAGGATCGAGGGCCATCAGGGCAGCCTGCACCTTGTTGGCGAAACCGTCGCCGTAGCGCTCGTCAACTTCAGGGCTGATCACCCAGTGATAGTCGTAGTAGGACGGAGTGCGCCAGATGACGGCAACTTTGGTGGTATCCACCGCCCCTTCCGCGACGCGATCGAGCCACACCTGCTCGTTGAGGGCTCCCACCTCGTAGGTGCCCGCCTCCACCAGCTTGATGGTGGTGTCATGGTTGCCCGAAAAACCCACTTCTCCTTTGAAATCTTGGGCAGTGTCGAGGCCCGCCTCTTCCATAAAGTGTTGGGGCATCAGTCGTCCAGAGGTGGAAGACTCGCTGCCAAAGGTGAAGGTACGGCCCTTAATTTGGGTCAGGTCTTGAATATCCGAGAATTCCTTGAGGCCAGTGGCGGTGTTGGCGATAAAGACGCTGTGGAACTGTTCATCAATGTCGCGCTGGGCGATCGCCTCGGCCCCCGGCACCTGCAACCTGGCCTGCACCCCCGTCAGCCCGCCGAACCAGACTAAATCTAAATCCCCCACCTTAAAGGCCGTAACGGCGGCAGCGTAGTCGGTCACAGGCTTATATTCCACCGGCACGCCCAGTTCGGCCTCTAGGTAGTCGGCTAGCTTGGTGTAGAGCCGCTGAAGCACTTCAGGATCTTGGTCCGGAATGGCCCCAGCAGTTAGGGGAATGGTGCTCTGCTCCGTCGCTGTGCTGCCCTCCCCTGTGGCCTCTTGCTCTGACTCAGAGGGCGCACAGGCCCCCAAAGGCAGCAACAATACCAGGCTCGATGCCCCTGCGATCAACGAACGACGAATGCTCACCATGGTTTGAGTAGTGCTCTAAACAGCAGCACTAAATCATACGGGTCGGATCCCCCCCAAAGCAATGCTCTACCTGGGGAATGTTCAAGCCGTGAAAAGCTGCCGGGCGCTAGCTCAGCCAAAGTAGCCCGCCCAGCACCAGAGCTACCCCCACTAGCGCTGCCCACAAAAAACCGTTGTCTTTGGTATTGATCTGGCTGGGGTCAAGGGGAGCGGGCTCGCTCTTGGGCCGCGATCGCGGTGCCGCCTTTGCCGCTGTTGAATAACCCGAACCGCCCGAACTCTGAGAGCCATCCTGAGACAGATTGTCTAGAGCCGGAATTTCGGTCATCCAGTTCGTCGGCCGCTGAAGCTGGGGCGCTTGCAGAATGTAGAGCAGATTCTTACCCTGCTTGCGGGTCTCTAGATCGGGGTGGCGGGCCAGGGCTTGACACAGGGCGATCGCCTCGTTCTGTCGACCCACTGCACTGTAGGCATTGACCAACCAGGTTTGAATTTCGCCCCCTAGGGGTGTGGTGGCCTTGGCTAGCTTAACGGCCTCCTCAAAAAACTCTACGGCCTCGCGGTAGCTGCCCCGCTCAAAGGCAGCTTGGCCATAGGCGTACTGGGTTTTGGCGCGATCGCGTGGGTCTTCGGTCATGGGTTAAGAAAACTATCTACAGCCGGATAACTACTGCTGAACCTTCATTCTGCCGGAATGGACAGTTGGCTACCAGATTAAGTTCATATTCAGCACAAAGCCTGGCAGGATAGTTTCGCCCAAAAGATAGGCGGGGTTATTGAGCAATTCGGGGACTTGTTCCTGCCGGTACACTTCGACTTGGCGACTGCTGGGGTTAATCAGCCAGCCCAGCCGTACGCCACTAGCCATGTATTCCTGCATTTTGGTTTGCACGACTGAGAGGCGATCGCTGGGCGACATCAGCTCTAGCACAAAGTCGGGGGCGATGGGCGGAAATTTCTGTCGTTGCTCAGGGGTGAGGGCGTCCCAACGAGATTGCTCGACCCAGGCAACATCGGGCGATCGCTCGCCACCCCGAGGCAGTTTAAACCCAGTGGATGAGTCAAATAGAACCCCCAACCGATGTTGCCGATTCCAGTTCACAAACTCTCCAGCAATTTCGATATTGCGGTTGCCGGTTTCTCCACCCGTTGGCGACATGATCAGCAGATCTCCCTGGGCATTGCGCTCAAACTTGAGGTCGGGGTTGGTGATGCACAGTTGGTAGAACTGCTCATCGGTCATGGTCAGGGCAGGCTGGAGCTTGATGGTGTAAGCCGTCATCACAGAACCCAGGAAGAGAATTGGCTGTTTTTATCATAGAAGTTTGGCTAAGCGAATTCCCTCAACGACCTGTTTGCGAACCGAGCATCTCCGTCTCCCATAGAATCTTGACACGGTCCCTTAACCCGACTTTTTTCGCTCAAGATGGAGTAAGGGAATAAGGAGACAAACACCGTGGTAGCCCCAGCAATTAAGCCTCAGACCGACTCACTACAGTACGAGGCCAAGACCCTCGCGATCGCCACCGCCCTGCTCGGCGCCACCCGCGAGAAGAAAAACCTCTTCGCCCAAATGCGCGACCAAATGCGTTGGGACGACAAAATTATGGACTTCGCCATGGGCAACCCCGGGCTGAAGGTGCAGCTGTTTCGCTTCATCGACGCGCTGCCGGCTCTGCGCAGCAAGCCCGAGATCGCCCGTCACCTGCAAGAGTACCTATCGGCGGAAGAGGTGGAATTGCCCAACGCGCTGAAGGGATTGCTGAACTTTACCAATCCCGATTCGGTGCCCGGTCAACTCGCCGCCACCACCGTCGCCCCAGCAGTGGAAACCCTCGCCTATCGCTACATTTCGGGCGAAACCATCGAGAAGGCGATCAGGGCGATCGAGCGCATGCGCAAGGACAAGCTTACTTTCACCATGGACCTGCTCGGTGAAGCGGTGATCACTGAGGAAGAAGCCCAGGCCTACCTGCAGCGCTACTTGGATTTGATGGAGCAGCTTTCCACAGCCGCGAAAAACTGGAAGACCGTCGATGCGATCGATGTTGCAGACGGCAAAGAACTGTCTAAAGTCCAGGTTTCCGTTAAGCTCACCGCCTTCTACTCCCAGTTTGACCCGCTTGATGCAGAGGGCAGCCGCGCCAAAGTCAGCGAGCACATTCGCACCCTGCTGCGCCGAGCTCAGGAACTGGGCGTCGCCGTCCACTTTGATATGGAACAGTACCGTTATAAGGCGCTCACCCTGGCCATTCTCAAAGACATTTTGATGGAAGCTGAGTTTCGCCAGCGTGATGACCTAGGCGTCACTCTCCAGGCCTACCTGCGCGACAGCTACAACGACCTCAAAGACCTAGTAATTTGGGCGAAAAATCGCGGCACCCCCGTCACCGTGCGCTTGGTGAAGGGGGCCTATTGGGACCAAGAGACCATCACCGCGCGGCAAAACGGCTGGCGCAGCCCGGTCTACAGCCAAAAAGTGTCTACCGACGCCAATTTTGAGCGCATGACCCGGCTGCTGCTGGAGAACCATCAATATCTATATGCCGCCATCGGTAGCCACAACGTGCGATCGCAAGCCCACGCCATGGCGATCGCCGAAGCACTCAACATCCCTCGCCGCAACATCGAGCTACAGGTGCTCTACGGCATGGCCGATAAACTGGCCAAGACCCTGGCCGACAAGGGCTACCGAGTGCGAGTTTACTCTCCCTTCGGCGAGTTAATTCCGGGAATGTCGTACCTGATTCGCCGCCTGCTGGAGAACACCGCCAACAGCTCTTTCCTGCGACAAAACCAGGAGGACGTGCCCGTAGAGACTCTGCTGGCGGCGCCAGAGTTTGCTGTGGAAGATCTAGAGGGAGCAGAGTCTGACCATCATGTTCCTTTCCCCAATGCCGCCGATATCGACTTTGCTGTAACCACTAAGCGCTCCCAGGCGGCGGAAGCCCTTAAGACCGTCCACGCCCAGCTTGGTCGGCGCTACAACCCAATCATCAATGGTGAAGCGGTTGACACAGAGGCTACGGCGGATTCGGTGAACCCCTCGAAGCCAGCAGAACTGGTCGGCAAGCTGGGATTGGCCAGTCAAGCGCAGGCGGATGCGGCGATCGCCGCTGCCAAAGCCGCTTTCCCCGCCTGGGCTGCCACTTCGGCCAAAGAGCGGGGTGCTATCCTGCGCCGCGCCGCTGAGCTGATGGAGGAGCGTCGCCACGAGCTAAACGCTTGGATGGTCTACGAAGTCGGCAAACCCCTGGGCCAAGCTGACCCTGAAGTTTCTGAAGCGATCGACTTTTGCCGCTACTACGCCAACGAAATGGAGCGGCTTGACGCTGGGTATGCCTACGACTATCCCGGTGAAACCAACCGCTATCGCTACTTCCCGCGCGGCATTGCGGTGGTGATTTCGCCGTGGAACTTTCCTCTGGCGATCGCCACGGGCATGACCGTCGCGGCCCTGGTCACAGGCAACTGCACCATTCTCAAACCCGCTGAAAATTCCGCCGTGATTGCCGCCAAGATCGCCGAAATTTTGATCGAAGCGGGCATGCCCCCCGGTGTCTTTCAGTACCTCCCAGCCCGAGGCTCCACCGTGGGTGCCCACCTGGTTAACCACCCCGATGTGCATCTGATCGCCTTTACCGGCTCTCGCGAGGTAGGCTGCCGCATCTATGCCGACGCGGCCCAGTGGCGACCCGGCCAGCGTCACCTCAAACGCGTGATTGCTGAGATGGGCGGCAAAAATGCCATCATCATCGACGAAAGCGCTGACCTTGATCAGGCGGTGCAGGGCGTGGTCTACTCCGCCTTTGGCTACAGCGGCCAGAAATGCTCGGCCTGCTCCCGCGCGATCGTGGTGGCCTCGGTGTACGACACCTTTATCCATCGCCTAGTCGAAGCCACTCGCTCCCTCAACGTGGGCGAAGCGGTGAAACCCAGCACCAAAGTCGGCCCTGTGATCGACGCCAATGCCCAGGCCAAGATCAAGGAGTACATCGAGAAAGGCAAGGCCGAAGCCACCCTGGCCCTAGAAATGCCTACGCCTGCCGATGGCTATTTCGTTGGCCCCACGGTGTTTACCGATGTGAAACCCGATGCGGCGATCGCCCAGGAAGAAATCTTTGGTCCGGTGCTCGCCGTCATCAAAGCCCAAGACTTCGACGATGCCCTACGCATCGCCAACGATACCGACTACGGGCTAACGGGCGGTCTCTATTCCCGCACCCCCTCCCACATTGAGCGGGTGCAGAACGAGTTTGCCGTCGGCAACCTCTACATCAACCGGGGGATTACGGGGGCGATCGTCTCCCGCCAACCCTTCGGCGGTTTCAAGATGTCGGGGGTAGGCTCTAAGGCGGGTGGCCCAGACTACCTGCTGCAGTTCCTGGAGCCCCGCCACGTCAGCGAAAACGTTCAGCGCCAAGGTTTTGCCCCGATTGAAGGTGTTGATTAACTCCTGTGACAGACTCGCTCTTCGGGGTCTTTAAGAACTTGAAGAGCGAGTTATAAAAAGGACTTTCTTCACCGGTGTCACCAGTGAATCGCCTACTAGAGACTAGGGATTGCCTTCTGTGATGGGCTGAGAATATGACTGTGCGTTGCGATCGCAATCCATCACGGTGAATCGCACCTTATCTCCAGCTCCGGGTGCAGCATTGCAGGCCAGCGACATGAGGTTTAGGTGGCAGACCGTGGATGTATGTTGCCCGCTAGGGGCACAGCATGCCTTGCCACTGACATAGCAAAGCGTTTCATAGATATAGTGAAACAGCACCTGCCCTGCCATTGTAAGCAGGTATTCACCTGGCCCAAACTGTGGGTTAATGGCAAGGTCAACCCTGCGTCTTACACCTTAAGAACTAGCTATGACAGAAGCAACTAATCCCAGAGTATTTTTTGATATCACCATCGGGGGCACTCCCGCAGGCCGCATCGTTATGGAGCTACGGGCCGACGTCACCCCTAAAACCGCCGAGAACTTCCGCGCCCTGTGCACCGGCGAACAAGGCATGGGTACCTCCGGGAAGCCCCTGCACTTCAAAGGCTCTAGCTTTCACCGCATTATCCCCGAGTTCATGTGCCAGGGAGGCGACTTTACTCGCGGTAACGGCACTGGTGGCGAGTCGATCTATGGCATGAAGTTTGCCGACGAAAACTTTACCCTCAAGCACACTACCCCCGGCTTGTTGAGCATGGCCAACGCTGGCCCCAACACCAACGGGTCGCAGTTCTTTTTAACCACAGTGGCTACCCCCTGGCTTGACGGCAAGCACGTCGTCTTTGGCAGCGTGGTCGAGGGCATGGATGTGGTCAGCGCCATGGAGCAGGTGGGCAGCCGCAGCGGCCAAACCTCTGAGCCAGTAGTGATTGCCGACTGTGGCCAGTTGTAGATAGCCGCTAATCATCAGGCGGAAACAGGAGTCTCATCTCGCCGGTCTCGCTAACCAAGACGCTGCCACCGAGAGCTTCAATGCGATCGATGGCTTTTTGGCGAGTCGCATTGTCAAAGGCGTTAGCCAATACACTGGCCCAGGCATTGACCTGGGCCTGCTTGCTGAGGGGGTTATTGGCTAAGAAATCCGCCGTACGCTGAGAATTTTCTGCAATGATTGGGGCCTCTTCTGCGGGCGACTGCCGTCCCCAATCGGCGGCAGTTTGAAAGGATTGTTGGGCTGCCTTCCCGTCACCTAGATAGAGCAGCTCATCTACACCACGATAGCGCCAAATATAAAACCCATCGGATGGCAGAGTGGGGGTTAACCGCTCTAGTCCCTGGGCGGTAATAGCAACGCTTTTCTCAGGCTGGGCAGCGAAGTTGCTAGTGCTGCCCGACAAGAATAGATAAAACATTCGGTAGTACGGGTCTTTGGGGATGACAACCCGAAAGAATTCTGGGCTGAGGTCGTAACCCGTTTTAGCTCTGGCCTCGTCGTCGCCAAAGTACTGCAAAAACCGTAGAAAGAACCAGTCGGCCACCAGATTGTCAAACCCAAAGGTGGGCATTTTCTGAGCCAGCGCCAGGGTCGCAGCCGTCGATTGGTCTTGCTGGTCAAGCCGTTGGTTGGTAGCGCTGCGGTCTTGTAGGTTAGCCAGACGCTTCTGCTGTAAGGGCACCAAAGCCAGTAGCAGGACAACGGGCAGTCCCCAAATTGTTAGGTGTTTGGCCCAGGGCAGGGACGGGCGGTGTTTGCTTGAAGAGAACAGCATAGTGGGGGCGCAAGGGTAAGAAACCTATAGAGCGGGTTTCAGTTTTTGGGGTGGTTCTAGAATAAGTCTACCCACCATGGCTGCGATCGCATTTGAGGCGCTTCAATTCAGCCTTCTCATTCTTCGGCAGTCCGTAACCTATTGGCATCTCCCATGGCCCAAACCTCTTCTCAACAACTCAATGCTGCCTTTAAAGGCTGGTGGCTGGGAGGGGTAGGCCTGTTGTCGGTTGTCGTGATGACCTGGCTACCCCACAGCTATCTACGTATGGTGAGCTGGCCCTGGGCTTTGGTTTGGCAGCTGGGGTTTTTGGCCTTTGGCAGCTGGCTGGTCTGGCTGCTGCGCCAGTTTCACGTGCCGTTTCGTCCCCTTGGCTACGGGCTCGATTGGGCCGTAGTTGGCACAGGTATTGGTTTAATAGTTTGCAGCCTGACCAGCGACTTCAAAATGGTGGCCCTGTGGAATGTGGTTTTAGCGACGTACTACTTTTTCGCTTTGTACTGCGGCATCAATTGGGTAAACCAGGCCCAGCTTAAAGCCACTCAGATCGCCGCGGCGATCGCCACAGCTATGCTTGGCACCGCCTTAATTTCCCTCCTCCTTTGGCGACCTGCGTCAGAGGCAGCGTTAGACGACAGTTTCTCGGCTGCTCTGCGCAATGCTATGCCCTTTGGCCATCACAATTTTGTGGGTGGCTACTTTGCCCTGGCGCTGCCGTTTGTTGCAGCCTGTGCTGTGGCCTTGAAGGGGTGGCTGCGGTGGTTGATGGTGGTGGCATCGGCCTTGGCTGCGATTGCCCTTTATGTCAGCGGGTCGCGAGGGGCGCTGTTAGGGGTTTTGGTGTGGTTGCTCGTGACTGTCATTGCCGTTGTGGTTAACCCCACTGCTAAGGGTAGAACCCAGCGATGGCTACTAGGCGGGCTGGGGCTAGCTGTAGCGATCGGTGTTCTAGCCAGCAACTCACGGTTTCGCAGCTTATTTAGCGGCCTAAATCTTAACCAACCCTCGGGCTTTGTGGTGCAAGATGGCCCGGTACTCGATCGCTACTTCCTGTTCAAAACTGCCCTCAACATTCTCAGCCATCGTCCCCTATTGGGCGTGGGACCAGGGGTGATGAGCCGTGTCTCAAATCTATATCGCCCCGTAGAAACGGGCCTGGGTCAAGATCACGCCCAGCAGCTCCACAGCACACCGTTTCAGCTTTTAGGAGAAATGGGGCTAGTGGGCCTTGGGCTGTACCTAGCTTGGCTAGTGCTTATCGCTGCACTCTGGTTCCGCCTGTACCGAATTGTGAAAGCTCGGGATAATCAATGGCTGCTGTATGGCGTAGGTGGAAGCCTCCTAGCCTACGGAGTATCTAGCCTAACTGACTACCAGCTTGAAAACATTGGCCTCTCTATGGTGCTGATGGCTTTTCTCTTACTGCTGCTGTGCCTGGCCAACCAAACTGCACTACCTCCTCCTACCCTTCTCGGTAGTGCGGCCCGACGCTACCTCAGTTTGGGTTTGGTAGCCTGGCTGGTGATTACGGGCTACCTGTGGCTTAAGGCTGATCTGGGTTTCTTTTTTACCCATCGAGCCCTTAGTCGGGCAGAACAAGGCGACATAGCCGGTTCTCTACAACAGCTTTCGACCGCCGCCGCCTTCGTGCCTTGGGATCCAACCTATTCCGCCCTGGCCGGGCAAAACATTTATCAACTGCTGCCTCTAGTGCCCCCTGCTGAGCAGGATGCCGTGCGCCGAGACGTCCTGGCTGATTCATATAGCGCTGTTGCGATCGCCCCCAACGATGCCTGGTTTAATTACAACATGGCGGTTCTGCTGTTACCCCAAAATCCAGTAGCAGCAGCGGACTATAGCTGTCGCGCCGTGCAGCTACTCCCCAGGAAAAGTGCCTTGAGCCGCTATGTGCTAGGGCAAACTTACTTAGCCCAGGGACAAACTGAAGCCGCCATAACCGCATTTAGTCTTCAGGGCTTAGCCCAGCCCGAATTTTTGACTTTTCCCCTTTGGGAGCAAGCGCCACTAACCCCAATTAAGCAACAGGTTTTAGATCAGGCGTTGACCTACCACGAGTCTGTGCTTAAGGATCTATCACCAGAGGTTCCGGGCTATTCCACCTTCTACGACCAAACAGCGCTGATCCGCTGGTGGCAGAGACAACCTCTCACCGCCAATCGTGATAGCCTACGACCAATCACTCAGGCGCTTTTGGCCACAGACCAAAGCCTAGAAGCGGCTCTAGCTATCGTTAATCAAGCTCTACAAGCCACTCCCCAAGATCAGGCCCTGTTACTGCTGCGGGCATGGCTTGCGCCGGCCACCTTTGCCCAAACCTATTTTGCTCAAACCGCTTTCCCTGCACCCAAGGAGGCCCTACTGGCCGAATCGCTGGGGCAATTTCGGGATGCGCGATCGTGGTTGACTTCTATGATAGAACCGGCCGAGCTAACCGGCCGTAGCCTGTTAGGGCTCACCTACCGCAATCGATATGCTCAAGGCATTAACTTTATTGCCCCCATAGAAGGCATGGATCAGTGGGTTATCCCCAGCCTGCTTAAGTTGTTTGACGAGTTGCCCAGGGAGTTTGTGGCGCTAGACCAAGCCATAGAGGCAATTCAAACCGAGCAGCTTAACTTACCTAGTGCCCCCAATAATCGCTTTGAAATTACACCCCTGCCTTCACTGCCCAAAAACTTTTTTGATCGGGTGTGATCGCTCGGTCAGAGCACGTGGGTAAGTTAGACCTAGGCGCAAATACATCTCTACCGCCGCCTAAACCCAAGGAGACATACACACATGAAAGCATCTCTTAAAGCCAACCTGCTCAAGCACTTCATCGCTAAAAAAGAAGAAGGCGGCTTCACCCTAATTGAACTGCTGGTTGTTATTATCATCATCGGTATTCTGGCTGCGATCGCCCTGCCTTCTTTCCTCAACCAAGCTAACAAAGCTCGTCAGTCGGAAGCTAAAACCTACGTTGGTTCGATGAACCGTGGTCAGCAGGCTTACCGTCTAGAGAACCCCACCTTTGCTCCTGGTTTTGTGGAACTGGCCATTGGTATTCCTTCCAACACCACTTACTACAACTACACCATTGGCGCTAGTGGGCCTTTTGGCGCAACGGCTTTTGCTGACAGAGTTGATACCGCTCTGAAGAGCTACGTCGGTGCTGCTCAGCTAAACTCGGGTAGCGCAACCACGGAAGCAACCACGATTGCACTCATTTGTGAATCGACTCAAGCTAACGTACCTGCTGCTGCCGGTGCGCTCACTAACTTCAGCACTACTGCGAGTCAGTCTGCTACTACTTGCACAACCGGTACTTGGAAGAAACTCTAGGTTATTGATCAGTGCTTGACTTCTAGTTTCTAATAACATTTGGGATCAGTTACTTATTCTTACGTAGCTGATCCCAAGTTTTTTAAAGAAGTTTGAGAAGCCGCCATCAGTTCGATGTTGAGAGTAGTAGAAGCTATACGTTTAGTGAAAAGGTTATCTAGCCAAGAATAGGTTCTACAATTTGTGCTCATCAGAATAGATGGAGAGCTTACAGCCATCTAAAAATCTTCTCAAAATACTTTGACTCTTGTAGCATTTATCATTTCTTGCAAATCCATCCAAATTTTCTGTTTATGTAGTGGTTGTGGCAGTGAGGGAGAAAACTGAATGCGCACAACTTATCGATTGGCAAGAAAAGAAAACAGAGGCGATTGCTCAACCTAACCTGCTGAGCTGAAAAAAACGCTGAACAAAATCTTTGTTCAGCGTTTTCTGATCTAATAGCTAGTTTCCGGCTTTAACATTAGCCCCCAGCTACGGCAGGGACAATGCTGACTTCATCGCCGTCATTAAGGGCAGTCTCTTTGCCGTCGAGAAAGCGAATGTCTTCGCTGTTAACGTAAAAGTTAACAAAGCGACGCAGCTCACCAGAATCATCGCAAAGCCGGGCTTTGATACCGGGGCAGTTGCTCTCCAAATCATTCAGCAGATCTATGATGTTGCCGCCACTGCATTCAAGGGCAGCCTGGTTGTTGGTGAATTTTTGCAGCGGAGTCGGAATTAGTACTTTAACAGCCATGGTTTGAGTAAATGAATCGGGAAAGAAAATTGAGCATATTGCTAAGGTGTAAGGGTTAGGGTGCAAGGTTTAAGCCAGAAAATCAGCTCTTCGAACCCTGTACCACACCACACCTTAAACCTTAAACCAGGACCTGCTGCCACTCCAGCCGGTCGAGGGTACGGGAGCGCTCTAGAGCACGCTCGAAGCTGTCGAGCTTAGGCTCAATGGTAAAGGGCTCACCAATATAACCCTGTACAGCTTCTTGGGTTTTAAGGCCGTTGCCGGTGATATAGACGACAGTAGACTCATCGGGATTAATTTTACCGGCTTCTACCAGCTTTTTGAGTACCGCAATGGTGGTGCCGCCAGCGGTCTCGGTAAAGATACCTTCGGTTTCGGCCAGCAGCTTCATCCCTTCAATGACTTCGGCGTCGGTTACCGATTCGATATTGCCGTTGGTCTTACGAGCTATATCGAGAGCATAGATGCCGTCGGCGGGGTTGCCGATGGCAATGGACTTGGCAATCGTGTTGGGTTTTACCGGGGTGACAAAGTCGCGGCCCTCTTTAAAGGCTTGGGCAATGGGAGAGCAACCCTCGGCTTGGGCACCACTAAAGCGAACGGGCTTATCGTCGACGAGACCAACTTTAACGAATTCTTGGAAGCCTTTGTAGATTTTGGTGAACAGTGACCCAGACGCCAAAGGCGCTACGATATGGTCGGGCAAACGCCAACCTAGTTGCTCAGCTACCTCGTAGCCCAATGTTTTAGACCCCTCAGAGTAGTAGGGGCGCAGGTTGATGTTGACGAAACCCCAACCCTGGGTGTTAGCCACTTCAGAGCACAGGCGATTGACCTGGTCGTAGTTGCCCTGCACGGCCATTACTGTGGGGTTGTAAATTAGGGTGCCGAGCACTTTGCCTGCTTCTAGGTCAGCAGGAATGAACACGCAGCAGTCAAGGCCAGCATGAGCTGCGATCGCAGCCGTAGAGTTCGCCAAGTTGCCCGTGCTGGCACAAGACACTGTAGTAAAACCCAGCTCCCGGGCTCGAGTCAGCGCTACCGACACTACTCGATCCTTAAAGCTAAGGGTGGGCATATTGACAGCGTCATTCTTTATATAGAGTTCTTTTAGCCCCAGCTGCCGTGCTAGTCGATTGGCACGCACTAGGGGAGTCATGCCAGTTCCCACATCAATCGGGTTGTCGGTGCTGACGGGTAAGAAGTCTTTGTAGCGCCAGATAGACAGCGGCCCAGCCTGAATGGTGCTGCGGGTAACCCGCCGACGAATCTCATCGTAGTCGTAAGCTACCTCTAGCGGGCCAAAGCATACGTCTTCGCATACGTGCTTGGCGCCTAGATCGTAGGTTTCACCACACTCTCGGCACTTCAACGCTGAAAAGGTAGGTTTGGCGGCGATAGCTTGCTCGATAGACTGCGTCATGGCGTTTTCTCTGAGATTCCTGAGGAGCGGTTATTGACTTCGCTAAGTTACTCAGAACGTAACACCGGAAACAATATTTGGTCAAATGTACCCGACCAAAAAAGTCGGGTATAGGCAAGACTTTTGCGCCAGTAGGTGCTCGTTCCTAACTAAGCGCGACCAGCCCAGTTGTCCTGAGTTTGCTACTGCTCTCGGTCTCGCGGGCGGGTGTTCAGACCATCAACAACTACTCTGTAGCTACCTCAAAGGCTCTAAAATCGGCTTTCAGCGCAATAAAGTAACTTGCTATACAAACGCTTGCCTTGCAGTTGAGGTTAAGTGATCTAAAGTCATGGAACGTTTGCATTGGTTGGTGTGCCAGACCAGTCAGACTGCTTTATGCTTTATGCCCAAAGGTGGTCTGCGCTGCGGGTTTGGCTATCGTAACGATGGCAAAACAGTAATTCAGTGCAGATGCTCTCTGTGATGCTCTTAGCAGAACGTTATGGTAGTGACTCAAGATAAGCCCCTTGCCAATGTTTTTCGTCAGCTGTCTGGAGGAGCGTTTCCCCCTGTAGTCGAATCCTATGAGCGGGGGAAAACAATCTTTTTCCCTGGAGACCCGGCCGAACGGGTGTATTTTCTGCTGAAAGGGGCGGTTAAGCTGTCGCGGGTGTACGAGGCTGGAGAAGAAATCACAGTTGCCTTGCTGCGCGAAAATAGTGTGTTTGGAGTCTTGTCGCTAATTACGGGCAATCGTTCCGATCGCTTTTATCACTCTGTAGCCTTTACCCCAGTAGAGCTACTGTCGGTTCCAATCGAGCAGGTTGAGCAGGCGCTGGAAGACAATCCTGAACTGGCCTTGCTGATGTTGAGAGGGTTGTCCTCTCGCATCTTGCAAACTGAAATGATGATTGAAACTTTGGCCCATCGAGACATGGGCTCGCGCTTAGTAAGTTTCCTACTCATTCTCTGCCGCGATTTTGGAGTACCTAGTCAGGATGGCATCACTATTGACCTGAAATTGTCTCATCAAGCCATTGCTGAGGCCATTGGCTCCACTCGGGTGACTGTGACTCGTCTGCTAGGAGATTTGCGCCAGGAAGGCATGATCTCTATTTATAAAAAGAAGATTACTGTGCATGATCCGGTCAATCTGAGTCAGCAATTTACTTAGTTTGGGTTTGGCTAGGTGTGGTGGTTCTAGTAGCCAAACCAGCTATCGACAGTATTGGGGCGTACGAGGCCTCAACCCATGCAGTAGAGTAAGTGCAAACTCCCCTGTGGCTGGTGCATGGTTTCTGGTTACGTATTGATTTTGGCGGTCTTAATTCTGGGGGGCTTCATTGCTACCCTTGGCGATCGCGTTGGCACGCGGGTGGGCAAAGCACGTCTGAGCTTGTTCAATCTACGCCCCCGCCAGACGGCTACTTTAGTCAGCATTGCCACAGGTAGCGTTATTTCAGCCTCTACGCTGGCCCTGCTGTTTGGAGTAAGCAGTCAGCTGCGCACCGGGGTGTTTGAGTTGGGTAAAATTCAGGCTGATCTAGCCAACGCCGAGGCTGATCTAGCCCAGGCTCAATCGACCCAAGAGAGCGTAGAAACCGATTTGGAGTCGGCCACTGACGAACGGCAGCGGGCGCTAGCTCGGCTCCAGGAAATTAACCAATCGCTCAACCAGGCAGTGGCTCAGCAGGAAGCGACTGAGGGTCAACTACGCCAAACTCTGGGCCAGTTAGATGCGGTATCCCAGCAGGCTGCCGCGCTGCGCCAATCGACGGATGCCCTGCGGGTTCAACGTGATAATTTGCTGGCGCAGCAGGCCACCATTGGCAAACAGATTGCCGATCGCGATCGGGCAATCGCCAAATTAGATGAGGAGATTGCCGATCGCGATCGGGCGATCGCCCAGCGAGAACAGCGTTTGACTAGTTTAGAGGCCGAGCAAGACTTTTTGGAGCAGCAGGTAGCTGTTCTGCAAACGCAGTATCAAGGCTTGTTTCGGGGCAACATTGCTCTCAACCGCAACCAGGAGATTTTAGTCGGTCAAGGGCGTGCCGAAAATCGAGAGCAAGCAGAGGAGTTTGTCACAGGCTTTTTACTTGAGGCCAACCGCCTGGTGTCTCGGGCGATTGCCCCTGGGGCTTTGGTTGACCAGCAAATTTTATTAATTGGCAATCGTGAGGTCGAGGCGCTGATTGATCGTCTGTCTACGGGTGAAGACTACGTGGTGCGCCTGCTGTCTGCAGCTAACTACATTACGGGTGAGCCCTGCGTGGTGCAGCAGGGTGAACCCTGTGTGCAAGTCTTTATCGATGCCACTCCCAATCAGCAGGTCTATGCTCTAGGCGAGCGATTGGCCACAGTTACGCTAGACCCGCCGCCCCTAGGCGATCGCCAACTAGTTGAGCGGCTCAACCTTCTGCTGGCCGCTGCCCAATTTCGTGCCCGACAGGACGGTGTCGTCAGCGACACGCTACAAGTAGCCGATAATCGGCCCGAAACAGTACTCAACTTCTTAGAGACTGTTCAGCAATCGGGGCAGGCCGTTGACCTTCAGGCTATTGCTGCCACTGATATCTTCACGGCAGGGCCGGTTCAAATTCATCTGGCAGCAGTGCGCAACGGGCGCATTTTATTTCAAACGAATGGATTCAATAATCCCTTGGACGATGGCCCTAATTTGCAAAGCGAATAGCCTTGAAGCACTTCATCTTAGGAAAAAGCAAGTGAAAAGGATCCATGTCAAATTATCCTTGGTGGCGAATATTTAATAATGTCTAAAAAAATTTGCAGATAGTTACCATCTGCCCCTACTTCGATACTGTGGGGATCACCTGTGCTTAGAATTAACCTACAAATCTGTCGGCTGCTAATAGGTTGCTTTTAACTCTGGCTTGTCCTAGGGCAGGCAAACTTTAAATACACCTGGAGCGATCCCATGAAATTTGAGGATATTTATCAGTTCTTCGAGGATCCACCGCCAATCTACCTGAATAAAGAGCTTGCCGTTTGCTACGTGTTGTCGGTATTGCTCCAGCAAGACTCCTACGGCACCGAATTGATCCAGCGGTTAACCCACCAGTATCCCCACTATCGTCTGTCAGATACGGTGCTTTACGGAGCACTCAAGTTTTTGGAGGACGAAAATGCTATTGACGGATACTGGAAAAAGGTAGAAGGCCGGGGTCGTCCTCGCCGCATGTACCGTCTTAACCCTGACTGGCGGCTTCAGGCCGAGGAACTGGCCGAATTTTGGAAAACCTACATGGGTGACCCAATCCGACCAGCCTGTGCCCAAAGCCCAGTCTACTCTGCGCCGCATCGATGAATCAGGGGTGCAAGGCCTACCTGAATGATGCAACATTCCGTACCCTAGAGAAGTAGCTTTGCATGGTCCGGCGTGACTGACACTGTTCTCTATTCGACTCTATTTCTAACCCTGCTAATGATAGTGGGGTTAGTTTTTTTTATTCGTGCTTCTACCAAAGACCGCATCGAAACCCTAACCCTAACGCGTCCCGTTGAGCCACTAACGTTACTGCAAAACCTGACGACCTACTTTGAGGCGCGGGCCTATGCCGTTATCGCGGCCGAAGCAGAGTCTCAGCGCATTACCTTACAGGGGAGAGTACGTCCGAGCCTATTTCTGGCCGGATTCTTAACTCTGCTTGCTGCTGTGGGTGCCCTCTGTTTTGCCTTGGTACTGGCCAATCTATGGCCAGCCTATGGCGCTACCTTTTTGGGCCTGCTAGTGTTAAGCCCGCTAGCAGGCTGGTTCTACTGGCGTGGTGCCGATCGCGATGAGAAGATTTGCCTAGAAGTTTGGCCCAACGCTACGGCCAATGATCTATCAGAGGGGACGCTTGCTAAGGTTTTGGTCACTGCCCACCGCGATGAGCTGATTGCCCTAGAGCAAGGTTTTGACCGCTGAAGCAAAAAAAAGCTAGCCCTGAGGCTAGCTTTTTCTATGTAGAGGGTGACTTTGATGGCGGCATCGTTAGAGCAGACGTCCGCTATCAAACCCTTACCTTAGTGAGTCAAGGTCTCTAAAACTGAGGCATTCTCTTCATCATCTTCTTCGCCGAGCAGCACCCGCAGACTGGGGAAGAGAAAATGATTCTCTTCTACATACTGGGCACCAAACAGACCCTTCTCGGCCCAAAAGTACCGGTCGGTGGTGTGCTCGTTCCGCTTAACCAGCAGCAGGGCTGGGGGGGCAATGCCCTCGGAATGAATAAAATTCCGAGCTGCGGTTACGGGTTTTTCGTTGCCGCTCTCAATACTATACTGAGGAACAGCTTCTAAAATGCGACGGCCTTCTAAGCGACGACGACTCTTACGCTTGCGTCTCCTTGCCAAGTTGCCTACCTCCCTCTCAGTGGATATTTGGATGTAGTTTCGGTTACAAAATTTGTTAACCAGGCCAAGTATATAGGCTCAAAATAAGAATTTCAACTTCTCTTAAAAATTAGCTCAAAACCTCCGAACGCCAAGAGCTATAAAGGATACAAGGGTGTCTGAGGAGATCGGAGCTGAACAGAATTGTTAAAAAATTGACAAAACTTTAATTTTTCTTCCGTCAAACTCTTATGTTGCGCTGCCATGATTGGCTCTCCCAGTTCTGAATTTATCACTCTGTGCCAGTCCCAAGTGCTCCTGCTGACCCAGGCGTTAGGGGCTGCTTCCACGGTGGTGTACCTAGTTGAAGCCACCGTTGAGACGATAAATCCCACCCTGATACCGCTGGTGGCTTATCCGGAAACCGCCAATTTATGGCATGACCTACGGGAGGGACTAGCGGCAGTATTCAATACAGCCGACGAAGTTGACAACAGCCAGCAATCTCCAATTGCCCAATCAAAACAGTGGCTCCAGCAGTCTTCTGATTCAGAGCGAGATTCAGTTGGGCTACCATCTAAAACTCGTATTTCCTCAGAGCCAGGTTTTCTCTCAATGCCGTTCGGGATAGAACCGGCAACCCAACTACAGGGTGTAGAGACTGAGCCGACCGCATATCCCTTGGTGCTGCCTTTGGCCCATGATGGAGTGGTGCTGGGCATGATAGTCAGTACTCGCGAAGCACTGCCGTGGACAGCAGACGACTATCGACGGGCTGAGCAGGTCGCCAGCACGTTGGCGATCGCATACGTGCTGGATCAGCGTAGTCAATGGCTTCAGCGTCAGCTCACCCAACGTCAGCTGACCCAAGCCGATCAGTCTGAAACCTTTCACGATCTGCTGCATCAGTTCCGCAATCCGCTCACGGCTTTACAGACCTTTGGCAAACTGATGGTCAAGCGGTTACCCCCTGAGGATACCAATCGACCGATTGCTGAAGGCATTGTGCGTGAGAGTCGACGACTTCAGGATCTGGCTCAGCACTTTGATGCCGCCGTTGCCGAAGGGGATGAAACCTTGGAGCAAGCTACTACTCCACCAGCGGGTAGGTTGCTACTGCCGGGCTCACCCAGTGAATGGAGCGATCGCCCTAGGGTCGTCATCGGCAGCAACGAGGATACCTTAAACAGCAGGTTGGCGACGACTCAGGATCAGCCCCTTGAAACCTTGACCTCAGCGCCAGGGCATGGGCTGGGACGATCGCTAAGGGTGCAACCCGGCTCGATCGCTGAGATCGCCCTACCGCTGGTGCAGTCCATTGCCCCCCTGGCCCAAGAGCGGGGACTGCACCTGGTGCACCATATCCCCACCCCTTTACCCATGGTTTGGCTTGATGCGGCCGCTCTGGGAGAAGTGCTCCACAACCTGCTCGACAACGCCTTAAAGTACGCACCTGTTGGGTCTCTAATCTGGGTTACCGCAGGATTAGTGCAGCGGCTTGGCCAGCAGATGTTTCAAGGAATTGCCGTAGGCGATACCGGTACAGGCATTCCCCTGAGCGATCAACCCCAGTTGTTTACCCGCCATTTTCGCGGTGTGCAAGCCCGAGGTGATATTCCGGGTACGGGGCTAGGTCTTGCTATTGTGCAAGACCTAGTGCAGGGCATGGGGGGCTCTATCGATCTAGTTAGCCCTGTTCAGGGCACGCCATGGCTGCCGCCAGAGGCCGTCGCTTATCCCCAAAATCCTGGCGTTGTATTTGTGGTTTGGCTAAAAGCCTTAGACACTGAGGTATAGACCTGACAAGGCTGGTGGGCTAAGGGGCTACCGTGGTGCTTCACACTACGGAGTGCCGCATCCATAGGAGAATGGGTTCAGTCTGTTCATTAGGTTCAGCAACCCATCGTCTTCGGTGTTACCCATGGCAACCACCCTATTCTCCAATCCCTCTGCTCGGCTGGCACCGCCAGCCTCTCTATCTCCCCTAACGGTACCCGAACGGTTGTTGTTAGGACCGGGGCCAAGCAACGCTGATCCCCGTGTCATTGCCGCTATGAATCAGCAGCCCATTGGCCACCTCGATGCTGCCTATCTAGCGATGATGGATGAGGTTCAAGAGCTACTGCGCTATACCTGGCAGACCACTAATCCTCTCACCTACGCCGTGGCCGGTACCGGGTCTGCAGCGATGGAAGCGACGATCGCAAATGCTGTTGAACCAGGCGATCGCGTCTTAGTTGCTGTTAAAGGCTACTTTGGTCACCGCCTAGTCGATATGGCCCAGCGCTACGGAGCCGACGTTGTCACCATTCACCGACCTTGGGGCGAAGCCTTTACGCTAGAGGAACTGACCGCTGCCCTAGATGAGCATCGGCCTGCAGTGCTGGCGATCGTCCACGCCGAGACCTCCACCGGAGTCCGCCAGCCCCTCGAAGGATTAGGATCAGCCTGCGCCGACCACGACTGTTTGTTGCTGGTTGATACCGTCACTAGCCTAGGGGGAGTGCCCATTTTTCTAGACGACTGGCACGTAGACCTAGCCTATAGCTGTAGCCAAAAGGGGCTTAGCTGCGCCCCTGGTATTTCTCCCTTCACCATGAGCCCTCGAGCCGTCGCCAAGTTAGAGCGCCGTCGCCAACCCGTCGCCAACTGGTACCTCGACGCCGCTCTGCTGCGCAAATACTGGGGACCAGAGCGGGTTTATCACCATACTGCGCCAGTCAATCTCACCTATGCCCTACGCGAAGCTCTGCGTCTGCTAGCCGAAGAAGGCCTAGAGGCTCGTTGGCAACGCCATCAGCAAACCGCCACCTACTTTTGGCAGGGGTTAGCGGACCTTGGCCTCACCTGTCACGTTGAAGAATCCCTTCGTCTACCTACCCTAACTACCGTGTGTGTACCCGACGGCGTCGATGCCAAAGCCGTTGGTCGTCAACTCATGGCTGATTACAACATTGAAGTCGGCGGTGGCCTTGGAGAACTTGGGGGCAGGGTGTGGCGAATTGGCCTCATGGGCTACAACAGCCAGCCAAAGCATGTCGATACCCTGTTACACGCATTGGGAACGGTGCTGCGTCAATCTTCTTAACGCGTCAAGTCGCTGACTACCAGTAGCAAACGAAGAAGGCGTCTCCACAAATAATGGAGACGCCTTCTTCGTTAAGACAGGTTTCTAAGCCACGTGCCGCTGCTCACTTGCTAATAGGGGAAATCCTAGCTTCTCCCGTTGTTCTAGATAAAGCTGTGCCACTCGCCTGGCTAATCCTCGTACTTGACGAATGTATCGGGTGCGCTCCGTTACCGAAATTACGCCTCGCGCATCCAACAGGTTGAACGTGTGTGAACACTTCAGCACGTAGTCATAACTTGGCAGCACCAGACCTCGATCCATCAGCTGCTCTGCCTCCTGCTGGTATAAATCAAACAGCGTGAACAGCAGTTCTGGGTTGGAGGCCTCGAAGTTATACGTCGAGTTCTCAACTTCCGCCTGCATATAGATATCACCATAGGTGAGCTGATCATTCCACTGAATCTTGGCGATCGCATCCACCTCCTGCAAATACATCGTCAACCGCTCCAGCCCATAGGTGAGCTCAATCGACACCGGGCGGCAGTCAATTCCCCCACACTGCTGGAAATAGGTGAACTGGGTAATCTCCATCCCATCTAGCCACACTTCCCAACCCACGCCCCAAGCACCCACCGCCGCATCTTCCCAGTTATCCTCCACAAATCGAATGTCGTGGTCTTCCGGTTTGATCCCCAACGCCCGCAGCGACTCTATATAAGTCTCCTGGATATTCTCAGGCGATGGCTTAATCAACACCTGGTACTGAAAATAATGCTGATAGCGGTTCGGGTTCTCCCCATATCGTCCATCTGCCGGTCTCCGGCAGGGTTCCGCGTAGGCCACCGACCAAGGCTCCGGTCCCAACGCCCGCAAAAACGTATGTGGGCTCTTCGTCCCTGCCCCCTTTTCCGTATCGTAGGGCTGCATAATCACGCAGCCCTGCTTAGCCCAAAAATCATTCAGCGTTGCAATCACAGACTGAAAGTGCACAACTTCCCCCGGTTACTAACTCAGACCCACACTTATTGCCTCTAATAGTATTCAACAAACTTGCCCCCACCGTTGGGAGATTCTCCACTTAGTTTTTAGATAGCGATTGCTAGTCTGTGCGCCGGCTTTCCTGAGGACCAGAGGGGATTCTCCCTGTGTCGTCTGTTGGCTGATCAACCCGTAGTCAGTCCCCAACACCCTTTAACGCCCTTATCTAGCAGTTTCTACACGCTACCAGTGCTGTTGTAAGCCCAGCCCTTGCCGCCAGATACGGTGTTGTCTTGGAGGATTTTTCCGAGAGAATTTTCAAGAGGGGTTTGGTAGCGGCTCTCTAGAAACGCCAAACCCCTTGCGGTACAAGGGGTTCAGGGCGCGAGAACAAAATAGTCACAGGGTGTTGACACTGCTAGGGATTGGGCTTATATTGATAAAGCGCCTGAGGGAAGCGGCTCGAGCGAGCCACCTACTGAGGGTTGAAGCGAACCTCGACAACTACATAGTCTAGAAACAAAGCCAAGGTTCCTGTCAAGGAT
>NZ_JACJOF010000032.1 GCF_014695395.1 Nodosilinea sp. FACHB-131
CAGGGTCGTGTGATTGGCACCTGGGCGGATGTGATCAACCGGGCGAACCTGGGTATGGAAGTGATGCACGAGCGCAATGCTCACAACTTCCCCCTCGACTTGGCGACGGCTGAAGCGCCTGAGATCATCGGCTAGTCGCAAGTGACTACCCCGCTGATTGATTGAGCAAAGAGCGCTCCTCGAAAGAGGGGCGCTTTTTGCATGCTTACAATAGAGACATCAAAAAAGGGGTCACAGCTCCAAGGAACTGCTACCCCAGACGAACTAGGCTAGACAAAAACACCTAGTACTTTGCCCTGATATGACTGGCTAAACACCTAAGTCCAGCAAGGCGAAGCGGACCTGCTCCAACCGCCGTCTATTCACCCCTAAATCGGATTCTCCTAGTCGGGCTGCTGCTCGAACGTGAATAACGGGCTCACCCTCCGGCAAGTAGAACTCAGTATCGTCTACAAACCCTATAAGGCGGCTGATGGACTTGACTCGGATGTAGTTCTCTTGCTGAGTCACAATCTCAGTACGTGGCACAACTCCTAGCACTTTAGTCAGTAGCTCACGAGCTTTCTCCCGGCTGCCTGTATAGGTAATCGGCGCAATTGTGTGGTCTTGGTCAGCACCTTGGCTAACGACACAATTAGGCGTTGACGGGCAGGGAAACAGCTTGCCATCCTGAATCCCGAGTTCGGGCGTCTTTCCTGCAAATACTTTTGATAAGCCAGGAATCGCACCTAGAGATTGAGGGGCAGGCGCTGTGATCGCAAAAGCTGAGCAAGTTGGGAAGGCCCACAACGCGATCGCCAAAAGGCAGGCAAGGATTGAAGACATAGGAGTTCATCAAAGTACAACCTCACCATAGGCTAATCAGGCGCGGAGAAGGCAGGTAGTGTGCTGGCTGGGAGGACATTTGCTCGGGGCCATCGCAGAAGTCGCAAAATAACCCTTGAGGGTAATAGGCTGGTTGCCTTGAGTTTGCCATCATGGGTCTACATTCCTCATCTTTCACCGCTGAATTTCCGCTACTATGACCCAAAAAATAGCGATCGCTGTTATCCACGGCATTGGGCAAGCTCGACCAGAGTTTGCAAATCCACAGCACCCTAATTTCCTAAGCGGTATTGTTCCACGCCTTCAAAAGGAGTTTTCTCGTGAGTTGAAGGATTACACTAGTTCTGCGGAAGGCGAACTGGTTTTTGAGCCAGTTTATTGGGCTGATGTAGTGCAGCAGCCGCAAAACAAGCTGTACAACAAACTTGGCATTAATAAGTTTAGCCAAGTTTTTGGCTTGCGTGAATTTGTTTTTCACTCGTTAGCTGACAGTATCGCCTATCAACCAACATCTCCAATCGACGCATCGAATATCTACGAAGAAGTGCATCAAATTTTTGCTCAGTCTTTAGGTAGGTTAGCTGATAGAGCAGGAAACAATGCTCCTTTATGCATTATTGCTCACAGTATGGGTGCGGCGGTGGCGAGCAACTATATCTGGGATGCCCAAGAGGATAGATTTCCTTCTCCTGCTAGGGATAACCCTTTAGAACGAGGACAGACTTTTTCTTCGTTTTACACATTTGGCAGTCAGATTCCATTTTGGTCAATGCGATTTAACGAATTTGGAGAGCCAATTCAAGTTCCATCTCCAAAACTATCTATGCACTATCCCAAAGCCAATGGAAAATGGATAAATTTCTTTAGTCGTAATGACCTGTTAGGTTATCCAATTAAAGGTATTAATGAGCTTTACGACAAAGCGGTGTTAGACGAGCGGGAAGTTCAGGTTGGCAACTTGTTAACGCGGTGGAATCCTCTGTGTCATAACGAGTACTGGAAAAGTAGGGTTGTAGTCCAACCTATTGCGAGTTCTTTAGCGAATCTCTGGAGACAAATCAATCTCGAGCCCTCTTGACCTACCCAGCTGGAATCGGGTGTCCGCAAGGTCTGTAGGTTCGAATCCTACCCTCTCCTATCGTGGCTTTATGTCTCATCTTTGGTCATTTGCTGCCCCTGCCCCAGTGCTAGGGGCAGTTGTTGTCTACTGCCGCCAGTCATCGTTGAGCCAGGTGCGGGGAATACCTGGGAAGCCCGCGAGCACCCAACCTAATATGAGGGAAAGCACCATGGCCACTGCAATACTGTCCCACTCACCGTAGTAGTTAGGGGCCATGGCCCAAAGGTCGAAGGCATCCATGCTCTAATACCAAAAGCAACCGACCTATAGTGCCCAAAACGCAGCTCCCACGAGCTGATGATGCTAAGGGGGTCAAGGCTTTCGCACCTATGCCAATGGCGATCGCTCCTAGAAGCCCAGGGTATTTGGGGCGGCGTGAATGTCCGTAGCCTTTGGGCCTGGCTACATTTAGCTATCATCAGTAGCAATCGCCATGGTTTAGCCTCTAAAGGCAGCTTTGTTTACCCTAGAACCCCCTATCTATGCCCGATGATGTTGGCCCTTTTCTTTTGGGCGTTGCCCTACTAGTGCTGTACCTGGGTTGGTCAGCGGCTACAGAAATGGGCACTCGCTGGCCCTGGCGAAAGTAATGATGCCTCGCTCAAAACTGCCCAGCGTCCAGCTTTGAGCACGAAGCTTGGGAACGCGACTGCACAAAAAACAGAGATTGTAGCTTTGATAGCAGATCCAATGGGGTAGATATCGTGGACTAGGGCTGAGTCTATTGGCTTTGTGGGTCTATATTGGCCAGTTGCCTATCCACTTAGAAGGAGATCTACCGTGACCCTACCCACTGAACAACGGCCCCAAGCACCGCCAAATTTGGCGCCGGGAAACAAAGTTGCTGAGTTTTTTGATTTTGCGGGCCATCGCACCAACTTTCGCACCGAATCGCTGGCGGGGTTAACCACCTTCGTCACGATGGCCTACATCTTGATTGTGAACCCAGCCATTTTGTCGAACGCGATCTTTCTCGACGAGTCGGGCGACTTGTTTGGAGAACTGGTAATGGCCACGGGCCTCTCTGCGGCGCTGGCCACGCTGGTGATGGCGCTTTACGCTAAGCTGCCCTTTGCCCTAGCGCCTGGGATGGGCATCAACGCTTACTTTGCCTTTACAGTGGTGCTGGGCCTAGGGATTGACTGGCAGGTTGCCCTGGCGGCGGTGCTGATTGAGGGGGTTATCTTTATCCTCATGACCATTTCCAACGTGCGCAGCAAGATCGTAGAGGCCATTCCCGACGCAGTGAAGCACGCCACTACGGCGGGAATCGGTCTGTTTATTGCCTACATTGCCCTAAAGGGTGCGGGCATTATTGTGCCGTCGGAGGCGACGTTGACGGCCTTGGGCAATCTGCGATCGCCTCAAACGGCCATGGCTCTCCTTGGTCTGGCTATCACCGCAGCCCTGTTTGCCCGTCGGGTCGCCGGGGCACTGCTGTGGGGCATTTTGGGTACCTCGGTGCTGGCATGGATCTTTGGGGTGTCGCCCTGGCCAACGGGGCTGATGGCGGTGCCCCCGGCCCCGGTCGATCTATTTGGTCAGGCCTTTGTGGGGCTAGGGGAACTGTTCCGCATCAACTTTTGGCAGATGGTGAGCATTGTCTTTGTGTTCCTGTTTGTAGATTTGTTTGACACCGTTGGCACATTAACTGGGTTGGGCTCTAAGGCTGGCTACATCGATAGTGAGGGCCATTTCCCTGGGGTCGAAAAGGCGTTTATGGCGGATGCCATTGGTACCACTGCCGGAGCCGTGTTGGGCACCTCAACGGTGACCACCTACATTGAGTCGGCCTCGGGCATTTCTGAAGGAGGGCGCAGCGGCTTTACGGCTCTGGTGGTCGCGGCCCTGTTTTTGGCGTCGGTGCTATTTATTCCTCTATTGCAGGGCATTCCGGCCTTTGCCACCGCTCCAGCACTGATTATTGTGGGAGTACTAATGATGTCGGCGGCCAAGAATATCGACTGGGATGAGCCCGCCGATGCGATCGCAGCCTTTTTGACCATCATCATGATGCCCCTGGCCTTCTCTATTGCTGAAGGTCTGGCAATGGGGCTGATTGCCTATCCGCTGATCAAAGCCTTCCAGGGCAAAACCTCGCAGACCACCCTCGGCATGTGGATTTTGGCCGCCATCTTCGTGCTGCGGTACATCTTTGTGGCGGGGGGCTAGGGATAGATTCCAAGTTCTTACGGTACTAAGGGCGCACGGTTGTGCGCCCCTACTTTAGGGCGTCGAAGGTGTCGCCCAGGGCGGCGGTCAGGGTTTGGCGAGTCTGGGCGTGGGCCGCTTGCTCAGCCTGCAATTTTTGGGTGAGGTCTTGGCACTGTTGCACCAATCCATCGAGCCGCTCCTGCAACCCCTGCAAGGAGTTGACAGTAGACAAATCTTTTTCCAGCACAGCTCCTGGGTCGGCATCGAGGCGCTGCTGCAGGATCTCGATCTGGGTCTGAAACTCTGCGGCCTCTTCGCGCCGTTGACGGGCTTCGGTTTCGTAGAGACGACGCCAGTTAGCGGCGCTGTTGTAGGCCTGGTCGCGCTCTTTTTGGGTGTCGGCTAGCTGCCGCTGGAGGGTACGCACCTCCGTAATCCACTGAGTCAGGTCTTGGGACATGGCGGTTACCAGAACAACAGGCAGCCCTGGGGCTAATACAGCAGTCGGGTAAGAATGCCCGGCGCTGGCAGCACAATCATAACCAACAGTGTCAAGGCCACCAGCCCCAGCATGTCGCGGCGGTCATCTAGCTCGCTGACATCGTTGAGGGCGGGCTGGTCTGCCGCTGGAATAAAGAACAGCAGAATCGCCCAGATCATTAGCTCCGGGTGCACCAGGGCCAGACCAAACACCAGCAGCCGAGCCACCTGGCCCACAATGCTGCCAATCCGCTGGCCGTACATGGCGTGGACGATGTGGCCACCGTCGAGCTGACCCACGGGCATGAGGTTGAGGGCAGTGACTACCAGACCCAAGCAGCCCGCGATCGCGATCGGGTGCAGGTGAATCGCCTCGTCAGCTGCCACCGCTGACCCCAGTACCAGCTTCGAGAGCAGGGTCAGCATCAGGGACGCCTTGGGGTCTAGGGCCTCAAAATTTAGCAGGCTAGAGCCGGTTTCGGGAATGGGCACGATGGTGGACTGGCTAAGCCCCCACAGCAGCAGCGGCACCGCTACTACCAGCCCCGACAAAGGTCCAGCGATGCCCACATCAAATAGAGCACGGCGGTTGGGCACCGGCGACTTCATCTGAATGAACGCTCCCAGGGTGCCCAAGAAAAACGGCACCGGAATGAAGTAGGGCAGCGTGACCCGCATTTTGTAGCGGCGGGCGGCCAGGTAGTGGCCCATCTCGTGACAGCCGAGAATGACCAGCAGCCCCAGAGCGTAGGGTAAGCCCTGCAAGATTAGCGCGGGCGTGGCCTGGAGCTGTTCTTCAGTGACGCCCGCCAGGTAGGTGCCCACGGCGGTGGTGGTAAACAGGGTAACGAGCAGCAGGCCCAGAGCCAGACCTGGGCGGGTCAGGGTTTGGTTGCTGCGATCGCCCTTCTCCACTTGAGGGTTGGGCACCAGAGCAAACACCGGTTTGCCCTGAAGGCCTTCCTGAAAGAGGACTAGGAAGCGATCGCCAAAGTGGCGGCGAATATTCTCCCGCACAGTGTCGTAGGCCACGGTGGGCGTAGACCGCAGTTGTCCTCGGCAAATCATTGCCTGAGGGCGATACTCAATATTTTGCAGATAATACACTGACCAAGGGAAGCAGCCCTGAAGCATCGCTTCTTCGTCTTTATCAATAGGGCGCGGAACGGACTTGGGTGGTGCCAGTGGCTTAGCATCAGCGGCGGCGCTCTCGGCCTCAGCCGCTTTAGGTAGAGCAATGCGCCCTTTTTCAATCAGCGCCCAGTAGAGAATCGGGCAGGCAATAAACAGACCCAGCAGTAGGGCCGTGGGGGCGGGTTTTTCGCTGCCGTTGACCAGCACCCAAGCGGTCAAAACAAACGCTGGCATCATCATCACCAGCCACAGCAGCCACACGGGAGTACGAGTGATGCGGCTAACGCTGCGCTGAAGCAGCACATAGGTCAGCAGACCAAGAACTATAAGCCAGAAAAACACCATCGAGGAGCCAGTGGAGTGCAACGATCGAATCTAGAATCACCGTTTTTAGGCGGCTGACCCAACAAAATTAGCCCAGGCGACGGGGGCGCGATTCAGCTAGTATAGGCGTCTCAACGGTTTTTCTCACCCCTTAACCCGCCTTCATGACAGCAGCTTCAGCACCGGTTTCATCCTCCAGCCCCAAAGCTCCGCGCCCGGTGTTTGACACCGTCTATGCTTTCGCTCCCAACCGCGACACCCAGGGAGCTACTGCTTACTTCATTGTAAACAACACAGCGGAAGGGCGGCCCGCCAATCTGCTGATTGATGCCCCAGCCTGGGATGAGGAAAATCGGGCCTGGCTGGCGGCTCAGGGTGGAGTGCAACAGCTATTTATAACCCACCGGGGCAGCCTTGGTCGGGCCGTCGCGATTCAAAAAGCCCTGGGCTGCGAGGTGGTGATTCAAGAGCAGGAGGCCTACCTGCTGCCCGATACCCATACCACTACGTTTCACCACAGCTTTGAATTTAGCCCTGAGCTAGAGGCCTTTTGGACGCCGGGCCACTCGCCGGGGTCGGCCTGCCTCTACTACCGCGCCTACGGCGGCGTGCTGTTTACCGGGCGGCACCTGCTGCCCAGCCGAACGGGTGAGCCTGAGCCGCTGCGTCTGTCTAAAACTTTTCACTGGCCCCGCCAGCTCAAGCACGTGGAGGCGCTGAAAACTCGCTTTTCGAGGGAAACGCTGGCCCACATCTGTCCGGGAGCCAGCACAGGCTTCTTGCGCGGGCAGCGCACCATCGATCGCGCCTACGAACGGCTTCAGGCGATCGACATTGAGACCTATCGAGGGGTGCAGCCGCTGCTTTGATCTCAAAGCAGCAAGCAGCACATTTCTCTACAATTTTGGGGCCGTTTTTGCCGCTCTAGCATCCCCTAGCGGCCATTCTGTGGCACTCTGGGAGGTGGATGTGCGAGGGTCAGCACCGGCCCAGATAATCGCCTCAACTCTCTACAACTAAGCACCGGCAACCATTGAGCCCAGGCTATGCAAACGCTTCCCAATCCCGTCTCTCAGGTTTCTGCTAACGCCTTTGATCCCTTCGACACCACCATTCACCGCCGCAAAACCCGCCCGGTGCCCGTGGGCAGTATCACCATTGGCGGTGGCCACCCGGTGGTGGTGCAGTCGATGATCAACGAAGACACCCTGGATATCAAAGGATCTGCGGCCGCCATTCGCCGCCTGCACGAAATCGGCTGCGAAATTGTGCGGGTGACGGTGCCCAGCATGGCCCATGCCAAGGCCCTGGCCGACATCCGCAAGATTCTCGAAGACACCTATCAGCCCGTGCCTCTGGTGGCTGACGTGCACCACAACGGCATGAAGATCGCCCTCGAAGTGGCCAAGCATGTGGACAAGGTGCGCATTAACCCCGGCCTCTACGTGTTCGAAAAACCCCAGGCGGGCCGCACCGACTACTCTCAGACCGAATTTGAAGACATTGGCATCAAGATTCGCGAAACCCTAGAGCCCCTGGTGGTCTCCCTACGCGATCAGGGCAAGTCGATGCGCATCGGCGTCAACCACGGGTCGCTGGCCGAGCGCATGCTGTTTACCTACGGCGACACCCCTGAGGGCATGGTGGAGAGCGCCCTGGAGTTTATCCGCATCTGCGAGTCCCTTGACTTCCGCAACCTGGTAATTTCGCTCAAGGCATCGCGGGTGCCGGTAATGGTGGCCGCCTACCGGCTGATGTGCCACCGCATGGACGAGCTGGGTATGGACTACCCGCTGCACCTGGGCGTCACCGAAGCGGGCGATGGCGAGTATGGACGGATCAAGTCCACCGCTGGCATTGGCACCCTGCTGGCCCAAGGTATTGGCGATACTATTCGCGTCTCGCTGACGGAAGCGCCGGAGAAGGAAATTCCCGTCTGCTACAGCATTTTGCAGGCGCTGGGGCTGCGCAAAACCATGGTGGAGTATGTGGCCTGCCCCTCCTGTGGTCGCACCCTGTTTAACCTTGAAGACGTGCTCCACGAGGTGCGTGAGGCCACCAAGCACCTCACCGGATTAGACATTGCGGTGATGGGCTGCATCGTCAACGGGCCGGGTGAAATGGCCGATGCCGACTATGGCTACGTGGGCAAAACCCCCGGCTATATTTCGCTGTATCGGGGCCGCGACGAGATTAAGAAGGTGCCGGAGGATCAGGGCGTGGCGGAGCTGATCAACTTGATCAAGGCCGATGGGCGCTGGGTAGAGCCGGAGGCCAAGGTTTAGGGGGGTAAAGGTTTAGGTTCAGGGGTTCAGGTGAGACATTGAGCTTTGGCCTCTGCCCCTGAAACTGCTTCTAACTCCGGAACAGGCGCGTGTAAAGGACTTCGTGCTGCATGGTGGCCAGCGATGTGCCCCAGCTGCTGAGGGAGAGTTGGTCTAGAGCCTGGGTGGCGATCGCGCGATCGCCTGCCGCCTCCAGCACGGGGTACAGCTCCAGCAGCATCTCCTGCCCCACGGTTTGCCCAAGGGGAATCAGCTTGACGGCACTGGTCACCAGGTTGGCAGCCCAGCTGTGCAGGTAACCCAGCACCGCCGACGAGGCATCAATGTCCCACCGGGCGGCCACCAGGGCAAAGGCCACGGCGAAGTTGCAGGGGCTGCCCGCCGCACTAAACCAGGGCTTGAGATCAGGGTGTAGGTGGGTGCCCATGCGCACTAGGGCGCGACCCATATCCCAGCTCTGCTGGCGGGTTTCTTCACTGTCGCGCAGGGCCGAGAGCTGGTGATTGAGCTGGGCGATCGCCTCAGCCACAGAGAACTCCGGTTGAGCCCCCAAACTAGCTTGAGCGGCAGCGCTGTGCACTAGTCCCACAGCGGCACCGTCAAGAACGACTAGGCCGTAGGTCAACTCTTGGGTAAGCCAGTGCAGCATGTCGTTAGAGGTTGCAATCACCCCCTGCTCGACTAGGGTTTCTAGCCCTTCAGAATAGCTGTAGGCCCCTACAGGCAAAGCTGGGCTGGTGAGCTGTAGCAGCCGCAGCAGGGCCTGAGGCTTAGTTGTGGTCATGGCTGTGGCCGTAGGGGCTAGGGGCGGCAGTGCGATAGGCCCCAGCCTCAGGCTCAAAGGGCAGGGTGGCGGGGGTGAGTTCTAAGTTACCCAGCTGTTGCAGCATGGCTTCGAGTACGGGGTCGGGCTCTAGTTTGAGGCTGTCTAGGGCTAGCTCTAACGAGACGTGGCGGTTGCCCAGGTGGTAGGCGGCCCGCATCAGGTCAAAGCTGGAGGGGGCCTTGACCACTACCACTGGCTCTGGCTTAGCCACAATGCGAATCACTGTCTCAGCGTCGCCCCCCAGCAGATCGCCCCCGCGCAGTACGGTGCCGCGCGGCAGGTTGAGGTAGACGGCAGTGCCATCGTCTGCAACAAAGCGGTGGCGCGACTTGGCGCGATCGCTGGCGGTCAGCGATAGGGTGGCTACCACAGGGGCAGCCCTATCGGGGGGCAGTATACGATTGACAGTTAGCAAAACAGCTCAGAGATAGGATAGGGAGCCAGCAACTAAATCGTTTTACCACAGCAGGCGGATATGCCGTTCAATACAGGGTAGTAAACCTGTTATAGATGTCATACGGTTTTGTGGTTTAGGCTAGCTCACTGTTGTCTTTCCTTTTTCGTCGTTAACCTCCCCCTATGTCCGATATTGCCCTCAAAAGTGTGCTCATTTTTCTGCTGATTGTGGCCAATGGGGTATTTTCAGGGTCAGAAATTGCCCTGGTGTCGGCTCGCAAGGCTCGCTTAGAACACCAGGCTCGGCGAGGTAACGCCAAGGCACGGCTGGCCCTCAGGCTGGCCAATAACCCCAACGACTTTCTATCGACCGCGCAGATTGGCATTACGCTGATTGGCATTCTCAGCGGTGCCCTGGGGGGAGCCACAGTGGCCGACAGCCTAAGTCAAATCCTCGATCGGGTGCCCGTCCTCGCTCCCTACAGCGATGTGCTTGGTTTGGCAATTGTGGTAGGACTCATTACTTACCTATCGCTGGTGGTGGGCGAACTGGTGCCCAAGCGCATTGCCCTCAGCTATCCCGAAGCCATTGCCTGCCAGGTGGCTGGCCCTATGAAGAGTCTGTCTCGACTGGCAACTCCTTTTGTAGTGCTGCTGGGCATGTCCACCAGCTTTCTTGTCAATCTCATGGGGCTTAAGGAACGCCCTGATGCCGCTATCACTGAAGAAGAACTGCGCCTGCTGATCGACCAGGGCACCGAGGCTGGCACCTTTGAGGTAGCTGAGCAAGAAATGATGGGGCGGGTGCTGCAACTGGGCGATCGCCCGATTCGCTCGATCATGACCCCCCGCACCGACATTGAATGGTTGGATGTAGACGCCTCCTTTGCCGAACACAGCGAGCTGGTCATGCAGAGCGCCCACTCTCACTTTCCGGTATGCAAGAACAGCATTGACGACTGCGTGGGGGTGGTGTCGCTTAAGGCCCTGTTGCCTAACTACCGCAGTCAAAACACTGAGCCGACGACGCTGCTCAGCCTGGTGCAACCGCCCCTGTTTGTGGCCGAGAGCACCTATGTGCTCAAGGTGCTAGAGCTGTTTAAAGCCTCGGGTACCCACTTTGCCATGGTGCTTGACGAGTATGGCGGCGTTGAGGGGCTAGTCACTCTTAACGACGTAGTAGAGGCGATTGTGGGCGACTTGCCCTCCCTAGAAGATGCCGAGGACCCCATGATGACCCAGCGGGATGATGGCTCCTGGCTGCTCGACGGGCTGCTGCCGGTGGAGGACCTGAAAGACCTGCTCAACCGCGAAGAACTGAGTGAAGACGAAGACAACTACCACACCCTGGCGGGCTTTATCATTCGGCACATGGGCCGCATTCCCAATGCAGGTGACTTTTTTGAGTGGGAAGGGCTGCGGTTTGAAGTCGTCGACATGGATGGCCGCCGAGTGGATAAGGTGCTGCTGCAAAATTTGCCGCCGCGATCGGAGCTGACGTCGTCCTTCGGGGAAAATGAGGACATGGCGAGATAAGCTAACGAGCTATTCGCGCTGCTCCAATACTTGACTCACCGGCCTTTGATGGCGTCTTTGTCTAACGTCTTCTGCTCTTTTACCAGGGCTAGCTCAGAGGCCATTTCTCGATCTAGAAAATAGTTGAGAAACGTGCGAATCACGGCAATGACCCCCAGTTTGATCAAGTCTTGGGTGGTGGGTGCCACGGTGGTCGCTAAAATATCGGCCCCCAGCTGAAACTCTAGGGCCAAAGCCAGCCAAGTGCCAAACCGCAGCCGCACTTGGTTAAACGGAAACTCTTTTCCCCGGCGATGGCGATTGAGGGTGAAGGCTAGGCGAGCAGTTTCAAATAGTCCCGCTACCACGCACAGCACCGAGATTGCCTCTAGGCAAAAGGTGACGACTAAGACGATGTCTTCGAGCAGCGTTTCTATAGATTCAAGCCATGCCATAGCCGCCCTCAAGCCTGGGTATCAGCAGGTACTTGATCGTTCAGAAAGGTGAGGGGATTAGCCATAGTCTCGGCAAAGCCAAGAATGCCGCGATCGCGATGCTCATACAGCAAGTTCCCCTGTCCGTCAAACAAAAAGGTGCCGCCGCGCTGGGTCAGGTAAGCAGCGTTGGGCACGTAGGTGCTCCAGTTACTTAGCACTTCGGTCATGTTGCGCAGGCGTAGAGTGGCCAGTTCTATGGGTCGCTGAAAGCCACTTCCTCCAACGATGGCAAAGGCTTTGCCGGTTAGCGGTGGCAGTGGTCCGGCTTTGACCACTTCGTCGTCACCGATGAGTTGAGGGGCGCGGCGATCGCCTGTATAGCCCCGCAGCACCTCCCTCAGTGTCCCTGGACTGGCAATACCCGCGCACATCAGCATCAAATTCAGCCAAGCGGCTGGCCCAGGCGGCAAGCCCGGTGGATTGAGGGTCAGCCCCCGATATAGGCCTAGCTCGCGGTGCAGAGCGGCGGTTTCATCGACGAACAGAGATGCGGCAGGGAAGCCGGTATAGGCGCAGAATTTTTGGCCAGAGGCGCGATCGCCGATGCCCACTGCCCGCACGGCGATCCCTCGCTGGTGCAGGGTGTCGGCCTCTCGCTGCAACCACCAGGCGTACTCCAGGCTGTCGAAGTCGCCTAGCTGGGGCCACACCAGCACCAAAATCTGGGCTGACCCTTCACAGCCGTTCAGCAGTGCCACCGTCTCACCGTCGCTCACCCGCTGCCGCTGGGTTTGGGCCAAGATCTCGTAGATGCTCATCGGATTGTTCCTGAGGCGATCGTTTGAAAACTCCGGTTCGGGTGGTGGGCAGTGCCCACCCTACGGCGGCATATTCACCTACCGGCTCTACTCAAAGCCGCGATCGCGCCAGGGAGTTGGATCTACACACACCCCGTGGACATACAGCCCCCAGTGCAAGTGTGGCCCTGTGGATGCTCCGGTGCTGCCTACGGCCCCAACCACCTGCCCCGGCTGCACCATAGCCCCTTCGTTGACGTCGATGCGGCTGAGGTGAATCATGATGCTGAGCACCCCCTGACCGTGGTCGATGCCGACGGTGTTGCCGTGCAGCTCGAACCCGTCAGAAACACGCCCTACCAGGGCAACTCGTCCGGCGGCAGGAGCCATCACTGGCGAGCCAGTGGGAGAAGCGTAGTCGAGGCCCCGGTGGTAGTAGTCTTGGGCAAAGACGCCGTTGTAGTAGCGGCGCACGCCGTACTGGGTGCTGGTGCGGCCTTCGTTAGGGCGCACCAGCGGCCCATTCCAGTAGCGCTCGGGGCTGACAATGTTCTTAAATGCCGCAACCCGATCGAACTCGTGCTGGGTACCTAGGTCGCTCTGACTAGGCGACAGGGTAATGCGCTGAGTGGGGAATTCGCGGTTTTTAAGCCCCACCGCCAGGTTGCGGGTCTCTTCTGTGCCAATTACCCGAATCACCATGCGACCAGGAGGATTCAGCGGGCTAGTGGGCACCAGCGCTCGAAATCGGTTACCGCTGATGGGAAAAGTAGGGTATTCAAGGCTGTCGTTGACCGTCACCTTAGGGGGCGTCGTGGCGGCCGGATCTCTAGGGATGACAATGACAGAAATGGTGTCGCCCAACTCTGGAGCCGTGGGGTTGAGCACAACCTCGTAAGCCTGGGCCGGGCGGCTCAGCAGCACGGCTATAGAGCCCGCAGCAGTGGCCGCCAGCAGCGATCGCCGGGTCAGCAAAGGGGTGTCTCGGTTCGGCTCCATAGCTCCGTCCTCTCTCAATGGTTTCTATAGTAGACGCTGCTGGGAGAGGAAGGATGCCAAAAATCAGCGGAACTGTCCAGAACAGACGGCCCGAACCATCCTTCTATCGCTGAATTACTCTTGGTTAGCTTTGGCGTCTTTGACAGCCGCGTAAAACAAAACCCCCACCAGCGGCACACAAAGACCGAGGATGACGGTGGTAGGCACTGTGCCCCAGTCGGGGCTACCGGAGGATAGCTCAAAGATAGAGCCCACTGCAGCGATCGCAGCAACGCAGGAACCAGCCAACAACAGGCCACTCTTGGGGGTCACAGGGTTTCTCCTAAACAGCTAAGGGGGCCAATTTCCTGGCCCTAACGAGGCAGCATACCACGGCCCTACAGCGCCCTAACGCAACTAATGGGCTGTGATTGGCTGCACGTCTTTGGCGTAAAAGCCGTTCTTTTTTAGCTCTTGGTTGAGGGCCAGGGCGTTGTCTACCCGATCCACAAACAGCACCCCAGCCAGGTGATCCATCTCGTGGAGAATGCAGCGGGCCAGCAGCTCACTGGCCTGGAGTTTTTTGGGGCGACCGTTCTCGTCTTTGTAGGAAACTTCGAGCGCCGCAGGGCGCACTACGTCAAGGTAAACGCCAGGAATACTGAGACAGCCCTCTTGCCCGGTAGCGATGTCCTTAGAAACTTTGACGATTTGGGGATTGATGAGCACCAAGGGCTGGTTTGCAGCGTTTTCAGGGTCGATATCAACGACTAGTAGCTGCTTGTTAACCGCCACCTGGGGAGCCGCCAGACCAATGCCATCGGCACTGTACATGGTTTGCAGCATTTCCTTCACCAGGGCACGAATTTCATCATCGACCTTGGCCACCCGTTTGGCGGGCTGACGCAGCACGCGATCGCCCAGGGTGTGAATTTCCAAAGGCGGCTGCTTGAGCTTGGTTTTTTCAACTTGAATGGCGGCGGGCATAGGGATGGGGTCCAGGGTGATCTAGGATTATGTATCTATCCTAACAACACAGACTCACTTCGACATAGCGGTTAACCGCCGCCGGGTATTAGTCTACTAAGACAAAGGTGATGGGTGAGTGGGGGTATTAAGGTGCAGGGTACAAGGTCTTGGGTGTGTGACTTGCCTTAAACCCGATACCCTAGACCTTAAACCTCCAAGGGTTGGAGCCTGTCGCCATCACCCTGATCAAGTACTAGTCTCCCTCGGGCAAGACGGGCTTTGCCTCAACGGTGACATCCACCGCGGTGATGTCAATGGTGCCTTCTTCGGCCACCCGCGAGAACCCATCCAGCTCAGCATGTAGAGGAGTGCCGCAGTTGAGGCAGCTCGTCTCAGCACCCTTGATCCCGGTCAGATTGGTGGCACACACCGGGCAGGCACCCTGCACCAGGTTACGCCGCAGCCAAAACCGCAGCCCAATGAACCCCAGCACTGGGGCCGCCAGCAGCAGCACTACCAGCACGGCTAGCGATTTCACCAGCCAGCCTAGGCCCACCGCTCCCAGCAACCAAACCACCCCAATCAGGGTGAGCCAGCAGCCCAGGCCCGAAAAGTTGACTTGAACTTGTTTAGAGCGATTTGAGTTCACAGGGGCATTCTCCGCACGGCACAGGCAGGGGATTAGACCGATTGGCTAGGCCCTAGCCTTAACTCTGTATTCTAGCGCTGCGGCTACTACGCTACTAAATAGCGGGCGATCGCTCGCTCCAGGTGACTGGCCAGAGCTGGGGTACCAAAGGCAGCCAAAGCCTCCTGCCGCAGCCACGCCCCCTGGCAACGAGGGTCGCGGCCGGCCAGCATCTCGATACAG
Source organism: Nodosilinea sp. FACHB-131 (assembly GCF_014695395.1). Taxonomy (GTDB): domain Bacteria; phylum Cyanobacteriota; class Cyanobacteriia; order Phormidesmidales; family Phormidesmidaceae; genus Nodosilinea. Next base: position 15,112 of record NZ_JACJOF010000032.1, read on the forward strand.
GCGGCAGCTACTGCATCGGGGTTGCGGTGGGGCACTCGCCAGCCGAGCCGCCCGTCTTGCAGGGGGTCGGCGGAGCCATCCTGGTCGCCGGAGAGCACTGGCAAACCGCAGGCCATTGCCTCCAGATAGACAATGCCAAAGCCTTCCTGAGAGGGCATGACGTAGGCGTCGGCCAAGCGGTAGTGGGCGACCAGAGCTTCGGTGGGCACAAACCCGGCAAACACAACGCGACCGCTCACCCCCAGCTCCTCAGCCAAAGCCACCAGTCGGGGCTGGTCATCGCCCCGGCCAATCACCAGATATTTCACTGTGGGCTCAGCGGCGGCAATGGCGGGCAGCGCCCGAATCGTCACATCCACGCCCTTGTAAATATCCCCCGACCACAGGCGGGCCACGGTCATCAGTACCCGGCAGTTGGCCAAACCGTAGGCATCTACCAGCGCCGGGTCAGCGGGGCCAGGGCTGAAGCGATCGCCATCTACCGCACAGGGAACCATGAACACCCTAGCCGGGTCTAGACCATTGGCAGTGCAGGCGCGATCGCGGCTGTAGCGGCTGTTGGCCCAAATCCAGTCGGCCTGGCGCAGCGCCATCTGCTCTCGCTTAGGCAACGGTTCCCACGCTTCCTTACCGTAAATCATCACGGTGTAGGGCAGCCTCAGCCAGCGGCAGAGAGTCGAGACCAGCGGCAGCAGCAGCACGTGGCCACAGACTACCTGGCGCGGTCGCTGGATGATCAAATGCTGTAGCAGTGCTGTCACCAACTTGGCTCGCCCTAGGGCTGGCGACGCCGATGCCAGGTAGTGAAATCGTAGGGGGGAGCGATCGTAGGGGTTGTGGCAATCTGGCCCATCCCGCAGCAAAAAAACATCGGCGGGGGCAGGACTAGGCTGCTCCAGGTAAGCCGTCAAAACATCCTTAACGTAGGACTGAATACCGCCCTCCCAAGAGAAAACTTGAAGGAAGACAAATACCAAAGCCCCCTGTTTCCCTGAGTTAGAAACCGTAGCAATTTCAGTAAGCCCGTCTTCAGTGGACCCCTGAACCATGGGCTGATCAGTAGCGGAAGAACCCATAGCAGACAGCACAACAACAGCCAAGTCTCCCTAGGCTACCCAAAACGCTGCCCCTGGCAGCGGCAAACGATTTTCTAAGGTGGCTTAGTAGGTAGGGAAAGTGCCGTACTTGACGATAGACAGACAATTGCGCCCATCCTTAGACCGATGGTAGGTGACCTTGTCGGCCAAGCGGCGCAGCAAAAACCAGCCGTAGCCGCTCTCTAGCAGTTCGCCGGGCTGGGGTTCGGGCAGTAGCTCTGGATTGAAGGGGTCGCCATGGTCCCAAATGCGAATTTCAACGCAGTCAGCGGCTAAAGAAAGGTCGATGTCAATGTCGGTGTCGGCGGGCAGGTGAGCGTGGGCGTGGCGCACCGCGTTGGTAAAGCCTTCGGTGAGGGCCAGGGCGAGGCGATCGCAGTGGTTACTCACCCATGCTGACTCCCCCTCTAGCGATCGACAGGTATCGTGAAACCAACGCTGCACCTGGGCCACTACATCCAGCTTGCTAGCCACTTGCAAATGCTCTTGTCTGGGTTCTTGTCTGGTGCCCACCCGTGCCATAGCCACTCCTGTATCAACGCCTACCAGAGTTCCTTAAACGTAGCTTAGCGAAAGAGTACACCCCCAGCAAAAAGACCTGCGTAAAACGATACAGTTCTACGCAGGTCTTGCACGATGGCTAGAGCTAGCCGTCTAGAACAGGCCTAGGGTCAGCGACTCTTGAATGGGGAAGGTCGCCCCAATGCCTAACCATAGGGTTGCCGCAGTTCCCAACAGAAACAGCGTGGTGGCCAAAGGACGGCGGAAGGGGTTTTGGAACTTGTTGACGCTCTCGATAAAGGGGATCAGCATCAGTCCCAGGGGAATGGCGGTCATCGCGCCAATACCCAGCAGCTTGCTAGGTACAATCCGCAGAATCTGGAAGGTGGGGTATAGATACCACTCAGGCAGAATTTCTAGGGGGGTGGCAAAGGGGTCAGCGGGCTCACCTACCAGGGCAGGGTCTAGCACAGCCAGCCCAACACAGCAGGCAATGGTGCCCAAAATCACCACGGGGAAGATGTAGAGCAGGTCGTTGGGCCAGGCGGGTTCGCCGTAGTAGTTGTGGCCCATGCCCTGCTTGAGCAAGTCTCTTAACTTAGGATCGCTTAGATCCGGTTTTTTAATGGTCGCCATTGAAAAAACTTCTCCTGTTACAGCCAGTTGGGCCAGGCCCAAAGTCTAAACTATTCATTCAGGGCAATCGGTGTAGCCGAAACCAAACGTCATGCCCTCAAAACATTTGCCCAGGAGCCTGCCTCAGCAACGGCTCCACTCGTCTCTTAGACCCTAGAGAGGGCCAGAAATACCCTGCTTGCGAATCATCAGGAAGTGCAGCAGCATGAACACCGCGATCGCCCAGGGCAGCACGAAGGTATGCAGGCTGTAGAAGCGGGTCAGCGTCGATTGCCCAACGGCTTCACCGCCGCGCATCAGCTCAACCACAGTAGAGCCCACCACAGGAATGGCACCGGGCACCCCAGACACAATCTTCACCGCCCAATAGCCCACCTGATCCCAGGGAAGGGAGTAGCCGGTGACGCCAAAGGTAACTGTGATGACGGCCAGCACCACGCCGGTTACCCAGGTCAGCTCGCGGGGCTTCTTAAAACCGCCGGTGAGGTACACCCGAAACACGTGGAGAATCATCATCAGCACCATCATGCTGGCGGACCAGCGGTGGATGGACCGAATCAGCCAACCGAAGTTGACGTCGGTCATCAGGTACTGCACAGAACTGAATGCTTCAGTGACCGTGGGTTTGTAGTAAAAGGTCATCGCAAACCCAGTGGCAAACTGGATCAGGAAGCAGGTCAGGGTAATGCCACCCAGGCAATAGAAAATATTGACGTGGGGCGGCACATACTTGCTAGAGATGTCATCGGCCAGGGCCTGAATCTCTAGCCGCTCGTTAAACCATTGGAAGGCCTTAGAGTCGGTAACTTGCTTAGTAAACATGAAGCGGGTAACTCTATATATTCAATAATTGCCGTCAATGAAAAATGTAACATAGCCGTAATGGCAACGCTAAATTCTCTGCCTTAAATTCTAAGGCCTAGGGCGCTTCCTGCCATCCCCGGAATAAGCAACTAGGGCAAAAGGCTCACCCCAGGCCCACGCCAGCTCTGGAAGATAAATTAGACTCCTGTCATAATTTCGCAATATTCCGTTACATCGCCTCAGTGGTGACGTAGAGCCAGCTAAACAACTGCTCCCTACGAAGTTCGACGAACCCGGTGAGGAAACGCTATCTCTGCCGGTTAGGCGCAATCAGTAAAAAAATGATCAGAATAAACTAATGTGAAGCGCTGACTGAATGGCTAGGGATATCGTCGATCCTTAACCCAGGCTCTCTATGAGCTAGAAACGCCGGTCAACACCACAGTCCGTTCATCTGCAATCCATTGCCTGCCTCTGCCTGCGTTTATGATTAAACCCCTATTGCGTCTTTCTATTCTTAGCCTTTGCCTGATGGGGCTAGTGGTCGGCGGGGTGTCAGCAGGCCCTGCCTTTGCCCTCACCGAGGAGCAGAATTTGGTGGCAGAGGTGTGGCGCATTGTGAACCGAGCTTACGTAGACGACACCTTCAACCACCAAAACTGGTGGTTTACTCGCCAGCGAGCCCTCGATCGCGCCCTAGCCAGTCGAGACGATACCTACCAGGCCATTCAAGATATGCTGGCTGGGCTAGAAGACCCCTACACTCGGCTGCTGCCCCCCGAGCAGTACCGCAGTTTGCAAACCAGCACCGCTGGAGCGTTGACTGGAGTAGGGCTGCAAATTTCTAAGGATGAGCAACCTGGCTGGCTGCGAGTGATTGCCCCCATTGAAGGGTCTCCGGCGGAGCAGGCGGGCATTCAACCTCAGGATGTGGTACTGGAGATCGATGGTGTGGCCACCACAGAGCTGACGCTGGACGAGGCCGCCGCTCGGATGCGGGGTCAGCGTGGCACCACCGTTACCCTGCAACTGCGCCACCCCGATGAGACCACGGCTCGTCAGGTTTCTCTGACCCGCGATGTGATTACCCTCAACCCCGTGGTAGCGGCGCTTAAGACAACGCCAGCGGGCCAGCAGGTGGGCTACCTGCGGCTCAGTCAGTTCAACGGCAATGCGTCTGAGAAGGTAGCCGCCGCGATTCGAACCTTGGCCGAGCAAGGGGCTGAGGGTTATCTGCTCGATTTGCGCAATAACCCCGGTGGGCTATTGCAGGCCGGCATCGAAATTGCTCGGCTATGGTTGCCCCAGGGCACGATTGTCTACACAGTCAACCGTCAGGGCATCTTAGACAGCTTCGAGGCGTTTGGCCAAGCGATTACCGATGCCCCCTTGGTGGTGCTGGTCAATGAGGGCACTGCCAGCGCCAGCGAAATTTTGGCTGGGGCGCTGCAGGACAATGGCCGGGCTACTTTAGTGGGCAGCACCACCTTTGGCAAAGGGCTGATTCAGTCGCTGTTTGACCTATCAGACGGGGCGGGGCTGGCGGTGACTGTGGCTAAATACGAAACCCCAGACCACCACGACATCAACAAACTGGGTATTCAGCCCGATCGCATCGTCGCCAGCGTGCCCCTCAACCGCGACACCGTAGCTACCGACGCCGATCCCCAGTACCAGGCCGCGCTAGAAATGCTAAGTCAAGCCACGGTCCTAGCCAGTGCGTCCTAAATCCTTACCCCAGGAAGGGCCACTTAAGGCTAGCCGCTCGTACCACGACCCGCTCCACGGCGCGATTACGCTGCACGCTAGCGATCCTGATGAGGCGCTGCTGACCCAGCTGATCGATACCCCAGCGTTTCAACGGCTGCGGCGGATTCGCCAGCTTGGCCCGGCCAGCCTCACCTTCCACGGGGCCGAAAGCTCGCGCTTTACCCATTCCCTGGGGGTGATGGCGATCGCCCGTCGTGCCTTTGACCAGATCCAGCGCCGCTACCCTGATCTGGCTCCCTACCGGGCCACGGTGCTGGTGGCGGCTCTGCTCCACGACATTGGCCACGGCCCCTTTAGCCACACCGCCGAGGAGGTGTTTGGCCTTCAGCACGAGCAGTGGACTCGGCGCATCATTCGCGAGCTGCCGGAGATTCACGATGCCCTAGAGGCACACTCGGAGGGACTGGCGGCGGCGGTGGACCAGGTTTACACCCACGAGCATCCGATCGCGCTGGTGTGGCAGCTGGTGTCGAGTCAGTTGGATTGCGATCGCCTCGACTACCTGCTGCGCGATAGCTACTTCACTGGGGCCAGCTACGGTCAGCTCGATCTCGATCGCATTCTCATGGCCCTGCGGTTTGAGTCCCAGAGCGGTCGTCTAGTGGTGGCCCACAAGGGCTTATCTGCGATCGAGCACTACCTGGTGGTGCGCCACTTTATGTATGTGCAGGTATACAACCACCCCAAAAATATCTCCGTCACCTGGCTACTAGAGCGGGCCTTTGAGCGGGCCAGAGCCGATTTGCTCGTTGGCAAGCTAGAGGCCGATCCGACGGTGACCGCCTGGCTGCTCACTCCCGATCGGCCTTTGTCTTTAGAGACTTACCTGGCCGGGGACGATATTGTGTTTACGTATCACCTCCAACGGTGGCGGCACAGCCCCGACCCGCTGCTAGCTGACCTGTGCCGCCGCTACCTCGATCGCGACCTGCTCAAGACGTTGGAGATCACCCGGCTCTCGACAGAGCAGCAGCATGACTTGCTCCACACCCTGCGCACCCATTTAGAGCAGCAGGGTTACAGCGGCGAAAACTACAGCGGCCTGCGCCGCAGTTGGAGCCGAGGGTACACCACCTACAACGAAGGCATTTGCTTACACAGCGACAACGTGTTTACAGACATCAAAGATATTTCGCCCCTGGTGCAGGCCCTTAGCCAGCCCTATGAACGCACCTGGCTACTCTACCCGCGCGAGATTCTTCCCTGGCTGCGCCAAACTTGGGCTGCCTACAATTCTGGAGCAGTTTCAAAGGCGGAATAGCTATTTCCTGAATGTCGTTTTCTAGAGGTTGTTGCTATCAATTCTCGCAGGATTTTGTGGTGGCAAAGGTGGTATTAGTTCAACCAAAGCCAACAGCGTCAAACTCAAAGGCCACAGAAAATACTGTAGAAATAGCACTGAGTTGAAATAAAGAAATACCATCATTACCACAGCGCAGGAAGCCAAGATAGTAATCCTTTCTTTCCAAAAGCTTAAATAAACAAGACCCATCAACAACAACATCAGCAGCTTGGCCTTCAGGCCCACTAGCCAAGGCAAGCTCTGAGAGAAAATCACATCCAGGGAAGGCGCACCTTCAATGTGTGAACTTCCCGCGCGAGTGGCCGAAAAAAGAATGGATTTCAAAAATCCTTCCCCGTCCCAAAGTAGAAACGGCAGCGAAGTTAAAACTGGAACACTTAAAATAATTAAAAGGCCCAGGCCCACCTCTTGAATTCGCTTACCTTTAGTGCTATTTCTCCAAATATAAACCAGGTAAAGAGGCAGCAGAAAGATCGCAATCTGTTTGATCCCTAGGGAAATGCTAAAGGACAGTAATGACAGCCTTGGTTTTTCTGTTAAGAGAACTAAAGAGAGCAATAAGAAAAAGACGGCTGCGAATTCAAGGTGGTGAACCCTTGTGATGTAGACGCTCCAACGGCCCAGTAGGAGAACGGCGGAGGCAGCAAAGCCGAGCAGCCACAGACCTCGCGCATAGAAATATTTCAGTGCTAAGGCGACTATGCCCAGGTGAAACGCAAACGAAAGAGGTCGCCACAGATAGAGCCAGTCTAAAAATTCCGGAAACCCAAGCTTTTGGACTAATGCGGAGAAGAGATAGGCTAAGGGAAAGTAGGTGGCGTATTTGTCGTTATCCCTCATGTCGCTGGCCAAAACTCTGGCGTAGGGATTTTCTCCAGCAATAATTCTCTTGCCTTCTAGCCAAATGTAGTAAATATCTTGGCCCATCAAATCGGCGGCGGGTATAAACCAAAAGCTAATGTGCGTGAGCAGACCCGCAACTATTAACAGCAGGAGCGCCAGCCAATACCGCTTATTCCATCCGCGTCGCCGTAGCATAGCTAATTGCTTACCCATAGGCGTATTTGTATATCGACCTTTTCGGTCGATGCTTCTAGCTTTTCTAAAAGATTTTATCGCTCAACATCGTGCAGTAAAGTCAACTCAGGCAATGTGCTGTGGTGACAGTTCATAGCATTGTTTGTCAGGGCATATCTACAGCGATCGCCAGCAAGCTTCCGCAGAGTTGAAGATTGATGATATCCACAATTCGCAGAGATTAGTTCCTCTTAATCCTAGCGGGAGGGTTGAACGTCGGAAACTGGCGATAACAGGCTGCAATCAGCATATAGACGGCGTAGGCCAAAAAGCCAAATGCGATCGCGCCCAGCCAATATTCGCCTAAAAATTCTTCGTCTAGCTCGTCGAACACATTGCCAAGCCCACCAGCAGACTTATCGTCAACCAGATAGGCGGCTTTGATCAGGTATGCCCCAATTAAAACGAAACCAACCCCGCGAGCCGTGATGCCAACTTTGCCGATGACTATGGCCCATCGCCGGATGGGGCGAGAGAGGTCTCGATGAAAGTCATTGATGTAGCCACCGGAAACTGCCCCGTAAATATAGAGGCAACCCACCGCTATGACCCCAAGACCAACGCCCAAAAGCATCCAGGGCCCCACTTCTCGCTCAAACAGAACGGAGGCCAAATCCTCTATCGTGTCGTCAAAATCGACAGCTAAGTTGAGGGCCAGTTTAGCAGCGCTCTGAGCAACGCCTAGATAGGTTAGACCACTGACAACATAGCCGCAGCGCTGTAGCACCTGGCGGACGCTCAACGCTTCTGCCTCACCCGGGTTGATACTCGCCTGTATCAGACGCCACAGGGCGTATCCGAAAAGACCAAACGACAGTAGCCCAAGTATCGCGCTGCCTAGAGGCCAACGCTCTAGATCAGCAAGCACCGCCTCGCTACCCGATACTATTGGCCGGTCGTGAACAATATCGCTGAGGGCGAACAGACCGATCAAGCCATAGAACGCACCTTTAGTGCCATGGCCCAGACGCATATACCACCGCACCCAAGACCGTCTGAAAATCTTTGAGAGCTGCCGTTGTGCTAAACGAACCAAGCCCTGTAAAAGCTTTAGTATCAGCTTGACATTACCCATTGAAGCGCTGTGCCAGCCAAGCCATATCAGTCTGTGAGCTGATCAAATTAGTCTCTCTACTCAAATGGACTTCAGAATCAAGTCTATCTACCTAGCTGCAAACTTGAGCCTTTGCCGCTAGCTTTATTTGTTGCAGCGACAAAAGTAGCGATCGCAAGCCGGTCCCTAAGAGGACTCAAACTAGATGCCATTGCCTTGGACACACCTTAGGCAGCTTCCTCAAGAGCATCTCTAGGGATGTCAGACGAGGTTGAGACAATTGGGTTATCTCAGCTAATGGTCAGCCAGGCCAAATATGACAGGTGAGTAGGACTCAGAGTTACGGGTTCCAACCGGCCCTGAACCGTACACCTCAAACCCTCAGCCGCTAGGGATTGTCACAGCCAACCTAGTCAATATTGACCTGTAACCTGTTTCCGCCAGCCCGTCGGGTACACGCCACATATGGCGGTTTAGATTTCTGTATTTCCTAGAAATTCGCTAGATGTAGTTCTATAAAATCCGCAAATCCGCTAACCTTAGGAGCAGCTTGGACGACCTCAGGTTAGAAAAATCTAGCCCACAGGCCCCCAATACAGTAAAATTGTACTATTATATCGCGGCGCTATGTCCTTTGTTGGTCTTCACGTCCACAGTGCCTATAGCCTGCTCGATGGGGCCAGTCAGCTGCCCCAGCTGGTAGAGCGGGCTAAGGAACTGGGCATGCCCGCGATCGCCCTCACCGACCACGGCGTCATGTATGGCGCGATCGAGCTGATCAAGGTCTGTAAAGGGGCGGGCATCAAGCCGATCATCGGCAACGAGATGTATCTGATCAACGGTGACATTTCACAGCAGCAGCGCCGTCCCCGCTACCACCAGGTGGTGCTGGCCAAAAATACTCAGGGCTACAAAAACCTAGTCAAGCTCACCACGATCTCCCACCTACAGGGGGTGCAGGGCAAGGGCATTTTTTCGCGCCCCTGCATCAACAAAGATTTGCTAGAGCAGTACCACGAGGGGCTGATCGTCACTAGCGCCTGCCTCGGTGGCGAGGTGCCCCAGGCAATTTTGCAGAAGCGGCCCGATGTCGCCCGCAAGGTGGCTCAGTGGTACAAAGACCTCTTCGGCGAAGACTACTACCTCGAAATTCAGGACCACGGCTCCCCCGAGGACCGGGTGGTAAACGTGGAGCTGCTGAAGATCGCCCGCGAGATGGATATAAAAGTCATCTGCACCAACGACTCTCACTACATCTCCTGCAACGATGTGGAGGCCCACGACGCCCTGCTGTGCATTCAGACCGGCAAGCTGCTGACCGAAGATAAGCGGCTGCGCTACAGCGGCACTGAGTATCTGAAATCCGCCGATGAGATGCGGCAGCTGTTCCGCGACCACATTGAGCCGGAGGTAATTGAGGAATCGATCGCCAACACCCTGGAAGTCGCCGACAAAATCGAAGACTACACCGGCATCCTCGGCCAGTCGCGCATTCCCGACTTCCCCATTCCCGCTGAGTTCAACGAAGACGCGGGGGCATACATGGGGCATGTGGCCAAGGAAGGGCTGATTAAACGGATGAAAGTGGCCCGCTACGAGGAAATTGAGCAGGAGTACCGCGATCGCCTCGAATACGAAATCGAGATGATGATCCAGATGGGCTTTCCTACCTACTTTTTGGTGGTGTGGGACTACATCCGCTTTGCTCGCGACAACAACATTCCCGTTGGCCCTGGTCGGGGCTCGGCGGCGGGCTCCTTGGTGGCCTACGCCATGGAAATCACCAACATCGACCCCATCCACCACGGCCTGCTGTTCGAGCGCTTTTTGAACCCCGAGCGCAAGTCGATGCCGGATATTGACACCGACTTCTGCATCGATCGCCGCGACGAGGTGATCAAATACGTCACCCGCCGCTACGGCGAGGAGCGAGTGGCCCAGATCATCACCTTCAACCGCATGACCTCTAAGGCGGTGCTCAAGGATGTGGCGCGAGTGCTGGATATTCCCTACGCCGAGTCAGATCGGATGGCGAAGCTGATTCCTGTCGCCCGGGGCAAGCCCACCAAGCTGAAGGTGATGATCTCCGACGACACCCCCGCCCCAGAGTTCAAAGAAAAGTACGACAACGACCCCCAAACCCGCCGCTGGATCGACATGGCCCTGCGCATCGAGGGCACCAACAAAACCTTCGGCATGCACGCCGCCGGGGTGGTGATCTCTAAAGACCCCCTCGACGAAATCGTCCCCCTCCAGCGCAACAACGACGGCCAGGTGATCACCCAGTACTACATGGAAGATGTGGAAGCGCTGGGTCTGCTGAAGATGGACTTCTTGGGCCTGCGCAACCTGACCATGATCCAAAAAACCCTGGAGCTAATCGAGGCGACCCACGGCACCAAAATTGACCCCGACGATCTGCCCATGGATGACCCCGCCACCTATAAGCTGCTGGAGCGCGGCGATTTGGGCGGTGTATTTCAGCTGGAATCTTCCGGCATGCGTCAGATCGTGAAGGACCTCAAGCCCTCGGGTCTAGAGGACATTTCCTCAGTACTAGCTCTCTACCGGCCGGGACCGCTAGATGCGGGGCTGATTCCCAAATTCATCAACCGCAAGCACGGGCGCGAGAAAATCGACTTTGCCGACGAAATTCTGAAGCCGATTCTGAGCGAGACCTACGGCATCATGGTCTACCAGGAGCAGATCATGAAAATTGCCCAGGATATGGGCGGTTACTCCCTCGGCCAGGCCGACTTGCTGCGGCGGGCCATGGGTAAAAAGAAAATGTCGGAAATGCTCAAGCACCAGGAGAACTTCGTCAGCGGCGCGATGCAGAAAGGCGTCGGCAAAAAAGTGGCGACAGAACTCTGGGACCAGATGGTGAAGTTTGCCGAATATTGCTTCAACAAGTCGCACTCCACCGCCTACGGGTTCGTCACATTTCAGACCGCCTACCTGAAGGCCAACTACCCGGTGGAGTATATGGCGGCGCTGTTGACCTCCAACAGCGGCGATCAGGACAAGGTGCAGATGCACATCGGCAACTGCATCGCCATGGGCATTGAGGTGCTGCCGCCAGATATCAACCGATCGCTGGTCGACTTCACCCCCGAGGGCAAGAGCATTTTGTTTGGCCTCTCAGCGGTGCGCAACGTGGGCCTGGGGGCGATCGAGTGCATTCTGAAGAACCGCGAAGCAGAGGGGCCGTTTAAATCGCTGGCGGAACTGTGCGATCGCGTCGACCTGCATTCCGTCAACCGTCGCGCTTTAGAATCGCTGATTCTAGCCGGTGCTCTCGACAAGCTTGACCCCAACCGCAACCAGCTCATGCAGGATCTAGAGCTGGTGATCGACTGGGCCCAGGGCCGGGCGAAGGATCGCGAAATTGGCCAGGGCAACCTGTTTGACATGATGATGGGCGGCGGCGACACCCAAAGCCCTACGCCTTCGGCGGGCTACGAAACTGCGCCTAAAGCACCGCTGGTGGCCGACTTTGAGGCCCAGGAAAAGCTGCGGCAGGAGAAAGAACTGCTGGGTTTCTACATCTCTGACCACCCGCTCAAGTCGGTGCAGCGCTCGGCGCGGGTGTTGGCCCCGATCAACCTAGCGGAGCTGCACGAGCAGCCGGATAACGTGACCCTGAGTGCGATCGTGATCTTGGCCAGCGTCAAGCCGGTGGTGACGAAGAAGGGGGACCGGATGGCGATCGTTCAGCTCGAAGACCTCACCGGGCAGTCGGAAGCTGTGGTCTTTCCCAAATCCTTTGAGCGCATTGGGCAGCACATTGTCGCCGACAAGCGGTTGATGATCTGGGGCAAGGTCGATCGCCGCGACGATCGCGTCCAGTTCATCATTGACGATGCTGAATCGATCGAAGATGTGCGCATGGTGATGGTGGAGCTAGACCCGCGCCTAGCGGGCGACATCGAGCAGCAGCACCGTCTGCGCAACGTGATTCGCAACAACCAGGGCGATGACCCTAAGTATGCACGGGTGCCGGTGATTGCGGTGATTGGCGGCAACCAGCAGCGGCAGTTTGTGCGGCTGGGGGCGCAGTTTCGCGTCAAAGATCCTGAGGCGGCGGTGAATGCGCTGGTGAATGCGAACTTTCAGGCCAAGGCGACGCCGCTGATCAGCGCGTGAATCCCTTTTGGAGAGGCCCGGTCCCTTCTGCCTGTAGCCGATGGCTTGGCATTGCAAAGGCACCGGTCTTAATACACCGCTAAGCGCTCGTCAACTCAGTCCAGTAGCGATCGAATAGATCAGCGGTGGCCGTATCTAAGGGGACAATGCCCTCGCAGCTGGCAAGGACCGACTCTGGCGGAAACAGGGTTTCGCTATCTTGCAGTTCGGCGGGCAGCAGGTCAAACGCCGACTGGCTAGGGGTGGCAAAGCCGAGCTTCTGCACGGCAAAGGCGGCATTCTCAGGTTCCAGCATGAAGTTGAGCCAGGCGTAGGCGGTCTCTGGGTTCGGTGCATCTTTGGGAATCGCGATCGTATCGGTCCAGAGGGAGCTGCCAGAAGTGGGGATGACGTAGCGCAGGTTGGGGTGCTCGGCGGGGAGGGCGTTGCCCAGGTGCGAGTAGGTCATGCAGAGGGCGAGATCGCCAGCAATGAGCGAGTCTTCCCAACCAAAGCTAGCGAACTGTGCGATCGCCGGTTTCAGCTCCTGCAACCGCTTAAAGGCGGCTTCAATCTGCCCAGGGTCAGTTGTGTTATAGGAATAGCCCAGCGAGGCCAGGGTTGCCCCCAGGGTTTCGCGGACGTCGTCGAGTAGGGTGAGCCTGCTGGTGAGGGCGGCTTGCTGCTCCCACAGATAAGCCCAGTCGGTGGGAGGTGGGCTGAGCTGAGTGGTGTCATAGATCAGCCCGGTGGTGCCCCAGCTAAGCGGGATGCTGTGGGCGTTGTTGGGGTCGTAGGTGGGGCTTTGCCAGGGGCCGCGCAGGTCGTCTAGACCAACCAGTTGGCTGTGATCGAGGGTGGCCAGCAGCCCCAGCTCAACCATCTGCTGCACTATGTAGTCGGAGGGATAGAGAATGCTGAACTGCTGCCCGCCGCCCGCCTGGATTTTCGCCAGCATGGTCTCGTTGGAGTCGTAGGTCTGCACCTCAATGGGGATGCCGGTGGCCTGGGTGAAGCGATCGTAGACCTCATCGTCAACGTAGTCAGACCAGGTGTAGATGTAGAGGGGTTTCTTACTGCCTGCCTCGGGGGGGTTAGCACCCGGCTGTCGGCAGTTCGCTAGGGCCAAACTAGACACCGTAGCCGTTGAGAATTGCAGAAATCGCCGCCGGGAGAGACGACATGGGCGCGATCGCCCCATTGGGCCGGTCTTTGACCAACGAACGGTCATACTTTCTCAAGGATTCTAAAATATGGGCCTTAGTCTACACCCACAAGAATCCAGCGGCACAGTCCACCAGTCGTTAACAGCTTGGTAGGTTGGCTCAGCAGAACGTTAGCGTCCTTTCTTGTCAGCCTTAGCTCACTTTTGCCCCATCGCAGTTGAGCCTGAGCTCAAGCTCAGGCTTAAACGGCCAGCGCAATGCCAAATACAACCGCGCAAAATAAACTCACGATCGCCATCAATCCGGCGGGCATAAACGCATTGGTCTTGCGGAAGCGCAGGCCGAAGACGATCAGAAGCACGATCGCCAGGCAGGTGGCCAGCGCTATACCCGCGTTGTAGCTGTTGCTCAGGGTGATCCACCAGGCGATCAGCAAGGCTGCACCGCTGATCAGCCCAGAAATGAGAGAGGGTTTGCTGCGAGCTTTCACATAGCCCATCACGCCCCCCGCTATGACCAGCACGGCGTAGAGCAAGAGCACCCAGGGCGCGATCGCAACGATCAGAAAGAGCATATTCGCACTTCAGCAACGGCTTGCTTCAAGCGTACTGCCTTAGTCAACCTCCTCGCGATCGTGCCAGGGGGCAAACACGGGCAGCAGCATTAGTCCGGGGAGGGCGGCGAGCAGCGTAATGCCAAAAAATAGGGGCCAACCCTGCTGAGTAGCCCCTGCCAAAGCGGGTATTGCAGCAATGTTGGGGTTGCTCTGCACAAACTGCTGTAAGCGCTGGGCAATCTCGCCGCTAGCGGGGCCAGCGATCAGATCCCGCCCGACCGCCATCAGGCTAGAGAGCAGGGCAAACTGGGTGGCCGAAAACCGGGCATTGCACAGGCTCATCAGAAAGCCGACAAAACCCGCCGTCCCTAGCCCGGCGCAAAAGTTTTCGACGTTGATGGCCAGCACCATGACCAGGTAATTTTTGCCGACGATCGCCAATATCAGATAGCCCAAATTGCTTAGAGCCTGAAGCCCGCCAAAAATCCACAGAGAGCGGTTGATGCCCAGCTGGCTGAGGGCAGCTCCGCCCGCCAGGGTGCCGACGATGGTGGCCACGAGCCCCAGCCCCTGACGAATGGTGCCAATGTCGGTATCCGAAAAGCCCAACCCCTGGTCGCCCAAAAAGGGAATGGCCATTTTCGCCGTCAGGTTGTCGCCCAGCTTGTAGAGCAGAATGAACAGCACCACGGCGCTCGTCCGCTGTACCCCCAGGCGGCTAAAAAACTCGGCAAAGGGCTGCACCACCGCCTGTTGCAGCGAGTCGGGCGGGTGCACGGTGCGTACCGGCTCCGGTGCCCATAGCGAGACCAGCACCCCCAGCCCCATCAGCCCGGCCATCACGCCATAGACCCAGGGCCAGGTAATGCGATCGGCCAGGATAAAAGCCATCGCTCCGGTTAACAAAATGGCGATCCGGTAGCCCAAAACGTAGGTAGCGGCTCCAGCCCCCATTTCACGCTCCTCCAGCACATCGGTGCGGTAGGCATCAATGGCGATGTCTTGGGTGGCGCTGAGAAAGGTAATCCCCAGGGCGATCAGGGCGACGAGTTGCAGCACCGAGGCTGGCGTGGGCGAGGGGTCAGCAGCGATCGCGGCCATCTGTAGGGCGAGAATTGCGATCGTCACCACCAGGCCCAGCTGCCCGATCACCATCCAGCCCCGGCGTCGGCCCAGCCGGGGAGGAACGAAGCGATCGAGAAAGGGCGACCACAAAAATTTGAGGGAGTAGGGCAGGCTAATCAGACTGAACCAGCCAATGGTTCTCAAATCGAGCTGAGCCTTGGTCATCCAGCCCCGAAAGGCGTCATCCATCAGGGCGTAGGGCAACCCCGAAGCAATGCCCAACAGCAGAATGGCCGCCATCTTGCGGCTTTGAAAAACCCGAACTAGGGACTGAGTAGCTTTCACGATTTTGCAGACCGGATGTTGGCTGGGGATGACATCAGAGCAAGATACTAGCAGATTAGGTCACTTAGCTCGGGATCGCCTTTGCCACTCAAGCCGGTGGCCAGGTGTTGAGTAGCAGTCATGCCATTTCCTCCTAGCCGGTTTGAGGTTTAAGCACTGGGAGCAAACCGCAACTATGGAGTTGCGGTAGTAGGTCAGCTAAGTGGGATTTTGAAGCCCTCTTGTCATTACAAAGCCACCTTTAAACGCAGCGAACGTAGTCGGCTAGGAAGTCTACGGTGAGGGGGCAACAGGGGGAGATGCTAGGCGATCGCCCGCCCTTACATTCAACTTGCCTCACCCCATCGGGCACAAGAATCTTCAGCTATCACCGCCAGCACTTTGACTTCAGCGGCAATTAGACCCTAGGGAGCCGGTTGTTCTTACCGGTGAGAACTTGGCCTGCCTGCGTTTGACGCTGCCGGGACGATTTTGCGACGGTCTGGCGACGGCCCCTTTTCTAACCTGAGAACAAGTTAAACCAACGGCCCGAGGGCACCGACCCGACCAGCCATGGCCAGCCCCCGTTTATTTCAGGAGATCTGAATGACCGCAGCAACCGTTCCGAAATATAGCTACCAAGCAATTCTCAAAGATGCCGCGCGGGTAGCCTGGCAGGTGGAAGACCTGATTGGCCCCGATCGCCCCCTCGACTTTACTCGGCCCTTTTTGCCCGAAGCGCTGGTGCAGGCCAAGGCGATTCCGGGCCTCGATGCTAAGGCGGCCCTAGCGCTCAACCACATCCGCAGCAACAGCTATCTGCACCTGTTTGGGCTGGTGGAAGAGTTCATTCTGCCCCTGGTGGTTGACCATGCCAAAGCCTTGGGCTGCTATGACATCGTGGCCACCCAGGCTTACCTGGGCTTTGCCGCCGAAGAGAGCAAGCACATTCGCCTGTTTCGCCAGTTTGCGACGGCCTTTGAGGCCGGATTTGGCCACCGGTGCGAGGTGATTGGGCCACCTGAGGCGATCGCCAACTTTGTGCTCAGCCACAGCGCCCTGGGTGTGGCCCTGGTGACCCTGCACATTGAGTGGATGAGCCAGCGGCACTTTTTAGAGAGCGTTCGTCACCAGCAGGATGCCCTCGACCCGCAGTTTTGCAGCCTGCTGAAGCACCACTGGCAGGAGGAGGCCCAGCACGCCCGACTGGATGCTCTGATGGTCGAGTCGATGGCCCAAACCATGGATGACAGCGGCATCGCTACCGCCATTGACGACTACATCGCTATCATTCGCTACCTCGACCAGGGCCTTAAAGCCCAGGTGCAGCTCGACATCGCCAGCCTGGTGCAGGCCACTGCGCACACCTTTTCTGCCCCTGAGCGGGATGAGATGCAGCGCATTCAAGAGCGGTCATACCAGAACGCATTTTTGATCGCGGGCATGACCCATCCCAACTTTGAGCAGAGCGTGCAGGCCATAAGCGCGGCAGGATCTGCTCAAATTGCGGCCCTGGCCCACGAGTTTTTGTCGGACGACCCATAACACAACGAAATGGCTGCGGTCATTTCACGGCTTTGACTGTTTTTATTCCCAAAATCAAGGAGTTTGATTATGACTACGACCGAGCAGGCTTACACCATCAATGGCTTTGCCCCCAGCGGCGTCACCGAGCTAGTTGCTGCCATTCAGCAAGATGCTGCCCAGGCGCAGATGGCCTTCCATGCCACTACGGCTTGGGTAGATGGCACGCGATCGCTCACCCGCATGACCTCCTTCGACTGGGCTGGGCAGCCCTACGCCCGCAACTTCTCGCTCACCATCGACGAGCCCGAGGAACTGGGCGGCACCAACATGGGACCGAACCCTCAAGAGGTGCTGCTGGCGGGCGTAAATTCCTGCATTCTGACTACCTTCGTAGAACACTGCTCTCTAGAAGGCATTCGGCTAGAGAAAGTGGAGATCCACAGCACCGGCACCCTCGACGTGCGCGGCTTGCTCAAGCTGGACGAATCAATCCAGGCCGGGTACCAGGATATGCGCTGGACGCTGACCGTAAAAGGCGACGCTACCCCTGAGAAATTCCAGCAGATGTACGAGGCGACGATCGCCTCCTCGCCCAACTTCTGGAACCTGGCCAACCCCGTCAAGATCGTGCCATCCCTCCAGGTCGAAGCTTAGACCTGGCTCAGGTCGGTCTGCCCGAAGTAGTCGTGCGGGCTGCGCGCTCGCACGATTGCGTTTCATCTTTTATTGATTGCCGTTGAGGAAACCGCGATGAAAGCATCCACCCCCCTGCCCCAACACCCATATTCACCATTAGATCCAGTTAGCCAGCAAACACCTCAGCCCACCTGGGTGAGAGAGTGGTTGTGGCAGCGCTGGAAAACTCTGATTGCGGCCATAGCGGGCAGCACTGCCCCTCAAATTCGGCTGCTGCGGGATAGGCCTCTAAGCTGGAAAGCCTACGACCCGGTCTCTAGGCAGACGACCTACTTTACCGGCGAAGATGAGCTACGACAGTGGTTAGAGCAGCGCTACTATCGTTAGATACCTTGTCCTTGGGCCATCAACATTTAGATGACAGATACTTGGGATAGGGTGGCACTGTCTTCTGATTGGGTGGCACATTTCGCCTGGTTGACTCCTAAGCCGAGGAGCTTGTCTTGGGGGCAGAGCGATCTGGCCTACCTGCTACTCCACCACACCCCTCAGCTGCGCCAGCCCATTGCCGCTGCGCTCTGACCCGACTACCTGAAGCCCAGGGCAAGACTAGACTGCGGCGAGGGCTTCACCGCCTCAAGCACACCCTACCTGAGGCAGAGCAATATCTCAGCATTCAACTAAGACTCTGCAATGGCTACCCACCAACCCCTACCAGCTCGACGTGGCCGAGTTTGAAGCCTCTCTGAAAGCGGCGGCTCTGGACCAAGCCAAGTTACCGCCGAACTACACAGGCTTAGACGGCGGCAATACCAACCTGACAGTGCCTCGGCTCCGCTCTAGGGAGTAGAGCGATCGGGGCTCAGCCCTAGCTCTGCGCAGTGCTCGTTGCTGATGTCGCCATTGGCCATGCGGGTGTTGCAAAACCGAGCAGTGCTGAGATCGGTGCGGTTGAGATTAGCGTCTCGCAGGTCGGCGTCGGTGAAGATGGCCCCCGCTAGCTGGGTATCGCGCATTAGGGCCTGGCGCAGGTCGGCCCCGGTGAAGTCGGCCCCCGCTAGCTGAGCACCAATAAAGTTGACCCGAAAAAGCTGGCTGTGGGTAAAGGTCGCATTGGTCAAATCGGTTGCCGACAGACTGGCATGGTTGAACACGGCTCTATCTAGGCGGCTGTTGCTGAGATCGCTGCCGTACCAGTTGCTGTTGCGAGCTTCGGCACGCTCTAAATTGACGTCAGCGGCGTTTACATCCTGGAGTTCGCTGCCGGTGAGGGTAGCCTGGCTGAGATTGGCTCCGGCCAGGTTGGCTCCAGTCAGGTCAGCGGCGCTGAGCACCGCCTGTTGCAGGTTAGTCTGGCTCAGGTCGGACTGGGTTAGCTGGGCGCGGGGTAGGCGGGCCTGGCGCAGGTTGGCCCCCGCTAGGTTGGCGTTGGTCAAGTCGGCATCTTCGAGATTGGCGCGAGTAAGCACGACGCCGCTGAGGTCGCAGGCAATGCAGATGCGGCTGATCAGCAGCTGACGCAGGGGGTCGTTGGCGACACCGGGTGCCGCCAGGGCCAGGGCGAGGCCAAACGCTGCAGCTACCCCCGTGGGCCGAATTCGGCGTAGGTCTGTGTGGTATGCCATAGCGTGCAATTCCGATAGGTTTGGCTTAAAGATCTACGATCAAGTTTATAGATTGCCTCTACAATGTGTCAGCATCTTCTGGCTTCCCTGGTTCCCAAAGCCAGTGAGCATGCTAGTTATTAACGCCCAGGCAGTCGAGATGCTGCTGCTCGCTCTCGGTTAGTTTGACGTCATGGCATCGACACCGGCTTCATCGCCCCTGAGTTCTCGACATCGGCAGCGCCCTGGGCCTAGCCAGGTTAAACCCTGGGAATGGTTTTGGCTAACGACCTGGGTGCTCTTGCTCACCGGGTCAGGAATATTTTGCGGCTGGGCGCTGCTCTGGCTAACGCGGATTCCGCCGCTGCCCGACTGTGAGAAGATTACGCCCTTTCATTCGGCCAGCGATCTACTCTACTGCGCCAAGGCTCAGGCCCGCACGGGTGAGCCCAACAATCTGGTGCAGTCGGTGCTGCTGACCGCCAACTGGCCCAAAACCCATGCTAATTACGATGACGCTGAGGAAACTTTAAAGGATGCCTCAGAGCAGATTTTGGTGTTGGCTAACCGCTGGGCCCAGGCGGGCAAGCTCGACGACGCGGTGGCC
Organism: Nodosilinea sp. FACHB-131; assembly: GCF_014695395.1. Classification (GTDB taxonomy): domain Bacteria; phylum Cyanobacteriota; class Cyanobacteriia; order Phormidesmidales; family Phormidesmidaceae; genus Nodosilinea. Next base: position 34,964 of record NZ_JACJOF010000032.1, read on the forward strand.
CTGGCCGATCAAATCCCTCTGAATACGCCGCTGCGCAAGCCAGCCCAGTCGGTGATCTTTGAGTGGCGACAGGACTGGGAGCAGGGCCGAGCCATCGAGGCTAAGCTAAAGCCTGCCCTAGCCGCCAGCGATTGGGAGCTGGCCAAGACCCACCTGCAAGAGTTCAAAAACCTCAAGACCGACTACTGGCTGACCACACGGTATGTGTTTTGGCAGCGGCAGTTTCAGGTGGAGCAGCAGGGGTGGAATCAGCTCTTGCAGGCTCGCGAGCTAGCGAAGACGAATCAGATTGAGAATTTGCGGCAGGCGGTGGTGCTGGCCCGCGCCATCGACCTGCGCACCCAGGTGTGGCAGGCGGCAGAAAGCGATGTCGATCGCTGGAGCAAGACCGTGCTAGATGTGGCGCTCCAGCGCTGGGACGTGGGCAATCGCGCCGGTGCCCTAGAGCTGGCCAGCGTGGTGCCTCCCACCCCCGATCTGAGCCCCGATGCCCAGGCGCTGCTATCCCTCAGCCATGCCCAAGCGATCGCCCGTGAGGTGGAGCCCGTAGGTCAAGGCCTAACCCCGCGCTACAGCGACTTATTCGGGCTAATGGAGGCTATCAGCGCCGTCAGCCAGCTCCCCGCAAACAGTCCCTACGCAGAGGCTGACCTATCCTCAGAGGAGCAGTGGAGCGAACAGCTCACCGATCTGAGACAGCTAAAGTTTAGCGATATGGTAGCCAGGCTAGGGCAGCGCACCACCTACGAATGGGCCATCCGCCAGGCCCAGCGGGTAGAGACGGGGCGACCCCGACGCATTCAAGGGCAGACGCTGATTGCCCAATGGCAGTTCAATTTGCAGCGCATTGAAGACCGCCCCATCTTGCTCGAGGCCCGCAGCCTGGCCCGGCCCGGCACCATTGCGGCGCTGCAAACCGCCATTGCCAAAGCCAGTGAGATTGAGCTAGGGCGCGCCCTGCGGGTGGAGGCCCAATCTCTGGTCGCTGAGTGGCAGCAAGAAATTCAGGTGATCGAAGACCGACCCCTGCTCGATGCAGCGGTGGCCCTGGCCAATCAGGACAAGCTGCCAGAGGCGATCGCCGAAGCGAATAAAATTAAGCCCGACCGCGCCCTCTACAGCCGTGCCCAGGGGCTGATCCAGGAGTGGACGTCCACCATTCAAATTGCTGAGGATAAGCCGATTTTGGATGAAGCCAAGGATCTGGCCTACGGCGGCAGCCTGTCGGCGGCGATCAACTTGGCTAGCCAGATTGGGCCAGGGCGAGCGCTCTACGATGAGGCCAGAGCGGCGATCGCCCTCTGGACAGCCGAGCGGGCCTACATCTGGTCGATCTGGGAAGCTGAGGGTCGCCCTGTGCCCGGCGGCGGTAGCGACTCAGACGACAGTCCCTCCACCGAGCCCCAATGACGACGGCCCCCCTGCGACTCATGCTGGTAGACGAAGACCCGGTGTTTCGCCTGGGCCTACGCATTTGGCTGGAGCAAACCGCTGGCTACGCCGTGGTGGCCGAAGCCACTCAAGCCAACGATGCCCTAGCGATCTTGGCCAGTCGAGCTAGCCTGAAGACGCGATCGGACGTCTCTCCCGACTGGACTCCGCAACCTGCCCCTGACTGGGCCGACGATTGGGCCACTGAAGACCCTAGCCGTCGCCCCGACATCGACCTGGTGATTCTCGATCTGGGTTTGGGGGCGGGGCGTCCCGACCAGTTGCCGGGGCTGCGCCTCTGTGCCGACATCAAAGCACGCTATCCGACTTTGCCGGTACTGGTGCTCAGCGCCCAGACCGAACCGGTGCTGGCGGCTGCGGCCCGGCAGCTGGGGGCCGATGGGTTTGGCGCTCGTGGCATGGCCGTAGCCGATTTGGGTCGGCTGATTGAGCAACTGATCGCGTCTAGACCTCAGCCAGCCAGGGGCCTACGCTCGATCGCAGGCGGTCAGCGTCCTCCTGTGACGATGTGGGAGGCCGAAGTTTCTGGAACAATCCCAGCGGTGCCCAAAGCCCTGATCGCACTGCGCATCAATCTGCGGCGGTCGTCGGTGCAGCAAATTGAAGCGGTGATGGCCCAGATCGAAGCCGAGCAGCGGCGCGGGCGCGGCTCGTTGCTGACAGAGGCGGTGCTGGCTGGGCGCTACCGCGAACTGCGGGCGGCCCGCTGGCTGGTGCGGCGGCTGTTGGCCACCCCCGATTTCTCTGACCAGGGGTCACCGATTGACCGCCCAACTCGCTCCCCCCTAGAGTCGGGGGAACTAGCTCCTGCTCGCCGAAGCGAGACGCCGTCCAACCTAATCCGTAGGGGGAGTCCTGGGTCGGGGCCGGGGGGTGTAGGGGTGATTCCGGGACGGATACCCGTTCCGAGTCAGTTTCCGAACACTGCGCAAACCGATGCCGCCGAGCGCCTGGCCCTGAGCCAGGGCGATCTGGCTACCCTGGTGTTTGAGCGCGTGTTTCGCAAGCTGCAGGGGCTGCTAGACAACACCAGCGATGTGCCGCTGGAGTCTGACATTCTGCGCGACGACAAAAAGCGGGAGCTGCTCTATCTGGTGCTGCGCAAGGTTGAAGACGCCTTGGCCCATCTCCGCGAGGCACAGGTGCTGCCAGGGCAGATGACCGAGAAAAGCCCCCTGGTGCTGCAAGACCTGTGGCAGGCCACCGTCACCGATTTCTTTGGTCGTTACTACACCCTCCAGGTCGATACCCTGGAGCAGCCCGTGGTGCCGACCCTGCTGACCGAGGCCCCGGTAGTGCAGGCGGCGATTTTAGACCGGCTGCCCCTGGTGCCGATGCTGCTAGGGCATCTGCTGTTTAACGAGTCGGTAGTGGTTGACGGCAGCCTCTACCAGGCCGCGGCCCCCGAGGCGATGGCCCGCAGCCAGGAGCTGCTAGAGCACCTGGTGATTCAGCTGGCCAACGCCGTGGTGCAGCCGCTGCTCAACCATTTCGCCGACGTGGAGCTGATGAAGAAAAACCTCTACCACCGCCGCATGATGACCAGCCGCGATATTGAGCGCTTTCGCAATGACCTTTCCTGGCGCTACCGCTGGGACGGGCTAATCAATGAACCCCGAGCGATTTTTGAGAGCCAGCATCGGCTGTTTGGCTTTACCGAGCGGGGCATTCAGCACCAGACGATCTATGCGCCTCGGCGGGAGGAGCTAGAGCAGCTCTCGGGCTTGCAGCGGGCGGTAACCCTGGCGGTGGAGGCTCGCGATGCGATCGCCCCTCGATTTCGCTCCGCAGTTTCGCTGGTGGGCAGCGGTATCGTATATGTGCTGACCGACGTGATTGGCCGGGGCATTGGGCTGATTGGCCGAGGCATTTTGCGCGGGGTCGGCGGTGCCTGGCGCGACCCTCGCTACCGCCGCGATGGCCAGGAAAGCAACCTGCGAGACTAAGCTGTGACTCCTAGTACCTCAACTTTGTTCCGGTTACCGAGGGTGCCAGTGCTAGCAATCGCTCCAACGGGTCATCCAAAATTTACTTTTTTTTGGGACAATCAGCAGGTGCAAGCTGCTTACGAGGGATTTACAGGTATCTATGGCACCTATATCAGCTCACCCTGGCTGGGCTGGTACAGTGTTTCATGGTTGTTAGCGGCAAAGATATGTCGTCGGTTTGCTGGCTTTTCCACCTAATCAAAGGAGTTAATCCCCGCCTATGAAGTCGAGCTTGGCGCTGTTTGCTGAGCCTGTTCTGGCTAACGCCAGACGGCTGCTGTGGTTAAGCCTCTGGCTGCTGTGCATACCGATGGCGGTATACGTCGCTGCTCTTGACTACGGTCATAGCCTGGGGATACTGCAATGGGCCCTACTGGCCGTTTCACTGATTGGTCTGGTAATTATCAACGCCGAAACCGCCGTTGTGATCTACAGCAGCCGTCGGTCTAACCCCTGGTTTGACCGGGGACTGCTGCAGCGCTGGTGCCGGGTGCGGCAGCAACGGCTGTCGTCTGTGGTGCCGGAGTCGCTGCCGCCCCAGGGCGCCCTGCCCGTGGTTTCGGTGCCCCTGGTTTCAACGCCCTTTGTCTCGGTGCCCTTTGTCTCGGTGATTGTGGCGGCTTACCTGCCCAACGAGCAAGACATCATTGAAGACACCCTGCTGCACTGGTTGACCCAGGTGACGCCGCCGGCCCAGGGATGGGAAATTATTTTGGCCTACAACACCCCGACGCGGCTGCCGGTAGAAGACCGCTTGCAGGTGCTAGCGCGGCGCTACCCGGCCCTGGTGCTGCTGCCCGTCCCCCACAGCCACTCCAAGGCCGAAAACCTCAACGCCGCCCTTCAGGTGGCGGCGGGGGAGATGACGGGCATCTTTGACGCCGACCATCATCCGGCGGCCGACTGTCTCAGTCGGGCCTGGGCCTGGCTGTACCAGGGCCGTTATGACGTGGTGCAGGGGCGCAACATTATTCGCAACGCCCAAGATAGCTGGTTGACCCAGCTGATTGCGGTGGAGTTTGAGTGCATCTACGGAATTAGCCACTACGGGCGATCGCTGCTAGCTGACACAGCCCTATTTGGTGGCTCCAACGGCTACTGGCGCACCTCGGCCCTGCGCCACCTGGGCTTTCACCACACCCGCCTGACCGAGGACATCGACGTGACGGTGCGGGGCCTGTTAGGGGGCTGTCGCCTAGTGCATGACCCGGCGATCGTCACTACCGAGCTGGCCCCCGACAACCTGCGCGGACTGTGGTTTCAGCGCCAGCGGTGGAGCCAGGGTTGGCTGGAAGTAGCGGGTTTGCACCTGGGTCGGGTGGCGCGATCGCCCCGTTTAGACGCCGTGCAAAAGCCCTATTGGGTGCTGATGCTGCTCTTTAGCCAGTTTTTTTACCCGCTGGTGTGGCAGGTGGTGCCGATGCTGCTCAGCATTCACCTCAGCGGCCGCGATCGCGACCTCAATTTTGAAAACCTCAACTTGGTGCTGATGGGGTTGCTGACCCTGAGCGTGGTGCTGCAAGTCGCGGTCGCGATGCTGCTGCGTCCCAAGGAGTCGGCCTATACCCGTCGCCACGGTGTGCTCTACTGCCTGCTGTCGCCGGTTTACTTTTGGCTCAAGGCGCTGATTGGCATGGTGGCGGTGGTTAACCATCTCAGCGGCAGCCGAGTTTGGCGGGTCACCGCCCGCACCAAGAGCAAGCCCAACCGGTGGATGGTGGCCCTGCGAGGGGCGAAGTAGTGAGGCTACCACAAGGGGCGTAAGCCCCTTGCTAGGCTGCGAACGATGGCAATTGTAGAAGGCCAAACAATCAGCTCTTTACATTGGAGAAATGCTGGAATCGAGGCTGCCTAAACTGGGAGAAAGCCGAGCTGTAAAAAGATATGGAAAGTAAATGGATTAGCCGTAACGGAGTTCGCCTTTTCTCCGAGTCTTTCGGTACTCCAGACGATCCACCCATCTTATTGATCATGGGAGCAATGGCCTCAGCCGTGTGGTGGCCAGAGGATTTTTGCTCTCAGTTAGCTGCTTTAGGACGCTACGTGATTCGCTACGATCATCGAGATACTGGGCGATCGACCAGTTACGAGCCGGGGCAAACTCACTATTCTGTAGAAGATCTAGCGGACGATGCTTTTTGTGTTCTCGATGGCTATGGACTTCAAAGCGCTCATTTAGTAGGGATGTCGTTAGGAGGCTTCTTGGCTCAACTCATGGCGCTCAAGCATCCTCAACGCGTTAAAAGTTTGACGTTGGTTGCCTCGGAACGCTTGGCTGACACCGATCCAACAATGCCGGGAATCGCTCCGTCTGTCCTTGAATACCATACAAAAGCCAGTGAACTGGATTGGGCAGACCGTGAGGCCGTAATTGACTATCAAATTGGTGCGTGGCGACTGCTTTCTGGTTCAGCCCATCCATTCGATGAGTCAGCCATCCACGAGTTAGCTGGGGCTGACTTCGATCGCACCCCCAATCTCATGACGACCTTCAACCATGCCTTGCTTCAAGGTGGAGAACCATGGTTTAACCGCCTTCACGAAATCGTTGTACCCACTCTGATTATTCATGGCACAGAAGATTGTGTTTTACCCTATGCCCATGGCTTGGCATTGCAAGCCGAGATCCAGGGGGCTGTGTTACTACCGTTAGTCGGCACAGGGCATGAACTGCATCGCGATGACTGGTCTGTTGTTCTTGACGCTATAGAAAAGCAGACTGAATCGCAGTGAGATAGGGCTATACAAAAAAATCCCCTTTTCTCAACTGAAGAAAAGGGGATTTTCCAATGCAAGACTAAGGTTGTTTTTAGGTAGGCGTGGACTCAGGAGCCTAGGCACGCTTGAGGAGGTTCATAACCAAAGAAATGACAAAAACGGCCAGGAAAATGTAGAACAAAATTTGGGCTATGCCTGCGGCGGTGCCCGCTACGCCACTAAACCCAAAGAACGCGGCAATCAAGGCTACGACCAGGAAAATCAACGCGTAACGCAGCATGGGTGTTCTCCAAAACTGGGGACAGGAACTCAATTGTCTCGGCTGATGCGACCATTATCGAGATCGCTGAAATGCCGCGCATCTCCCCTACGGTTACTCTTGATCTCTGGTTAACAGCGTAGGTAAAGAAGACCGATATCTATCCCAATAGAGAGACAGGGTTGCTGGGTACAAGTGTGATGCCAAACCCTTCTTGCTGACCTGTGATTGAACAGGGCGATCGCCCTTTGCCTCTACAGTTTGGCTTGGGCATTAGGGTTATGCGATTCGAATTTGGCATAAATCCAAAACTCAACGTCTCTCGTAGGGGCAAACGGTCGTTTGCCCTTGCCTAAATGCGTACCAACGTTCAGCCATGCTGAAAGGCTAACGAGATTGAAAATTGTTTTGCACCATGCGACCCTCGCTACGGCTGGCCGCTCGATCTAGCGCTTCAATTTCTCCGCTGTCTAGTCGCCAGCCCAGGGCATCGGTGTTTTGCTGCGCTTGAGCTAGGGTTTTGGCCCCTGGAATCGGCATGGTGCCTTTGCAAATGCACCAGTTGAGGGCCACTTGGGCGGAAGTTTTTTGGCGGTGGGCGGCGATCGCCCCCAGCACATCCAGTAGCGGCTGAATTTTGGGCAGCAGGCGGCGAAACAACAGGCCCCGTAGGCCGGAGGGAAATGGCCCCTGAGCCGAGTATTTGCCCGTTAACAATCCCAACGCCAGGGGGCTGTAGGCGATCAGGCGAATGCCCAGTTCGTCGCAGAGGTCTTTCAGGCCCAGCTCGGTGACTGGGTAGGTGGACAGCAGCGAATATTGCACTTGCAGCGTGGCGAGCGCCAGCCCCCGCTCCTGAAACCGCTGGTGGGCCAGCTTGAGCCGCTTGGAGCCAAAGTTTGACAGGCCAACTGCCCGCGCCTTTCCCTGAGCGCACAGCTCCATCAGCCCGTCGAGAAACGGCCCTTCTTGCCAGGGGGCGTAGTTGGCGGTAGACCAGTGCATCTGGGCCAGGTCGATGGGGCGTCCCAGCCGCTCGACGGAGGCGGCCCCGGCTTTCACCACTGACCCAGCGGTGAGTCGCCAGGGATAGGCGGCCAGCTTCGTCGCCAGGCAAAGAGCATCTCGGTTTGGCCCTGTGTAGCTCTGGGCAAACTGCCCCAGCAAGACTTCGCTGCGACCGTTGAGCCGCCCGGTGCCGTAGGAGTCGCCGCTGTCAAACAGGGTAACGCCGTGGCTAAGGCAGTGGTCAAACACCTGTTGCAGCTCGCCATCCATGGCGGGGTCGTAGCCCCACAGCAGCCGGTTGCCCCAGGCCCAGGTGCCGCAGCCCATCTCGGGCAGGGTGAGGGGCGATCGCAGATCCGGTGCAGACATAGTCATGGGGTATGCCAAGGGAGACGGCCATCTCCCATTATTCCAGGCCGGGTCCCGATAGCTGTTCGATCACCGGAGGCGGTAGCTCGCGGGTGAGGTGCAGCCGAAAGGGCTCGGCGCTGACCGCCTCGACGTAGGCAGCACTCAAAAAGGGGCGATACTCCTCCTGCTCGCTCAGATACACCCGGCTAAAGGCGACCACCAGCGACTTATTCACCCCTCGGGTCGAGGCGATCGCTTCCTCAACCCCCTGCTCAAGGGCGGCGTCGAGATACAAAAAGCGGCTGGCTAGCTTGGTGAAATCGGGGCCGTGGGAGGTGTTTTCGCCCAGATATAAGTAGCGGTCTGACCTTTGCAGCCAGCTAAACGCCGCCACCTGCTGGGGCACCACCGGGGCCAGCAGATCGACCTCGCCACCAAACAGCATCGTCGGCACCGAGACCTGAGCCATGCCCCTGGAGCCAAACAGGTTAGACACCGTGGCAAAGGCCATCACCAGCTTGATGCGATCATCTTTGGTGCCCTGGCGCAGGCGCTCCATCACCGCCGCATCGCTCTGCAACTCTAGGGCGCGGCACTCGAGCACCATGGCGGCGTCGAGCAGCAGATTGGCGGCGGGGTCGCAGCGCTGGGCCAAGCGTTCAAAATCGATCGTAGCCCCGCCCACAGCCAGCGCCGTATAGCCGCCAAAGGAATGCCCCACCGCCGCCACCCGGCTGACATCGAGCCGCCCCTCAAAGGTGGTGGCGTTGAGGCGCTCTAGCTCGTCGAGCAAAAAGCTGATGTCGAGGGGGCGATCGAGGAAATCTCTGGCCTTAAAGGTTTCGCGGTCTAGCCCGGTGAGCAGGGCCTGCTTTTGGGTGCTGTTGCTGCCCACGTGCTCGGGCAGGGCCACCGCAAACCCGTGGGAAGCTGCGTGAGCCGCTAGCTCAAAGAAGGTGGTGCGGCTGTCGCCCAACCCGTGGGAGATCACCACTACGGGCAGAGGGCTGTCTACGGCGGCTAGGTTTTGGGGCAAGAAGACATCGGCGGCGTAGGTGCGGCTACGGCTAGCATCCACCAGGGTGAGCGATACCTGGCGGCTGCCGTAGGGGCCGGGCTGGGTGAGGTCGGGCAGGGTGGCGAGGTCAACGGGCTGCTCCAGGGCAGCGGTTTCTGACTGCTGCTTGATGGCGGCGACGATGGCACGGGTGGCCCCGGCCTCGGCACGCACCTGGCGGGCTACGGTCATGCTTTGGGCGACATCAACTCGCAAACTGTTAGTGGGGAAATGGCGCACGATATCGAGCAGCGAAATGTCGCCATCCTCAGCGGCGGCAGCGACGATCGCCGCCCGCAGCGCCTGACGACCGTTGAGCCCGGCCTCGGTCTGGGCCAGCTTGCCCAAAAATTGCAGACTGCGATCGCCCATCGGGCTATTAAACCATTGCGAAATTGGCACCACGTTCACGGCTCGCCCCCGAGTCATAATGAGGCGCAATCCCTGTTGCTGGGTGGGGGTTAGCCGCCGCAAGAAGGGGGCGAGCTGGGGGCTAATGGTGCCGGTTTCGGCAAAGGTGACTAACGACTCGGTGGGGATGGAGCGGCTGAAGGGGCCAAACTCCAGCACTAGGGTTTCGGCGGCCCGGAGCGGCAAGGCGGTGGCCAACGCTGCACCCAGGCCGAGGGCAAGGGCGAAGAATAGCTTTAACGGGCGGTGGCGGAGCAGCATAGGGCAAGGGGCCGCAAAGGATGCTGGCATTCTCGCTTAGAACTCTGGGGAAAATCTATGAAGTGCGACGTTTGGGGTCAGAGGTAGGTTGGTGAAGCGTAGTGGCACCAGTTTTGTTGGGTTTTGCTACTGCGCAAAATCTATCCCTCTCCCTTGTATCTTGAGAGCCAGGACGGTAGACCGATGTCTCCCCGGTTCTAGAAACCGAGATTTAGTCGAGGTCGCCGTTCTGCCATTGGTCAACAGCTCGAAAAATCGCCAGGGTCCCGAACCCGCATCGAACAAGGTCGAGTGATGAATGGTCCTTCTAGTTTCCTCAGGAGGTGCGTCATGGGGACGAGTGAAGCACGGCAGTGGGTGGGCATTGATGTGAGTCAGGCCAAGTTGGACGTGGCGTTGCGGCCAGCGGGGTGCTACTGGCAAGTGGCCAACGATGAGTTGGGATGGCAAAGGCTGCTGAGTGAACTCCAAGCCGTCACCGTTGCGCTGGTGGTCGTGGAATCTACGGGTGGGATGGAACGGGGCGTGGTTCAGGTCTTGCAGCGCCATGAGCTTGCAGTAGCAGTGATTAATCCGAAGCGGGCGCGGGACTTTAGTAAAGCGTCAGGGCGCTTAGCAAAAACGGATCGCATTGATGCGTCGATGTTGGCGCATTTTGGCGAGGCGTTGCAGCCGTTACCGAAGCCCTTGGCCTCCGAGCATCAGGAAGCGTTGTCTGACCTGGTACATCGACGCTCTCAAGTGATTGAGATGCTCAACAGTGAGCAGCGCCGTCGCCACAGCGCCCGCAACCGTACAGCCCAGGCTGATATTGAGGCTCACATTGACTGGCTCAAGCAGCGGGTCAAAGCCCTCGATGGGGAGATCGCTCAACTCTGTCAGGCCGATGAGACCCGCCAGCAACGCTACGAGTGGCTGACCAGTGTGCCAGGTGTCGGGCGAGTCGTGGCAACGACCCTGCTCGCACTACTGCCGGAGCTGGGCCAACTCTCGACGAAACGGCTGGCTAGCCTGGTGGGTGTCGCCCCGTTCAATTTTGACAGTGGTAAGCTGCGGGGCAAACGCCACATCGTGGGCGGTCGTGCCCTGGTGCGTTCCACGTTGTACATGGCGGCGTTAGTCGCCATTCAACACAACCCTGTCATCGTCGCGTTCTATCAACGCTTGTTAAGCGCCGGGAAACCCAAGAAGGTCGCTTTGATTGCCTGTGCTCACAAGTTGCTAGGCGTCCTCAATGCGCTGGTTACCCAAGGTCAAGCTTGGCGAAACCCGAAGGATACAGAACTCGCTCAGACAGCTACGCCAGCCACAAGTGGTTGACAATCAAGATAATCGCTAAATCCCTCTCCCAACTTGGGAGAGGGACTTTGAAAGGTTTTCCGGCTCCCCTCTCCTCCCTGGGAGAGGGGTTGGGGGAGAGGGTCAGGACTTCGCGATCGCCTGAACCTACGCAACAGCTAAAGCTCCAGCGCTAGTTCTTGCTGGATCGCGCCTCGGTTAGCCAAATCTGCGCCTTCGTGGTGCAGCAGCCATTGTTTGCGCTCTAGGCCGCCCGCGTAGCCGGTGAGCTGGCCGTTGGTGCCGACGACGCGGTGGCAGGGCAGGGCGATCGCCACGGGGTTGAGTGAGTTGGCCATGCCCACTGCGCGGTAGGCCGTGGGTTTGCCCAACTTCGCCGCCAGTTCACCGTAAGTGGCCACGGTGCCAGCAGGAATTTGGCGTAGCGCTAGCCACACCTGCTGCTGAAAGGCGGTGCCCCCTGGGTTGACGGGCACTGAGTCGAAGCTGTGCAGATCGCCGGCTAGGTAGGCTCTGAGGCGATCGCTAAAGCCCTGGGGGTTGGCGCAGGGGGTGAGGGTGACTGCCGTAAACCGCTTGTGGAGCAAGGTGAGCAGGCGAGTTTCATAGTCGGCAAAGTCGAGGGCGCAGAGCGACGCACCGTCGGACACCAGCAGAATGTCGCCGATCGCAGAGGGCAGGGTGTCGATCCAGAGTTCGGTGGTCACGGGCGGTTTTGCCAGCTCGATGGGGTTATGCATGCAGGCATTTTAGAGCCAGGGGTAGGCAAAATGCCGATGGGCAACGCCACAAAAAAGCCCCCCAGGGTGACAACACCCCAGGAGGCTTAAGGTTCGGTAGCTTTGTTGGCAGACTAAGCGGCGCGGCGGCGGGGGCGCTTGCGCTCAGACTTTTTCTTGTAGCCGATGGCTTGGGCTTCGTTGCTGTCGGAGCCGAAGTGGCCCCGGACGGCCTCTTTCATGGCCATGACGGCGTTGTGAAATTCCCACTCGGCCTGGCGGGCTTTGTCGGCGGCGGCTTTGGCCTTGGTCAACAGTTCGGTTTCTTGTTGCTGCATGGCCTGCATGGTTTGCCGGGCGGCTTGCAAAAATTCGGGGGTGGCCTCGCGGCGGGCGGTGGGGTAGTCGGGGACGGCCCCAATGCCCTCGAACGACTCAATATCTTGCAGAATGTAGCGGCTGGGTAGGCGGCGGCTGGTATCGACGATGGCCATAGAGTGCACCTCTATAAAGAACAAAATTTAGCGATTTTGGCGATTTAGCAACGGTGGGGGATTGGTTTTAGTGGCGATCAGCATCAGAGCCAGACTCTGGGCTGAGCGGGGCATTGCGTTGCTTTCAACAGAGTTGCCCGCTGAGGCTGCGATCGCGACAAATGCTTTAACGGGTTAGCAAACTTGCGTCAAATGGCTTAGCGCTATGACGGTGGCGGAGGTGTGTTGCAGCAAGGCAAAGCCACATTGCTGGGGCAATTTGGCACAACGAAGCGTGCAATTGGCAAGTTGACACCTGAAACCATTACACAGCTGTGCCACTTTGCTACACAGCTGTGCCAGTAAAGCTTATTGCGGTGCCGATATGCTTCACAGCGAGGTCAATATGCTTCACAGCGGTGCTGATATGCTTCACAGCAGTGCCGATATGCTTCACAGCGGAGGCAACATGCTTCATTGCGGCCTCGAATTGTTAAACGGGCTGCTCAGTATGCCAAGTTGCGATCGCAGTGGGTTTGATATTGGCGATCGCAGCCCCCGACAGCAATGGGTATGCCGTCGGGGGCAAGGGGTGCGTTACTCAATCAGCACGGTTTTGGTGGCGATCGCCATCCAGACAGGTCCTGCTGGGGAGGTTGCGCCGGTGGTGTCGCTGGTGGGCGGCACGGGGATGGGGTCGCTCCAGTCGTTGGGGTCGGTGTAGCCGAGGGCGTGGAGGATTTTGATAGTGCGGTCTATGGCTGCGAGGCTGCCGTAGAGCATATGACGCACCCGCTCTGGGCGAATTTGGGGGGTGCTGGGTGAAGACGGCGGAAGATGAGATGCGCCGCTGGCATCTGGGTCGAGATATTCAAACATGGGTTCTGTTTCCTTTTGATGATGGAAAGAAACAGAACGCGAAAACCCCAGCCACCCGCAGCTGAAGTGCAAACTGAGGGGGCTAGGGTACGATGGGCCTAGCCTCGCAATCTGCGTGCAAGATTTGCGGGGTTAGCTGTCTGTTGGTGTTAACGGCACCTTCAGGCAGCGCTAAGATTTTCGAGTTCTGCGTGGTCACCGCTCTGGCTGAACGGCTTAATGTAAGAGGATAATGGGGCGATCGCTTTCCGTCAACCGTAGAACAAAGGATTGGCTTGTGGGAAAGAGTTGTGCGATCGCAACTCACAGCAATGAGATAATTATATTGATGCTTCCTAACCTCAACTGCTATGGCATGAAGAGTATTAGCTTGACGTATTTACATCTAGCTAAGCACTCTGATAGATTCAATAAGTAGAAAATCCGCCATAGTTAAGAGTCAAAAGCCTGCAACCATTTAAGCACTTTATCTGAAAAAATTTCACCCTATTGAGTGTGTTAAAGATTTAATTTTTATGGCTGAAACTTCTATCACTAGAAGTGGTATTCCGCAAAATCTAAAACAACATTAATATTGTTTTGCTGTTACCCTAGGATTGCTAGCACTAATTGACTGGATTTTAAGAAATAATTCTTCTCAAAGGTTTTCTCATGAAGATAAGCAAGATTGAAATCATTGGATTAAATGACTTTGAGAACTCCATCTGCCTGGCATTCAACGATGACATTAATATAATTACAGGTCAAAATGGCTCTGGAAAGACCACTATTTTAAAGCTTATCTGGTATTGCATAAGTGCAAACATAGAGAGAGCGGTAAGAGAAATACCGTTCAAGAGAGTAATTATCACAACATCCGAATACGTTCTATCAATAGAAAAATCGGGCTCGAAAAGCAAGGGAGTTGTTCATGTTGTATTGAATTCAAATTCTGGCGAAATATTGTTAGATAAAAAAGAGCCTATTCACCGCGAAAGTGCAGTTGAAGAAGCCAATCAAATAACGGTTGAATTACTTGACACCTCCATCTTCTTCCCCACTTTTAGAAGGATAGAGGGTGGATTTTCCATGATGCCAGAAAAAGATTATAGACCCAGGAGAGTCGTTAAAGGTTCAGAAGAAATTTTTGTCAGTGGTAGCTACAGTTATGGACCTAATATTCAAGAAGCCTTAGAGTATCATGCCAACAAACTTTCGGTGAAAAAGCATAAATTTGTCTCTTCAATATCCACGGTTGACATCGAACAGCTTGTAGTTCGAAAGCACAATGATGCAACTACAAAGGTCAATGAATTTTCAAAAGTTTTGTCTGAAAACATTTTCTTAGAAATTAAAAACTACCGCTCAACACAATCTCCTGAAAGAGATGCTTTGAAGGACGCAGTTTCCACCTTAGATAAAATAAACCAAGATGTAACCGAGTTAGAACAAGTTAGAGAAGATGCATTTAAGTCATTAACTGTTTTATCTGAGATTATCGTTACAATATTTAAGCATAAAGGAATCAGAATAAATCCAAGAATTATTTTGGGGGATATTGAACAAAATATCAGTTCTGATTCGCTATCTGCTGGCGAGAAACAAATGCTTAGTTTCCTGTGCTATAACGCACTATATAGCAATTGTCCATTTTTTATAGATGAACCAGAACTTAGTTTGCATGTTGACTGGCAACGCATTTTGATTGGTGTAATGGTTGAACAGAAGACAAATAATCAATTTTTTATTGCGACGCATTCTCCTTTTATTTACACACAATATGAGGACAAGGAAATCATGGTAGGTTTCGAAAGAGGTAATAGCATTGCAGAATAAGTCATTGCCTACGGTCGATGAGATAGTAAGTACTTTAAAGAGGTCATTTATTCCAACGGTTTTAGTTGAAGGAACAGATGACCTCTTTATATACAGGTATCTAAAATCTAAATTAGGTTCTACTCTTGCATTGCAACCATGTGGAGGCAGGCCTAATCTATTTTCTATTCACGACCGCTGCTCGGAACTTGCAGGAAAAAATATTATTTTTATAGCAGATAAAGATGCATATCGATTCGACGGCATTCCCGAGGAACGAAGGGATATTATTTTTACTTCTGGGTACTGTATTGAAAACGACGTATATCATGGTTCAAACATTGAAGGCTTTATAGATGAAGAAGATAAACTTGATCATGAGCTACTGCGGGAAGTAATTGGCAAATGGTTTGCTTTTGAGGTTAATAAATACAAGCAAGAAACATCTATGTGCTCGAAGCCTACATTAAGAGTGGCTGTACATATTAATGTTGTATCCCCTCCTGGCTTAAACACTATCTGTCCAAATTTCTCAAAGAAAATTGAGTATTCAGAACCGGATGAAGTCGCATTAGATTATGTTTTCAGGGAATATAATCTCAATGTTCGAGGAAAACAACTTTTTCAAATGCTGTCAAGGTTTTTGTCAAAAAGCGGAAGGTTTTCAAGCTTTAGTGAAAAAAATTTAATCGAAATTGCTCTTAAGCAGAATGATAACTACCTAATAGATGAATTACTTCTGCAAATACAACATAGACTTAATACAATTTAGTCTTAAACACAATTCTTAATTTGGTAGTTGGAGTTCCTGTAGGTTGGGTAAAGCGCTAGCATACACCCCCTAATAGTTTGCTTAACCCAACAGCCTAACCCTGAACACACAAATTCCTTCACTTATCCATGCGCGATCGCCCGCGCCCAAATCTCAGTGCGATCGCAGATCTCTTAATTGACGAAGAGTTCTCTAAATCGAGTATTGTGATTAAGAATGAAGCCATACCAAGTCGATGATCAATTAGTCAACGCAGCAAAGCAACAAGCTCTGAAACGATTTCCAGAAGGATGGTCTGGAGCTGCGGCAATGTACACAGAAACAGGACGTATTCTTACGAGTGTTTACGTCGATGCTCTCAATGCAGCAGCTTGCTTATGCCACGAAACTGGAGCAATTTGTGAGGCACATCGATTGAATGAGCGAATCTGCGCGTCAGTTTGCGTATCTAAGGAAGAGACAGTAGAACCATTCGTCATCCTGACGCCCTGTGGTATTTGTCAAGAGCGATTAGCGTATTGGGGATTAGACGTTGAAGTAGGTGTTCCTGACAAAGCAGACCCAACTCAATACCATTCTCTAAAGTTACGAGAGGTGCAACCCTATTATTGGCGTCAAATTTATAGTGAGAATGAGGAGTAATACTGTATCGCTATCTACGGTATTACAACACAACAAATTGCTTGGAGTGGATTAGTACTGTAGGTTGGGTGAAGCGTTATCGTAACCAAACTACCCCGATAGTCTTCTACCCAGCAACCTACCCTAAGCGTACAAATTTCTTCACTTATCCATGCGCGATCGCCCGCGCCCAAACCCTAGAGGTTACCTAATTCTTTACTGTTGTCACCTGCGAGCGTGAAGTGGACAAACCAATGTCCATATCGTATAGTTTGTGGCGATGTTTTGATTTCTCTGGTACCAGCCAATTAACTCATCAAAACTGACGGGTCTGGAGATTGCTTGAATCATGCTAACTGTCTTACTTCCGACATCGGATAGGGATAGTTATTCCATATAATGTTGAGGAACTTTAACCTGGACAAGTCCGTTTAAAGATTCTCTTGTCCGCACGTCCTCTTGAAAAAACCTGTGATTAAAGCGATCTGTAGCTATGTCTCTGCTAGAAGTAGCTTAGCCTTTTTACTCATTGCCTTGACCCTGCTGCTGTCCGCGTGCGGCGCAGGAGCGACAATGCCTAGACGGCAGACGCTTACAGTCTGGTCGCCCTACGCCGATCAAGATGTAGAGATCCTGATCAAAAACTATCAAGCCGTTCACCCCGATGTTGACATCATCCATACCACTCACGGGTTGATCAATTATTTCTCCTTTCTAAAGAAACGAATGGCTCAGGGGTTAGGACCAGATATGGCGATCGTGCCTGATCCCGTATTGCCCTCAATGATTGAGCAGGAACTAATTGAAGATTTAGAACCCTATCAGCTAGATACTTCTAACTTCTATGGCAAAGCATTAGTCTCTTTGCGGGCAGAAAACCAACACCTGTATGGTGTGCCCTTTGGGTTTGAAATCATGGCGCTCTGCTATAACCGTGCCCAAACAACAGACCCACCGACTACGCTCAATACAGTATTGAATCAAGCCAGTCAAGGCAAAGGAATCGCCATTGATGCCGGTTTTTTGAGTAGCGTTTGGGGTATTAGCGCGATGAGCGGCGCACTCTTTAATTCCATTGACCATTTTACGCTTGAAGAACAACCATTAAGTCGGTGGTTATCGTGGCTAAAAAATGCCCAGCAAACTCCGAATGTGTATATCGATAGTCGGCGTGAGGTTCTCTTTGACCTGTTTGCAGCAGGAAATGTAGCTTACTTCCCGTGCTGGACATTTGAAATATCAGCATTGCAGAAGAAATTGGGTAATCAGTTGAGCATTGCTGTGTTGCCGGGGGAGTTAGACAGTGCCGCTCCAGTCTTAGAAACCGATGCCTTGGTAGTAAACGCTTACGCGAGAGCTGACCAAAAGAGGCTAGCACTAGAATTTGCAATGTTTATCACCCGTCGTGAGCAACAGTTGGCATTTCAATCGGTTGAGAACACCTTTGTTGTCCCGACAAACCCTAAAGTGTTGGTCGATCGACGGCTGTTAGAAATTCAACGCAGCTTGATTGATCAGGTACAAAATAGTTTTCCGATCCCGATTGCTCAAGCAGAATATCGCACCAATCGCCTGATTCATTACGGAGATCCGATTTATGCTCAGGTTATGCAGGGCGACCTGTCCCCAACCGAGGGGGCACGTCAATTTATTGATCAAATCAACCAGCCGGTGAGTGACGAAGTCATTGAGAAGTCACTTTCAGTGCCCAGCGAAGCAGAAATCAATAAACTTCAGGGCAACATTGCACAACTTCAGGGCAACATCACGCCTAGGACGGATTACTTGCTTCAGCTCGGTCAGATTCAACTTCAAACCTTGCGTCGCCCAATTATCTGGTTACAGGTCATTCTCTGCACAGTAGTAGGAGTATTAATATGGTGGATCGCTCGTCGCCTGAATCGCCTAATCAGCACCTTCATACAGCGGTTCAACGATTAATCAAGTATTTGCGTAGCCAGTCCTACCAGTGGGTCAAAACCGTTGAGGAACTATCACAGGCACTACTGTTTCCGTTACTGCTGTGGGTAACGCTCTGTCTACTGGTGCTAGTTTTTCCCCGTTCAGGGCCCTGGAACCTGAATTTGATTACAACGTTTGTTTTGCCGTTGCTCACGCTGTTTATTGCTTATAGAGCGATCGCAGCAATTGTATTGTTGACGTTTGGGGAAGAGGTATACACCTCATTGATACAGCGATTTTTGCTGCCGCTGTTTATCACCTACGCTGTGCTTCAGTTTCTGGGATTGTTTGAAGACATTTCCCTTTTGGGTGACATTCAGCTATTCACAGTTGCCAATACAACCATCACCTTACGCAGTTTATTTATTGCCTCAATCGGGCTATATCTCTGGTTTGCCGGAGTCACGAGTTTGGCGCAATTTTTACGTCGATTGTTGCACGATCGCCTGTATGTGGAAGAGGCAACCATCGATGCTTCGCTGATCCTATTGCGTTATTTTTTGATCGGCTTAGGGCTGGTGGTTGTCTTTAGCGAATTAAAGCTTGATTCTACGGCGATCGCCGCCATTTCTGGTGGGTTAGCGGTGGGCATTGGCTTCGGACTCAAAGATATTGTAATCAACTTTATCAGTGGCATCATCCTACTGTTTGAGCGCAGTTTGCGTCCCGGTGACGTGATTGAATTCAACAGCAAAATGGGACGGGTGGAAGAAATTAACCTACGTGCGACAACCATCAAAACCAGAGATCACATAGAAATTGTGATTCCTAACCAACTGTTTTGGAATGCCAGCCTCATCTCCTATACACGCAGAAGCCGCATCACTCGATTTGAAATTGAGGTAATAGTTGGATATGACCACGCGCCAGACACCGTAACGACCATTTTGGTGGATGCAGTTCGTAAAAATTCCAAACTCTCTACTGGGCTAACCGCAAAAGTTGAGATTGGTGGCTTCAAGCAAGATGGCGTGTTCTACAAACTCAAATTCTGGACGGATGATCCTTTCGCAATCAACACTCTGCGGGACAAGATTTATCGCAGCCTATGGAAGGCATTTGAAGCAGAAGGCATTGAGCTAGAAACCCTGGCAAACATTAAAATTCACTCCTCTGAAGCTCTAACTTATTTGGGATCTGCGTCAAGCAAACCTCAGACAGACCAAGATCAGCATCTAACCGCATCGAAACCGCCGCAACCACTCATCTCTCCGCCAAAACTTGCTCAATCTAAAGCTTCAACTCAGGTTGAGCTGGTTGAGAACAGCTTTGAAAAAATTAAACCCCATGCAGCTGAGTTTTCAGCCAGTTTCTACAAAAACTTGTTTAGAAGCAGCCCCAAATTGCGATCGATGTTCAGCACAACCGATATGGAGAAGCAGCAGCAAAAACTGGTGAGCGCGCTGGTGTTGCTAGTTAGTAATGTCCGCGCTCCCGATATGCTGGTTCCCATGCTGCGAGATTTAGGAGCCAGACATAAAGGCTATGGGGTAATCGAGGAGCACTATCCGGCTATTGGCGGCACCCTGCTGCAAACTTTTGAGCAATACCTTAAAGAAGATTGGACACCGGAGGTCAAGCAAGCCTGGACCAATACCTTTGATGCGATCGCCCAAATTATGTTGGAGGGTGCAGAAGAATCTCAATGATGAACTAACTACTCTTGAAGTGATTTCGTTGAGTGCGAGCGCAGATCTCTTGTAGGTTGGGTTAACGAATAAAACCCAAAAATTCCAGCAGAGTTTTATTCCCAACCTACTAACTAACTTGTATGATCAGATATTGAAAAAGAATTTAATTATACTCCCCAGGAAGAACGGTTTTCACAACAGTGACTCCACCAAAGTTCTTTCCTGACATTCTCAGTAATTCATCACCTGAAAATTCAAAACCAAGTTTTAGCGCTATTCGCGCAACATCATCTGCAGTTGATGCCCCGAGCACCTCATTTTTAAGTGTAGGGTCAGACTTCATTTTCTTTAAAAATGCCTCAAGTTGATCTAAAGCCATATCGGAAATTCCTATTCTTATTAGCTGCTTGTATGTTAAAAAGGGAAGCCGTTACAGGCTTCAAGCAGATTCTACTATCCTTTCAAGATATCGACAATGAACCAAACTCCCAATTGTAAAGTTCTCTGTTGAGTTTGTAAGTTGCGTGAAGCGCTAGCGTAACCCAACGCCCCTAATAGTTTTCTCGCCCAACCACCTGCCCTAACCGCAAAAATTCCTTCACAACATCCGTGCGCGATCGCCCGCGCCCAAATCCCAGGAGCCATCTACTCCTTCATCACTGTCGCCTGCAATTGACAGCCCCTATTCCGCCTCAATGGAATAGAGGCTAAAAGCTTGGTTGAAGGTGTTGGGTTCCACTGCGTTTCACCCAACCTACATCGACTACATCGGCTAGTTGAATGCACAACGACGGCATCTATCAAAACTGCACCGCGAAGAATCACGCCGTTGTGTACGAAACCTGAGTTATTATTCTGTCAATGTATTTGACGACGCAGAATACAGAGTCTTATCCAACAGATCTGACCCTTAATACAGAGTTAATCAAAAACTGTCTGTTCATTAATTACACAAATAGACAGTTTTGAGATGCTATTAATTGACTTTCAACCTACACCACACAATGGAAAGCAACATAACTATAGTTCCAACGTACGCTGCTCTCTTAGGAATAATCTTCTTTATCGTAAGTATCCGCATAGTACGTTTGAGACGCTCTCTAAAAATTGGTATCGGTGACAACAACGACCCAATCATGCTCCGGGCAATGCGTGTTCAGTCAAACTTTGCCGAATATGTACCGCTTTGCCTCATCCTACTCGGATTCGCTGAACTTCAAGGAACGCTGCCAGCAATCCTACATCTTCTCAGCATAGGATTGTTACTTGGCAGAATCCTGCACGCATACGGTGTTAGCCAAACCAAAGAAAACTTTCGCTTTCGAGTATCTGGCATGGCTTTAACGTTTACCTGCCTACTGTCAACTTGTGCCACGCTAATATTCAACTTTCTACGCAATAGCGGCATTTAAAGATTTCTCCCAAGTGAAATCTCAAATTTGACAGAATACATTCCCTCAACAGCAACTTCGCACCGATTAAATCAACGATTGGTCAGAGTCGCGAAACCGAAACGCCAGCAGTGAAGGACGCAAACACAAATAGGCAAGCGGTCCAAATAGGGGAATCCATGCTGCTATGTGAAATAGCTGAGAATCACGCTCTAGCCCCCGCCGCGCCATGTCATCCTGCAACAAAGTTGGGTAAGGAAACAACACACAGAACAGACAAAACGCAATAGTCATTCCATAGATAAACCGATTCGTCGTAAACTCTTGGGCAAAAGCAGCCCAATCGCCCCACAAGACCGCGTAAAGAACCAAAACGATCGTGCTGATAGTTAAAATCACGCCAGTCATCTGTGAATCTAATATCGCAATCCAGGGATCTTTTTCACCCGAGAACGATCGATTGGGCTGTCGCAATGCCATATATGGAATTAGAGCAATCACACCCGACGCGATCGCAGCCAGCATAAACATCCAGGCCGGCAAGCCCTGCATTCTTCCATCTGCAAAAATAAGGCAGCTATAAATTAACAGCCAAATACCCACCAGACTAAACAGCGACAAAATTACTGGATTGATATAAGGGATTTGCCCCCCTAGTAGCGATTGCAGAGGTTGCAACGTATCGGGCTGTAAGGGCGGTGCAAAAAACAGCACACAAATGATGAAACCAAGCCAAATAAACCAGAGCGTCAGCGATCGTGCCATGACGTGTGAAATCCACTGCATTACGCTTGATTGTCAAATTTTGAGATTAGCGAACCCACCCCCTAAGGGTAGATAAAAACCCGTAGGGCAATCTAATTAAGTCTTTTAAGCCATATCCGTCCAACAGCTACTGTAGGTTGGGTGAAGCGCCAGCGTAACCCAACTCCTTAGATAGTTTTCTCATACAACAATCTGCCTTAAGCACATAAATTCCTTTACCCATCCATGCGCGATCGCCGCACCCGACTCCCAGGGACCACCTAACGGAAAAGATAGCTGGCAGATCTAATAGTTATTTATAGTTAGAGCGCACCACACTTGCCGCATTGGAGACCGTGATGCCCATCGACCAATATCTCGGTACATGGGAACTCGTGCCCGAACTGTCGTTGTACGAAGCCGCCACACCGCCAGCGAGTGGTCAATATACGATCGCCGAGTCAGCGCCCGGCGTTCTCACCCTACACGTGCGCTGGCAGACCGAACCCGATGGCCCAGTGCGCGAAGTCACCTTTGGCGGCAAGGCAGACGGAGTACCACACCCGCTTCCCGCCTTGCCCGACGCCCCCGCCTACGGACCCGACGCGCACACGCTGACGCGGGTCGATGCGCACACCCTCGACAGCACCGCACTAGCCGGTGGTGTCGTGATCGCGTCAGCGCGCCGGGTCGCCTCCAAAGACGGAGCCTTGCTAGCGGTTGTGCAAGAGCAGACAGACACCACCGGCCGCCGAACGCGTAACTTCCAGGTCTATCGCCGCGTGGCAACTGAGTCCGCCAATACCGACGCGCGCGTGCCCTAATGTGGCGTGGCGCCTAACAACACTCACTGGGCTGGCGTAGCACCATAACAACGCAGTCGCAGAAGCAAGGCATCACGGCCATCAGAATCTTGCAACGCTTGAGCGACTTGCAGCGACTGCTGCTCCTGGCCAATCTGAGCATATTTCAGCGCGATCGCCGCCAACAAGCTGCCCCGGTCTTGCTCATCTTCAACGGATAACGGATTTTCACCCCCTCGAACGTTAATGGTCTGCGACTCCTCACCAGGAATGGTTCGCGCCATCTGAAAGGCCTGAGCCAAAGAATTTGCCGCTTGCGATCGCTGACCTAGCTGGATGTAGCGATCGGCAATTTTAAGCAGCAGGGTTGTCTTGGTGGCTGGGTCATCCAAACGGCTCAGCGTGGCGAGTGCAGTTGATATATCCTCACCCTCAATGGCTGCAGCGATCGCCTCAGCGATTGCTGCATCACGACGCACGGGGGCATCAAGAATCGCGTCCGTCACCTGAACCGCGGCTTGATGTTGATTGGCAGCGGAAAATTGGGCAGAAATTGCCTGTAGCGTAGAAAGACGACTTTCCTCATCTTCAATCGTTTTCACCAGCTCAACCGCTTGATTCAAAAGTTGCGTCGCGGCTTCGGGCTGATTGACCCTAAAGTGTTCATCGGCGATCGCCCTGAGTACTTCGGCTTTGGCAGCAGCAGAATCGATTGTGTTGGCCAGCCGAACAGATTGATTGAACAGTTCAGTCGCCGGATCAATCTGCTGAGCAACCAGCTGAACCTGGGCCGCAACAACCGCAAAAACTTGAGCCTGAAAGCCAGGATCAACATTTTGCTCGGCAATAGCTTGAGCACGATCAAAATCTCCAGCCTCGGCAAAACCGCGAGCAATCTGCAAAAACAGGCGATCGCGCCACTCAACATAGGTTGGTGAAATGGCCTGCGCAATTTTCAGAGCATCATCATAGCGGTTAGCGGCGATCGCTTGATTGGCAAGCTGGGTAAGATCCTGAGCGCGACTATAGGATACGGATGTCTGTTCTGGTTCTTCTGCCAGATCGACCGTCTGCACCACCTGCAACGCCAGATCGTACTGTCCGCTCTGCACCGCCTGATCGATCAACTGCTGTCTGACCAGGTTACGGCTACTAATGTCTGCGATCGCAGCAGTGTTTTGCACTGCCTGAGTTAAGGTAGCCTGAGCGCGATCGGTCTGTCCGACTTCGGCATAGAGCAAGGCGATCGCGCCGTACCCGGTTGCTTTCGCCGTTGGGTCATCAAAATCGCCAAGGAGACGCAGGGCATCATCAAGTTGCCCCGCTGCGGCATATCGCACTATGGTCGCAACGGCGGCCTGCTCCCGTTCGGGAACGGTGGTGCGAGTGCGAGCGCTAATTTCTAGGGCCTGACCCAACAGGTCGGCGGCGCGATCAGGTTGTCTGGCTCCAGCATACCGACCAGCGATCGCACCGAGAATGATCGCTCTCTGGTCATCCGCCGGTATATCTAAGGCGATCGAAGCAGCGCGATCGAGTAGTCTAGTTTGATTGGGTTGTCCACCTTGATTGAGCTGTCCAGCCTTCAAGTATTCATCGATCACAGCAATCATAGCGATGGACTGGTAGTAAGGAGCATCCTCAATTTGCTGCGCGACTTGCAGGGCGCGATCGGGTTCGCCAAGCTGAGCATAGAGTCGAGCGATTGGCTCTAGCGCCCATGCCCTGCGGTTGGCATCGGAATAGGTGGCAGCTTGAGCAAACTGAAGCGACTGCGCCAAGATAGGAACAGCCGCTTGCAGTTGACGAGTCGCTACATAAACTTGAGCAATGTCAGTCAACGCTTTGGTTTGAAACTCTGCGCCGCGAATCGACTGGCTGGCTTGCAAGGCCTGAGTCAAAACGGGTTGAGCTTGCTGCGGCTGCTCCAAGATGCCGTAGTAACGGGCGATCGAGGTGAGAGTTCGAGTTTTTATGACACTATAGCCGCTGCTTAAGCTCTGCGTGACCTGCACCGCCTGCGGCAAAACGGCGGCAACCTGCTGCCGCTGCGCTGGATTAGCCTGATTGACCAGTTGCTCCAACAGGCTGCGATCGGCACTAGCCTCATAACTATTGATAATCTGATCAAGCAACGTAACTTTGGCTGCAACATTCTCCACTTGCCCGATCGCTTCAAACGCTTGAGTTAGGGCGATCGCGGCTGCCTCGGTCTGACCATCATTGATATGCTGCCGCGCCTGATCAACCAGTCCATTTACAGCAGACTGCTCCAACAGAGCAAGCTCTGTTGCACAATCGATCGCACTGCTCTCAGTCGGAATTACTGCTGGGGCAGTAGCTTGACTAATTTGAACGGCCACAGCAGCCGGACAAAGCGTCACTAAACACACGACGGCACTCAGCGTTTTCAACCCTTGAGAAAACAGAAACATTACAAAACCCTGTGATCGAATGTATAAAGAAAATCTCGAAAAATTCAAAATCTGTTAGAAGCAAGCACGAGGAGTCAAGGGATTTAGATCACATACTCTGCAAATAAGATAAATGAGTCGAGGTGCCCTAACTATAATTGACGTATTTGCGATCGCAGCCATGGCGATGTTTGTGCCAGTTGTTGATTTGGAACGATAGACTTAGTAACCCAAACGGATAACCTTGAGCAGCTTAAGCAGCTTGGTATTGAGGCGATCGAGGACTGAGTCTCTTCAAATTGAGAAAAGCGCCAGCGTAATCTAACTTCCTTAACAGTTTTCTTGCCAAACAAATTAACCCTAAGCGCACGATCTCCTGCATATAATATGGCGTGTTGCAAGCCCAATGCACAGTTGGTTTGAACGTTATACTACTCAAAGATTAAGACCATTCAACGCATAGAATGAGGAAAGCTGACCGTCTTTTTCAATTAGTAAATCTCATCAGATCTCACCAACCCATTACAGCAGATCGCCTGGCTGAACGGATTGGTGTTTCCGTGCGTACGATTTACCGCTATATCGATGATCTTTCCTTGAGTGGCATTCCTATTTATGGCGAACCTGGAGTCGGTTACGCCCTGGATAAAAACTTCGAGCTGCCACCCCTAACGCTAACTCAAGACGAGATTGCCGCTTTAATGCTGGGTGTTGAGATGCTGTCAAAATCGACCGGCACCGACTTAGCAGCAGCAGCAAAAACACTGTTGAGCAAAATCGGCGCCGTGCTGCCGCCAAGCAGCTTTGATCCGACGCGCACCCCCGTTCGGGCGCTAGGTGAGATTCTAAACGACCAAAGCTTAAGACACTGGAACGACCTTTATCAAAGCATTCAACAGCAACAAGCCGTCAAAATTACGTATCTAAGCTTGAATGAGCAACTGTCTCAACGGGTTGTTTTCCCGCTAGGGCTATTTTACTGGGGTGAGAAATGGACCGTTGGCACCTGGTGCATCTTTAGAAAAGCCTATAGAGACTTTCGGGTCGATCGCATCCAACAGCTCGATTTTGCTTTAGATACTGAACGTCCAGACCAGGAGATCAGTCTTGACCTTTACACAGAGTTTCAGCTGGAGCGAATAAAATCATCCGGCTTCCAGTGACAGAACGTTGTCAGGAGCAGGCCTCTATGCTGGGTAGCGCCCAAGAATTTAAGGAGCTACTTTGGCTGTGTTTGAAATGTTTCCGAACTTCTGGACTCCAGTATTGCCCGCTGCTGAGATTGGATCGGCTCCCCTTGCCGTTGAGTTAGCTGGCGAATCGCTGGTTCTATTCCGTCATTCAGCCGAGCAGTTTGCGGCCTTCCTCGATCGTTGTCCCCATCGCGGTGTGCCTCTCTCTCGCGGACAAGTCACAGAAGACGGTTGCCTTGAATGCCCCTATCACGGCTGGCGTTTTGCCTTAAATGGTGCCTGTACCCATGTTCCGTTTAACTCGCTTAACCCAGCTCAACGCTCAAAGCTATCAGCCACAAGGTTGCCAACCAGGGTGATCGCAGGGATGTTGTGGGTCTTTACGGGAACCGAAAACGTGCCAGAGCCACAGTTGCCCTCAAGCCTATTAGAGCCAAACGATCGCTACGTGATTCACCACGAAATTTGGAACGCCCATTGGACAAGAGCGATCGACATCTCGCTAGACTATCTCCACATCCCTTTTGTCCATCGAGATTCATTTGGTAGCGAATTTCATGACCCAGCCCACCAGGATGCGATCGCCCAAATTAGCATTACTACGACAGCAGATGGCATGACCGTCACAAACCAACTCAGCACCTTGCCCTACGGGGTTGAGATTGATTGGCATCAGCCCAACAACGTTGTTCTCAAGTTAGATCTAGGTGGCCTGCCCCTACGTCCTCATTTGTTTGCGATTCCTATCAATGCTCAACAAATGCGATTTATGCAGGTTGCGCTGCCCAACCCCGGAGTCGATCAAAGTAACTTTGATTTTGATCAGTTTTTTGCCGCATCTCTCGACGATCGCATAATGGTTGAGTCACAAGCCAGTGAAGTTCCCAATACAAATGAAGGATGCCACGTACCTACCGATGAACCCTCACTGAGGTTTCGTCGATGGTACTACCGCACTGTGAACAATAAGAGGATGGATATTATTCAAAACGCAAGTGCTGCTTGATAATATTCAATGGCGATCGCACAACAATTCGGTCAGAGCAGACATGCAGCGCCTTTTCGTCTAGCATTTAACCACTCTCGATGGCATGAAAAAGACAAAGCTGTTGCCGGGTTCAGTTCTGTAAAGTTGTTGACACTTACAGGATCAGTGGTTGAGATCAGACCCATTCAGCAACACCAGGCTGAACAAGCCAAGCAAGTCATCACGACGGTTTGCCTAGAGGTTTGGCAAGATATTATGACCGAGAAGGAGTTGAAGCGCTATGACCCTATGTCTGACATTGAGCAGGTGCGAGCGCACTATTTTGACAATAGCGGTGTGTTCTTAGTCTTGGTAGACAACGAGCGAGTTGTAGGGACTGGAGCAATCCGAAAACTTAATGATGAAATTTGCGAACTTAAGCGCATGTGGTTTCTCAAAGAGTATCGAGGACAAGGGTGGGGCTGGAAAATGGCCCAGAGGCTTTTTGACTTTGCCAAACAGTCAGGCTACCAGAAAGTGAGGCTAGACCTCGTCGATGAGGAGCGCCAACTACAGGCAATCAAACTCTACAAAAGACTAGGCTTCTACTCAATTGAGAGGTACAACAATGGTTCATGCAATGTGTTTATGGAAAAGCTTTTATAGTAGTAGCCAAGCAGCTCAACCTTTCGTTAGTACCGACAAAGCAGAGGTTATCAGTCGGAGTTTTTAGGACACAGACTACTAAAATGAGAAGCAAGTGACGGCTGGGATCCGCTGTGCCGCTCGCTTGATCTGGAAATTCCAGCAGGGGCATTTCCCTATGCAAACAGCAGCGGCTGCTATTCAAGAGCACTTGCAATATGGATCGCGGTCTAACCACCGATAGCAGCAGACGGACGCAGAACTACGGGTACTCATGCGGCCGTTGCATCGGGTCGTTGAACGTTTTTGTAAAGCGCAACCCAGTGACACATACTTCTGGTGGCTAGATGGTGAACGAAATCCGCGTCGGGCTGATTGGCTATGGCATGGCGGCTCGCACCTTCCATGTGCCGGTTATTCAGTCAGTTCCTCACCTACAGCTAACGAAAGTTGTAACGCGCCACCAAGACCCCTCGCTCGATCGCAACCCATCAGTCGAGGTGGTGCAGGATGCCGCCGCCCTCCTGCAAGACGAAATGATTGACCTAGTCGTGATCGCGACCCCCAACCGCTCCCATTTCGACCTCGCCAGCCAGTCCCTACTTGCCAACAAGCACGTTGTGGTCGAAAAGCCATTCACCACGTCGTCGGCTCAGGCCCAGCAGTTGATCGATCTAGCGCACAGGCAAAACCGGCTGATCAGCGTTCACCACAACCGGCGATGGGACGGCGACTTTCAGACCATAAAGCAGTTATTGAGCACCAATCTTCTGGGCCGTCTGGTTGAATATGAAGCCCATTACGATCGCTTCAGAAATTTCTCCCGACCTAACGCCTGGCGAGAAGAAGCCGGCGAGGGCAGCGGCATCCTCTTCGATCTCGGCTCTCACCTAATCGATCAGGCGCAGGTTTTGTTTGGCCTGCCGCAGATGGTGACGGCCGACCTGAGAGTGCAGCGCGATTTTGCCCAGGCTATCGACAATTTTGATCTGACACTGCACTACGACGGGCTGAAGGTGATTCTCAAAGGGGGGATGCTGGTGCGCGGGCCGGAACCCCATTTCATTCTGCACGGCACGGCAGGCTCCTTCGTCAAATATGGCATGGACCCACAAGAGGAGGCGCTAAAGCGCGGCCTCACCCCGGCTGAACCCGGCTGGGGTGAGGAGCCAAAGGAGCGCTGGGGAATGCTCGACACGCAAATCGACGGGCTGCACGTGGAAGGGCAGGTGGAAACGCTGGCGGGTAGCTACCAAGCCTATTATCAAAACGTAGCTGATGCGATCGCCGGACGCGCTGAGTTAGCGGTCAAGCCCGAAGAGTCGCGAGACACCATTCGTATCATCGAGCTAGCAATGCAAAGTAACGAACAAAAATGCACGCTTCCCCTCTCTGTGTGAATTAAACCCGGCAGCGAGGGAGGGCTAGAAAGCGCCACCATTTAGCAAAAGTAAATATGCGTGATGGAAATTCCAAATGACATACTTCCTTTTTTTCAGAGCGCTGGTTGGTACCCAGAGCACAGCGTTGCGTTGCCGAACAAAGCGCAAAGTTTAATTCCGGAGGGGCACCCGGCAGCCATGATCTTATCTACATTCGGTGGCTTGAAGGTCGGTCGTGTCGGCTTGGGCGAAGAATGTGCAGCGAGCGACATCATCTTCGGCTTAATCGAGGACAGTGAAGATGCCGTGGGGAAGTGGAATGATTTGCTTAAAACGAAACTCATTGGAATCGCAGAGTACCACCACTCGCACGGAGAACTATTTATAGACGCCGCCGGGAAATGCTATAGCCTGGGGCTGCATGATACGTTCTGTTTTGAAGGTGATAATTTCAATCAGGCGGCGCGGAATCTGCTATTGGGGAGGCGCTCACGTCCAATGCTATTGCCGGGGGAAGAGTCGGTAATGGTGTATGGGGAGATTTATACGGCCAAGAGTCCTGAGGTGTACAGGTATTAGCTTTGCCCTGCGGGGAAGCCCAACGATGCGCTCAAACCGACCCGAATGAGCAGGCTTCTCTTCGGAGCGGATGCATGAGCGGCTTAGCTATTGCAGTGCACGGGATAGTTAGGACAGGTTTCTAAAGGCATCATCGACGGCGTTCCAGAGGATATCGAAATCGCTGAGCATCTCGCGAAAATGGTGTTTTAGCGGAGCCCAGATTTTTTTAATCTTGCTGAAGTCTGGCGTTGTCCATCACGACAACCTGCCTAGGGCACAATTCAGGCACTAGATATTGCAAATGAAGGTGTAGTTTCATTTGCTTTATCAGAGTTGGTTTGTTCTATTAAGCCACAGATGGAAAGTGGGAATATTATTATCTTTCGAAATTATATCCCAATACCAACTTCCAAAAGCTAGGAATCCACTCTCTTGGCACAAACCTAGGTAGCGTAGCAAGAATGGGATTGATTGGATTGCCAGGAATCACGATGGGCTCTCGCTTTTCAAAAGCTTTTAAGGCATCTCGTACAACAGTTTCAATCGGCGTGTCGAATTTTATAGCCACATCAACCAGGGTCGATGGAAACCCTGCTTCTTGAAAAAACTTGACGCCAACTGGTCCTGGGCAAACAGCTAACACATGCACTCCATAGCTGCGATTCTCTGCCCACAACGCTTCGCTAAAGCTGAGAACAAAGGCTTTTGTTGCCGCATAGATAGAGAAGTAGGGCATAGACTGAAACGCACCCACCGAAGACAGATTGATAATTCCTCCAGTTCGACGCTGCCGCATTCCAGTCAAAAAGCGATGGCTCAAATCCACAATTGTCGCAATATTGAGTTGCACCGTTTTGAGCTGAAAATTGCGATCGCTTTCAGCAAAATCACCGTAATCTCCAATGCCAGCATCGTTGACCAATAGGTCGATCGATCGTCCAAGTTGCTGTACGGTTTGAAAGATAATTTCTGTCGCGTCTGGTGCTGTCAAGTCTTGGACGATAATGTCTACTTGAATTTGATGTTGATGCTTGAGGGAATGAGCAAGTTCCTGTAATTTGTCCTGTGAACGAGCAACCAGCACAAGATCGGTTTGATGTGCTGCTAGTTGTTGGGCAAATGCTGCACCAATGCCAGCAGAGGCTCCGGTAATCAAGGCTGTCGTCATGCAGGTTTATTATTTTACTCTACCAGAGTATATTCGGCTAAGTTTATAGCTTCTGCATCATTCCGAAGAGCTATTACTACAGTAATTAAGGGAGTAGTAACGCGGTATTTGTACCTAACTACTTAGTTGCAGTGCACAGCGTTCCGGTGAAGTCTCGAGGGCTGCTTCGTGCCGCTGAACTGACCCGTTACACTTAAAGGCAAGTAGTGAAATTTATCGAGATGCTAGCTCTACTCTGAATGTGGCTTAACGGGTTGAAGTCCGGCAATCCCATCATTTTTTTAGCCGCGAGTCAGGGCTGTAGGCAGCTTTGGCGTCAAGCCTTAAAGAGAGAGCTGCGCTTCAAGACGAGTTGAAACGCAGCTCTCATTTCTGCCTCTGACCTCTAGCTAGCGCAGCCTCACGCTAGGGTTAGAAACCGCGCGTAGAGGTTTCCGCTAAGACTGAGCGCAGATCATAGCGATCGAGGTTCATCACCTGGTCCCATGCCGCCACAAAGTCATTCACAAACTTCTGCTGCGAGTCCAAAGCTCCATAGACTTCCGCCAGGGCGCGGAGCTGCGAGTTTGAGCCAAAGATCAGGTCAACGCGAGTAGCGATCCACTTTTGTTGGCCGGTCTTGCGATCGCTGCCCTCAAATTCATACTCATTCTCAGAGGTTGCCTTCCAGGTCACCCCCAGGTCGAGCAGGTTGACGAAGAAGTCGTTGGTTAGAGTTTCAGGGCGATCGGTGAAGACGCCATGCTTATACCCGCCAAAGTTTGCCCCCAAAACGCGCAGGCCACCGACAAGAGCCGTCATCTGAGGAGCTGACAGGCCCAGCAACTGCGCCCGATCGATCAGCAATTCTTCAAGGGATTCGCTGTGCCTACCGCTCGTGTAGTTACGGAACCCGTCTGCGGTCGGCTCCAGGGGAGCAAAGGATTCTACATCCGTTTTCTCTTGGGTAGCATCGGTGCGTCCTGGCTTGAAGGGCACCGTCACGTCGTGACCGGCGGTTTTCGCCGCCTGCTCAATGCCGGCGCAGCCGCCTAGCACGATCAAGTCTGCGATCGAAACCCGCTTGCCGCCCGACTGTGAGTTGTTGAACTCCTGCTGAATGCGCTCCAGGGTTTGCAGCACCGTGGCCAATTGCTCGGGCTGGTTGACCTCCCAATTCTTCTGAGGCTCCAAACGAATGCGGGCCCCGTTTGCCCCACCGCGCATGTCAGAGCAGCGGAACGTGGATGCCGACGCCCAGGCGGTAGAAACCAGTTGGGAAACCGACAGCCCTGATTCAAGGATTTTAGCTTTGAGCGCGGCGATATCCTGCTCGTCAATCAAGTCATGATCAACGGCGGGGACAGGGTCTTGCCACAGAAACTCTTCCTGGGGCACCTCAGGGCCGAGGTAGCGCGATCGCGGTCCCATATCGCGGTGCGTCAGCTTAAACCAGGCCTTGGCAAACTGCTCTGCGAACTCGTCTGGGTTGTCGCGGTAGCGCTGGGCAATCTGGTTATACGTGGGGTCCACCTTCATGGACATGTCTGCGGTGGTCATCATGGGAGCGTGCCGCTTCGACGGATCGTGGGCGTCGGGCACCGTACCCGCGCCAGCATCGCCCTTGGGCTTCCACTGCCACGCGCCAGCGGGACTCTTAGTCAGCTCCCAGTCATATTTGAACAGAGTTTCGAGGTAGCTGTTGTCCCACTGCGTCGGCGTGGGGGTCCATGCACCTTCGATACCGCTAGTGGTCGCATCGACGCCGACTCCCGTGTTGAAAGCGTTCTTCCAACCCAGGCCCTGATCGACGATGGTAGCCCCCCCCGGCTCAGGCCCGACGTGGGTTGTTTCGCCCGCCCCGTGGCATTTGCCGAAGGTATGGCCACCCGCAGTGAGGGCGACGGTCTCCTCGTCGTTCATCGCCATCCGCTTAAAGGTTTCGCGAATGTCACGCCCTGAGCCCAGCGGGTCAGGCTCGCCATCAGGCCCTTCTGGGTTGACGTAGATCAGGCCCATCTGAACGGCAGCGAGGGGGTTTAGCAGCACGCGATCGCCTTCATAACGCTCATTGCCGAGCCAGGCTTTTTCGGAGCCCCAATAGATGTCTAGCTCTGGTTCCCAGACGTCCACGCGCCCGCCCGCAAAGCCCAACGTTTTGAAGCCCATCGATTCCAGGGCGCAGTTGCCGGCGAAGATCATCAGGTCGGCCCAAGAAATTTTGTTGCCGTATTTCTGCTTAATTGGCCAAAGCAGCATGCGTGCCTTGTCAAGGTTGGCATTGTCGGGCCAGCTGTTGAGCGGCTCAAACCGCTGGCTACCCGAACCCGCCCCACCGCGGCCATCGCCAATCCGATAGGTGCCGGCGCTGTGCCACGCCATCCGAATGAAGAGCGGCCCATAGTGACCATAGTCGGCGGGCCACCAGTCCTGTGACGTGGTCATCAGCTCATAGATATCTGCCCTGACGGCCGCTAAATCAAGACTTTTGAAATTCTCAGCGTAGTTAAAGTCCTCTCCCATCGGATTGGCCTTGGCTGAGTGCTGATGGAGAATGTTCAAATTCAAAGCATTCGGCCACCACTCTTGGTTCGAAGTGCCAATCCGAGTTCGAGGTCCAGACAAGACAGGGCATTTGCTGGTGCTACTGACGGCATCGGATGTCGTCGGCTGGGGCGTACTGGCCTCGATCTTTTCTGCGCTACTCGATGCCAGGACAGATGATATGGCTCGCCAAATTTCCATTAGCTTGCCACTCATTGGGAACGGACATCTCATTTGGCTACTCGTCATAATTCCTTTCCTGATTGTGGTTTAGGTGAGTTTGTTTCTTCTCTGCGTAACTATCTTTTTTTAGGTAGAAAGCATCGTTCGCCACATCTGCATCAGCACAGCCGTCTGCTCCGGCTGCTTAGCTTCTGGATTGATATAGTTCAACATCGTCTCAGCATTGGAAACCATCGGCATCGCCTCAAAGCCCTCTCGTTCGACAAACATCTTTTCGATCACGCTATCTTTTACGAGCATGGAATAGCGCCAAGATCGGTATCCCATCCCTTTGTCAAAAAGGTTTACCATCATCCCCATTTGGCGGGTGAAGTCACCATTTACATCGGGGATAAAGCGCACCTGATCGGCTCCTTCTGCTTGGGCCCAAGCCGCTAGCGAGAACGGATCATTTACCGAAATGCAAAGAATTTCGTCGACGCCGTTCGCTCGAAAAACCGTGGCAAACTCGTTGTAGGCTAACAGTTGAACCGGAGAATGTGGGCAGGCAAAAGCTCCCGGCACTGCAAATGCCACCACGGTTTTGTGATCAAAAAGATCCGCCGTCGAAAGCTCGTACCCGCCTACCTCTGCAAACATTCGAAAGGTGACTTGAGGGACATGCTGGCCCTCATAGCTGAAAAACATGTGCCCAGCTCCTTACTCGCATTCAATATCAGTTAGGCCCTTCTTAACTAAGAGATTGATGAGTAGAGTGACTGACTCGTTAACCAACGACTTGCGCACGACGTTGGCAAAAACGGTCAAATCTATCGAGTTGGCCCAGCATGGCTGGAGTTTGACTGAGTACTAGTCGGGTTCACAAACTTGAGTAGGTATTAAGTCATACTCACTACGAGTTTGCATACTGCAAGCTTAATCAAGCAAAACTGCTCTAGGGGGCTAACGGTAAAAGTGTTTTGCAACACGTAATATCTCTACAAAATGAAATCTGTCTACAGTTAGGTGCGTGCCACATCTCTACATTCACCTTTATCGATGCCGAACCTCTCGCCACCTATAGCCGAACCTTACAAACAGCCGATAAGCTAGAGGGTGCAATCGATACGCCCCCTTTGGTTTGCTATGAAACGCTTTTTTCGCGCCCTAACGGCTCCCCTTTTAGCCTCAACGCTGGTTGCCGGTTCCATTCCTTTCCCAATCGGCAACGCCCAGGCCCAGGAGTCAGTGTCGCCCCGCGTGGCCCAGCTGCCCCAAACTCCTGACGAGGTCGTAGAGTGCGAGCTGCTGATTGTTGGCGGTGGCCTCGCCGGTACCGCAACCGCCTACGAAAGCCTGATGATGGGCCACACGGTCTGCATGACCGAGCTGACCGACTGGGTAGGGGGGCAGATCTCATCCCAGGGCACCACGGCACTGGATGAGTCACGGGAGCAGCGGCGGCAGCTGTTTTATTCGCGGGGGTACAAGGAGTTGCGCGATCGCGTCGAGCGCAAATACGGCAAGCTCAACCCCGGCGGCTGTTGGGTGAGTGCCTCCTGCTTCTTGCCCGCCGATGCCAACGCCATCTTGATGGAAATGCTGGCCGAAGCCGAGCGCAAGGGCGGCGGCGAACTCAAGTGGTTTCCCAATACGGTGGTCAAAGACCTGAGCCTGAGCGCCGATGGCACCCAGATTGAAGAGGTCGTCGCGATTCGCCACAGCCCCGCACCGGGCACCGCACCCCTCAACACCGACTTTCTCTCCGAAATTATTGAAGACGCCTACACCTACGACGACTCAGCCCGCCTGTCAAAGGAGATTATTCAGTTTGTGCCCGCTGGCATCGAGCTAGAGCGGGTAGAAAATGCCCCCGATAGCAAAGTGGACTGGTTTGTGGTTGAGGCCACCGAGACCGGCGAGCTGATCGCCCTGGCCAATGTGCCCTACGAGCTGGGGTTAGACCCAAGGTCGCCCCTCAACCCTTCGTCGCCCGTGCAAGAGCGCGACCCCTACTGCACCCAGGGCTTTACCTACACCTTTGCCATGGAGCGCACCGCCGAGCCGCAGACCTACGATATTCCTGAGTTTTACAGCACCTATGCGCCCTACTACAGCTGGGAGCGCGAGCGCGACTCGCTGAAAACGGCCCAAGACCACTTCGACTTTGTCTTTACCTACCGCCGCCTGTGGAATGCCTCGCCCCAAACTGAGGCGAAAATCTCTGGGGTACCTCGTCCAGGTGTGGGCGACATCTCGATGCAGAACTGGACCTGGGGTAACGACTACCGCCCCGGCACCGAGCTGGATAACCTGATTTTGACCGAAGACCAGCTGGCGGCCAGTGGTCAGCTAGAGCCGGGCGGCTGGCTGGGGGGTCTGCGGGCCGACACTCTGCGCAAGGGTGAAGAGAATGCGATCGGCTTTTTCTATTGGCTGACCACCGGCACCACCGACTCGCAGATTGACGATTCTTGGAAGGAGCCTGAGCCCTATAACCGCTACCTGACTGGGCTAGATTCGCCAATGAATACGGCCCACGGCCTGTCGAAGTATCCCTACATTCGCGAGGCGAGGCGGATTATTGGTCGGCCCTCCTACGGTTACGAAAACGGGTTCATGATCAGCGAGGTCGACTTTTCGTGGAACGATTTTACCGCTGAGTTCTACCGAGAGAACCTGGATGAGGATACCTATACGTCCCTGCGTCGCTATCTGGCTGGTCTAGGAACGATAGATACCTTTGAGCCCGATGCTGACCCGAATACGTTCCCGATTCGAGCGCGATCGCGCCTCTACCCCGACACCGTGGGCATTGCCCAGTATGCGATCGACTTTCACCCCTGCATGGCTGACTACCCGGCAGAGGCTCCCGGCAACATCGAGCGCCCCGGCGTGCGTCAGGCCCACGGCCAGGCCTACCCTGCCCAAATTCCCCTGCGGGCGATGATTCCCCAGCGGGTAGACAACATGCTGGTAGCCAGCAAGAGCATCGCCGCTAGCTACAGCGCCGCCGCCGCTTACCGAGTGCATTCCTTTGAATGGTCGGTAGGGGCCGCTGCGGCTCACTCCATCGACTTCTCGCTGCGCAACGGGGTGCTGCCCTACGAGCTAGTGGATGACCTACCCAGCTACGAGCCCCTGCTCGACCAGCTGCGGACCGAGTTGCAGAGCAGCGGCAACCCGGTGCAGTTCCCGAATACCTCGATCTTTAACGAAGACTGGGGCAACTGGCGGCCCTGGTAGGGCGATCGCGCCAGTTATTAACCGAAGCTAGTCGCCCTTGAACGGCACTGCTCATTAGGGTTCAGAATCGCTCAAGATTCTGAACCCTAGTTTTTTTGAGGAACACAGATCCGAGAACAAAAGTATCTTGCCCGTGCAGGCAAGATGCCTACCCTACAGATTTTTGCGATTCACTTGGGATTACATAGAAGCTGGGATTCAAGCTGGAGACGGCAACCCGCCTGAGAACAATCGTGAACACCGATCCTGCTGGATGGGCCACTCTTCATACAATGCAACCATACAGAGATTCCTATGGAGTAACTCGAGAGAGCGAAGCCTATGCAACCCACCCAAAGCCAATTTACTGAAAAAGCCTGGGATGCCATTGTGCGATCGCAGGATATTGCCAAGCAGGCCCAGCAGCAGCAGATCGAGAGCGACCACCTGATGCTGGCGCTGCTCGATCAAGATGGTTTGGCCAGCAGCATTTTTGCCAAGCTGGGGATGAACGGGCAGGTGCTGCGCGATCGCACCGAAGCCTTTATCAACAGTCAGCCTAAGGTCTCGGGCAGTGGCTCATCGGTATACTTGGGCAAATCCCTCGATGCCCTGCTCGATCGCGCCGACCGCTACAAAAAAGACTACGGTGACGAATATATTTCTATCGAGCACCTGATTTTGGCTTACCCTGGCGACACCCGCTTCGGTAAAGCGCTGTTTCAAGATTTGGGCTTGAGCGAAGCCAAGCTCAAGCAGGCGATTCAAGATATTCGAGGCACCCAAAAAGTGACCGACCAAAATCCCGAAGGCAAGTATCAATCCCTTGAGAAATATGGGCGCGACCTCACCGACGCCGCCCGGAGAGGCAAGCTCGACCCGGTGATTGGCCGCGACGATGAGATTCGTCGCACCATCCAAATTCTCTCGCGGCGCACCAAAAATAACCCGGTGCTGATCGGTGAACCGGGGGTGGGTAAGACTGCGATCGCTGAAGGTTTAGCCCAGCGCATTGTCAGCGGCGACGTGCCCCAATCCCTCAAAGACCGCCAGCTGATCGCCCTCGATATGGGCGCCCTAATTGCCGGGGCTAAGTATCGCGGCGAGTTTGAAGAACGCCTCAAGTCGGTGCTCAAAGAAGTCACTGATTCCGAAGGGCAGATCGTTCTCTTCATCGACGAGATTCACACTGTAGTGGGGGCCGGGGCCACTCAGGGGGCTATGGATGCGGGCAACCTGCTCAAGCCTATGCTGGCTCGGGGTGAGCTGCGCTGCATCGGCGCGACGACGCTAGACGAATACCGCAAATACATTGAAAAAGACGCTGCCCTAGAGCGCCGCTTCCAGCAGGTCTACGTCGATCAGCCCACTGTGCCCGACACTATCTCCATTCTGCGCGGCCTGAAAGAACGTTACGAGGTGCACCACGGGGTCAAAATCTCCGACAGCGCCCTGGTAGCTGCCGCCACCCTCTCGACCCGCTACATTTCAGACCGCTTCCTGCCCGACAAGGCCATCGACCTAGTGGATGAAGCCGCCGCCAAGTTGAAGATGGAGATTACCTCTAAGCCCGAAGAGCTGGATGAGGTCGATCGCAAAATTCTTCAGCTCGAAATGGAGCGGCTGTCGCTGAAAAAAGAAGTCGACGCGGCCTCTATGGAGCGCCTGGAGCGGATTGAAAAGGAGCTGGCCGACCTCAAGGAGCAGCAGAGCGCCCTGAATGCTCAATGGCAGTCGGAGAAAGACACCATCGACAACATTCAGTCGATCAAAGAAGCGATTGACCAGGTCAACATTGAAATTCAGCAGGCCGAGCGCGACTACGACCTCAACCGGGCCGCCGAACTCAAGTACGGCAAGCTCACCGAGTTGCAGCGCCAGCTTGAAACCGCTGAAACCCAGCTAGCTGACACCCAAACCACCGGCAAAACCCTGCTGCGCGAAGAGGTGACTGAAGCAGACATCGCTGAAATTATCTCTAAGTGGACGGGCATTCCGGTCAGCAAGCTAGTGCAGTCGGAGATGCAGAAGCTCCTGCTGCTCGAAGACGAACTGCACCAGCGGGTAATCGGCCAGGAGGAAGCGGTAACGGCGGTGGCTGATGCGATTCAGCGATCGCGGGCTGGCCTCGCCGACCCCAACCGTCCGATCGCCAGCTTCATCTTCCTCGGCCCTACCGGCGTCGGCAAGACCGAGTTGGCTAAGGCTCTAGCCGCCTACCTGTTCGACACCGAAGAGGCCCTGGTGCGCATCGACATGTCTGAATACATGGAGAAGCACGCCGTCTCACGCCTGATCGGTGCGCCTCCGGGCTATGTCGGCTATGACGAAGGCGGTCAGCTTACCGAGGCGATTCGCCGCCGCCCCTTTGCGGTGATTCTGTTCGACGAGATCGAGAAGGCTCACCCCGACGTATTTAACGTCATGCTGCAAATTCTTGACGATGGCCGCGTCACCGATGCCCAAGGTCGCACGGTGGACTTCAAAAACTCCATCATCATCATGACCAGCAACATCGGCTCTCAGTTCATTCTTGACGTGGCCGGCGACGACGCCAAGTACGACGAGATGAAATCGCGGGTGATGGATGCCCTGCGAGGCAACTTCCGGCCCGAGTTTCTCAACCGAGTCGATGAAATGATCATCTTCCACGGATTGCTCAAGTCGCAACTGCGGGAAATTGTCAAACTGCAAGTTGCTCGGCTTGAAGTCCGGCTCGAAGACCGCAAGATGGCGGTGAAGCTGAGCGAATCGGCCCTCGATTTTCTGGCGGAAGTGGGCTACGACCCCGTCTACGGAGCGCGCCCGCTGAAGCGCGCCATCCAGCGCGAGCTCGAAACTCAAATTGCCAAGTCGATCCTACGAGGTGAGTTTGGCGAAGGCGACACCATCTATGTGGATGTCGAGAATGAGCGGCTCGCCTTTAAACGACTCAACGCCGACCTGCTAAAGGTCTAGGCTACCCAACACCCAGGGAAAGCGGCCCTCCCCTTTCCCTGGGATATAAACCTTTGAAACAAGCCGCAACATTTTGAAGGGCTACGGTTGCGCGGCTTTATCGGGGTTTGGCAATATAGCCCTATGGGCATTTTCACTGGCAAGGTTAGTATAGAGGCTCAGATATTCTTCAGTAGGTTCCCGGAATCTATTTGGGCATACTGTTGCTAGGGCGGTACGCCATTCAGTGCAGCTATCATCTGTCACACCTAATTTGATTTGTGGTTTCGGCAACGAGTGACTAAGCAGGAGCATCTTTATGGCAAACCAGAGTTTTCTGGCTTTGCACCGATTCATTCAATAGCAAGTGTGGTTCCCTATGAAAATTGATCACGACGTTCCAAGACATACCTACATGAATGTGATGGAACTGCTCGTCACCGAAGAGGTAGAAAAGCAGGTCAAAACCATGCAGCCCCGCATGCTGAAGTATCTCAAGCGGGTAGAAGTTGAAACCTATGCCCTTAACCGCTTGCCCTCGCTCTACGCTTCCAGTGAGAAGGGTCGGCAGCTTCAGTATGAAAAGGCCAAGCGAGAACTTCATAACCAGATTAAAAGCGCAGTTCGCCAAGCCTTTGCTGCTGTGCAGGTCGATCCGATTCGAGCGTCTGAGCCGCTACACAACAAGCAAGACGACGCGGCCAGTGTTGCCCTCAATGCCCTACGCGATCTGCTGAAGCAACCCGACCTCAGTTGGGATGGAGCGATCAATCGCCTGCGGTCCCTGCTTGGCCGTCGTGGCGACCAACCACCCACAGCCCCGGCTCAAGAGACATCGCACCGCACCCGCTACCGCAACGATGCTCCTGACGTGACCGCCACCGCTGACCCTGACCATAGCCACTACTGGCGGCCCGGCACCTACGGCTCTGAGGTCTCGTGGAAGAAAACCCACAATCCTGGCTCAGCCCAGGCAGGCCCTAACTTTGACTGGAACGACAACCGCTACTCCAAGTAGAAATGGCACGAAGCCGGCGATCGCCGCTAGGCGTTCGTGATTTCCAGATCAAACCTACACTCCAGCACAAAGTCACCTCTGTGCTGGCAATTTCTTCATCTCTTGGTACTCACTCCAGCGAATTTTCAGTGGCGCTACACCTACATAAAGCCCGCCTGAGCCAGCAATAGGGGTGAGATGCCCAAAGCGCTGACTCCTCTGCGCAGGCCGGCAGCCGTAGCAGGGTCGGTAACCTCATAAAGGGCGATCGCTTGCTTAAAGGCCTGCAGCGCCTCAGGCAACTGCCCCAGCTTAAACAGGGCTACCCCCAGGTTTTGGTGTGCTTCAGCATAGTTGGGGTTGAGGGCGATCGCCTGGCGGTAGGCGGCGATCGCCTCATCTAAATAGCCTCGGTTGCGGTGGGCGGTGCCCAGGTTATAGTGGGCGATCGCCAGGGTGGGGTCGGCCTCAATCGCCTTTTGAAACAATTCAATTGCCCCCTCTAGATCGCCCTGGGCCTTTTTCAGGCTGCCGTAGTTGATCCAAGCGCCCAGCTTGAGCATGGGGGGGACGGCCAAGGCTAGGGCGGCTTCGTAGTCGCTGGCGGCCTGGGTGGGTCGGTCGGCTAGAGCTAGGGCGCGGTGGTAGTGCAGCTCGTAGCAGGTCAATTCGTCCAAGGTGTCGGCCTGAGCTAGGGCGCGGTTGAGTAGTGGCAGGGCCAGTTCAGCCTGGTTAGACTCGACGTAGAGGGCCGCCAGTTTATTCAGCAGGTAGCCGTCGTTGGGATGCTCTGCCAGGTAGCCCTCCATGGCGGTGCGGGCGCGATCGAACTTGCCCCGCTCTACGACGACAGCCGGGTCATAGCCGGTGTGGTGAATGGCTACCTCGCCCAGGGTAACCACCTGCCAGCGAGCAGCCTGCGCTTGCAGCGCCGCTACACTGTCGTCCACAGTTTCGTGGTAGGGGCGGTTGAAGGTGATCTCGGGCAAGCGGCGAAAGCAGCGGGTGATCAGCGTGTAGGGTGCCTGGGGAGCACCCAGCTCCAGGCGCAGCAGGTTCACGGCCAGCACGTCTTCGGCAGCAATATCTCCCAGAGGTTGTCCCTGGTCGAGCTGTTGCAGCACCTGGGCGGTTGCGCTCAGCAGCACCTCGTCGGCGTCGAGCACCAGCACCCAGTCCCCTGTGGCATGGCGCAGCGATTCGTTGCGGGCAGCGGCGAAATCGTTTTCCCAGGCAAAGCGGTGAACTTTGGCTCCGTGGGATTGGGCGATCGCCACAGTGTTATCCACCGATCCGGTATCGACGACCACGATCTCGCCCACCACGCCCTGCACAGACTCAAGCGTGCGGGCCAGGGTGGCGGCCTCGTCCTTCACGATCATGCAGAGGCTAATCATCAGCCTTCTCCTAGGGTCTGGTTTGCCCGTGCGATTGCCTGGTGCACCTGGTCAAAGCCGGTGCCGCCGTAGCTGTTGCGGGCCGAGACCACCTGCTGAGGGGCGATCGCCGCGTAGATGTCGTCTGCAAAGGCGGGGTGAATGGCCTGCCATTCTGCCAGGGTCAGCTCCCGCAGCAGCTTGCCTGCCGCCAGGGACGTCTTCACCACCTTGCCCACTAGGTTGTAGGCCTCGCGGAAGGGCACACCCTTAGTGGCTAGGTAGTCGGCTACGTCGGTGGCGTTGGAATAGTCTTCGTTCACGGCCTGGCGCAGGCGGGGCACCCGGAAGTTGACCCCTTCGGACAGCAAGATGGTCATGGCTTCCACACAGCCGCGCACGGTGTTGACCGTATCGAAGATTGCCTCTTTGTCCTCTTGCAGGTCTTTGTTGTAGGCCAAAGGCAGACCCTTCATCATCACCAGCAGCCCCTGCAGATGGCCAAAGACACGGCCGGTTTTGCCCCGCACCAGCTCGGGCACGTCGGGGTTTTTCTTCTGGGGCATAATGCTGGAGCCGGTGGAGCAGCTGTCGTTGAGGGTGACAAAGCTAAACTCCTCCGACGCCCAGAGAATCATCTCTTCCGAGAGGCGCGACAGATGCACCATGATCAGGCTGGCGGCGCAGGCAAACTCGATCGCAAAGTCGCGATCGCTCACCCCATCCAAACTGTTGCCGTAGACTTTCTCAAACCCCAGCAATTCAGCGGCATACTGGCGATCGATGGGGAAGGTCGTCCCCGCCAGAGCACCGCAGCCCAGGGGCGAGATATTCACCCGCTTTTGCAGGTCGTGGAGCCGCTCCCAGTCGCGCTGGGCCATATCGAAGTAAGCGAGTAGGTGGTGAGCCAAACTGAGCGGCTGCGCCCGCTGAAGGTGGGTATAGCCCGGAATCAGGGTTTCCACATGTTCTTCGGCAATGCTCAGCAGGGTCTGCTGGTACTGGCGCAGCTGTCCCTGAATGGCCTCGATCTGGGCGCGCAGGTAAAGGCGCAGGTCGGTGCCCACCTGGTCGTTGCGGCTGCGGGCCGTGTGCAGC
Organism: Nodosilinea sp. FACHB-131; assembly: GCF_014695395.1. Lineage (GTDB taxonomy): Bacteria > Cyanobacteriota > Cyanobacteriia > Phormidesmidales > Phormidesmidaceae > Nodosilinea. Next base: position 78,205 of record NZ_JACJOF010000032.1, read on the forward strand.
TTTTTGCCCACATCACCAATCAGCTCCGTCAGCCGCCGCTCCACGGCAAAGTGGATGTCCTCCGCCTCGACCCCAGGCTTAAACTCGCCCCGGCGGTACTCCTGGCGAATGGTCTCTAAACCGGTGACGATCTGTTCACCCTCCTCAGGGCTGATGATCTCTGTTTTAACCAGCATTTTGGCGTGGGCTTCTGAGCCGGTGAGGTCGTACTCAAGCAGCTGGATGTCGAAGCCAATGCTGGCGTTAAAGAGCGCGATCGCAGGATGCAGCGCTGTTTCAAAGCGCTGGCTCCAGGTTTGGGGAGAGGGCGTTTGCATTATTGTGCGGTCTGGTTTAGAAAGCAGTCAGGTTGCGGATGAAATATCCCAGCACAATACCGAAGAGCAGCGCCCACAACTGTCCTGACTCGACAAAATTGTTCCAAATTTCGACCATATCCCCCAAAATGTCTTGGTCGAACTGCTGGGCCAGCACTGGGGATAGCGCCTCTGTATCTACCGTAAATCCGGTCACTCCGGCCACGGCAGGTAGCTCAACTCCGGTAAAATAGCCGCTGAAACTGTCGCCATCGCCCAAGGTAATGGGGCGCAGCAGCTGGTCTACAGAGGGCAGAGAAGCATCTTGCGAAAGAAAACCGTGGGTCTGGAACATGACATCCATAGCGGGGTGACGACCTGAGCATGGTTAACACCCAACAGACTATCACCATACCGCTGCGACCGAGCCTCTGGAACCCAAAAACCGCCAGCGCTCTGGGGGTTTTGCTGACTCTGGGCCTGGCTGCCTACCAGGCGGGGCTAGGGCGACCAGGAATAGACCTAATAAATCTGGGCGGGTGGCCCCAGCTACAAGAGTTTTTGACCGCCAGCCTGCAGCCCGACCTCAGCCCCGAGTTTGTTGTGCTCATGGGCCGCGCCGCCTTGGTCACCCTAGCCTACGCGGTGCTGGGCACGACCCTCAGCGTGGGGTTGGGGATGGTAGGCGGGCTGCTTTCCTCAGCCGTATGGTGGCAGTTGGTTCTCCCTGGCAAGGCTGAGGGGCTGCGGCGAGGTATGTGGCTAGGGGTGCGGGGGCTGCTGGCCTTTCCCCGCGCCATCCACGAGCTGATCTGGGGGCTGGTGCTGCTGCAAGTACTAGGGCTAAACCCATTGGTGGGGGTGTTGGCGATCGCGATTCCCTTTGGGGCGATCGTCGCCAAAGTCTTCTCAGAAATTTTGGATGAGACGCCCCCCGAACCGCTCCACGCCCTGCTCAATGCTGGCACGCCGCCGCTGGCCGCCTTTATCTACGGGCTACTGCCCCAGGCGCTACCCAACCTCCTCTCCTACACCTTTTACCGCTTTGAATGTTCCCTCAGGGCATCCGCCGTTTTGGGAATTATCGGAGCCGGAGGCCTGGGCTACGAGATTTTTCTCAGCCTGCAATCTCTGCGCTATGAGCAGCTGTGGACGGGGTTCTACGCGCTGATTGTGCTCAATGGCGCAGTCGATGCCTGGAGCGCCATAGTGCGTCGCCGCATGGGCTTCACCAGCCGCCTCAACATCAACCGCAAACCGGGAGTTGCTTCTCGGCTTGCCCATCAAGCCCCGCGACAAGACGGATTCTTAAAGCTGTCGTGGGTGGGGGCGATCGCGGCGATCCCGCTGAGCTGGTGGTGGCTGCGGCTAGATGTGGGGGTACTGGGGTCGGCCCGCACCCAGCGCCTCTTGGGTGAATTGTTGAGCACCGGCTGGCCGCCCCTGCCAACCTGGGCTGAGCTGGTGAAGTTAGCTCAGCTCTCCTGGCTGACGGTGGCGATGTCGATGGTGGCGATCGCCCTGGCCGGGCTCGGCGGCATGCTCTTCTCGCTGCCCGCTGCCCAGAACTTTTTGCTGCCGGGGGGGCTGCTGCGTCCCGTTGGGCAGCAGGGGGAATCTGCCTGGGTGGCCTATATATTGCTGGGCTTAAGTCGGCTTGTGCTACTGGTCAGCCGCGCCATCCCCGCTCCGATCTGGGCGCTGGTGCTGCTCTACATGCTGTTTCCTGGCGTGCTGCCGGGAGCACTAGCCCTCGCCCTGCACAACTTCGGCATTCTTGGCCGGCTGATGGCCGAGGTGAACGAAAATCTCGACGATCGCCCCGTTCGCGCCCTTAGCACCCTAGGAGCCAGCCCCAGTGCGATTGTGGCCTACGGTATCTTGCCCCAAAACCTGGGCCGCTTTCTGGCCTACATTCTCTACCGCTGGGAAGTCTGCCTGCGCGAAACCGTGATTGTGGGCCTGGTGGGGGCCGGCGGTCTAGGCCGTTTGCTCACCGAGCAGATCAGCAGCTTCGACTACAGCGGCGTGATGATAACGCTAAGCGTTTTTGTGGTGCTGACTTTTGCTGTGGATGGGGTGAGTCAGCGGCTGCGGGGAGTGTTGAGGGAGAGGTAGAGAGTTTTGAGTGCTTAGTTTTGAGTTGCTGCATCCGACCAAGTTCAAAATTCAAAACTCAAAATTCAAAACTTTCCCTACGCCCCTACTCCCCCCGCCAGTCAGGACAAACCCCACCCCCTTGCCACCCCTGGGGATGGATTGCGCACACCAGCATACAGCGCTTGGCGCGGCTGGTGCCGTAGGCGATGCCGTGGTAGTTGGTGCAGCCCTGGCAGGGTTGAGGACGCGTGGGCGGCAAAGATTGAAAGCCGACCTGCGATCGCAAAATTTGCTGCTTGCTCTGCCGCCGATGCCACTGCTCGAAGGCGCGGCGGCGGCATAAATCGTTGGCCCGGTGAAAGAGTTCGTCGGTTACGCTCACGACCTATTCTCCCGGTAGAGGGTGGATGGCGCAGGTAGCACCAGCGACGACTTGGGTTAAGGCAAGGGAGCGGTCAGCCGCTAACCCAGGCACCGCCAGTAGCGACCCTAGATCTAGCCTACCGAACCGAGCCGGACGATGCCGAAAATTTAAAGGGTCGCAATGTCACGCCGCTGGCACTGCAATTCAAGCCAGGTCTGAGGGAAGGCTTAGAGGGAGGCTAGCAGCGCGCTATGCAATATCTGCATAGTATCCAAGCAAAAATCGCATGTTACAGCCTCGTCACACTTGGAGAGTGTGCTAAGGGGAAAATTACAGCATTTGTTAATGGTGCCGGTGGAGGATTAAGGCGAGAATAAGTGAGAGCTGCTAGCCAAATCCTTAAAAGTATCAGTAAACTAGAACACAGAATCTAAAGATTCTTGTCTGGCTTACTTGACTTTTACCTTTGCAGCTCCTCTGTCGTTACTGGGTTTAGCTATGCTTCAGTCCCTCCACTATTCCATCGATATTATTCGTGACGAAGCTCGACAGCTGGTTCAAAAGGGTGTGGTTAGCCGTCAGCAACCGATTTATACCCTTTGCCGCCACATCCCCGCCCGCGAATGGGCCGTGGTGGAAACCGAGCTAGAGTCTTCAGGGTTTTTGCTGCGCGATCGCGTTGGCGACCTCATGGGCCGCGAAGATTGGGAAAATGACTAGCCATAGCTAGGGCTGTCGTCTAATCAGGGCCATTTATTTATTCATCCAAACAAACTGAGCTGAGCCGAGGAGTTGTCTTCCTCGGCTTTTTGTTGTTCGGCTACATCCCACAGCAGAGGGGGTAAAGCAACCCCAGCCTGCTGAAGCCGGTGGTAGACCTCGCGGGCCACCGTTGGCGACTTGGCCTCTTGGGGGCAGTGGGCAAAGAAATATATGTCGGTACCAGCCTCTAGCCACTGGCGCAGCCGGGGCACCCATTCATCGAAATAGGTTTGGTTATAAGCCAAGTTGGGATGGCTGATGTAGCGAACGATTGTGAACGGAGCCGTCACCTCGGGCTGGAGCGGCACCCTGGGTTTCTTACGCTCGGAGCCAATCTGGGGGTCGTCATCGAGGGTGTCGATACAGTCGTAGACGGGACGGGTATCTAGCAGCACGCGGCCTACGCCCAGGCTGCTCAGCATTTGGTTTAGGCGGGTGCTGTGGGGTTCGGCAAACCAGTCAAGGTGGCGCACTTCTACAGCAATCGGATGAGTTTGCCGAGGCCAGCGGGTGAGAAAGTCTCGCAGATCGGCCAGCTGCTCAGGGCTGTAGGTGGGTGGTAGCTGAATGAACAGTGGCCCCAGCCGATCTCCGAGAGGCATTAAGGTTTGTAGAAAGCGGTGCGCCTCGTCTACAAAGGGCATCAGCTTGCCCTGGTGAGAGAAAGCGCGGGGCAGCTTAGGGCAGAACCGAAAGCCGGGGGGCATGGTGGTAGCCCAGCGATCGACGGTTTTGGCATCGGGCATGGAGTAAAAGGTGGTATTGCCCTCGACAGCGGTCATGCGATCGCCGTACAGCCGCAAAAAATCCCCCGCCTTGCTGCCCTTCGGGTAAAAGCTGCCGACCCAGTCCTTAAACGCCCACACCGCGCACCCGGTAAAGTAAGCCCCCGCCATTGCTGTCACCCCCGATTACCTGCTGTCTTCCAATTCTGACGTAATACCAGCCATCCCTGGGAAGACAGGATGAGACCAGCGGCGCAGTGCAAGTCGATAGGTTAAGGGTTGAGACAGATAGAGGGCGGGCTCAGCCCAGGTTAGTTATGCTTTAGACCACATCTTCTGGGAAAGACTACCACTAGGTCACCTGTCCATGGACTCTAAATTGTTTCTAGCTGCCCTCAACCCAGACTCGATGATGGTTAAGCCCAGCCACCGGGTCAGGATCAAAGACTTTGACCCCAGCTTTACGGGCGAATTTAGTAAAAAAACGGCTAAAGAGCTTTTGCAGCAGAGCGTTGAAGAACTGGCCGACTACCAAAACGTGCTCTACGCCCAAAACACCTACGCGCTGCTGCTGATTTTTCAGGCGATGGATGCCGCAGGTAAAGACAGCACCATCAAACATGTGATGTCGGGGGTTAATCCCCAGGGTTGCCAGGTGTTTAGCTTTAAGCAGCCCTCTAGTGAAGAGCTCGATCACGACTACCTGTGGCGATCGTTTAAAGCCCTGCCCGAGCGCGGCAACATTGGCATTTTCAATCGTTCTTACTACGAAGAGGTGCTGATAGTGCGGGTGCACCCTGCGTTGCTAGACCAGCAGCAGCTACCCCAGAACACTTTGGGCAAAGATATTTGGCAGCAGCGCTTTGAGGAGATCAACAACTTCGAAAAATACCTGGTCAACAACGGCATCGTGGTGATGAAGTTCTTTCTCAACGTCTCAAAGGAAGAACAGAAAAAACGGTTTCTAGAACGCATCGATCGCCCCGAAAAAAACTGGAAATTTTCCATCGCTGATGTGCAAGAACGGGGCCATTGGAAAGACTATATGGCCGCCTACGAAGACATGTTTAGCCACACCAGCACCGATTGGGCTCCCTGGCACATTATTCCGGCCGACAACAAGTGGTTTACCCGTCTGGCGGTGGCCAGCCTAGTGTGCCAAAAACTAAAGTCCCTCAACCTGGCCTTTCCTGTGTTAGAGGATAACCACATGGAGCGGCTGCATGAGGCGAGGGTGATGTTGGAGGGTGAGGAGTAGAAAGGGTGTAGACGCGGAGTGGCTTTTTGAAGGCTGGGATGGATGAGTTCAAAATTCAAAATTGAGAATTCAAAATTTTGCACTTTGAACTCCCTCTTCCTCACCTCCTCATCTTTCCTATCCCCTCATTCCCTCACTCTCCAACCACGCGGCCACCCGAAACAAATTCGCCTCTTGATACGGTGCGGCAATCAGTTGAATGCCGACGGGAAGTTGTCCCGGACGGTGAATAGGCACTGACAATACCGGCAGGCCAATAAATGAAAGGGGTTGGGTGTAGAAGCCTAGATGGGGCCGCAGGGGGTAGAGTTCGCCGTCAATCTCCAGGGTGGTTTGGTCGAGGGGCGGGGCCACGCAGGGAGTAGTGGGGGTGATGAGGACATCGTAGTTTTGGAAGACCTCGCGGACGCGATCGCGGTACCACCGCCGCAGCCTTTGAGCCTGCACATAGCAGGCGGTGGGAAGCATGGCTCCGGCGAGGAAGCGATCGCGCGTCGCTGGATCAAAATCCATCGGGCTCTGCCGCAGGCGTTCCAAATGCAGCTGGCTGCCCTCGCAGGCGGTGATGATATAGGCAGCAGCCCTGGCCCGATGGGTCTCAGGAAATTCCACCACCTCAGAAATTCCTAAGGACTGGATTACCTCAGCCAGTACGTCCCGGACGAGAGGTTCCATTCCCCGCGCAAAGTGCCCCCCCAATTGAGCGATTCGCAGGCCTTCAATACCCTTGCTGAGACACGGGGCGACGAGTTCTGGGGACCGTTGGGTACAGACGGGGTCAACGGGGTCTGGTCCCTGCATGATGTCGTAGAGGGTGGCGAGATCGGAGAGCGATCGCGCCAGCGGCCCCACATGATCCAAACTGCTGGAAAACAAAAACGCTCCGGCTCGCGACAGCCTGCCGTAGGTAGGCTTCAGCCCATACACCCCGCACAGCGAGGCGGGCACCCGAATCGAGCCATTGGTGTCGGACCCCAGGGTAAAGGGGACCAGGCCCGCTGCGATCGCCGCCGCCGACCCACCCGAGGATCCGCCCGCTATCCGGCTAGGGTCGTGGGGGTTGGGGGTAGTGCCAAAGTGGGCGTTGATGGTGACAAAGCCGTAGGCGTATTCATCCATGTTCAGCGCGCCGACCAGCACTGCTCCGGTCTGCTCCAATCGCGCAATAACGGTGGCATCCTGCGCCGCTGGGGGATTCCTCTGGTTGAGTTTGGCCCCGGCGACGGTGGTGATGCCCTCAACGTCGAACAGGTTCTTGACCGCAAAGGGAACCCCGGCCAGAGGACCGGGGTCTTCGCCTACGGCGATCGCAGCGTCAATGGCCTGAGCCTGCGATCGCGCCCTTGCCGCCGTCACCGCCGTAAAACAGTTGAGCGCTGGATTGCGCCGGGCAATATCCGCCAAAGTTGCCTCCAACACAGTCACAGCAGATAGGCTCCCAGCTTTGATAGCAGCGGCCAAGGCCAGGGCATCAGGCGGTTGGGTCATGGCTCAAAGGTGGCGGCGCTCTCTACGGTGTCGGGTAGGGGAAACGTGAGGACGGGCTGGGCGATCGCAAAAATATGCTCCACATTCGCCACCACCCCTGCTTTGAGCTCGTCGGGGAGGCTCAGTCCTAGCGCTGCGGCCATCAGGTCCACATAGGCTTCCATATCGACGGAGTTTGAGGGTTCAGATGTCATCACCGCTTCTCTGCCCCTGCTTCACCCAGCACCTTTGAGCTAAACAGCCCCGCCGCCTCTTGCTTAATCGCGGTGTATTGGTCTATTACCGGCTGCACCGCCTCTTCCTCGCGCTCTACATAGTCATAGAACTGGGTAAAGATGCGCTCCACTTCTTCGTAGATCAGCCCCAGCTTTTCGTTTAGGCGGCTGGCCACCTCTTGCTGAAAGCGATCTTTCTCACTGTCTAGCGCCTGCTCAAACTTGGCAACAATGCGGTTGCGCTGCCAGAGAATGCCGATCGCCAGCACCACCACCCCCACCCCGGCAAAGGCAATGCCAATGGCGCTAAGAATGGCCTCGGCGACCGCAAACTCAATGATGTGCAGAATGGTGCCCGCCACCGCCATAATTGCCCCACCGACAATTTCGTTGGCCATGTCGCCCGCCTGGGTAGACAGCACATCGCCTAGGCCCTGGTCAGCCATCAGATTCTTAACCTTCGCCATCACGCTCTCGATCACCTCCTGGCGACGCTCCAGCACCTTAAGCGAAATGTGGCTGCTCTCAATGCGCTGGGTTTTAACGCTCTCCAGGTCTTGGTTGAGCCCGTCAAACAGCTGACGAATGCCGTCAACAAAGTGCTGCGCTCCCTCATTCGAGGCCTCTTCCAGCGACTCGCGCAGGTCGCGGGCGCAGCGCTCCTGAAAGTCATCCACCCAGGCCTGCATCGACTCGTTCTGGTTAAAGATGCCGACGAAGGAGCGCCGCATCACCATCAGTACCGACAGGCTCTCGCGAAAGTCGCGCTTGATGCGAGCCGAAATGATTTCGTAGCGGGCCGCCAGACGGTCGGCCAGGGTGTTGATTTCGTAGCGCGATCGCCCCCGGCCCGCGTCAATCTTAGAGCGAATGCTCTGGGATGTGGCGCGATCGGCGACCAGCTGACGGCTCAGCGCTTCCACATCACTATTTAGCAGGTCAATAATCTGCTGAGTGGTCTGGCTCACCGATCGCAGCTTAATCTTGTAGCTCTCCCCCGACGACACCATCGCCTGAATGTATTGGCGCACCGGCTCAAAGCCGCTATTGGCGGTGTCGCCCTCATTCTCTAGCGCTGCCGAGGTAGGAAAGATGATCGGGGCTTTGATCTGCTTCTGGTAGGCGTATTCTTTAACGCGATCGATGTTGGTTTGCAAATCAGCGGGGCGCAGCAGATCTGCCTGCTGAAGAATAAACACCACCTTTTTGCGCCACTCAGCACTGACGAAATCTAAAAAGTCCCAAGCGCTCTTCTGGTAGGGGTTTTTGGCAAACAGCACAAAGAACGTCAGGTCGCTATTGGGAATGTAGCGCTCGGTAATAATCTGGTGCTCGGCTACCACCGTGTTGGTGCCCGGCGTATCCACAATCGAGATGTCTTGCAGGATGGGGATGGGCCGCCCAATCTTGCGCAGGTTAGGCTCTACCTGTTCGACGAATTCTTGCTCAGCATAAATAATCTGCTGAATCGAGTCGGTGCAGGGCTCAATATCGGTGGCGCACACCTCAGCGTCGAGCAGGGCATTGACGAAGCTGCTTTTGCCCGCCTTGACCTCGCCCACCACCACAAACAAAAATGGCTCGTTGATGTTGCGGCGCAGGCTGTGGGTGGTGCGCTGCAAATCAGGATTGTTAATGTTGGTAGCCAGGGCCTGCACCCGCTCCAGCAGATGATCCAAATCGGCCCGGTAAGCCTGAAGCGCTTGGTTAACGATTTTGCTGGCCACGGCGGTTTCTCCCCAACGTCTCTTTCAAGCCCTAGTGGGCACAGCGTAAAATGCTCACCTATCCTCAAAGTACCGCATGGCCAGAAGTTTGGGCTCATTTTGAGCAATCAGATCCGCCCCAACACTCACAATGTCCCTAAGGCTAGACAGGTACAAGAGGATCAACCGATTCGCTGCCAACCCCAGCTCACGGCTGCTTTACTGCATTCCCATCGGCTAGACCTATGCGGCAACAAAACCCTTGAATTCCTAGTCTTAGCTAGACGGCTAATAATAAATACCAAATCTGCTTCAGAGTTAAATTTACTGAAACATCTCGCTTGATTCGCTTCAACGCGCAAAACTCAAACTTTAGCTCATAGCTTAAGAAGCTGCTTGAAAAAGATTTGTCGTGGCTTGAGACCCCTTCTGCCGCTTAAAGGGTAAGTTTTCAAGCTCAAAGTGCTTCTCACAGACGTCTATAGCTTCCGCAGAGCAGGAGAATCCAAGAAAAGTCTCAACTCCTTCTGCGTTGGCAAAACCTTTAAAGCAATTTCTATGGCGTAGAGTTGCGGCTTTTGTATCTCATAAAACCTATGGCCTCTGCTAGACGCATAAGCAAAACCTTAAATTCAGAAATCTTTTGCAGGCCAGTAATCTCTATTACATTTTTAGAGTCAGAAATAATGATTGCGGAGTAAGGATTTTTTATAAAAAATATGTCTTTAATTTCACGCACTGCCAATGAGCCTTGGTGTCTTTCACGCCCCCAAAAACTAAAACGCAGAGAATAAATCAATCTCTCATTGTTTATCCTAAAAATCTCGGACATGCTTACATCTAACGACTTCGAAAGCAAAAACCCACTAATAATTAGCATTTCGAAGACGTCAACAAAATTGCCGAGAAGAAAATTAGAGTAATTCCAAAAAAATAGGGTTCCCTGTATGCTCTGTAAACTTTGACCCATATTTTGAACAGGGCTTGACCCTAGTAACCCCCAAGCCAGTTCACCTATAAAGCTCAAAAAATTAATACCAATAACCAGAACAAAAGACTTCACCAAAATAATAAAAATCTCACAGGTCATTTGCATGTAGCTCTGCAAGTTCCAATGAGATTCAATCGTATATGGAATTGCTTTATGTTTAACTACGATTAGATCACGGCATTCGGCAATCTCAGAGTCTTTGATAACTTGTCTAAATTTGCGCCTTAAAGTTTTATACTCCTCAAAGTCATGGCTCTTGAGAGCGAGTTCTGGATTTGCCCCGTCGCTGTCTTGGAAGCATATGGAGACACCGTAGGCTTTAGACAGAGCTAAAGCTTTACTGTAGGTAAGCTGCAAATTTTCACTTTCGTAGAATATAGTTCCTTCAATATCTTGTTCAGCCTCATCTAGAGCAGGGCAATCTTTGGTTACTTTACTCCTATAAAGCAGGACAACTCGCCAAGCCGTAAATAGACTATTTCTAAACACTTGAGATCTAACAACTTCTGGTTGAATATTCAAGCTTAAAATCTCGACGTCTAAAGGCAAATATGTCGAGGCCTTTCTAATCAGATTTTTAGACATAAAATTGTCTAACAAAAAGCAAATGCAGAACCCAGTAAATATGCCAAATTCAAATTTCTCAAAAGCAAATATAAAAATCAGGCTAGCCAACAACAGAAATGGATAAGACAACCCAACAACGCCACTGATGCGGCCACCCTCATCCCTAAAAGGATGGGCGACCATACTATACACCTCACTCAGACTAACTCTTGATACTTTGATCATGGCTTCTGTAGCCACTTTTAGAAGAGCGAAAATATTCAGCAAATAAAAAATGTTTTTAGGGTAGCTCTTATACTCAAACACCTCTCCCGAAATTTCTTCTACACTCATAGTTAGGATCTGATGAAATGTGACAGCTGGTTTTAGTCAACATATTCTATAGGACGAAGGAGAACGGATTTCTTGACAGGAATAAATTTTCACCAACTCCATAGTCTAAACGCTGATTTGTGAAGTAAGCTCCAACGCTTGTGACTAGAAAGCTATATAGTCACGTTATGTTGTTTCACAAGATATTTAGCTAGGAATACCTGCGAGGAAAAAGCTGCAACGCTAGTGACGAAGAGCAGCTCAAATGAATTCTCTAACCCCACCCTACTAAGAGGTGAGAAGGATGATTTTGGGCCCTACACATTCTGGAGGGGTGATGGGAAGAAGTTTGAAGCCTGTCTAAGTTGTGATGCGTTCAATCTGGCTTTTAGCATGCCCAGAAGAACTGATGAAATTCACATAGCTTAAACAGACTCCTTGGCGACCTACAAGTAGCGGTCAATCGAGTTCTTCAAACACGCTTTTGAAGAACTCGATAGTGTCTTTGAGCACAGCGATAAAGCTGTCGATCTCGGCTTTGGTGTTGTAAAAATAGAGGCTAGCCCGAGCGGTAGAGTCTACGTTCAAAACACGGTGCAGAGGCTGGGTGCAGTGATGGCCCGAGCGAATGGCAATGCCCGACTGATCTAGTAGGGTAGACAAGTCCTGCGCGTGGACGCCCTCAACGGTGAAGGTAGCTAGGGCTGCCCGTCCGCCGCCGTCGGCTTGGGGAAGCGGGCCGTAGAGGGTGACTTCAGGAATGGTCTGCATTTGCTGGTACAGATAGGCCGTTAGCTCATGCTCGTATGCAGCGATGTTGTCCATGCCCAGGGTCGAGAGATAGTCTACGGCTGCCCCAAGAGCGATCGCCTCTGCGATTGCCGGAGTCCCTGCCTCAAACTTGTGGGGCAGCGCGGCGTAGGTGGAGTGATCTAAAAACACGTCGGCGATCATTTCGCCACCACCCATAAATGGAGGCATAGCCTCCAGCACTTCCAGCTTGCCGTAGAGAAACCCAATGCCGGTAGGGGCACACATCTTGTGGCCCGAGGCAACGAACCAGTCGCAGCCTAGGGCAGGCAAATTGAGCGGCAGGTGAGGCGCGCTCTGACAGCCATCAATCAGCACTTTGGCCCCGTGGCGGTGGGCAAGGTCGATGATCTCTTCTACTGGGTTGATGCAGCCCAGGGTGTTAGAAACGTGGTTAACGGCCACTAGTCGGGTCTTGTCGTTGACTAGCTCACGATACTGATCGAGGTCAAAGGATTGGTCGGCAGTTAGCCCTACAAACTTAAGCACCGCTCCAGTGCGCTGGGCCACAAACTGCCAGGGCACCAGGTTGCTGTGGTGCTCCATCACCGAGAGAATAATTTCATCCCCTGCTTTCAGCGTGCTCATGCCCCAAGCGTAGGCCACTAAGTTGATGGCTTCGCTGGCATTGCGGGTAAAGACAATCTCGTCACGGCTGGTAGCCTTAACAAAGGCAGCCACTTTATCCCTCGCGCCCTCATAGGACTCAGTGGCCCGAGCGCTGAGGTTGTGCACCCCTCGATGCACGTTGGCATTGTCGTTTTGGTAGTAGTGCTGTAGCGCATCTAGCACCGCCTTGGGCTTCTGCGAGGTGGCAGCGTTGTCGAGGTAAACCAGCGGCTGACCATTCACCTCCTGATGCAGAATCGGGAAGTCGGCACGAACCTTAGCGGCGAGGGTGAGTTCCTGGGCGACGGTCATAGGAGTGAGGGGGTGGATGGGTAGGGGGTCAGGGCCACTGGGTGATTGCTTCGGCAAGGCGCGATCGCAGCGTCTCAACCGGTATCCTGTCTAAAATCTCCATAGCAAAAGCATAGATCAGCAATCGCTGGGCTTGGGGAGCGCTAATGCCGCGACTTTGCAGGTAAAAAATCTCGTCCGACTGAAGCTGGCTCACCGTTGCTCCGTGGGCGCACTTGACGTTATCGGCCACGATTTCGAGCTGGGGTTTAGTATCTATCCGCGCCTGGTCAGACAGCAGCAGGTTGCGGTTGAGCTGGCTGGCATTGGTGAGCTGGGCTTTTTGGGCTACAGCCATGCGTCCGTTAAAAACGCTGTGGGCTTTGCCATCCACAATCGCCTTGTGCTCCTGCTCCACAATCCCGTGGGGATGGCTCAGGGCCACCAGGCTGTGGGTGTCAGCGTGCTGGGTAGCGGAGATAGCCCCCAACCCATAGATCCTGGTGGTAGTTTGTTCGCCGGTTTGGTAAATTTCCCAGTTGTGGCGGGCCAGTTTGGCCCCAAACCCGGCAGCAACCCCAATGTACTGACTATCGCGAGCCTGGGTCACTACAGTCTTGCCGATGTGAAAGGTACCTGTGCCCTCTCGCTCGATGCGGCTATGGGTAATCTGGGCGTTGGCGTCGAGCCACAGCTCAGTGACGGCATTGGTGAAGTGGGTTGCCGTTGAGTTGCCCCAGTAATCTTCTACCAGGGTGAGGGCACTACCCGACTCAGCAACCACTAAACAGCGGGGCTGAACAAGCAGGGAATCGCCCTGGGCCTGAGACACATAGATAATTTGAATTGGGGTTTCAACCACCTGGTTGCGGGGCAGCCAAACCACCACAGCATCCGTAAAGCCCACGGTGTTTAGAGCCGTAAACACTTCGTGGTTGCCGCTGGCTTGGGCGAGGCGGTCAGCCAGTTGGCTCTGAAGTTCGGGGCGATCGCCTAGCGAACCAACAACTGCCCCCTCTGGCAAGCTACCAAGCTGAGACAGCTCGCGACTCACCCGTCCATTAACGACCACCACCTGAGCGCCAGCGGTCTCTGGCAGGCGCAGCTCAGCGATATCAGCCTCGGTGACAGAAGCCTCTCCAGTGGTGGCAAAGTCGATGGCCAACATTGCCGATAGGTCGGTGAAGCGCCAGTCTTCCTGTCGAGTCGAAGGAAAGGTTTGCTCGTTGAGGAAGGAGGCGGCGCGCGAGCGCACCTCCTCTAGAGCCAGGTTCTCGGGCACAGCTGCCTGGGCAATCTGCACCAGCCCCTTCAGGTAAGCATCGCGCTGATCAGCCGTTCTTAACACGCTCACGTCAGACACAGTCGCCATTACGCCGTCACCCCCGCGCGAAATTCCTCCAGCACCCATTCGTAGCCGCGCGACTCTAGCTGCTTAGCCAGGTCTTTGCCGCCGGTCGTGATAATGCGACCATCAGCCATCACGTGGACGAAGTCGGGCACGATGTAGTCGAGCAGCCGCTGGTAGTGGGTAATCAGCACTACGGCGTTGTCGGCGTTGGCCAGCTGGTTTACCCCACCGGCCACAGTTTTGAGCGCGTCAATATCAAGCCCTGAATCGGTTTCGTCCAGAATGGACAGGGCCGGTTCTAGCAGCGCCATTTGCAGAATTTCGTTGCGCTTTTTCTCGCCACCCGAAAAGCCTTCGTTGACGCTGCGATCTAAGAAAGACGCATCCATCTTCACCACGTCCAGCTTTTCTTCGATCAGGTCGTCGAAGTCAAATACGTCAATTTCGTCTTCGCCCCGAGCCTTACGGTGGGCATTGAAAGCTACCCGCAAAAAGTCGCGGTTGCTCACCCCAGGAATTTCTAGCGGGTACTGGAAGGCGAGAAAAATACCGGCGGTGGCGCGATCGTGGGGATCTAGCTCAAGAACGTCCTGTCCTTTAAAGTGGATCTCTCCCGCCGTCACCTCATAGTCGGGATGACCCGCTAGCACCTTAGAAAATGTGCTCTTACCCGAGCCGTTGAGACCCATGATGGCGTGAATTTCTCCAGCCCGCACCTCCAGGTTGAGGCCTTTGAGAATTTCGGTGCCGTCCACAGTGGCACGGAGGTCGCGCACCGAGAGAATAATTTCGCTGTTGTCGTTAATCATGGTTCCTTTCCCGTAGGGTGGGCACCGCCCACCATGCTCCTGCGCGATGAAGTTTCGAACTTTCGTTTTTGTAGGGTGGGCATTGCCCACCATCTACCTCTGTCGACTTTGGAGATTCCCTGTTGGTGAATTTCCCGCTTGTAAGGATTCTCAAGTGGTGGGCAGTGCCCACCCTACCGGGATTTTCAGCTCCCCTCTCCCTAAGGGAGAGGGGTTGGGGGTGAGGGAGTTCATCCATCTACCCCACCGAGTTCTCTAACTTCAGCGCCAGCAGCTTATCCGCCTCAGCGGCAAACTCCATGGGCAGCTTGTTAAATACATCGCGGCAGAACCCGCTGATGATCATCGACACCGCATCCTCCGGCGAAATGCCCCGCTGGGCAAAATAGAACAGCTGGTCTTCGCCAATCTTAGAGGTCGAGGCTTCATGCTCAACCTGAGCAGTGCTGTTCTGCACCTGAATGTAGGGGAAGGTGTTGGCGCTGGAAGTATCGCCAATCAGCATCGAGTCGCACTGGGAGTAGTTGCGCGCCCCAGTAGCCTTTGGCCCAATTTTCACCAGGCCTCGATAGCTATTCTTTGAGTTCGCCGCCGAAATGCCCTTGGAGATAATGGTGCTACGGGTATTTTTGCCCACGTGCACCATCTTGGTGCCGGTGTCGGCCTGCTGCATATTGTTGGTCAACGCCACCGAGTAAAACTCACCCACAGAGTTGTCGCCCACGAGCACACAGCTGGGGTATTTCCAGGTGATGGCCGAGCCGGTTTCTACCTGGGTCCAGGAGATTTTAGAATTCTTCCCGGCGCAGAGGCCACGCTTGGTGACGAAGTTGTAGATGCCGCCCTTGCCGTTCTCATCCCCGGCGTACCAGTTCTGCACAGTGGAGTAGTTGATACTCGCGTCATCCATGGCCACCAATTCGACGGTCGCAGCGTGGAGCTGGTTGCTGTCATACATGGGGGCGGTGCAGCCCTCCAGGTAGGTCACCGAGCTGCCCGCTTCGGCCACAATCAGCGTGCGCTCAAACTGGCCCGAGTCGCCGTTGTTGATGCGGAAGTAGGTCGACAAATCCATCGGACACTGGGTGTCTTTGGGAATGTACACAAACGACCCGTCACTAAACACCGCCGAGTTCAGCGCCGCAAAGTAGTTGTCGCCGATGGGAATGACGCTGCCCAGGTATTTCTCCACCAGGTCGGGGTGCTCTTGCAGCGCCTCGGAGATCGAGCAGAAGATAACGCCTGATTCAGCCAGCTTCTCTTTAAAGGTGGTGGCCACCGACACGCTGTCAAAGATGGCATCAACGGCTACGTTGGCCAGCCGCTTTTGCTCCGAGAGGGGAATGCCCAGCTTCTCGAAGGTGTCGAGCAGAGTAGGGTCTACTTCGTCCAGACTGCCGAGCTTTTTGGGCTGGGTCTTGGGGGCCGAGTAGTAGACGATGTTCTGGTAGTCGATGGGCGGATACTTGACGTTGGGCCAAGCAGGCTCTTTCATCGTCAGCCACTTGCGGTAGGCCTTCAGCCGAAACTCCAGCATGAAGGCTGGCTCGTTCTTCTTGGCTGAGATCATGCGCACCACGTCTTCGCTGAGGCCGCGAGGAATGGCGTCGGCCTCAATATTGGTAGTGAAGCCGTACTTATAGGGTTGGCTAACAAGGGTTTGAACGGAAGCACTCATGACGCGACTCTGTAAACGGGCTGCACAATCGGGGTTAGACAGGAATCTGGCGGGACGGGCAGAAGCTTAAAACTTGTTGGTTTCGGCACGAATGGTTTCGAAGGTAATGTCTTGCTGCTCGCCCGCGAAGGGGTTGTCGGGCGTGAGAAAGAGCATGCAGTGGCACTCTTTGCGCTCCTGCATGGGGATGCAGGGACAGTTCCAGTAGATGGCTTTAACCTCAGCCCCTTTGTCTTCGTAATGGCGACAGGGGCACAGGGGCGCGCCGAGGTCATCTTTGTGTTTGGCTAGACCTTCAAGCACCACCGCAGTCACACCAGCATCGGAGCAAAAGTAGGTGCCAGTGCGCTTGGCGTAGCTCTGGGCAAAGTTGCGCATGAGCTCTAGGTTCTTGTCGGTGGCCTGATTGGGTTTGAGGTCAGTCATTACGGGATTGGTACGCTACACAGCCCAATAATTTTATACAATTAAAGCAACTTTTAAGTTGTCTAACTGAATCTTAGACTAGTTTAACAACATAAAGGTTGTCAAAGTAGATTATCGTCCGATGGACTGGGATAATCCTGGTCTAGGTAGGTATAGTCTCCTGTGACTATGTCCTCTATAAGTCTTACTGTGGGCCAACGCCATGACCTCTGTGCAGCAACCCTCTACCTCTACAAAAGACGACATTTTGATGTACCTGCTCAGGCAGGGCGAAGCGACAGCCCATGATCTGGCAGAGCACTTTGAGGTGAGTGCCCAGGCCATTCGTCGCCATCTAAAGGATTTGGAAGCAGAAGCGCTAATCGAGCACCGAGCGGTGCAGGAGGGCATGGGACGACCTAACCACCTGTATCAGATCAGCGCCAAGGGGCGCGATCGCTACCCCGCTAAGTACGATGAATTTGCGATTTCTCTGCTCGATACCCTGTCTGCCACCATGGGCCAGGAGCAGGTGGGCACCATGCTGCGCAAACAGTGGGAGCGCAAGGCCCTGGAGTATCGCGATCGCGTCGGCACCGGCAGCTTAGGCGAACGGGTGGCTCGACTGGTGCAGATTCGCCAGGCCGAGGGCTATATGTCTGAGTGGCACGAGGTCAGCGATGGCGATGTGCGTCAGACCGGCCCTGGCTACATCATCACCGAATATAACTGCGCTATTTCTCACATTGCGGAGTCGTTCCCTAGCGTTTGCGGCCATGAGCTAGAGATGTTTCAGGTGGCGCTGACCGACTGCACGGTGCAGCGTACCCACTGGCTGGTGAGAGGTGAGCATCGCTGCGGCTACCTGGTGCAGGGGCGCGACTAGGAGATTTAAGCCGTACGAGCTTCAAGGCGGGGCTTTGTCTCTTAGAACTGAGGTCCCATAGGGTTAACCTGCATCTTTCACCTGGCCTTTTTGCCCAAAGCCGGTGCCTTGAGCTTTCACCTCGCGTTCCGACCAGAGATGTTTGGCGGACTGTGGTTGGCCAAAAACGTCATTGGTACCCCGTCTTCCTAGCCTTGGTAAATACCGTCAGCGGGCAGTACGCCGTGGCTCGGAGGGTAAATTGTATGCGGCCTGCTGCGTACGGTGGGCGATTAGCTGGGGGCCTGGCTCAGCAGTTTGAGATCTAGAAGCATCCAAAGTTCTGCCCGAAACGTAGATCTAGAACAACCCTCTCCAAATAAAGGCGGCGGCTGGGACATTCCTGGCAGCCGCTTTTCTCTTTTTTGCAGGGCTTTTGCCAACCTCAGTAGGGTCTGACACTATGAATGTATAGTGACCACCGTGCTTAGGGGAGTCCTTACCCTCGGCAAAAACCGAGGAGGCAGTGCGATCGCTATAGTTGTCCTTTAATATTTCCTCGCCTTGAACCATGCTTGACCAATCGCTCCAGTTTCTCACCCCAGAAGAATCGGCGGAAGTCGACAAGGCGCTGCTGTCATCCCCCGAGAAATTTTTGGCCCGGCTCACCATCTCCACGGGCAAGCTACTACGAGTCATTGCCGCCGATACCAATACCCCAATTGAGGCCCTAACCGCCGTACAGATTATCCAGTGGTTTGAAAAAGATGCCAAGCTCAAGCGTGAGCAGGGGGTTAATGCGTCGGTGTTGAAGTGGGATGCGGAGAATTTGGAGGGATAAGGGCTTGGGGTTCAAGGTTTAAGGTTCACAGGGGCGGCTCTAAACCTTAAACCTTAAACCTCGATCCCCCTACCTGAACCCGATCTCCCCTCACTTTCTGTAAACTAGGTAGAGACCATCGCAACACCATAGATTAAGGAAGCAGCACGTCATGGGGTTATTTGATCGCGTTAGCCGAGTGGTTCGCTCTAACCTGAATGCGGCGGTGAGTTCGGCGGAGAATCCAGAGAAGATTTTGGACCAGGCCATCATCGATATGCAGGAAGACCTGGTGCAAATGCGCCAGGCGGTGGCGGGCGCGATCGCCAGCCAGAAGCGGGTGCAGCAGCAGTATGAGCGGGCTAGCAGTGAAGCCAACACCTGGCAGCAGCGGGCTCAGCTAGCCCTGCAAAAGGGCGATGACGAACTGGCCAAACAGGCGCTGCTGCGCAAGAAAACCCAGGCCGAAACCGCCGTTGCCCTCAAGACTCAGCTAGATGGCCAAAGCGCCACCGTGGATCAGCTCAAACGCAACCTGATTGGCTTAGAGAGCAAGCTGTCTGAGGCCAAGACCAAAAAAGATATGCTCAAGGCACGGGCCAGTGCCGCCAAGGCCAACGAGCAACTGCAAAACACCACCAGCAGTCTCAACACCGGCAGCGCTATGGCGGCCTTTGAGCGCATGGAAGAAAAGGTGCTGCAAATGGAGGCTAGATCCCAAGCGGCGGTAGAGCTAGCTGGGTCTGACTTAGAAAGCCAGTTTGCCAGGTTAGAAGCCGGTGGCGATGTCGATCTAGAGCTGGAGGCAATGAAGGCCCAGCTGGCGGGTGGCACCGTTGACCAGGGGCAGTTGCCCGCTGCTGGAACAGCAATCCCCGCCACCGAGTCGACGGAAGTGGATGCCGAGCTAGAGCAACTGCGATCGCAGATTGACAAGCTTGACTAGACCTTTAGGCGGGTACAAGGTTTAGGGTCAAAGGTAGCCCCTTGAACCCTAAACCTTGTACCTGCTATGCCTAATTCAAACCAGAGCCAGGGGTTCAAGAGCACTCAGCGCCAGAGAGCATGTGGTCGACGCTGATGGCGCGATCGCGCCCGTGGTTTTTGGCCCAATACAGTGCCTTATCAGCCAGGGTAACTAGAGTGTGCGGGGTTTCACCGTGGTGAGGAAAACTCGCTACACCCAGGGAAATCGTGATCGGTGGTAGCGCCTGGCCATTAAAGGAATTAGTGACATACTTCACAGCCCGACGGATTTTGTCGGCTCGTTTTAGAGCGACTTCAGGGGTAGTGTCGAGCAGCACCATACAAAATTCTTCACCACCATAGCGACAGACAATATCCTGAGCGCGCACGTGGCCCCGCAGCAGCATGCCGATATTTTTGAGCACGGCATCGCCTGCCTGGTGGCCGTAGGTATCGTTGATGGCTTTGAAGTGGTCGATGTCGATCAGAATGATGCTGATATTCTGCTGTTTGCCGGCCTGGCACAGGCTGTTGAGCACGGTTTCGGCATGGCGACGGTTGAGCAAACCCGTCAGCGGATCCTTGAGCGCTTGATCTTGTAAATCTTCGAGTAGAAGCAGCCGCTGCATCACAAACAAAATTTGCTCCGACAGCTTTTTTAGCAGCGTCGTTTGCACCAAGGTAAAGGGTGCTGCCTCTGCCTGCACCAGCTGCACAATACAGGTGGTGTCATTTACCATACCGAGCACAATGCATTTGGTGACCTGTTGAGGGCAGTGGGTCACCTGGCACTGGTGGCACTCTTGACCAACTCTAGGCAGCGGAGCCGATAGCTGGCTTTGAGAATAGCAGCACTGTTGTTCTACCGCTGTTAAGGGCTTAGGATCGCCCCACTCAGTGAGCACTGTAAAGCTTTCAGGGGGATTCGAAAACAGCACCAGCCGCCCCGACTGATGTGGGAAGAAATAGGGTAAGTAGGTGCCCAACAGCTGACCCAACTGTTTGTAGGACAGGCACGACTGGAGCTGAGCCACCAGATCTGCCAAGCGAGGATGGCCGTGCTGGACGCGATCGTAGACAGCGCCACTGGGGTTTAGCGCCACCACTCGCGATAGAAAATCGACGCCGTCAGAGGGCTCACTCGCTTTCAGTTTGGGCGTCGCCAGCGAAGGTGATGGGGTAGCGGGTTGGGCTAGAGCCAGGCACAAAAGCATCTGCTGGGTGAGGTACTGGAGGGTTTTAACCTGCACCTCACTCAGCCGATCTACGGTCAGCCCAGGCACATAAATCGTAAAGTGATACCGGTCGTCGGTGCTGTGTAGACGCCCTACCAGCACTGGTATCGGGTTGGCTTCGGAATGTAGACCGGATTGGCTGTGGGTACTCAGGGAAAGCTGATCGCATTCGAGAAATGTTGGTTCCATCGGCTGGCTCGACAGCACCTCTCGCAGAGTGGCAGCGGGCAGTTGACCGTAGTTCATCACCCCGCCGTGGCGCCAGTCGTCGCCTACTTGGACTGTTAGTGCTAGCTGAGGGGCAGACAGGGTCAGTGAGGTGAGCCGCAAAAAGTTGCACAGGGCTGGGTAGGCATCTCCTAAAGACGTAGGTTGAACTTGGTTCATGGTAGAGAGACCACCAGGATAAAAGATTATAAAAAGGCTGTAGAGGACCTGATCTCCGATGACTGTATTATGCAGATCGATTTGAGCTGCCGCCCTCGGCGAAATGGGAGGTGACATTTGACTAGGACTGATCCAGGAATCCCTTCAGTAATTCCTAAAGACCGGGGCTAAAACAAAGGTTTTATAATGAGTATTCCCCAATCAATTTGTTCCGATTAACTCTGTCTCACCAGCGACAGACTGACCTAACTTCCCCAGCACTATGCAAATTGCCCAGCGGATGGGGCCTTTACAGGCCAACGTGTTTGCCGATATGGATCGGGCTAAGGCAGCGGCTCGAGCGACGGGCCAATCGATTGTCGATCTGTCGTTGGGGTCGTCAGATTTAGCAACGCCGCCTCACGTGTTAGAGGCGATCGCCGCTGCCCTCAGCGATCCCAGCACCCACGGCTACTGCTTGTTTTCGGGGACCCAAGCGTTTCGTGAAGCCGCCGCGCGCTGGTATACCGATAAGTTTGATGTCGTTGTCGATCCTGAAACCGAGGTGCTGCTGCTGATCGGCTCTCAGGAGGGTACCGCCCACCTACCTCTGGCGGTGCTCAATCCCGGCGACTTTGCTCTGCTGATGGATCCCGGCTACCCCTCCCACGCCGGGGGCGTGTACCTGGCCAACGGACAGATTTATCCCATGCCCCTGCATGCGGAGGATGGGTTCTTACCCCGCTTTGCCGACATTCCTCTGGCGGTGCTGGAGCAGTCGCGGCTGATGGTGCTGAGCTATCCCCACAACCCCACCACTGCCACCGCCTCGCTTGAGTTTTGGCAAGAGGCAGTGGCCTTTTGCCAGCAGCACAACCTAGTGCTGGCCCACGACTTTCCCTACGCTGACTTGACCTTTACTGGGAAGCCAGCAGTATCGGCTCTCCAGGCTGACCCCGACAAGACCTGCACCATCGAGTTCTTCACCATGTCGAAGTCTTACAACATGGGCGGCTTTCGGGTGGGGTACGCGATCGGCAACGCAGCGATCATTACCGCTCTGCGCCAGATCAAGGCCAACGTAGATTTCAATCAGTATCCCGGCATTCAGCGGGGGGCGATCGCCGCCCTCACCGGCCCCCAAGACACCGTGCACAATATGGTTGCCACCTTTCGCCAGCGGCGCGACACGGCGGTGGCGGCGTTAAATCGCATTGGCTGGGCGGTGCCCAAGCCCGCAGCCACGATGTATCTCTGGGCCAAGCTGCCCGACCCCCGGGGTGAGCGCTCTAAAGAGTTTTGCCTGCGACTGGTCGAGCAGACCGGAGTGGCCCTGGCTCCTGGCATAGGCTTTGGCAAGGCGGGCGAGGGCTATGTGCGCATTGCCCTCGTGCATTCGCCAGATGTGCTAGAAGCGGCGATCGATCGCATCGCTGAGTTTTTGCCAGGCGCCCCCTAAGCATTTGATCCGGTGAGGTGGGTAGTCTCATCTCGGCACGAGGTTAAATCCTCTTTGTTCCGTCGACCAGTTAGGACAAACACACTACGGCCCAACTGGGGCTGCGCCAATACCTCCAACGAGTTGCATTGATACCTCGCCCGAAGCGGCGATGTTTGAATTCACATTTGATACAAAACTGGGGTAACGCTGTAAATAAACCTACAGAAGTCGCTACAGCAACTGAGCCACCAGTAAAGCACCCATTAAGATGGGAGTAACCGAGTTAAGGATTGCATTAACTTGCCCGGCTTTGTTCTCATGCCGGGCTACGCCATTCATTAGTATCCAGGGTGCAACTCATTGGGTTATCAGAACGACTCACGGTTCTGGTGGTGCCAGTTCTCAGAGTAGGATCTAAGGGTAATGGTGACATCTCCATTCAGCACTGCTGATGGTCAGCTTCGTGTCGTTGTGGTAGAAGACGACCGGGGCAACCGTCTGTTTTTTGCAGACTACCTGACCTATTCTGGGTTTCGGGTGCTGGCGCTGCCCCACGGGCTAGACCTACAGCAGCATTTAAAGGAGTTTCAACCCCATCTGCTGCTGCTCGATCTAGGGCTGCCCGAAATTGATGGCTACACCCTGCTCCAACAGCTGCGATCGTCTACTCTATGGCAACATTTGCCCGTCATCGTTGTGTCGGGCTATGCCTTCGCCGAAGACCAGCAGCGCGCCCTGGCATTGGGGGCACAGCAGTACTTGGTCAAGCCCATTGCCCTTCAGCAACTCACCCAGGCGATTCACACAGTTTTGCGATCGCCCCAGTCAGAGTGAGCAACCGAATTGAAGCCGAGCTTAGTGACCTAATAGTTGAAAGGCTCGCGGGTTGGAACGTTAGTTTTTCAACGTTTCGACCCGCCAACGCTCTCCTAGCACCTTCAACTCTTTCTTAAACGCGAACCGACGCTACGACAGGCTGCCGCCCCCCGACCCCGACTGTTGCTCGGCCAGATAGCGCTCTACATCTCGGCTTAACAGCTGAACGGCGACGCCAATATCGGTGATGGTGTGCTCAAGCTGGGACGAGGTCGCCATGGCGGACTGGAGCTGATTGAGAATATCTTTAATTTGCTCGCGATAGCGAGTTTCAAATTCTTGGGGAGTCATGTAGGCAAGATATAGTGACGGGAACGATCAGGAACAAGATGTAATACTAACTACATCAAGGGTGAGAGGTTTCCAGAAAGAATCGCTTACAAAATCAATCTTTACAGTTCTGGTCGGGATCGCAAGTGTCCGTGAAGCAGGTATATAAACAACCTGCTCGAATACGCACATATACTGAGGCCGACAACGGGCCGACATGTCATCCAAACATATCACTCCTTCTTGTGGCGGAAAACCGTCTGCCCAGGAGAATTTTGCGGCATGAAATTGCCGCTATCCTGGTTAGTACAGAGGTTTAGCCCCTAGCGCCTGTGACTTCGGTTCAACCCATTACTCTGGTTAACGACCCCGAGCGCCTCGAGGCCCGGCTCAAAGAGATCCCTAAGGAGCCGGGGGTCTACTTTATGAAGGACGGCCGCGACCAGACGCTCTACATCGGCAAGTCGAAGTGTCTGCGCACCCGGGTGCGATCGTACTTTCGCGACTTTCATGGCCACATGCCGCGCATTACCGTGATGGTGATGCAGATTGTCGATATCGAATTTATCGTTACCGACACCGAGGCTGAGGCCCTGGCGCTAGAAGCCAACCTGATCAAGCAGAACCAGCCCCACTTCAACGTGCTGCTGAAGGATGACAAGAAGTATCCCTACCTCTGCGTCACCTGGTCAGAGGACTATCCCCGTATTTTTATTACCCGCAAGCGGCGCAAGAGCCTGAAGGATCGCTACTACGGCCCCTATGTCGATGTCGGTCTGCTGCGCAGCACTCTGCACTTGGTCAAGCGCATCTTTCCGCTGCGGCAGCGGCCCCAGCCAGTGCACCGCGATCGCCCCTGCCTCAACTACGACATTGGCCGCTGCCCCGGCGTCTGCCAGCAGCTCATCTCACCAGAGGATTACCACAAGACTCTTCAGCGCGTCGTCATGGTCTTTCAAGGCCGCACTACCGAGTTGGTGGATATTCTCACCGCCCAAATGGAGAAGGCGGCGGAAGACCTCAAGTTTGAGCTGGCAGCCCGGCTGCGGGATCAAATTCGGGGACTAGAGCGGCTCTGTGCCGATCAAAAGGTGGCCCTGCCCGACGATACGGTGTCGAGGGATGCGATCGCCCTAGCTGCCGATGACAAACACGCCTGCGTGCAGATCTTTCAGGTGCGGGCTGGTCGCCTAGTGGGCCGCCTGGGCTTCACTGCCGATGCTGAGTCGGGCACACCGGGCGAAATTCTCCAGCGAGTGCTAGAGGATCACTACCAGACTGTAGAAGCGGTCGAAATTCCGGCGCTGATTCTCGCTCAGCACGAGCTGCCCGAGGGCGACATGCTGACCCAATACCTCACCCAGCGGCGGGGCCGCAAAGTTTCCGTCGAAGTGCCCCAGCGCCAAACTAAAGCTGAGCTGATCGACATGGTCGAGCGCAATGCTCAGTACGAGCTAGCTCGAACCCAGGCCGCCGCCGATCGCAACATTCAGGCCTTGCAAGATCTGGCGATCGCCCTCGACCTGCCCGACCTGCCCAAGCGCATCGAAGGCTATGACATCTCCCACATCCAGGGGTCCGACGCCGTTGCTTCCCAGGTGGTGTTTGTCGATGGCATGCCCGCCAAGCAGCACTACCGCCACTACAAAATCAAGAATCCCGAGGTCAAACCGGGCCACTCCGACGACTTCGCCAGCATGGCCGAGGTAATTCGCCGCCGCTTTCGCCGTTACGCCACCGACCCCACCAAACCGCGCTTGGGCAACCCAGACTGGCCCGACCTAGTGATGATCGACGGCGGCAAGGGCCAGCTCTCCGCCGTGGTCGAAGTGCTGCGGGAACTCAACCTAATGCAAGACATTAACGTCGTCAGCCTGGCCAAAAAGCGCGAGGAGATTTTCCTGCCCGGCGAATCCATTCCGCTGCCTACCGAAGCCGAGCAGCCCGGTGTGCAGCTGTTGCGCCGCCTGCGCGACGAGGCCCACCGCTTTGCCATCAGCTTTCACCGCAAGAAAAGGACGGATCGGATGCGGCGATCGCGCCTCTCCGAGATTCCCGGTCTGGGCCAGCACCGCCAAAAAGAGCTGCTCGCTGCCTTCCGCTCCATCGACTACATCCGCGAAGCCAGTCCCCAACAGCTCGCCACCGTCCCTGGCATTGGCCCCCAGCTGGCCCAGCAGATCTATGAGTACTTTCATCCCCAGGCCGAGGAGATCGAGGAGATGGTGTAGGGGAGTGGGTGAGGAGATAAGGAGATGGGGAAGGTGAGGGAGATGAGGAAGAAAGAGTGAGGCTGAGGGTTGTAACTACAAGGTCTAAGGTTGCCCGCAGGCCCATTTGCAAAACAGAGGTTTAAACCAATAATCAACCGCTCCTTTCCGTTGGGTTCAGGGCGGCGGCACGGCCCTGGTCGAGCGGGGTCTGGGGACAATCGAAATGTCCCCAGCGGTCAATCTGGCTTTGTCCTAGGTCTACCGTCCGCCCAAGCGTGGGGGGCAGTGCCCACCTTACCAATAGCTGGGTTCCCTAGGGACTCATAGCTCAGGTGGATGGTGCATTGCTGCGCGAATGCACCCTACGGGAACTGCTTACACTAGAAGGCAGTTCTTTTAAGCCATATCTCCACTATGACCGTTGATGCCAACCTGCTAGAGCTACTGTTTAGCGGTGCCAACCTCTTCGTGCTGCCCTTTTGGACTTTGATGATACTAGTGCCCAACACCAAACTCACCCGCACCGTCATGGGTTCCCTGCTCCCCTTTGCTGCCCTAGCGGGGTTGTACCTGTTCCTCTTTGTTACCAGCTTTACCAACGTCGAAGGTATCGAAGCCCTCTCCGACCCCAACCTCAGCCTGAGCGGCTTAGCAGCTGTCTTTGCCCAGCCCCACGTCACCGCCACCGGCTGGGTACACTTTCTCGCCTTCGACCTATTTGTTGGTCGCTGGATCTACTGGCAAGGCCAGGAAAGCGGCGTCTTCACCCGCCATTCCCTCGCCTTGTGTTTCTTTGCTGGCCCCCTGGGGCTGCTGTCGCACCTAGTCACAGACGCATTGTGGCAACGGTTTGCAACTGGCAAGGTCAGTGAGGCCGTAGGGACTGAGGGGTAAGGAGCAAAGAGGGCAACCTCCCCATCCACCCCCTACCCATCCACTTCCCCACTCCCCCTAGTCCCCAAAGGGTGATACAACTATCCCAGTGTTGGCCAGTTAGTTGAATAAAACCTGATGAGTTCTTTGGTGTCGTGGATGGGTAAAGGCAAGGGAATTTGGGCACGGCAGCCTTGGCGCCGGATAGTGCAGTTTGTGGGGCTGTTTGGACTAGTATTTGCGATCGCCCTGGGCTGTGCCGGCAACGACCAACCCGCTGCCGATGCCCCTGCTGACAGTGGTGATGGCCGCATTACCATTGGCACCACCCTCACCGCCCGCACCCTCGACCCCGCCGACGCCTACGAGACCTTCCCCGGCATTTTGCTCTACAACCTGGGCGATCGCCTTTACACCTATGAGCCCGGCACCACCGACCTGGTACCCCAGCTCGCCACCGAGCTACCCACTGTCAGCGATGACGGCCTAACCTACACGATCCCCCTGCGGGACGACGTCACCCTCCACGACGGCACCCCCTTCAATGCCGAGGTGATGGCCTTTTCCATCCAGCGGTTTATGGAAAACGGTGGCCGTCCCGCCTATCTGCTGTCTGACAAAATTGCTACCGTCGAGGCCACCGGTGACTCCGAACTCACCCTGACCCTCAAAACGCCCTTTGCGGCGCTTCCGGCCTTGCTGAGCTTTTCGGGCGTCACTCCGATCTCACCCGAAAGCTACGAGATTGGCACCGGCAGCTTCAAGCCCGACAGCTTTGTGGGCACCGGTCCCTACAAGCTGTCGGGCTTCACCAGCGACTCGATTAAACTCGACGTCAACCCCGACTACTGGGGCGATGCTCCCGCCAACCAGGGCATCGATATTCAAATTTTTACCAGCCCCGCCAACCTCTATAACACCTTCAAAACTGGCGGCCTCGATATCGCCTACCAAACCCTCGACCCCGAGCAGGTGGCGGCCCTAGAGCGGGAAGAAAGCTCCGGCGGCTGGCAGGTGATCGAGGCAGGCACCAACGTGATTAACTACATGGCGCTCAACCAAAAGATTGCGCCGCTAGACGATGTCAAGGTACGGCAGGCGATCGCCGCCATGATCGATCGCCCTTTGCTCAACGAGCGCGTCTTTCAAGGTCAGGCCGAGCCGCTTTACAGCCTGATTCCCGCCAGCTTTGAAATTGCTAAGCCGGTGTTTAAGGACGCCTACGGCGACGGCGACTTTGACAAAGCCAAAACCCTGCTCGCCGAAGCTGGTTTCTCAGAGGCTAATCCGCTAACTTTAGAAATCTGGTATCCCTCGGCTTCTACTACCCGCAGCATTGTCGCCAACACCCTCAAAGAATCGATCGAGGCGGGCTTGCCGGGGCTGGTGACGGTAAGCGTGCAAAATACCGAAGGGGCCACCCTCTGGGAAAACGTGGGCAAAGGCATTTACCCCATCGTTTTGTCCAACTGGTACCCCGACTACTACGACCCCGACACCTTTATTCAACCCTTTATGAGCTGTGAGAAAGGCAGCAACAATCTCTGTGAAGAGGGGCCTTCTCAAGCTAACGGCTCGTTTTACTACAGCCCCGAAGCCAATCAGCTCGTGGCCAAACAGCAGGCCGAGCAAGACCCCGCCGCCCGCCAGCAGGCGATCGCCGACCTCCAGCAGATGATGGTCAATGATGTGCCTTACGTGCCCCTGTGGCAAAACAAAGACTACGTCTTTGCCCAAGACGGCATAGAAGGCGTGGCCGTGGAGCCAACCCAGCAGTTTTTGCTATGGAAAATTTCGAGAGGATGAGCTGGTGAAGACCGTGAGTTCTAAATTTTGAGTTCTGAGTTTTGAATTCAAGCCTCAGTTAAAACTCAAAACTAAACCTTCAAAACTTTCTCTTTCCCATCTCCTCCTACTCCCCATGGCCTCTCGCTCTGCCGCCCTGCGCTACTACATCTTCACTCGGCTGCTGCTGGCCCCGCTGATGATTTTGACCATCACTACGGTGGTGTTTTTGCTGCTGCGGGCGACACCGGGCGATCCGGTAGATGCGCTGCTGGGAGCACGGGCTCCGGCGGCGGCGAAGGATGCGCTCAGGTCACAGCTCGGCCTGGACCAGCCCCTGTTCATTCAGTACCTGAGCTACCTGGGGGATCTGCTGCGACTGGATTTGGGATCGTCGCTAGCAACCCAGGGACAAACGGTGTGGCAAATTATTCGGGCCCACTTTCCGGCGACGGTAGAGCTGACGGTGTGCGGCATGATTGTCGCCACGGTAGTGGGCGTCGGCGTCGGTGCCCTGGCGGCCTCGCGACCCAACTCGCCACTGGATGCGGGAGGGCGGCTGTTTGGCATTATTACCTACGCCATTCCCATGTACTGGTTTGGCATGATTTTGCAGCTCATTTTTGCGGTGCAGCTGCGCTGGTTCCCTATTGGCACTCGCTACCCGCTACGGGCCGCGCCCCCAACTGGGCCAACCGGGTTGTATCTGCTAGATAGCCTGCTGTCGTTGGATTTGGAAGCCTTCTTTACCACCTTGTATTACCTGGCTCTGCCCAGTCTTACCCTAGGGATTTTAATCAGCGGGGTATTTGAGCGCATGGTGCGGGTCAACCTGAAGCAGACCTTAACAGCAGACTATGTGGAGGCGGCTAGAGCGCGAGGCATTCCAGAGCGGCGCATTGTGCTGGTGCACGCGCTAAAGAATGCCATGATTCCGGTGATTACAATTTTGGGGCTGACCTTTGCCTCAATGCTGGGAGGCGCAGTGCTTACGGAGGTGACGTTTTCGTGGCCAGGGCTGGCCAATCGCCTCTATGAAGCGATTTCTCAACGCGACTACCCAGTGGTGCAGGGGCTGATGGTATTTTTTGCCATGATCGTAGCGGTAATCAGCATCGCGATCGATATTTTGAATGCCTATATTGATCCTCGTATTCGCTACTAAATGAATGGAATAGGCTGAGTTAGCCCATTCAGGCAAATCCTTTTTTTTGGAGTTGAGCAAGTCTTAACGTGGCTATAGCGGTTGGGCTTTGGCTGGTTAGCTAGCCTGAGTTCGGGATAAGCCCGGCATTGCAACCGCTGCGTGCCTTCGCTTGGCTGGCGTTGTGGCCCACCCTGCGGGAAGCAAGCTACACCTAAATCCCTCTCCCTGAGGGAGAGGGACTTTGAGCGCTTCTGGCTCCCCTCTCCTCGTGGGAGAGGGGCTTGGGGAGAGGGCTGCCGAGAAACATCGCTAACTATGCCTAACCCGAACTGAGGTTAGCTAGGAGCCTGATGACTGCGATCGCAACCTAGCAAAAGAAAAAGTGTTAAGAACGACAAAGGGCTTGGCTTTGACCCTTGGAAGTGTGGAGGGCTTAACGATATGAACTGCACCTTCCCAATCGTCCTAGCCAGTCCTCTAGCTGTTCTACCATTCGGCTAATCCAACATTTAGCTGTAGACAGTAAAATCTGGGCTGTTCCACTTCAAAATGCCGTGATTCAAGCCTAGCGGGTATTTTTTCCATCTTTCGCTCTTGAGTTTCCGTTCTTTTGCTATAACCCTCTATTTTGGGCGTTTTACCCCATTGGGTAACCCGAGGTGTAGCCTAGGAATAGTGGGGTAAGACAGTGAGGAGAGGACGTGTTTTTTAATACCCTTGGCCGCAAGATTGATAACTAATTGTTGAGACAATCAACGATAGTTAACGTCTTCTGAAGACAAGTTTAGAGATTGATGCGTCTTCTTTTGCGCTTTGGCAATTGGGCACGCTAAACCGATACGGGGGTTCAGCGCAAAGGTAGATCATGTCAGTGGATGTTTTAAGCCGAAACAACGTCAAGGTCATGGGCCAAGGGCAGCGACCTTTGGTGATGGCCCATGGCTTTGGCTGCGATCAAAAGATGTGGCGGTTTGTCGCCCCTGCCTTTGCCGCCGACTATCGACTGGTTTTGTTTGACTATGTAGGGTTTGGTGAGTCAGACTTGGCCGCCTACGAGCCGCAACGATACAGCCACCTTCAGGGCTATGCCCAAGATATTTTAGACATCTGTGCGGCGTTGAACCTGGAGCAGGCGATCTTTGTGGGCCACTCGGTGAGCAGCATGATTGGCCTGTTGGCGGCGATCGCGGCCCCCGAGCGTTTTGAGCGGCTAGTGATGATTGGCCCATCGCCCTGCTATATCAACGACGAATCCTATGTCGGCGGTTTTGACCGGCAGGATATTGATCAGCTGCTCGACATCATGGAGAAAAACTACATTGGCTGGGCGCACCTCTTGGCTCCGGTGGTGATGCAGAACTCCGATCGCCCCCAGCTCACCCAGGAGCTAGAGGAGAGCTTTTGCTCCACCGACCCCGCCATTGCCACACGGTTTGCTAAAGCTACTTTCTATAGCGACAACCGCGACGATTTGGCCAAGGTGCCGGTGCCCTCCCTAATTTTGCAGTGCAAAGACGATGCGATCGCCCCGGCTGAAGTGGGGCAGTACCTGCATCAGCATTTACCCCACAGCACTCTGGCCCTGATGGCGGCGACGGGTCACTGCCCCCACATGAGCCATCCAGACGAAACCATTCAGCTAATCAAAACTTATTTAGAGGCGGCCAGTCTGAGTCCAACCTATGGTTAACCGAAGTTCTACCCCAAGATCTGCGCCCCAGGGCGTAGACCCCCTGCTCGACCAGGCTCCTTGCGGGTTTTTGTCGGTACGCGACGACGGCGTGATTGAGTACGCTAACGCCACGCTGCTGACCCTGCTGGGCTGGGAGCGAACGGCGTTGCAGGGTCAAAATATTGTGGCTATTTTGCCGGTGGCCAGCCGCATTTTTTATCAGACCCACGTGTTTCCTATGCTGCGAGTGCAGGGAGCGGTGACGGAAATTTACTTTTCGCTGCGATCGCGATCGGGGCAAGACATTCCCATTTTGGCCAATGGGGTGCGGCGGCAGCGCCAGGGAGACGCCATCAACGACTGTGTGGTGATTCCCATTCGCCAGCGCATGCAGTACGAAGACGAAATTTTGCGGGCCAAGAAGCAGGCCGAGGCGGCGATTGGCGCCCAAAAGCAGGCCGAGGCCACCCTTAAGCATCAGTACGAGCGGGCCATAGCGCTGGGGCAAATTACCCAACACATTCGAGAATCCCTTGACCTGACGCAGATTTTCGCCGTAGCAGCCCAGGAAATTCGCCAGTGCTTGGCCGCTGACCGGGTGGGTGTCTACCGCTTCACCCCCGCCGATGAGGCAGCGGGCGGTAATTTTGTGTCGGAGGCGGTAGCCCCGGGGGTTGACTCGGTTATGGTGACCCAGATGCCGCACCAGGGGTTCGGCGATCACTATCGGGGCATTCGCCACAACGCTGGCACCCTGGCCATTCGCGATATTCACGAAATGAGGCTGCTGGATGAGCACAGCCAGCTGTTCAGCCAGTTTCAGGTACAGGCCAGCCTGGTGGTGCCCCTGCAAAAGGGGCACCACCTGTGGGGGCTGATTGTCATCCATCACTGCTCAGGGCCGCGCTATTGGCAGGGGGTTGAGATCGAACTGGTAGAAGATATTGCGGCGCAGCTAGCGATCGCCATTCACCAAGCCGACCTGGTTCAACGGCTGCAAACTGAACTGCAAGAGCGCCAGCGGGCCGAGGTTCACATGACTCAGATCAACGCTGAACTGCGCCGCGCCACGGGGCTGCTGGATCAGCTGGCCCACATCGACCCGCTGACTCAAGTAGCCAACCGTCGCCGCTTTAGCGATCGCCTCGGGCAAGAGTGGGCTCGCCTCAGCCGCGATCGCCTGCCCCTCTCACTGCTGCTGTTTGATGTCGACTACTTCAAGTACTACAACGACACCTACGGCCATCAGGCGGGCGATGACTGCCTCTACGCCATTGCCCAGGCGGCCCAAAAGGTATTAGG
The DNA here is from genome assembly GCF_014695395.1 of Nodosilinea sp. FACHB-131. Classification (GTDB taxonomy): domain Bacteria; phylum Cyanobacteriota; class Cyanobacteriia; order Phormidesmidales; family Phormidesmidaceae; genus Nodosilinea. The sequence continues at coordinate 110,773 of NZ_JACJOF010000032.1, forward strand.
TCGCCCCACCGATCTGCTGGCTCGCTACGGCGGCGAAGAGTTTGCCATCATTTTGCCCAACACGATTCAGAAAGGGGCGATCGCGGTAGCTCGCCACATCCATCAAGCGATCGCGGCTCTAGCCATCTCCCACCGTGCCTCAGCGGTGGGTTCCCAGATTACAATTAGTTTAGGCATCAGTACCCTTATCCCCTCCCAGAAATCAACCTCCACGGTGCTCACTCAGCAGGCAGATCAAGCCCTCTACCGAGCCAAGCAGCAGGGACGCAATCGCTCGGTGGTGTTTGATCCGACGATGTCTCACCCCGAGCCAAAGTCTGCCCTACCACCCCTGAGTTAGCCTTTAGGACGCCATGAGTTGCCCTGGAGGTTTATCGGACAGAGGGCCAGGAGTCGTGAAGACTGAACAGTTTGCGGCGGGCAATCACTCTATGCTGACCCCAGAGGACAGCACAGCCACCCCAAGCGCCAACTGATATACTGAACGTCCAACCGTTACAAAAAGCAAAGCGCAGCCTGCCCGCCCACGGAGATTATGCAGCCAACCGATCCGGATCAGTTCACCGCCAAAGCTTGGGACGCCATCGTTGAGGCCCAGGATGTGGCCCGCCGCTGCAAACATCAATATATGGAGGTCGAGCACGTGCTGATCGCGCTGCTCGACCAGGAAGAAGACGGGCTGGCCCACAAGATTCTCGACAAGGCAGGCCTCGACAGCGACCAAATTCTCGACGATCTAGAGAAATTTGCCCAGCGCCAGGCCCGCGTGCGCCCCGGTGTCGACAGCAACCTCTACCTGGGCCAGAGTCTCGATCGCATGCTCGATGGGGCCGAGGCGGCGCGTCAAACCCTCAAAGACAAATTCATCTCGGTCGAGCACCTGCTGCTGGGTTTTCAGGAAGACGAGCGAATTGGGCGGCGACTGCTGCGGGGCTTTAACGTTGAAGGTCCCGAGCTGATGGCGGCGGTGCAGGCGGTGCGCGGCAGCCAAAAAGTCACCGACCAAAACCCTGAGCAGCAGTACGACGCCCTAGAGAAATTTGGCATCGACCTCACCCAGCTCGCCCGCGACGGCAAGCTCGACCCCGTAATTGGCCGTGACGACGAAATCCGCCGCGTGATTCAGGTGCTGTCGCGGCGCACGAAAAACAATCCCGTGGTGATTGGCGAACCGGGGGTGGGCAAGACTGCGATCGCCGAAGCCTTAGCCCAGCGCATCATCAATGGCGAGGTGCCCGAATCGCTCAAGGGCCGCACGCTGATTTCCCTCGACATCGGCGGGCTAATTGCCGGGGCCAAGTTTCGCGGCGAGTTTGAAGAACGGCTGCGGCTGGTGCTCAAGGAAGTCACCGACTCCGCGGGGCAGGTGGTGCTATTTATTGATGAGCTGCACACGGTGGTTGGAGCCGGGGCAGGCCAGGGCACCATGGATGCCAGCAACCTGCTCAAGCCGATGCTGGCGCGGGGCGAGCTGCGCTGCATTGGGGCCACCACCCTCGACGAATACCGCAAGCACATTGAAAAAGATGCTGCCCTAGAGCGTCGCTTTCAGCAGGTGTACGTGGGCCAGCCCAGCGCCGAAGACACCATCTCCATTTTGCGGGGGCTGAAAAAACGCTACGAGTCATATCACGGCGTCGATATTGCCGACAGCGCCCTGGTGGCGGCGGCGGTGCTCTCGGACCGCTACATTGCCGATCGCTTTTTGCCCGACAAGGCCATCGACCTGGTTGACGAAGCCGCCGCCAAGCTCAAAATGGAAATCACCTCCAAGCCCGAGGAGCTGGAGGGCATCGAGCGCCGCCTCATGCAGATCGAGATGGAAAAGCTCTCTCTAGAGGCCGAAAACGGCTCCATGACCAAAGCCTCGCGCCAACGTCTCAGCCGCATTGAGCAAGAGATTGCCGAACTCCAGACCAAGCAGCAGTCCTTCAGCGGTCAGTGGCAGAGCGAAAAGCAGGCCCTCGACGCCATTCATACCCTCAAGGACGAAGAGGATCAGATTCGCCTGCAAATTGAGCAGGCCGAACGGGCCTATGACCTCAATAAGGCCGCCAAACTCAAGTACGACAGTCTAGAGAAGATTCAGCGCGATCGCGAAACCCTAGAGGCCCAGCTAGTCGAACTACAGGCCAAGGGCAATACCCTGCTGCGCGAACAGGTCACCGAAGCCGACATTGCCGAAATCGTCGCCAAGTGGACGGGCATCCCCGTCAATCGACTGATGGAGTCGGAGCGGCAAAAGCTGCTCCAGCTCGAAGGCCACCTGCACGAGCGGGTAATCGGCCAGGATGAAGCTGTTGAGGCCGTGGCCGCCGCCATTCGCCGCGCCCGCGCTGGCATGAACGACCAGGGTCGTCCCTTGGGTTCCTTCCTCTTTATGGGGCCGACTGGGGTAGGCAAAACCGAACTGGCCCGCGCCCTAGCCGAGTTTCTCTTCGACACCGAAGATGCGCTAATTCGCATCGACATGTCGGAGTACATGGAGAAAAACGCCGTATCGCGGCTGGTAGGAGCCCCCCCCGGCTATGTAGGTTACGAGGACGGCGGCCAGCTTTCCGAGGCGGTGCGTCGCCACCCCTACTCAGTGGTGCTGCTCGATGAAGTAGAGAAAGCGCACCCCGACGTGTTCAACATTCTCTTGCAGGTGCTCGACGACGGTCGCATCACCGACTCCCAGGGTCACCGAGTCGACTTTCGCAACACCGTGGTAATCATGACCAGCAACCTGGGCAGCGACCACATTCTCGAGCTGGCGGGCGACGACGATCGCTACGACGAAATGCGCGTCCAGGTGCTCAAGGCGCTGCAAAAGCAGTTTCGCCCTGAGTTCCTCAACCGGGTGGATGACCTCATCCTCTTCCACTCGCTGCGCAAGAGCGAGCTGCGCAAGATTGTGGCCCTGCAAATCCGTCGGGTGCAGCGCCGCTTGGCCGACCAGACCATTGGATTGGAAATTACCAAACCGGCGATCGACTTTATCGCCGAGAGCGGCTATGACCCAGTGTATGGTGCCCGTCCCCTAAAGCGTGCTATTCAGCGGCTGCTGGAGAACCCGATCGCCACCAAGATTCTAGAGACCACTTTTGCCCAGGGCGCGACCATCACCGTGAACTTGCAGGATGGGAAGCTGGCATTTGACCACCGGGAACCCGCCGCCCCTGAGCTGCTAGCAGCGGCAGAGGATGAAGCGGCCAAGGTGGAGTCGGTGGTGGGTTAGCCTCTCAATCTGCACCCTGATTGAAGCTGTTCACCCGTGTCTCTAAAGGAGAAAGCCACCGCAGGCTCACTACTGCTTACGCAGTGAACTTATGTCCTGCCCCAAAATTGTTAGTTTTACCCGCTAGCGGACAGCCAGCCAATCAAAGGTCTGTGATTCTGGTGCAGGTCGTACTCGGCTTTTTCGGCCGGAAATAGAAGTTATATCGAGTCCGTCTGGAGGAGCATAATTAGAGGAATTGCAATCAGAACTGTGCAATGCCTAAGCAAGTACAAGTTGTGGCCCATCTAGCAGTAGATGAGTTAGCGCGTCGCT
>NZ_JACJOF010000033.1 GCF_014695395.1 Nodosilinea sp. FACHB-131
GTTGTAGGGTTTAGACCGCCCTTGAAGGTGAGGAAGTCAGAGTACACGCCCCAGTTGAGGGTGAAGAAGGGCTTGATACCCTCAGCAAAGCTGGGGTACAAGTCAGCCATCAGACTCTTATTCAGGATGAACTGGTGGGGCAGGGGAATATCCTGTATGGCCACACCGGCATCCAGCATTTTGTTAATGGGCAGCGCCACGTGGATTTGGTGACCAGCCCAGCTGAGGCAGCCCAGACCGAGCAGGCCCGCCAAGTGGTGGTTCATCATCGATTCCACGTTCTGGAACCACTCGAGCTTGGGAGCGCGCTTGTGGTAGTGAAACCACCCAGCAAACAGCATCAGAGCGGCCATTACCAGCGCCCCAATGGCGGTGCAGTAGAGCTGGAAGCCGTTGGTGAAGCCCGCAGCACGCCAGTACTGAAATAGACCAGATGTAATTTGAATACCGTGGAAACCACCGCCCACGTCGCCATTCAGAATCTCTTGACCGAAGATCGGCCAAACGACCTGGGCACTCGGCTTGATACCCGTGGGGTTGGTCATCCAGGCTTCAAAGTTTGAAAACTTAGCGCCATGGAAGTACATGCCGCTGAGCCAGATAAAGACGACGGCTAGGTGACCGAAGTGCGCACTAAAGATTTTGCGCGAAATGTCTTCTAGGTCACTGGTATGACTATCGAAATCGTGAGCGTCGGCGTGAAGGTTCCAAATCCAAGTGGTGGTTTTGGGTCCCTTAGCTAAGGTCCGATCAAAGTGACCCGGCTTACCCCACTTCTCGAAGGAAGTAGGTACTGGATCCTTATCTACGATGACCTTGGCTTTCGCCTCCCGCTCCCGCGGGGTAGTTGTCATGGAGACTCTCCTCTCTCTAGACAAAAGCAAATGGAGAATCAATCGCTTTAGGTCGAACTATACCCAAGTGAGCCATGGCCCACAGGCACAACCGATACTTAGGCGGTGATTGCTCTTGAGCATTATAGTCTCGCGATTTGACGCTTTTTGACCGAGGTTTACAATAATTCAATCTGCGGAATCCCTTGATCCATCAGGCTTCCGGAATTGCTCTGATCACAAAATTGATCTCTGGATCAGGGTTCTATTAACAAAACTCAATAAACAGATGGGGTTGATACCTCCAAATCGGCAATCGCACCCTCTTTTTATTAACTAATGTTAATTATTGCTGCCCAATGCTTGATCTTTAGCAAGTTATAGAGGCTTTAGAGTTTCCGAAATCCTAAGTACTGGCGATGTATCTGGTGGTGTGACCAATCAGGAGGCATCCCTATGACTAGAAATAGTTATTTCGACATCAATAATGTTAAGCAAAGCGTTACATTTGGTGCGTCAGCTGACTACGAAGGGCGCGGATCAGGCCGGTAGAGCGTGACGACGAGGAGTGAGGGGTTTAGGCGACCTGCCTGTATAAGGAGTAATAAGTAGAGTGAGTGATGCTCCGTATGACGGTTAAACCTGAAGTGGCGATCGCCATTCTGTACCAAGGCGATCGCTTCCTCCTTCAGCTGCGCGATGATATTCCTACCATTGCCTGGCCCGGCCACTGGGCGTTCTTTGGTGGTCACCTCGAACCCGGCGAAGACCCCGACACGGCGGTGTACCGAGAATTAGAGGAAGAAATTGGCTACATTGCGCCTCAGCTATCGCTGTTTGAGCGCGTGGAGGATGAAACCGTGGTGCGCCATGTCTACCACGGGCCGCTGGTGGTGCCGGTGGAGCAGCTGGTGCTGACCGAAGGCCTAGACTTGGGGCTGTGGAGCGTTGGCGATATTCACCAGGGCCAGCGGTTCTCGTCTCGCGCCCGTGGGGAGCGCCCGTTGGGGCCACCGCACCGACAAATTTTGCTGTCTTTTCTAGAGCACCGTAGGATAGAACAGGCTATTTAACATAGTGTGTTCCTGCCGCCCATGGCTGACTCGTCTGAACAGCTAGAGCTTTTCTCGCCTGAGACGGCGGCACTGCCCGACTATCGAATTCGGGAAAGCGATCGCGCCCGCCACGTTTCTATCAAAGTGCATCTCAATGGCCAGGTAGAAGTCGTGGTGCCTATGGGGTTTGACCAGCGTCAGGTGCCTGAGCTACTGCATCGGCGGCGCGACTGGCTGTGGCGATCGCGCCAGCGCTTGGCCCACCAGACCGCTGGCCTCACCGATGACCACTTTGAGGAGAAGCCGGGGCAGATCGAGGTGCGATCGCGCCATCAAACCTGGCAGGTTAACTATCAACCCGCCACCACCCGCACCCTAGCGATGACCCAAAGCGGCCACCAGACCCTGCTACTGCGTGGCCCCATCCACAACAGCGCCGCCTGCAGCGACTTGCTACGTCAATGGCTGAGCCGCAAAGCCCGCGCTGAGTTTGCCCCCTGGCTGCGGGAGCTGAGTTTTGTGATCAACCTGCCCTTTAGCCGCATCTCGATACGCGGCCAAAAGACTCGCTGGGCCAGTTGCTCTAGCAACAAAAACATCAGCCTTAATTACAAGCTGCTGTTTTTGCCCCCCGAGCTGGTGCATTACGTCTTTGTTCACGAGCTGTGCCACACCGTGCATATGAACCATTCCGCGGCCTTTTGGCAGCTGGTGGAGGAAAAGCAGCCAGGGCATCAGCGGTTTCGAGACGAGATTCGCGATGGATGGCAGTATGTTCCTCGCTGGGTTGAGGACTGAGAAGCTTTCAGTGAAATAAGCTGCTTCAAGTAGCAGGGTTTTTGAGCTGACGCAGGTGAATGGAAGCAAGCCAGATCTGCCGCTAGGGCCATTTCGCTGGCCCCAGACCCCCTTCTCGAAGGGCGTTCCGCCGCCCTTCACCCCACGGAAAGGACTGGCCGATCATCGGTTTAAACCTATGTTTTGCAAATGGGCCTATAGGCGGCATAACCCCTGAGGATCCGGACTGCGTTCTAAGTTATGGCGTACACCAAGCAAAAGTTTGACCACTTAACTCAAAATTCAACACTCAAAACTAAACTCTCCCCTACCCTCCCACCCCCTACTCTCCCACCCATCCACCCTCCACACCCCCATGCCCCTTCACCCTCTCCAAACTCCCCACAGCGGCTACCACTGGGATGGCAAAGACAAGCGATTCTTCGAGGGTTGGTACTTTCGCCTCACGCTGCCGGAGATTCACCAGACCTTTGCCTTTATGTACTCCATTGAAGGCCAGGTTGGAGGGCAGCCCCATAGCGGCGGCACGGCACAAATTCTAGGTCCGGATGACAGCTACTTCTGCCGCACCTTTCCCAAGGTAGAGCAGTTTTGGGCTTGGGAAGAGGGTTTGGGGCTAGGCCATTGGCGAGGAAAGACTAAAATTCAGCCTCAGTTGCTGTCGTCGTCAGAATTTAAGGATCAAGTACCGGAGGGCTATCAGGTGACGGCAACCTGGCATCAGGGTCATTTGAATGATCCGGTTCTAGGTACCGTGGCTTGGGAGTATCACACTGAGCCGGTCTATGGCTGGGGAAGCACTGGCCAGCCTCAGCAATCCACCGCTGGACTGCTCTCTAGCCTGCCGATTTTTGAGCCGGGTTGGCAAATTCTCATGGCCCACGGCTACGCTACAGGATGGATTGAGTGGCAGGGGCAACGGTATGAGTTTGCCAATGCCCCTACCTACAGCGAAAAAAATTGGGGGCGATCGTTCCCGAAAAAGTGGTTTTGGCTCAACTGCAACGCCTTTGAGGGTGTGCCCGACCTCGCCCTCACCGCTGGGGGCGGTCGCCGCCAGGTGCTCACCTGGATGGAGTCGGTGGCGATGGTGGGGGTTCACCACGGCGGCAAATTTTATGAATTCGTGCCCTGGAATGCCCGCGTTACCTGGCACATAACTCCCTGGGGCTACTGGCATATGCAGTGCGATCGCCCTGATTATGTGGTTGAGGTGACTGGCACTACCGATCTCGCCGGGATTCCGCTGCGGGCACCAACCCACGATGGTATGGCCTTCTGCTGTCGCGACACTGCTCTGGGCGATCTCAGCCTCAAGCTCTGGCAGCGGCGGGGCAGTGAGCTAGATCTAGTAGTCGCCGCCACCAGCACCCAAGCTGGCCTAGAAGTTGGCGGCGGCCCCTGGGATGAGCCCTGGGTGAAGCTGTGAGGATAGCCGCCTACCAGGGCAGCACGTCTCCATTGGCATGCCAGAAGGTGCCAGAGTTCTCCAGCGTCAGCTCGTCGATGCGGGCCAAGAGCCCCCTGACCGATTCTTCCGGGGTGATACCGCTATTCGTAAACCCGGTCATGCGGGTCTGTACCAGTCCGGGATGCAAAATTGCCACGGCGATGCCCTTGGGCTTGAGATCATGGGACAACGACTTGCCCGCCATCGACAGCGCTACCTTCGACATGCGATAGCCGTAGGAGCTGCCGGAGGTATTATCAGCAATCGACCCCATGCGGCTGGTCATGATTGCCACCTTTGACCCGTCGTTTAGATAGGGCAGCAGTGCCGCCGTCAGCCGCAGCGGGGCGATCGCATTCACCTCAAACTGCCGCCGAATGCTGTCAAAATCCAGCTTATCCAGCGTGACGCGCTCTGCAATGCCAGCGTTGTTGATCAGCACGTCGATCGCAGTGCCCTTGAGCCGCTGAACCAAGTCGGCGACGGCAGCCTCGTCGGTGAGGTCAATGCCCGTTTCTAGCGGCACCCCCAAAGCTGTTAACTCATCTGAGGGCTGACGGCACACGGCAATGACGCGATCGCCCCGCTGCTGGAGCTGACGACAGTACTCGTAGCCAATACCGCGATTTGCACCGGTGATCACATAGGTAGCCATAGGGTAATGCTGAGGACGACTGAGCGTTGACAGGCCAAAACAGCCAAAGCGACATCAACTGGATCAAAAACGCATCATAGCGCCTCGAAAATGCTGCTGCTCACCGTCGCTGAGGTTGACGGCAGGTTGGGCAACGCCGGCCGCCAACACAGATAGATCAACGGGCCAAATAGGGGAACCAAGGCGATCGCCCAAAATCTCTCGGGCCGATAAACCCCTCGTCGCTGCATGTCATCGTCAAGCAGTGACGTCAGCGGAAAGATGAGCCCCATCAGGCAAAAGTCTAGAGAGATCAAGTGCACGAAAGCGTAGCTGTAAAACTGCGCCACATAGTCGTTCCAGTCGCCAACAATAACCGCAAAAGCAATCAGCGCCAGGGTAGTCAGTAACAGCACAACACCTGTCGAGCGCCGCTCTAAGAGGTCAAGCCAGTAGTCTTTTTTGTCGCGAAAAGCTTGGTTGCGCTGCCGCATCAGCAGGTAAGGGAGCAAACCAATCACTCCGCTCAGATTTGAGGCAATAAAAAAGGGCCAGACTGGAAAATTCTGCATGCGACCATCGGCAAACATCAGGCAGGCATAAATCATCGGCCAGACTCCCATCATCCAAAAAATGGCCATCAGATAGGCATTGATTTCGCCCCACTGCAACGTCACTAGGTTGCGAGCAAAGAACCAGGTGAACGGTTGATCGAGCGGAGCCAGCCAGAGGGTATAACCGACAAATCCAATCCAAATTGTCGCCAGTAGCAATCGCCTTGCCATACGCCCTTCTCCCCAAACTAGAGGCACAGTTTGATCGTGAAATAGGCTAGGAAGTCCTGTGCTCTCCCAAGGTAGGGGAACTGGGGTATGGCAAAAGAACGAAAATGGAAGAGCGAAAAATGGAAAAGATGCCTAATAGCCTTAAATCCTGGCATCTTGGGCCGTCCTAACCCAAGCTTCACCGGCTATGGGACGCGCCCTACTATTGATGGCCGGTTGGCAGAGCTGACCTGTGAGCTACCCATTCGCTAGCTCACAGATGGCCACTGCATTGACAGGGGCTCAGAAACCTCCATACTGAATGTCATTGGCTGAGCGGCTGCCCTTTTATTGCGTCGAAACTGTGATGATGGCTCCTAGCGATACCCACGTTTATCCGGTGGTGTGGCAAGACGATCACCTGGTGCTGATTGACCAACGGCAGCTGCCGGAGCGCTACAACATTGTGGCGATTCGCCGCTGCGACGATGTGGTGCGATCGCTCCGCTCTGGCATTGTCCAGGGTGGCTCGGCCATGGGTCTCGCAGCTGCCTACGGCCTCTACCTGGGGTCCACCGAGATTCACACAGACGACTCCATCGCCTTTTGGGAACGGCTGGAGGCGATGGGCGACCAGTTTAAGCAGACCCGGCCCGACAAGGCCCACCTGCAGTGGGCAGTGGATAGAATGCTGGCGGTGGCCCACCACTCTAGCGATGCTATTGAAGTGGTCAGAGGTCAGCTCTTAGCCCAGGCTCAGACGATGCAGGCAGAGGATTTTAACCTGTGCCATGCCATTGGCGACCACGGCATGACGGTATTGCCCAAGAGCCCAGAGAAGCTGACCCTGCTGACCCACTGCAACCACGGGGCGTTGGCCACCTCAGGCTATGGCACCTCGTTGGGCATTATGCGATCGCTGTGGCAAGCGGGTCGCCTAGAGCGCATCTATGCCGCCGAGACTCGCCCCACCTTCCAGGGCTCGCGCCTCACCGCCTGGGAGTGCGTGCAGGAGGGCATTCCGGTAACTGTCGTGACCGACAGCATGGCGGCCCACTGCATGCAGCGAGGACTGATTCACGGGGTGCTGGCCGGGGCCGATTGCATCGCTGCCAATGGTGATACCCTCAGCAAAATTGGCACCTATAGCCTGGCTTTGGTCGCCAAAGCCCACAACATTCCCTTTGTGGTAGCGGCCTCAGTATCGACCATTGACCCCACGATCGCCAGCGGCGAACAGATGGCGATCGCAGAACACCCCCCTGAGGAGATTTACGAACTGGGCGATCGCGTCACGTCTCCCAACGGTGCCGAGTTTTACAACCCTGCCTCAGACATTACCCCAGCTGGTTTAATTACGGCGATCGTGACCGAAAAAGGAGCTTTTGCCTCTCACCAACTAGAGAGAGTCAGCCAGCTCTAGCACAGCCTAGAAAACTAACTTTTCTTCTAGATTAAAAGCCAAAGATTGAATCACCATTATGATTAAGGGCATTATTGCCCCCCGCTCTGTTTTCGTCATCCCTAACCATGCCCATCCCGCGCCCCTCAGCTAATGTGTCTCGGTATTTGCTGATGGTTGTTGCCATTACTGCGGCTGTCTTGGCAGCGAGGTTTTTCATTACCTGGGCAGCGGAGGCGTTTTTGCACCCCATTCCCATTTTGGGCGGCTGGCTCAAAAGTCTTGAAATTGTCGAGCTGAGCGTCATCATATTATTTGCTTTTTTGGGCTTTGGGCTGGGTGCAGCCTCACATCACCTGGCCGCCAAAACCTCCGTGGCGATTAAGTCTATTGCCCTAGTTGTAGTGCTACCGCTGGTGTTTTTTAGCAGCTACTGGCTGCGGCACCACCTGTGGCTAAGCCAGCTTACCGCCGAGTCAGGCCTGACTCGACCAGAAGTTACGGCGCTAGCCAATCAAGCGCTCTCCAGCGAAGGCGGCAGTCAGGGTTTTTGGGGCTATTACACGACGACGACTCGCATGCCCATTTTGCCCGCCACTGTGCCCGAGCTTAAGCGCATGGTTGAAGATCAAAAGTGGTTTCGCTCCGAGCTCACCCGCTTCAGCGGCATCGAGCCAGGTGTGTTTTCAATGATTTTTGACGGGGCCGGATGGGGTATTCGTCTGTTTTATATGGTTTTAGCCTTTCTCACGGGCGTCATCTACTTCTTTAAGGGGCTGGTTTGGGCCGACGCTGCTCGGCTGCGCAAGGTTGCCCAGGGTGCCGTCACTCAGAGCAAGGCATGACGGTACTGACGGTGCGGGTTAAGCCCAACGCCAAACAGCAAAAAGCTATCCGTCTCGACGACGGCAGCTGGCTCCTTCACCTCAAGGCTCCGCCTCAAGATGGCAAGGCCAATCAAGAGCTGGTCGCCCTACTGGCACAGACATTAGGTATTGCTAAAACCCAGGTACACATTAAGTCGGGGCACACCGCCCGCATTAAGCGAGTCGAAGTTGATGCGTAGGGCCTGGATGAGATGACTTCCCTAGTTGCCGTGATTTTGGCGGGGGGCCGCAGCTCGCGGATGGGGCGCGACAAAGCCCTGATCTCGGTGGGTGAAGAAACGCTGATTCAGCGCACCTGTCGGATTGCACTGCAATGTACCGATCGCGTGTATGTCGTTACTCCCTGGCCCGATCGCTATCGGCCTGCTGTGCCCAATACGGTCGATTTCATTGCAGAAGTTCCAAGTCCAGGCCAAGCCGGTACTTTTCAGGGGCCGCTGATGGCGCTCATAACGGCCCTGAGCGTTTTGCAAGCTAGACCGGAGCAGCCCCCGGCCTGGGTGCTAGCCTTGGCCTGCGACATGCCCAACCTATCGGCAGCGGTGCTGTCTAACTGGCGGAACCAATTAGACAATCTCGAACCGCAATACCTGGCTTACTTGCCCAAGTGTCAGCAGCGTTGGGAACCCCTGTGCGGGTTTTACCGAGTCGCCGCGTTAGAGTCCCTGAAGCAGTATGCGGATACCGGCCGGCGATCGCTGCAAACTTGGCTCAATCAGCAGACAATTCCGGGACGGATACTCGTTTCGAGTCGGTTCCAAAACGCTTCGCGAATCGCCTCCATCCCCGACATTGATGAGGCCATGTTCGCCAACGTCAACACGCCCAGCGATCTAGCCAAGTGGCAAAAAACCAGGGATTCCTAGCGCTGTCCCCCTGTAATTATTCTTCTGCTGGAGGCGAAGCGTCAGAACTTTCCGCCTCGGCTTCAGTTGAGTTGTCGGCTCCGTCGGGTGACTCGGGTTGGGGCCAGGGAATTCGGCTATCAGCGGCTAGCAGTCGGGCCATCTCCCGCGCCCCGTAGCGGTTGACATGGCTGGGGTCAGCAAACAGATGAGACTGCCAGCGCCACTCCTCCAACCGATCCACCAGGGTAAACGCACCTTGGTTGGCCCAGGTCTGCAAAAACCGTTGAAACTGTCGCTCGTAGCCCATACGCACCCTATCTAAGTAGTCGTTACTGAGGGGCAAATTCACAAACACCAATGGAATGCCTTGACTCTCTAAAAATTGGGTCATCGCCGCCAAAGATTGGGTTTGCACCCCTTCCAGACGAAAGGCGCGGTAGGCGTCGTCGTACTGGCCCCGGACTCGGGGAAAGCGACGATAATACACCGCCGGATTGAACTGATCGTTGACGGCCAAAAATCCTTGGGAGTTGATTGGGGTCAGCGGTACGGTTCCATAGCCTGCGGCGGTTGTTACAGAGGAATTTTCTAAAGCGGCGGTGGGGGTTTTAGTAACCCCTTCAGCCTGTGTCTCAGGCTCTTCGGCAGGCTCAGGCTCATCTTCGTCAACTGGTTCAGACGATTCGACACCTTCAGCATCCTCAGCGGTTTCAGGGGATGCTTCGACGGTTTCAACGGACGCCTCAGCAGGATCTTCAGCCGCAGAGGCAGGAGGAGCCTGCGCTTGCAGGGTCAACCTTGTACCCTCCTGCACAGCGGCATAGCCTGGAGACGTTAGAATTTCGGCAAAGGTGCGGTCAAACCGGCCACTGTTGAAAGCGCGGGAGCCCTCAGCCCAGACAATTAGCCGAGGGTGCAGATCGGTGGCCAACAGCTGCCGGGTGACAAAGCTCACCACTTGGGCTGTGGCACCGTTAACGCTGAAGTTGTAGACCCGCAGGCTGGGGTAACCCTCCACCGCCAGCGCCTGTTGCAGCACCTGGGGGTCAACGCCCTGGAGCGATCGCGAACTGCCCACAATCAGCACATCGGGCGGTCCCTGGGCCGCAACATAGGCCCGGTAAAGGCTGACCTGCTCGTCTAGCACATCGCTACCTAAGGCCGGAAACGCGCGGGGCAGCCCCTGCTGGTCGGCTTTCTGGTAAGCCAGCAGCAAGTTTTGCTGATATTCGCGGGCCTTGCGTTGGCTAAAAACATAGCGAGGGTCGTCGACGGGGATGGCTTGCAGCAAGGTCAGCGATCGCCCCCAGGCTCCGGCCACCTGCTGCCACTGGACGGCGGTCGCAGCGGTTGCTGCAAGCTGACTGGCTCGGTTGGCCTCACTGATAGCCCCATGCCAGGGGTCGGCGGGTATCGCTGCCGCCGCTTCGCCGTTGCCAGCTTGGGAAATGCTTTGAGGGCCGGGGGAGCCAATGCAGCAGGAGAGTAGCGTGCCCAACGACAGCGATATCACCAGCCCAGCGCGAGAAGTGAAGAGTTTAGTCATGGCTGTTCGAGGGCATGGTGACGAATGGTAGGTCCAGGAAATGTGCTGTGCCCCAGCCCCTAATCCCAGTGTAGAAAATTGTGTCGCCGGGCAGAAAGCATTCCCCTTAGCTCTTCGACTTACGCCCTTGCCAAAACGGCAGCGGGAGCAGGTTTTGTGCTCCTCCTGAGTTTAGCTATTGATGTCAGCCGCCAGCGATCGCATTCTCAAACCCCGCATTCAAAATCTAGGTAGCTTTCAGGCGCGACGACTGCTGCCCCACGAGCACTCCATACCGAGTTCATTCTGCTACCGATAGTCGCTAAATCTGACCCAAAGGCCAACCAGAGACAGATTTTCATTCTTTGGACACTCTGCAATAGTGTCTTTGTCTCCGGCATTATTTGCGAGGTAACTGGTGGTACCCCTAAAAGACTACAACCCAGGTCAGCGTACACCCTACGTCACCTACGGGCTAATCGCCCTCAACATAGCCATTTTTGTCTATGAGCTCAGCCTGCCCGCCTACGGACTGACCGACTTTTTCCACAGCTGGGCCTTGGTGCCCGACGAGCTTTCCACCAGCTTCACTACGGGAGTCTCAGCCCCCAACGCTGAAGAATGGGTGACGATATTCACCAGCCAGTTTCTCCACGGTGGCTTTTTGCACGTGGCCGGTAACATGCTCTACCTATGGATCTTTGGCAACAATGTCGAAGACCAGATGGGGCACGGGCGGTTTTTGGTGTTTTACCTGCTGTGCGGCGTGCTGGCTAACTTGGCTCAGTGGTTTTTTGCCATGGGTTCAGAGATTCCGTCTTTGGGGGCGAGCGGCGCGATCGCGGGCGTCATGGGGGCCTACATCTTCCGTTTCCCAGAGGTGCGCATTCTCACCCTGGTGCCTCTAGGACCGTTTCCTCTACCGCTGAGAATTCCGGCGCTGTTTTATCTGGGCATTTGGTTTGTGCAACAGGCATTCTACGGCTTCGCCAGCCTTGGGGCTCCGGCCATGATCGGCATGGAAAGCGGCGGTATTGCCTATTGGGCCCACGCCGGCGGCTTTGCCATTGGGGCGCTGGTGGGCCCCGTATTTGGTCTGTTTAGCCAGCCCAGTCTAGAGGTTGGCGCAGAGACGCCAAGCGCCGAGTAGTCGCTTGGCGGGCTACGGAAGAGGGGGTGGGCAGGCCCCGTGAACTGGTCAAAATGGACCTTCTTACCCCCTGACCCAAAGCACCAGGACAGGGCAGGCGCCCTGCCGAGCAACTTCCCCTAAAGCTTTTGCTAAAGCCGAAGCCACCAAGAACTCGTGGCAATAATCTTGACTGAGTGATTCCTCTTAGCTAAGTAGTCCGCGAGCGGGCCTTTAGACAGGCAGACAAGCAAAGTGCCGTAAAGCGTCTTGCCAACTTCGGGCTGCCGACAGCTTCCGCGACTGGGGCCGGTAGATTCTGCTGCGCTTGCAACCAGGACAAGGATTCGTTACATTAGTTTACAAAGGTGTAACGATTGGTAACGTGTTGAGGTCTTGATCCGAAAGCATGCGAGAGATTATCTGCCTGAATGGCAGAACCGGCTGAAGTAGTGTCTGATGGGTAACAACAGTCCTATGGATTCTCAATCCATTCCCGTAACCATGGGCCAAGTATTAGACCTGTATGCCGCTGGTCGCCGCGATTTTAGCCACCTCGACTTCCACGAAGCATGGATGCCTGGGCTAGAGTTACCCGGCATCAACCTGGGCCAGGCTAATCTGGTGTCGATCAATCTACATCGGGCCATGCTGGCCGGGGCTAAACTGAGCGGCTGTAATCTGTGGCGCGCCAATTTAGAAGGCGCTAATTTGGAGGGTGCCGACTTGGCTCGGGCAGTTTTGATTCGAGCTGAACTCAGTCGTGTCAACCTGACGGGGGCCAACCTGCGCTGTAGCGACTTACGCTTAGCTACTCTGCACTACAGCACGCTGATCGGCGCTGACCTACGCAATGCCAACCTCAGCTACGCCGATCTGCGCGGTGCCAACCTCACCGACGCTGACCTGCGCGGTGCCGACCTCACTGGCGCTAATCTGCGGAACACGACCCTGGGACTGGCCCAGCTAGAGGGCACCTGCCTCGATCGCGCTTGGATGGACGAAGCCGAACCACCTCACCCCGAGCTATCTTCCAAGGTTTAGGCCTCTCCCTCGCCTACCCCTCAGCACCGTCGGCCAAAGCCTGCCGCAGCTGCCCCTGGTGCAGGGCTAAGCGCTCAGCCGCCGCTTGGGCATCGAGGTTGCCCAGGTGCATCATCAGGGCGAGTTTGACCTGCTGATGGCTGCGATCGAGTAGGTCGGCAGCGGCTGAGCGGTCGAGGTCGGTCAGGTCGCAGAGAATGCGCAGGGCGCGATCGCGCAGTTTGGTGTTGGTCACCGCCACATCGACCATGCGGTTGCCATAAACTTTCCCTAAGCGCACCATCACCCCAGTAGAGAGAATGTTGAGGGCCATTTTGGTGACCGTGCCCGCCTTTAGCCGAGTCGAGCCCGCCAACAGCTCTGGGCCGACCAACAGGCGAATGTCGATGTCGGCCCCGGTGGGCACCTGGTCGGCGGGCACACAGGCCATGAACACTGTGGTGGCACCGCGCTGATTGGCAGCGGCGATCGCCCCCTGCACATAGGGTGTCGTGCCCCCAGCGGTAATGCCCACCACCACATCGTGGGACTGCACGTTGCGCTCGGCGATCGCTGCCGCTCCGTCTTCAGCAATATCCTCCAGCCCCTCAGAGCTTTTTACCAGCGCGCCGGCTCCCCCCGCAATGATGCCTTGCACGAGATCGGGCGGGGTGCAAAAGGTGGGCGGACATTCCGCCGCGTCGAGCACTCCCAGGCGACCGCTGGTGCCCGCGCCTACATAAAACAGTCGCCCCCCCTGCCGCAGCGCCTCGGTAGCAGCATCGATCGCCGCTGCCAGCGCCTGCCGCGCCCCAGCGATCGCGGCTAGGGTCCGCTGGTCTTCGTGGTTAAACAGATCGACGAGTTCCAGAGCGCTGAGCCGATCGAGCTGGGCGCTACGGGGGTTGGCTTGCTCGGTTAGCAAGTGGCCGCGATCGGTCGGGTCGGCAGGGTTAGCAAGGGAAGAATCAGCGGTCACAGGCAGCATTCAGAAAGGACATACACTGCCGCTAATGTAAGGGATGGCGGGTCTAGCGCACAAACCGAATCGCAACCCCATAGCGAACGGGCTTGCCCTCAGCAGCCTGAGTCGTCGCCACAATGCAGCTGACGATTTCGATCAGGGCCAGGGGCACCACCAGCAAAAAGCCCACCAAAACAAACATCAGGGCAATGGTCACGACCCAGGCAATCAGCATCGTCAGCTGAAAGTTCAGGGCCGCTTTGGCCTGGCTCTGCATAAAAGTAGGATTTGGGGCAGCGTTGGAAGCCGCATCGGGGCTAGATGAAGACCCCGCTCCTTTCACCAAAAGTAGCGCTAGCGGTGCCACCACCCGCCAGGGAAGCAGAAACGAACTGCCCCAAAATAATGGCCATCCCCCTAACCACTGGCTTCCGATCGCCAGATAGCTCACCAGCGGCACCAGGTGAGTCAGCACGACCAGGGTTTTGTCTGACACAACCGCCTTGTTACTACCGGAATTAGAGGGCAAGCTGTCCGTAGGCGAGGAAACCGCTGCCCCAGCCAAAGAATCGTGAGACAGTACCGTTGACTCAGCATTCTCTGCGGTAGTAGGTAAAGGCAATGTCGCGCCGCCAGCGCCCTCAGCCGCTCCAGCCGCCTGAGTATCCGCTGGGGTAGACGCGCCCTTGAGACTAAAGCATTCTTGCCAGTCGGCGGTGTCAGCACCGGTTTGTCGCCCACTTACCCACACCCCATCGATCGGGCAAGTTAGCCCCAAACGCATCATCCCCCGGCGAATGTGAGGCACCACCAAGTTTTGAGGGATAGCGGTATCAGCCTCTAGATCGAGGTGGAGCATGGTGCCCCGCCACTGGCCACGAGCCACCACACCGGGGGCCAGAGAGGGAGTCAGCAAGTGGGCGATCGCACGGGCATCGCCCTGGCGAGCATGGGCAATCAGAGTCGAGATCGGAGTTGACATGGCCCGTGCCCCTAGAGCAATTTCTCAAGCTGCTGGCGCATGCGGTCTAGCTCAGCTTGAGAAAGCCCGTTGTCGTCGGTGGGCGGAGCACTGTCGGCCAGCGGAGCAACGGCGTCGGGATCGTTGGGGTCCCAGGTAATTTCCTCAAGGGTTTGATCGGGGGGAACCGCCAAAGTGCCTTCAGGTACCAGGCGATAGCCGTACCCAGCCGATTCGCAAAATTCTTCAATTTCAACCTGGTCAAACCCTTCCACGGTGGCCTCTGGAAAGTCCTGGGCCTCCAACATCAGGGCATAGCGGATGGCGTCGTCCTCATGCTCAAACATCAAGATGATGTTCTCCCCGTTAATGGTTTCGGCATGAATGCCCTCGTTGTCGGTGCGGGCATTGAACAACAGCACGTACACCACCATGGCCCTATCTCGCTAACAGCATTACTTGTTTACTGTACCGGGCCGCTGCCCCGCGAACAAAGCCGCCTCAGTAGTCGTCTACGGTTAAGGCTCTCAGTTAAGTGACTGAAGCTGGGCGATTCAGGTTTCCTTGCGATTAGGCCCAGTAGTTTCACTACAAACAGCACCGACCATTAAGTTCGTCGGAAGTGGTAGGCAGAAGGCGGGGAGTTCATTACTATTGGTGGGTGTTCTGCGGTGGCGTAAACGGGTATGACCCCTTCTCAAGAACCAGAGCCTTCTCGAGAACCAGAAACTTCTCAAGAACCAGAGACTTTTCAAGAACCGGAGTCGGGCGGCAGCGGCCGTTGGCTCACAGCGGGCCTATTGCTGGGCGCGCTGCTGGTGTTGGGAGGTGCGGCAGCGCTGGGAGGCTGGCTGTGGAGCCGCAACCATCTCGTGCCCTTACTGGCCAGGGAGCTATCGGAAGCCCTTGAACGCCCGGTGGAGCTCGGACCGGTGGAACGGGTCGGTCTATCAGGGGTGCGGCTGGGGCCGTCCAAGATTCCACCGACACCGACGGACCCCGACAGTCTGTCGCTGACAGCGGTAGAGGTGCAGTTTAAGCTATGGGATTTGTGGCGGCGGGAACTGCCCCTCACGGTGACCCTAGAGCAGGGGGAGCTTTACCTCGAGCAGAATGCCGAACGCGAATGGTTTGACCTGGATCTAGACCTATCCGATCGCGATCCAGAGCGCGATCCCTTCATTAACGTGAATCTCGACCAGCTCTACGTCAAAGATTCTCAGCTAACCATGGTGCCCTACGTCCAGGGTGATGTCGAGCCAGTGCAGGTGGCGATCAAAAACTTGCAGGGCCAGCTAGACTTCAACGAAACGTTCATTGAGGTACCTGAAGATCCTAATTCACCCATCGAAACTCGGCAGCTCGACTTAAAACTCAGCGGTGAATCTATTCAGGGAGGCGACTTGGATCTGACTGGGTCGGTGCTACTGCCGCCGCCCAAAGAAACCCCCAGTGAAACTGCTGATTCCCCAGTCGACCCGACCGAGGTAGCTGGCCCTGGCCTGCGAGCCAACATTAATTTGCGCACCCAGAAGGCTCGGACTACCGACATCATGCCCCTGGTTGACTCCTTTTTGGAGGAGCCGCTGCCGGTGCAGTTTCCCGCTGGCGTGATCAGCGGCCAGGCCGATATTGAAAGCGGTGCTGGCATCCCCACCAACGTTGTAGGTACAGCCCGGGTAGAGGAGGGCAGCGTCGTTCACCCCATTCTGCCCGAGCCCCTACAAAATGTTCAGGGCGACGTGCGCTTTCGGGGCCGCACCTTTGAATTTGAGAATGTCACCGCCAGCATGGGCGACCTGACCGCCCGCGCTGGGGGCAGCCTCAACTTAGATGAGGGCTACAACCTCAGCGGCCAGGTCAACCCGTTTACCGTTGCCCAGGCCTCTGAACTGCTGGATAGAAGTCTGCCGGTAGAGGCCAGCGGCACCTTTGGGGCCGACGTGACCATGACTGGGCCCTTGGGCAAGCCGGTGCTGACTACCGAGCTGATCTCCCAAGATCAAGTCACCATTGACCGAATAGCTTTCAGAGAAGTCAGGGCAACAGGTACTCTGCGATCGCCCAACCTAGCGATTGATAACATTCTGGCGGTGCCTGTCGGGGGCGGTACCCTAACCGGCAGCGGCGTTTTTACCTTTGGCGAACCGGGGCGGCTGACGCTGGTGCTAGCGGGCGATCGCATTCCCGCCGACACCATCGGCCAGGCCTATGGGCTGTCTGAGCAGGTCGCCTTAGGGCCGGTGTTTTTTGAGGCCGAGATCGCTGGCCCTGTCAATCAGCTCGTCGGCACGGCCAGCTGGCGCGCCCCCATGGGCAACTACCCGGCCCAGGGCAACCTCAGACTGGCGGGCAACCAGGTGCGCTTTACCGATACCTTTGTGCAGGTAGCTGGGGGCACTATAGCGGGCGATGGCCTGCTCGCCAACGGTCAGTGGAACGCTGATCTACGGGGACAGGGGGTGCAGCTCAGCCGCTTGGGGGCCAGTGTAGATGGAGTGGCTAGCGGCACCGCTCAGCTGTCAGGCACCCTAAACAATCCTGGGCTGGCGG
This sequence comes from Nodosilinea sp. FACHB-131, assembly GCF_014695395.1. Lineage (GTDB taxonomy): Bacteria > Cyanobacteriota > Cyanobacteriia > Phormidesmidales > Phormidesmidaceae > Nodosilinea. The sequence continues at coordinate 16,827 of NZ_JACJOF010000033.1, forward strand.
GTGTTCGAGGCCAGGGCAATGGCGCGATCGCCCTGGCTGGCGGCGGCACTGTGCTCACCGACGTGAGCTTGGCGGGTGGCCAGTGGAGCGCCGATGTCGAGGGGCGCGAGCTGCAAATGGCAGCCTTTGCTCCCGATCTCCAAGGCACAGCTAGGGGCAATTTTCGCTTTACGGGCAGCACCGACAACCTCACCCTGGCCGGAGCGCGAGGGCAGGGGCAGCTCGTGCTCTCGGACGGGTTAGCCACTGCGGCGGCCCGTTCACCCCAGCTCGCCCAGGTGCGCGGGCCTCTCACCGCCGACCTGGTTTGGAATGGCCAGGCGGTGCTTGTGCAGCAAGCCAACACCGCCGGAATACAGGCGAATGGGTTTATCACCCCGCAGCTCAGTGGCCCTGGAGCGCCAGCGATCGCCAACCTCGATCTCAACCTCAACGTCGATAACTTCAGCCTGGCGGCACTGCCCATACCCCAGGTAATTCCCCTGACGGGCAACGCCTTCTTTAACGGACGGCTGCGCGGTCGTCCCGGTGCGCTGGCCCTTAGCGGCGATGCCTCTCTGGTGGGGCTACAGGCGGGCGATCTGGCCTTTGCCTCTCCCCTCAGCGGCCCGGTCAACTACAACCAGGGCGCCGCGCTGGCGGTTGATCTAACGGGCGGCGGCGATCGCGTCTATGTTGCCACCGCCGGGGGCGAGCGCGATCTAGCTTTTGAGATCCGCAGCGGCGAAGCCCTGGCCGAGGGCTACACCCGAGGCGATAACCTCTATGCCACCGTCGAAAATCTACCCCTGGACGACCTGCACCTGCCCCAGGCTGGCATAAACGGCATTGGCACTGTCAGCGGTCTGATCAGTCGAGCCGAAATCGTCGCTAACCTGCGGCAGCCCACCTTGCAGGCCACCTTCGACGTGCAAGACCCCAGCGTTGGCTACCTCAGACTGCCCAACGAAACTACTACCGTTGCCATCGACCCCACTGCCCCCGAGCGCCCGGCTGAGTTTACCCGCTACGGTCGTCTGCGGGGTAGCGTTACCTACGCCAATAACGTCATCGGTCTGGCCGGGGTCGTGCTCGAGTCAGCCTCTGGGCTCAGCCGCTACCTGGTTAGCGGCACCTACACCCTGGGTAACCAGCCCCAGATCAACGGCGAACTTGTGGTTGACAATGGCCAAATTCAAGACCTTCTCCGAACGTTTCTCATTTTTGAGCAGGCCGATTTTCGCTTTAACCCGCTGCGGCCCCCCGAGTGGTTCCGCCCCGCCACCCCAGCCGATTTGGCCTCGCTAGAGCAGGTGCAGCCCGTGGGCGATCGCAACGCCAGCCTGCTCGATCAGCTCCGCCGTCTGGCCGAAGTGCAAGAGCTCAAAGATATGCTGGCAGCCCAGGGCGAAACCGCTACCCTGCCCCCTCTCGATGAGTTTGTCGGCAGCTTCTCGGGCAAAGTGACCGCCAACGGTACCGTGCCTGACAGCCTCAACGTCACCTTCGACCTGGCCGGGGCTGACTGGGTCTGGGGCAACGCCGACGGCAGCAACGGTGCCACCTATCGCATCGACGAGGTGATTGCTAAGGGCAGCTACCAGGACAGCGTCATTCGCTTCGAGCCGGTCAGCCTACGCTCCAACTTCGCCAACTTTTCTGACACCACCCAGCAGGGTGTCGGGCTGGCTACCCTCAACGGCGACTTTAGCCTGCGTCCTGATGACCCCGTGGCCCGCACGCTGCGGCTAGAGGTTAGTGACGTGCCCATCAACGCGCTGCGCCAGCCCTTACGCCTACCCGACAACCTTGACGGTCTGGTCAACCTGGGGGCCACCCTCACCGGCACTCTGGCTGCTCCCCAGGTGCGCGGCCAGCTAGCAATCAACGAAGCCACCATCAACCGCAACGCCATCGATTTGGCCACCGCCAACTTTCGGTACGAAGACGCCCGCCTCAACCTGATCAGCCGGGTCGCCATTGACGAACAAGTCGACCCGCTGCGGCTGGTGGCCACCGTGCCCCTGCCCCTGCCCGGTCTCCGTCAACAGCCCGAAACCGACACGGTCGACATTTCCCTCAGGGTACGCGACGAGGGCTTTGCCCTGCTCAATCTGTTCACCCGCGCCATCACCTGGGAGTCAGGCCCAGCCAGCCTCGACCTAGCCGTTCAAGGGCGCTGGCCCGTCAACCAACCCATTCAGGAAGCCCTCACCACCCTCAATGTGACCGGCAATGCCAACCTTGAGGGTGTCACTATCAGCTCCCGCAGTCTGTCCGAGCCCCTCACCAATATCCAGGGCCGTATCGACGTGCTCGAAGGCCAAGACACCATCCGCGGCAACTCTGTCTACACCAACGGCCTAGTGCTCGCCGTCCAAAATCTAGAGGGCGACTTTAGCAACGGTAAGGTAACAGCCGAGGGCAACCTCAAGCTGCTGCCCTCAGTGCAAGACTTAGCCCCTGGGTTATTTGACGCCCGCACGGCCCTGGAGAATGGGGAATCGCCCCTCCCCGCAGGTGACAACCCCTTCCGCGTGACCCTCGACAACATTGCCCTTGACCTGCGTAACCCCGCTGGCACCTATCGGGGTCGCGTCGATGGCAACGTTGTTGTCGACGGCAGCGTCTTTTTGCTGCCGCCCCTGGTCTACGGCGAAGTAAAGCTGTCAAACGGGCTGCTCACCCTGCCCGATACCAGCGTTGGAGGAGGCACCCCAACCACCTTTGCTTCTACCGCAGAGCCCAGCATCTTTGACCCCATTCCTCCGGTGCTAGAAGACTTTAAGCTGGTGCTAGCTGAGAATGTGCGGTTGGCCGTCCCCGGCATTGTGGATGTGAGGGCCGAAGGTACGCTAGACCTGGTGGGTACTGTCCCCAACATCAGACCTGATGGCCGCATCAATCTACCTTCGGGCCGCATTAACCTATTGACCACCGAGTTTCGCCTCACAGGCGACGAGAATTACGCCGAGTTTAGCGATCTTGACGAAACCATCGACCCCTACTTGGTAGCCAACCTATCAGCGGCAGTGCCCGATAGCGCGGCGGCTGGCAACGCCTTAGCTGTAGCCACCCCCTTCCCCCGCAACGAAATTAGCGTATCTCGCATCGACCAGCTGGGTCTCACCCAGGCTGGGGTGCAGACTGTACGCATTCGCGCCAGCGTCAACGGCCGCGTTAGCCGCGTAGTGAATTTGCAGGGGGTAGAGCTATCCAGCACCCCACCCCGCTCCGAGGGTGAGATTGTGGCCTTGCTCAGCGGTGGGCTATTGGCAGCGCTTGAATCCACCTTGGGCAGTGTCTCAGGCGGCGGCGATGGGTTTCAGGGTCTGCTAGCTTTTGCGGGCTCGGCCCTGCTCAACAACCTGCAAAATCTGCTGGGGTCAGGGCTAGATCGCACCGAGCTACGCCTGTTTTCGGCCTCGCCACCGGGGCAGCAGACAGGTGCTCTCGACATCGGCGGCGAGATTGGCTTTAACTTTTCTCCCAGTATCTCGGTGTCAGTGCAAAAAGTGTTTACGAATGTCACCCCCGCCGTGTTTAGCGTGCGCTATCGCATCAACGACCAGATTACCGTGCGGGGTATTACCAGCTACGAGCAGTTCAATGAGAACACTGGCGCAGTTGTAGAATTTCGATTTCAGCCTTGAGCTCAGGGGCAACGCTGGGCTTGTAAGGTGGAAGGGAAAAGAAACACTGCCCCATACCACGACAACGACAAGCCGATGGATCCTAAGCTGCCGCAATCTGCCCCACCCACACCCCCTACTGAAGAAAAAGCGCTATCAGCGGAGGGTTCAGCTTGGGCTCGCTGGCGATCGCTGTGGACAGGGCAGTGGAGCAATATCCGAGTGCTGGCGATCGCCCTAGCCATCGCCCTCACAGTGCGGGTGCTGATTGCTGAACCTCGCTACATTCCCTCGAACTCAATGGATCCGACGCTGCACATCGGCGATCGCCTGCTGGTCGAAAAAATTAGCTACCGCTGGCAGCCCCCCCACCGGGGCGATATCGTAGTGTTTGCGCCACCGCCGCAGCTGGCTCAGCTAGGATATGAGGCTCGTCAGGCCTTTATCAAACGAGTGATTGGCGAGCCTGGCCAAACCATCGCCGTTCGCCAAGGACAGGTGATCGTTGACGGCGAACCGCTGCAAGAGGACTACACCCTCGAAGCACCGGCCTACACGTTAGAGCCCGTCACCGTCCCCCCAGGGCAGGTGTTTGTCATGGGCGACAACCGCAACGACAGCAACGACTCCCACGTGTGGGGCGGGCTCCCTCAGCAAAACATCATTGGCCGCGCCCGGTTCCGGTTTTGGCCCCTCGATCGCCTCGGCCCCGTCGGTTAAGCATCAAAAATTCAGGCGTGGGCAATCGCCGTCTCAGCTGTCCTTAGCAAGGCAGGAGAATTACCTGATACAACGGGGATTGCCTCAAATCCCTATTTCCTATTTATTGACCCAGGGCGCTATGGTCTAGGGCCACAGCCCCAAATCTTTGGCTAACTGCCCAATGGCATACTGCATTACCACCACAGCCCAAGGGGTTGTGTAAGATCAAAGCGACTTCAGATTACGCGATCGCGAGGAAAGCTTCATGCTTGTACAGCTTGTTCGCCCCCTGGTGCGCACCCAAGTGCAAATGCTGGCTCAGGCTCAGTCGGCCAGCAGCAAGCTGGTGGGCATGGTATCGCAGTGGCTCGGCTACCTAGGCATTCATGCCGAAGTGACCCAGCTGCAAACCACCGGCAATCGCATTCAGGTCTCGCTCTGTGTGGGCAAGCCGGAGCAGTGTACTGAGGCTGAGTGGCAGCAAATTCTCGATAACCTCAACCGAGATGTCAACGCTGCCCCCGCCGTCGACACCCTCGCCTACAGTGCTATGCCCCCAGCTCATCAGAGCAAGGTGCAGCGACTTTTGGCCGCCATTCTCCACGCCAGCGGACAAGACCCCCTCGCAGACTGGCTCGCCCTGCGTCCCAGACTAGTGTCCATGGGCATGGAAGAATCGTTGCTGATGGGCATTCACGCAGCCCTAAAGGTACCCATGCCGATGGCTCTTTTAGTGGAGCAACTCGAACCCGAAGTAGCCGCCTTTGTGCTGTCAAAAGCCATTCACATTGCCCTGCTAGACCAGCAAATTAGCCAAGCTGAAGACACTGCCCTCAAAGCCCTGCTCAATGCCGTCGATTCCGGCAGAGATCCTCGTGCCGAGTCGGTTCCTGTCTCTGGGATGCCCTAGGATTGACGCTGCACGAATGGCGCAGCCGCAACTTAAGACTAGGGCGATCGCGGCCCATCGCCCCAAATTGCAACCGCTAACCCTATGGACTCTGCTGCCGTTCTATTTCACCTTGCTTTTCCTGTGGCCGACATTTCCACAGCGAAGGACTTTTACGTCACTGGGCTGGGCTGTAAGCCAGGACGGGAAACGGCCAGCTCTCTCATTCTCAACCTCTGTGGCCATCAGCTCGTGGCCCACACCACCGCTGAGATCACTCCGCAAAAGGGAATTTATCCCCGCCACTTTGGCCTGGTGTTTTTGGCCGAGACCGATTGGGAAGCCCTGCTGCACCGGGCCAAGGATAAGCAACTCAATTTCTACCAGGGCGAAAAGCGACGCTTTGTGGGCAATATCCTAGAACATCGCACTTTCTTCTTGCAGGATCCATTTTTTAACCTACTGGAGTTTAAGTATTACTGTCACCCCAGCGCCATCTTTGGCGAGGTTGACGAGGCTCGAGTGGGAGATGCCCAATAAGCTACTCCACCGCTGAGTCGCAATAGAAGTTGTTCTCTCTCCCCGGCTGTCGCCGTGATAGGTTGAGGGTCAGCGCAATGGAAAGGCTATGCATAAAATTCCAGTCACCATCATTACCGGCTTTTTGGGGGCAGGCAAAACCACCCTGATTCGCCAGCTGCTGCAAAACCCAGAGGGTCGGCGCATTGCCGTGCTGGTCAACGAGTTTGGCGAAGTCGGCATTGACGGCGACCTGCTGCGCAGCTGCCAGGTGTGTGACGAAGATGGGGAGGCGATCGCCCCCGAAACCAACATTCTCGAACTCACTAACGGCTGCCTCTGCTGCACCGTGCAGGAGGAGTTTTTGCCCACCATGCAGCAGCTCATGACCCGTCGCGACCAGATCGACTGCATTGTGATCGAAACCTCTGGCCTCGCCTTGCCAAAGCCTCTGGTACAAGCCTTTCGCTGGCCTGAAATTCGCACCGCTGCTACCGTTGACAGCGTCATTACCCTAGTTGACTGCGAAGCGCTGGCCGCTGGCGACCTGGTGGGCGACCTACCCGCTCTGGAGGCTCAGCGCCAGGCCGACGACAGCCTCGACCACGAAACACCCCTCGAAGAACTGTTTGAAGACCAGCTCAACTGCGCCGACCTGGTGTTATTGACCAAGGTAGATAAGGTAAGCGCAGGCGATCGCACCCGCATCGAAACTTGGCTTACCCAGCAGCTGCCCCACCCGGTCAAAGTACTAAGTTTGGCCGGGGGTGAGGGTAGCAACCCGATCAGCCCCGACCTACTGCTGGGCTTTAACGCCGCCGTCGAAGACAACCTTGATAGCCGCCCTAGCCACCACGACCATGAGCATGATCACGACCATGACGACGACATCGTCGCTATCCCCATCGTGCTCGATCAAAGTTTTGAACCAAAGGCTCTGGTCAAGCGGTTAGAAATTCTTGCTGCCAACCACGAAATCTACCGCATCAAGGGCTTCGTTGATGTTCCCAACAAAGCCATGCGCCTGGTAGTTCACGGCGTTGGCCAGCGGTTTGACTCCTTCTTTGACCGAGCCTGGCGACCCAGCGAGCCTCGCCAAACGAGACTGGTCGTAATTGGTAAGGATTTGGATCAAGAGGTGATTCGGGCTGCGATCGCCGCCTAACCTCTACCCATACAGCCCTGCCACATACTCCCCATAGCCGTTGTAGATCACCGTGGGCTGCTGCTCCCAGGAAAACATCGCCGTAGATTTTCCGATCAGCCGCTCTTTAGCCTGCGACCAGCGGGGGTGAGGCACATCGGGCTCTACATTGGCCTCAAACTTATACTCATTGGGGGCTAGCGTATTCCAGTAGGTGGCGGGCTGCTCGGCTACAAACTCAATTTTGACAATCGATTTTGCCCCCTTGAAGCCATACTTCCAGGGCACCACCATGCGAATTGGCGCACCGTGCTGTTTCGGCAACCGACGCCCGTACACGCCCACCGCAAAAAAGGCCAGGTCGTTGGCCATTTCCTCCACGGTCAACCCCTCGGTGTAGGGCCAGGGCAGGTTGCGGGCAAAGCCCAGGCTGGGCCCTGGACACACCGCCGCGTCATAGTAGGAGGTAAAGCGAACGTACTTAGCCGCTGAGTTGGGCTCCACCGCCGCTATCAGCAATCGCATGGGGAAACCAATCCAGGGCACCACCATCGCCCAGGCTTCTACACAGCGAAACCGGTAGATGCGCTCCTCTAGGGCAAAGCGCTGAGTTAGGTCATCTAAGCTAAAAGCTTGAGGATTTTTTACTAGCCCTGTCACCTCTAGGCTCCACGGGTCAGTGGGCAGGGCCTGGGCGCTCGCCCAGATATCTTTGCTACTACCAAACTCGTAAAAATTGTTGTAGCGGCTGGCATACTGTTGTGGCGTCGGCTCTCGTCCAGCATCGGCAAAGGCAGCGTTGAGCCTCGCCCCACTCAAGGGTTCTCCTAGGGTATTTGCCAAGTCTGCGTCCATTGCCGGCGATCGCTGGCAGCCCCCTGCTGAAGCAGCCGCAAACCCTACGCCAGCCCCAATCAACGACTTCATAAACCGTCGTCGCTGCCAAAATACCCCCTCAGCCGTTACTCGAGACTCTGGCAGCTGCCAGTTGGGGCGAGACCGAAAGAAAACCATAGCGGTGAGCCCTAGGATTACAGACGGCGATCGCCAGTCTAAAACCCATTTTGGCATTGTCTTTCTGGCCCTAGATGAATTTGAAGTGAGAAAGGCACCGCTGCACCGAACCTAAGCATTAACTCCGAACTTATGTAACACTTCTAGACCCACCCCAGGGAAAATACGGGTCTTTGTTCTAGTCACCCAAGCAGAAGTTAAAGACTTAATTTCAATCCAGAGCTAGGTGCGCTCGGTCATCTCCGTAAGAATCGGCAGACTTCGCCAAAAATTTACAGAGCCGTAGAAATTATGTGAACGGGGCTAGACCCCTTGGAGTGCAAGGCCTGGCAATTCACGAAATTCGAGGGTAGCACCCCAAATTAGCCCATTAGGGCTCCGGCGGGAAGTGCCCAAGCAGGAAGACTTTAGAACAGAATCGCCAGCTCTTATACTAATGAGGCGAGTCCATAGGTATCCGTAGTTACGCCATTGTGGTCGCTTCCGTCGGCCCTTAGGCTTATATCACGAGCACACGATCCTGTGATGCACTGCCTTGTCGTTAACAGAGAGCAGCCGGGCGAGGGTAGCAAGGTTTTCTTTGCCGCCTATCCCCCAGCTACCTTTGCTACCGTCTAAGGCCCCACCGTCAGGCAGCATAGTTCTCGGTTTACCCAACTGGATTCACCACTTCCTGAGATCGCCATGGTCGCTACTTCCCGATTTCAAGCTACAGGCAGCACCCTAGAACTGCTGCGGCTCTATCAAAGCAATCCCGATCTCAATCTGCGCAATCAGCTAGTGCAGCTCAACATTGGCTTAGTCCGGCGTGAGGCCTACCGTTGGCTGCAACAATCTAACGAAACCTTTGACGATCTCATGCAGGTAGGTAGCCTAGGGCTGATTCGCGCCATTGAACGCTTTGACATGGGCAAGGGCTATGCCTTCAGTTCCTTTGCAATCCCCTACATTCGCGGTGAAATTCAGCACTACCTGCGCGACAAAAGCACCTCTATGCGCATCCCGCGGCGGTGGCAGGCGTTGCAGAGTCAGTCGTCCCGGGTCATTCGCCAACTGCAAGCCGACCTAGGTCGTCTGCCCAACGATGCTGAAATTTCTGCTGCCCTCGATATCACAATAGCCGAGTGGCAAGAGGTCAAGCTGGCCACTCGCAACCGCTCTCTGCTGAGCCTCGACGCCCCAGTGCAAGACGAGGAATCAGGCTGCCTAGGTGACCTGCTGCCCGATCTCAAATACAGAAGCTTTCAGCTGGCCCAGGAAGATCAAATTCGCCTCCAGCAGGCTCTGCACCAGCTTGAGAATCGCACCCGCGAAGTGCTGGAATTTGTCTTTCTCTACGACCTTACCCAAAAAGAAACCGCCGAGCGCATGGGGATTAGCGCCGTTACCGTATCGCGCCGGGTGAAGCAAGGGCTTAAGCATTTGCAGGTGCTAATGGTGTCTAACGAAGATGAAACCGCCTAAAACGCTCTGCATCCTCGGAATTGAGCTATCGTTTAGGAACATCGGCTCAGGAAGCAAGGAGGCTCAGCCATGGGGGCGATCGCGTTTTTAGTCTTATTTATTCTCGGCGCTGTGCTGGCTACTGTGGGCAGCCTCATTGGCGTTGTAGACGCGTTTAAGGTCAGCCCCGTGTGGGGTTTGCTGTCACTGTTTATCCCCTTTGCGCTGCTGGTCTTTTGGGCTAAGTTTCGAGGCCGCAAGTGGGCCCGCAACAGCCTCATGATATTTCTAGGTGGTCTGCTGGCCATGCTGGCGTCGATTCCCTTCTTGGGTGGGTTCATTGCCCAGCGAACCCAGCAGGCCGGTGCCCCCGTCGATGAGAGCGTTCCCGCTGAAGGAGCCCCTATAGAGTCAGTGCCAGTGCCTGAAGAGCCGGTGGCTACCCAAGAAGACTTTGCTGAGCCTCTGGTGCCCATTGCACCTCAGTTCTCTCCCATTGCTCGGGCCGATTTGATTCAGTCTACAGACCCCAACGAGCGCCTTCAGCAAATTAACAACAGCCGTACCGATCCCTTCGCCATAGTGCCCATTCCGCCACCGCCGCCCCGGGTGATTGCCCCACCGTCACCCCCAGGAGGCGCGGCTGGCGGCACAGCTAGGGCTGGTACCACTGCGGGTGGTGGGGCTGGTACTGCTGCGGCTGGTGGCAGAGCAGGTGCTGGTGGTGCCGGCAGATCCGCTGTGGCTAGGGCTGGTGGTGCCGGTGGCGCTGGTGGTACGACGTCGGGTGGGTCAGGGGCTGCTGCGGGCAACGCTGGTGGCGGGCGCTCTGCAACCCCTGCGCCCTTGGCACCTCTGCCCGAGCTGCCGAAGCCTACTCTGGCACAGGCCGTGTTGGTAACTGGCGTGATGACCATCGGCAACGAAAACTTTGCCGTGGTGCAAACCTCGGCTGGTAGCCAGTATGTCAAAGCAGGTCAGCGAGTTTCTAATGGTCAGGTGCTGGTCAAGCGCATCGATATGCGCGGTAGCGATCCGGTGGTGGTGTTAGAAGAAAACGGCATTGAGGTATCGCGCCCAGTGGGTGCTCCGACTGCTACAGCCGAAGAGCCTGCGGCTTAGCTGTTTAATTAAATCTTGAACAATAGCAAAGCCCGGAGGGTCGCCTCCGGGCTTTGCTATTGTTCAGGAGCCTGCACCCCGCAGCAAGTCGTGTCAGAATGTGAATTGCTCGATGTGGTGTGGAATTTTATATGCCGCTTGAAACGGTAATTTGGCAGGGATTGTGGGGTGCGATCGCGATCCTAGTAGCAGAGGCGGTACGCGATATTTATCATGTGGTCAGCCACTACTGGCCGCCCCTCATGCGCCTTCACAACTGGCATCATCGGGCCTACAAAAAAGACTTTAGCCCCGTTAGCCCCGACCTCTATCGCCAAGCTCAGCTCTATAACGACACTCCCGAAGCCATTGTTATGACTGGGGCACTGGCGGGTCTGGCGATTTCTACTGGCATCTCTGGGCTGTGGCTAGGGTCAGTGTATGGGCTGGGATTTTTGCTAGCGGCGATCGCGCGCTCCCAGGGCTGGCTGCTCACCACCGACCTCACCCACGAACCCGGCGAACTCACTACGATTCCCGGCAACTGGTGGGTCAACCGCACCTATCACTGGCGGCACCACTTCGACGACACCAACGCCTACTTCGCCGGCTACTTTACCGGTCTGGATAAGCTGATGGGCACCGCTGTTTCTCTCAAGGGCAAAACCGTAGCAGTCACTGGCGCGTCGGGCACCCTGGGTCGCGCTCTGATCAACGAACTCGTTCGTCAGAAGGCCCGGCCCATTGCCCTGACAACCTCTGCCAACGCTACCTTTGAGGAGAACGTTCCTTGCTGGCATTGGCAACCTGGAGCTGAAGCTGATCTGCGCGAGGCGCTCAAGAAGGTGGACATTTTGGTTTTGAACCACGGGCTGAATGTGCACGGCGATCGCACCTCTGAGGCCATTCAAACCTCCCTAGAGGCCAACGCCCTCTCTGGCTGGCGGCTGATGGAGGTCTTCTTCAGCACGGTGGAGACTTCGCCCCAGCGGGCAACCAAGGAAGTCTGGGTCAACACCTCCGAAGCTGAGGTAAACCCGGCCTTTAGCCCGCTATACGAATTGTCTAAGCGACTGATGGGCGACCTAGTTAATCTGCGCCGGCTCGATGCCCCCTGCGTCGTGCGCAAGGTGATACTGGGGCCGTTTAAGAGCAACCTCAACCCCGTTGGGGTGATGTCTGCCGACTGGATAGCCTGGGCGGTGGTGGCCTTAGCCAAGCGCAACGTGCGCAACATCATTGTCACCATCAACCCGCTGACCTACCTGTTGTTTCCGATCAAAGAATTGAGTCAGGGGCTCTATTTCAGGCTCTTTACTCGCTCCAGCAAGAGCTGACGGCCAGAGGAGCCGCTATCCCTGAGTTACTGATCGGCTGACATAATTTGCCACGGCTGCTGTCTCCAGCCTAGCTGTCGCTTGGCAAAAGCGGTATTGACTTGAGGCATGTGGGCTTCGACTAGCGCTACGGTTTCCTGTACTAAGGATTCCAGGTGAAGCGCGGCGATCGCAGCCTCTTGGTGGAACAAATCTTCCAGCCGTAGCGCAAGATTTTGAGGGGCAATCTCCATTTGCTCGACCAAGGTGCCCATGCGCTTGAATTGAAACGTTGAGAAGTACAGACGATTCAAGCCCGACAGCACACCGAGAATATTTTGGGCAGACTCGACCAGAATTTGGTAGTACCAGAGGGTGGCATCGCGCCGAGCCAGCTTTGGCTGCATGCCCCAGAGAGCAAAAAATTTGAGATGGTGCTCCACCATGGCTTGGGCGAGCTGGTCAGGATACTTAGCGATATTGGCTTTCCACTGCTGGATGAGGGCTTCTCCGTGGAGCGGCATGCCGATCAAGGTACCGTGCAGCATCTTCATAATGCCGGGTTGAATCCCAAATTTTTCCAGTACAGTGGCCATTTCTGCTTCCCACTGGGCGATCGCAGTGTGGGCAAACTGGCACTCAACCCCCTGCACTCGAAAGGTTTCACCGAACGCACCCAACTGGCGATCGCCCAACAACTCAATCAGTTCTGCACCCTGATTGCGCTGCCGTGCCAGAGTCAACTCATCCTCAGTGGGTAGCTCATCGTAATACAGCATCACGTCGCAGTCTGAATACTCATCGCACTGCCCTTCTGCCACTGAGCCTGTAACCATCACCGCTTTCGTCTTTGGGTTCGCGATGTAGGGCCTGACGCTGCGCTGTACTAAGGTCAACAGATATTGAGTTCTATCGGCCATGGCTTAACGACTAGATGTTGAGCTATTCAGCCTGCCCAATGAATCTGCTTAGCTACGGTTGAAGAACTCGACTTGGGGCAGGCGAGGGTCATTAACCATGCCTAGACCCTGAAAGTCCCAGCGGTTGATCAAGGGTTTGAGGCTGGAGGCGGTGATGGTTTCGATCGCAAATTTGTCGCTCAGCTCGGGGGCATGGGCGTTGAGATAGCTGAGGGCATCGTAGTCAGCGGTAAACACCAGCAGAAACCCCGTAGGAAGAGGCTGATCGGGGCTAGCACCGTGGGGGCGGGCGACCAAATAGCTGCCGTCGGCGCGCGATCGCAGCAAATAGTAGAGCTGAGACACCATAATTTCTCGCGGCCTCAGTTAATGTCCGACAGGCGAATGCGGGGGTCGACAAAACTCAGGGCTAGATCGGCCAGCAGGTTGCCAACAATTAGCAATACCGCCCCCATAATCAGGCTGGCCATCACCAGGTACAAATCCTGGGCCTGTACCGCTTCGAGGGTTAGTTTTCCTAGACCAGGCCAGTTGAAATAGGTTTCGGTGATGAATGCACCGCCCAGCAGGCCAGCAAACTCAAAGCCCAGTAGCGTAATCAGCGGGTTGACCGCATTGCGCAGGGCGTGGACGTAGACCACCCGATTTTCTGACAGCCCTTTAGCACGGGCGGTTTGAATGTAGTTTTGGCGCAGCACGTCGAGCAGCTGACCGCGGGTAACTCGCTGGAGCCCAGCAAAGCTAGTGATGCTGAGGGCCAGAGTCGGCAAGATCAGGTGCCAGCCCACATCGATGATCTTGCCAAACCAGTTGAGGTCGTCGTGGATGATGCTGGTGCGTCCGCCAATGGGGAACAGCGGTGCTACGCTCTGAGCAAAGAACAGCAGCAGCAGGCCAGTCACAATACTGGGCATGCCCTGCCCCAGATAACTCAGCACCCGCAACACGCGATCGGCAGGACGGTTTTGGTTGACAGCGCTGACAATGCCCATGGGAATGGCGATTAGCCAGGTAACCAGAAAGGCCGCCAAGGCGAGCAATAGGGTATTGGGCACCCGTTCCCACAGCAGGTCGACTACCGGGCGCTGGTAGGCAAAGCTGAGGCCAAAGTTACCGTGGAAGATCACCTGGTAGAGCCAGTTGAGGTACTGCCGCCAGGCGGGTTGATCGAGGCCAAACTGAGCCTCTAGCTGCGCCAAGGTCTCGGGCGAAAACTGCGGGCTCTGTCGATACTGATCAAGAAAATTGCCTGGCGCTAGCTGAATCACAAAGAAGCTGAGGGCCGAGGCCAGCAGCAGCGTCAGGGCGGCCTGCAAGATGCGCTTCAGCACGTAAAGGGTAGTCTCGCTGTTGGCAAAAACCACCAAGCGTTCCCAAGGGCTGATTGAAGGGCGGCGAGGAGTAGAGGACTGGGCCATTCCCAAATGCAGAGAGGTTAAGGGTTATCTGTGGTGATTCTAAACCAATCGTGCCCAGCCTTATCGAGGCTGACGGCGCTAGGGCGCGATTGCACCTAACAAAACAGATACTTACCGGGCTATTTTGCAACGTTAGATTGCTGAATTGAACCCACTAAGGTAGCCATCATCTTTGATGTTTATATTCCCCCTGCAAAGGCAACGCTCAACACAACGCCTTTGTCTGGCTCAGATCGAACTTTGCTACGCCTCCAAGGTCATTTGGCAGTCCCTAATTAAGCCCCGATTAAAACTGTTTTTCCCCAGGATTTACCTATGACAGCCCTTGAAGCCCCCCCGACCAAAACCAATAGACTGGTTTTAACGGCCCCGCTGTCGGGGCTGGTGGTGCCCATAGAAACCGTGCCCGATCCAGTATTTGCGCAAAAAATGGTGGGCGACGGTGTGTCTATCGACCCAACCAGCCAGGTGCTGCTAGCCCCCTGCGATGGGGATATTCTACAAATTCACAGCGCTAGCCATGCGGTCACCGTGAGAACCGCTGAGGGCATTGAAATCTTGATGCACATTGGGCTAGATACCGTAGCTCTAAAGAGTGAGGGGTTTACGGCCCGGGTAAAAGTGGGCGATCGCGTTAAATCCGGCGATATCCTGATTGAGTTTGATGCCGACTACGTGGCGCTCCACGCCCGCAGTTTGCTGACTCAGATTGTGGTGACCAACAGCGATCGCATAGCCGAGTTCAAACCCGCCAGCGGTATGGTCAACGCCGCCCGCGACACCATCTTGGAACTGGTGCTGGTCGGAGAAACTACCGGGAGTGCTCAGGAATCGGGGCCAACGGTGACCTCCGATGCCATTGTCATTCCCAATCCGGTGGGACTGCATGCCCGACCGGCGGCAGTGCTGGCTCAGCTGGCGAAACAGTATCAGTCGGCTATTCGCCTGCATCGGGGCAGCGACAGCGCCAACGTGCGCAGCGTGGTCGCGATTATGGGGTTAGAGATTGGCCGAGGCGATACGGTGACGCTAGAGGCGACCGGGGCTGATGCGGCGGCGGCGATCGCAGACCTTTCCACCGCCCTGCGCGATGGCTTGGGTGAAGAGGGAGCTGCCCCCGTAACCGCCGCTGCGGCCAGTGTCGCCCAAGCCGAAATTTCCGCCCCGGCCCCGCGTCCCAAGAGCGACGACCCCGACATCATTTTGGGCGTAGCCGCCTCACCCGGGGTAGCGGTGGGCAACACCTACCGTCAGCAGCGGCAGGCCCTGCGCGTTGACGAAACCGCCGACAGTCCTAAGGACGAGCATCGCAAGCTCGACAGAGCGATCGACCAGGCCGCACTCGAAATTGAGAGCCTGCGCGCCAAGGTGCACGGCCAGGGCGACCCCAGCAAAGCCGCCATTTTCGCCGCCCACCAGGAACTGCTCGCCGACCCAGAGCTGATGGATAGCGCCACCAGCATCATTGACCAGGGCAAGAGCGCCGCCTTTGCCTGGCAGCAGACCTACACCAGCCAAGCCGACCAGTTGGCCCGGCTCAAGAGCGAGCTGCTGGCCCAGCGGGCCAACGATTTGCGCGATGTGGGCGATCGCGTGCTGCGCATTCTCACAGGCGTCAAGGCAGAGGCTTTGGCGTTGCCCGCCAACAGCATTTTGCTGGCCGAAGACCTCACCCCCTCGGACATGGCCAACCTTGACCCGGCCCGAGTGGTGGGCTTTGCCACGGTGGCGGGCGGGGCTACTTCTCACGTAGCGATTTTGGCCAGGTCGATGGGCATACCGGCGATCGCCGGCATCGAACCTCGCATTCTAGACTTAGCTGACGGCACCCCGGTAATTCTCGACGGCACCAAGGGCCGGGTGAGGCTCAACGCCTCCGTAGACGAACTGGAGCAAACCCAAAATCGCATTGCCCGCCAAAAGGCTAAGCAGGCGAAGGATCTGGAGCATGCCTTTGCGCCCGCCATCACCCAGGATGGGCAGCAGATTGAGGTGGTCGCCAACATCGGCAGCCAAAAAGACGCTGAGGCATCGCTTAAGGTGGGCGGCGAAGGCGTTGGTCTCCTGAGAACAGAGTTTGTCTTTATGGAGGCCAGCTCGGCCCCCACAGAGGATGAGCAAGAGGCAATCTACGCCGGCATTTTGCGGGTGTTGGGCGATCGCCCCATGATCATTCGCACGCTGGATGTGGGCGGCGACAAGCCCTTGCCCTACCTACCCATGGCCCACGAAGAGAATCCTTTTTTAGGCGAACGGGGCATTCGCCTGGGCTTCGATCGCCCCGAGCTGATGCGCACCCAGTTTCGCGCCATTCTTAGAGCCTCTACCGCTGGCAAAGCACGGGTGATGTTCCCCATGATTGCCCGCATGGAGGAGTTGGAGATGGCTACAGCCGTGATGGAAGAGGAACGTCAGAAGCTGGGCGTTCCGCCCATTGAGATTGGCATCATGGTCGAGGTGCCCGCCGCCGCTGTGTCAGCGGAGCGCTTTGCTCAGCACGTCGATTTCTTCTCCATCGGCACCAACGACCTCACCCAATACACCCTGGCGATGGATCGCGGTCACCCCAAGCTGGCTCCCTATGTCGATGCCCTCAACCCCAGCGTGCTGCGGATGATTGACCTGACGGTGCGGGGGGCTGACAAGCACGGCAAATGGGTGGGTGTCTGCGGCGGTATGGCGGGTGACCCTCAGGCCGTTCCCATTCTGATGGGCTTAGGGGTGAAGGAACTAAGCGTCAGCGTGCCCGTGATTCCGGCGGTGAAGGCCCAGGTACGGGCTTTGAGCTATTCCCACTGCCAGGAGTTGGCGCAGCAGGCGTTGAATTTGGATTCTGCCGCCCAAGTACGCGATCTGGTGCCCCTAGAAGAAGCGTAGGGTGCATTCGGCGGCAAGGGTTGCGATCGGTGTCATTCCACTCTTGCCCCGCCAATGCACCATCTTCAAGAACCCAAAGCACGTAGGGTGGGCAATGCCCACCATGAACTATGCAGTATTCAAGTCAATTACTTTCGGGGAAGCGTGGCGCACAGCTAGGGACGAAAGCCAATCCTACCGCCGGGGCCATTTCGCTGGCCCCAGACCCCCATCGAGAAAGGCGTTCCGCCGCCCTTCACCCCACGGAAAGGATTAGCTGATCATCGGTTTAAACCTCTGTTCTGCTAACAGACTGGTGAAAGACATCAACCCTGCTGTGTAGGCCCCTTTTTGAACTCCATACCCATCCACCCCCTACCCCCTTACCCATCCGCCCCCTTCACCTCCTATGAAAATCAAAGAAACCTGGAACCACGCCTTCGGGCTGCTGCAAAAAATGGGAAAGTCGCTCATGCTCCCCGTGTCGGTGCTGCCGGTGGCGGGCCTGCTGCTGGGCCTGGGCAGCGCTCGCCTGATCGAGCTTCAGCAGATTGAGCAGGGCGTTCTCAGCGATCCGAAGTTTTGGTGGCTGCCGGAGTGGCTGGCCGCCATTATGAAAACGTCTGGAGACGCCATTTTTGCCAGCCTGCCGCTGATTTTTGCGATCGCCGTGGCGATCGGCTACACCGGCAACGACGGCGTCTCGGCGCTGGCCGCCACCGTCGGCTTCGTGGTGTTTCTCGCCACCCTGGGCACCGTTGCCCTCGGCATGGGCTTGGAGACCAAGACAGTGCTAGGCATCCCCACGCTAGATACGGGGGTGTTTGGCGGCTTGATTATGGGCTGCATCGCCGCCTACATGTTCAACAAATTCTTTCGCATCAGCCTGCCGCGCTACCTAGGGTTCTTTGCGGGCAAGCGGTTTGTGCCGATCATCACCGCCTTTGCCGCCATTTTGACAGGCTTAGTGATGAGCGTGATTTGGCCACCGATTGGGGCTGGCATCAACGGCTTTGCCCAAGCAGCAGCGGAGGGCGGCAACGTGCCGCTGACCGTGGCCCTCTACGGCTTCATCGAGCGCTTGCTAATTCCCTTTGGTCTACACCACGTCTGGAACGTGCCGTTCTTCTTCGAGATTGGCTCATTCCAGGATCCGATTACTGGGGAAACCGTGCGGGGCGACATTGCGCGCTTCTTTGCAGGCGACCCGACGGCAGGAATTTTGGGTGGGGCCTACTGGTTCAAGATGTTTGGGCTACCGGCAGCGGCGATCGCCATCTGGCACAGTGCCAAACCCAAGAACCGCAAGCAGGTCGGCGGTCTGATGATTTCTGCCGCTCTGACCTCCTTCTTAACCGGCATTACCGAGCCGATTGAGTTCTCATTCTTATTCGTCGCCCCCCAGCTGTTTGCCATTCACGCCGTGCTGGCTGGGTTCGCCGACTGGTTATTTGTCACCCTGGGCGGACGCATGGGCTTCACCTTCTCCCACGGGCTGATCGACTTTGTGTTATTCAACAGTTTGGGGACGCGGGTCTGGCTGATCCCAGCCCTGGCTCCGGTATTTGTCGCCCTGTACTACTTCATCTTCCGCTTTGCCATTCGCCAGTTTAACCTCATGACCCCAGGCCGCGAAGAGGATGTGGAGACAGATGAATCGACTGCCGCCATTACAGGCGACAAAGCTGAAATGGCCAAGGCCTTGGTGCTGGCCTTTGGCGGTCGCAGCAACATCAAAAATTTGGATGCCTGTATTACCCGTCTGCGCATCACCGTAGATGACATGGCAAAGGTCAACGTTCCGCGTCTAAAGGCCCTAGGAGCCTCTGGGGTTTTACAGATGGGGCAGAATGCCCAGGCTATTTTTGGGCCGCAGTCTGACAACCTCAAGACTGATATGGCCGACTACCTCAAAACCGCCGGCCCCGAAGCCGATATCGTGGAGATTCCTGCTACGGGCTTTGTGGATGAGACCACTCCCGATCCGGTCAAAATTGCCCCTGACCCTCAAGCCGCTGAAAACGCCGAGGCCATGATTGCGGCCCTAGGCGGTGCCAACAATATTCGCACTGTCGACCCCGTCGCCCTGACCCGCCTGCGGGTAGAAGTCACCGACCCCGCTGCTATCGACGAAATTGCGCTTCAGGCCGCTGGAGTTCAAGGCATTATGCGGTTACAGAATGACGTGCTGCACCTGGTAACTGGGCTCAACGCCGATCAGTACGCCGCTGAGGTCGCCCAGCGACTGGCTGCCAAGGTGTAGGTTTATCTACTGAATTGCCCGGTTCTGTCGGGCTAATAGGCGGTAGGGGTTGGCGATCTCCCCTACCGCCCTACAAAATTCATAGCAAATTAGCGTTTCATCAATTTAGTGTTGATGAAGGATTTTTTATGTCCTGCGCGCTAATCAAGATAGCTCTCGCTGTCGGGTTTGGCCTCCTTAGCCAGAGTTCAGTAACAGCCTCCGTCGCTAGCCCCAGCGCCAGCATTCCCTCCGATCAGCCTGCCCTAGCCCAGGTCGAGCCCAACCAAGACAACCTGCAAATGCAGTGCCCCGGCTCATTTCTGGTCAATGACATTAACTACACTGTGTTTTTCACCCGAGAAGCTGGGTTTTCGCGCATTGTGCTGCAGCGGCGCAGTACCGGACAACAAATTGCCGAAACCTTCCTCAGCTACGATCGCAAAAACACCAAGGGCCAGGCGATCTGGCGTGGCGCAGTCAATGACGCAGCCAGTGTGACGCTAGTGCATCTCTCCACCCGTGCGGCTCAGGTCGGTGATCAGATATCAGTGGGCTACGACGGGCAGTGGGGCCGTGGCACTTGCGCCCGTTCTGCCACCCCGCTGTAGTGTCATCAGCGCCCATAACGGCCACAAAAAACCCCAGCCGTCCAAAGCTGGGGTTATCAGGTTAAATGGCTGATTCAACGATTTGATTTAAGGTTTTGATTTAACGGTTTGATTTATGGAAATGCGTTAGTGGTGCTTTTGTTCTAGTCATTAACGTTATCTTTTGGGTCCAGCCCGCCAGCATCAGTCAGTGAACTATGACATTGTCAACACTGCATAAAGTGTATGTTAGCTCAACATCGACCGCCGTTACACAGACTACGTTTAGGTAAATTGTGGAGCAGCGTTGCCATGCTCTGTTTAGCCTCCGCCGAGCGCAAAAAAAAATCGACCTATTTCCACTTTTTAGGGGCTAGGGATAACAGTCCGCCAGTTTTTTATCGGTAAATTGTTACAGCTTAGGGTGAGTAAAACTCCTACCCAATTTCGCGAGCGGCATTATAAATTGCTTCGTTAGCCTGCACCGATTTCTGCAAATTTACCACCGGGCGCGGATAGTCAACGCCAAGGATAACCCCGAAGCGCTTTTGCTCCACCGGCTGAAGCTTCCACGGCTCATGCACCTTGGCAGCGGGGACATCTTTTAGTTCTGGTAACCAGTGCTTTACGTAGAGGCCGTCGGGGTCATAGTCCTTCGACTGCTTAGGAATGTTGAAATAGCGAAAGCCCCGCGCGTCGTTGCCAACTCCAGCGGTGTAGTTCCAGTTGCCGTAGTTGCTGCATGGGTCGTGATCAATCAGCAGCGACTCAAACCACTCGGCCCCCAGACGCCAGTCTATGCCCAAGTTTTTGGTGAGAAAGCTGGCTACATTCTGCCGCCCTCGGTTCGACATAAACCCGGAGTGGGCCAGCTCGCGCATGTTGGCATCCACCAATGGAAAGCCGGTTTCGCCGTTGCACCAGGCGTCAAAGCGAGGCCAGTCCTGCTTCCAGTCAATCAACAGCCCCCGCAGACCAGAGGGATAAAATACTTTATTGCCGTGCTTGGCGCAGATCAAGCGAAAGTAGTCGCGCCACAGCAGCTCAAAGACCAGCCAGTAGGTGGAGTCATTGCGAATGCGCTCCGCCTCGTAGGCTTGCACCGTCTCGTACACCCGTCGGGGTGAGAGACAACCCATCGCCAGCCAGGCCGACAGCTTTGAGGAATAGTCGGCCCCCACCATGCCGTTGCGGGTCTGCTTATAGGTCTTGAGGCAGTCGGCTTCCCACACGTAGTGGTTGAGGCGAGCCACGCCAGCCGTTTCGCCCCCCTCAAAGGTGAGCACGGCACGGCTGTCAGGGTTTGGAGCCTCCAGGCCAAAGTCTGCCAGGGTGGGCAGAGTGCCAGGGTTGACCTGAGGTAGGGGCAACATTTTTGTGGGCGTGGGTAGGGCCACATCCACCGTGCTGTGCTGTTCTACCTGTTTGCGAAACTGGGTAAAGACCTCTGGCAAGCGGTTAATTGCGAAGGGCAAGTTGTCGGGATGGTAGAGGGTAGTCCCCCAGTACATCTCTGTTTTGCAGCCCATAGCCGCTAGCTTAGTTTCCACCGCCTGCTCTACCCGCAGTTCTTCAGCGGTGACTTCCTCGTGCCAGTAGGCCGCCTCAACGCTGTGGGCTTTGACCAGCTCTGGAATAATGTCTTCGGGCTGGCCCACACGCACGACAAGGTTGCTGCCCAGGGCTTGGAGCGATCGCCGCAGATCTGCCACACTCTCTAGCAAAAACTGCGCCCGATAGGCTCCCGTTTTAGGAAAACCAAAGGCGGTTTGGCCAAACTGACGCGGGTCAAAACAGTAGAGAGGAATAACCGGCTGACCGACCCGCAGCGCCTCATCGAGAGGCTGATGGTCGTGGAGGCGAAGGTCGTTGCGAAACCAGACAAGGGTAGTCATTGGCGAATGATAGGGGTGATGAGAGTTATGAAACTCCCGATTCCAGCTCCGCTACTGCCCCATCTCGAAGCAGATGCCTTTTCAAGATGGTCTAGAAGATCCAGTTCAGCCAAGCGGACTGTGATCCGCTTGACGGCAGAGCTGCTTTATTAAGTATTCTAAAGAACTATCTATTCCCGTGCAGGAGATTCGCATCTATGGCCGTCCAAGTAGGTGATGTCGCCCCCGATTTCACGCTGCCTAACCAGGCGGGCGAGACCGTCACCCTAAGCAGCTTTCGTGGCCAGAAGGCGGTAGTGCTGTACTTTTATCCCAAAGACGATACCCCTGGCTGCACCGTGGAGTCGTGCTCGTTTCGCGATAGCTACGAAGACTTTGTGGCGGTGGGGGCCGAGGTGATCGGCATCAGCAGCGACTCGCCCGACTCCCACAAAGCTTTTGCCCAGAAGCACAATCTGCCTTTCACTCTGGTTAGCGATCGCGGCTCTGCCGTGCGCAAGGCCTACGGTGTGCCCGCCACCCTAGGGCTACTGCCGGGTCGAGTTACCTACATCATCGACAAAGACGGCAGGGTAAGGCATATTTTTAATTCCCAATTCAACCCCAAGGGCCACGTAGAGCAGGCCATGGGCATTCTCAAAACCCTACAACCCGCCTGATATGGAACTTCAACCCGAGCACTATGAACTGGCGATCGCCCTATCGGCCATAGAAGGGGCAATGGCCGGTCTCTGGTATCCCAGTGAAAGCGATGCCCTAGTTTCCCTGGTAATCTATGCCGACCCCCTGCCCGATACTGAGGCCCTAGCCCAAAAGCTGGGGGCTGGCGAGGAGCACCTCGAAATTCGGCCCGCCGAAACGTTTTTTCGGCCTGTGCTCAACAATCCCTATTGGGCCAGTGAACAGGGCGGCCACCTGGCGCAGAAATTCGCCAACCTTCGCGATGTGCTAGAAACCCACCTGGAAGACCTCCAGAGCATTCGCGTGGGTGTGAGCAATGTGACGTTATATCTGCTGGGACGCCATTCTAGCGGCTGCTTCCTCGGCGCCTGCACCCATGTCGTTGAAACGTAGCCACTCCGGTCAGATAACGGTAGCCTGACGGTAGCAACCGAGGCAATGCATCTATGGCTTTTCAAACCCCAGACTGGGTAAAGCACGCGGTCTTCTACCAAATTTTCCCCGACCGGTTTGCCCGTACCCAACAGCATCTCGATGACCCGGCCATGGCCGTGACCTTGGAACCCTGGGAATCGCCGCCGACGCCCTTTGGCTACAAGGGCGGTGACCTCTGGGGCGTGGCCGAAAAACTCGACTATCTGGCAGATCTAGGGGTTACAGCTATCTACATGACGCCGATTTTTCAGTCGGCCTGCAATCACCGCTACCATACCCACGACTACTACCAGGTTGACCCATTGCTGGGAGGCAATCCGGCTTTTTTTGATCTGCTGGAGGCCGCCCACGCCAAAGACATCAAAGTGGTGTTAGATGGGGTGTTTAACCACTGTAGCCGGGGTTTTTTCTTCTTTAACGACATTCTTGAAAACGGCCCCAACTCGCCCTGGCTGGAATGGTTTGAGGTGGAGGGCTGGCCCCTGGCGGCCTACGACGGGTCGCTGCCCGCCAACTACCGCAGCTGGGTCGACAACCGGGCCCTGCCGGCCTTCAAACACGATCACCCGGCGGTGCGAGAATATCTGATGCGGGTGGGTGAGTACTGGGTGCGCCAAGGCATTGATGGCTGGCGGCTCGATGTGCCCTTTGAGATCAAAACCGAGGGTTTTTGGCAAGAATTTCGCGATCGCATCAAGGCCATCAACCCCGAAGCCTACATTGTGGGCGAGGTGTGGACCGATGCCAGCCAGTGGCTCGACGGCACTCAGTTTGATGGGGTGATGAACTACCTGTTTACCGGGCCAACGATGGCGTTTACGGCAGGCGATCGCATCCGCATGGATCTAGTCGAAAAGCCCCACTACTATCCCTATCCAGCTCTGGATGCGGCGGGCTATGGCGAAAAAATTCAGCAGTTGCTCAAGCTCTACCCCTGGGAGATTCAGCTGACCCAGCTCAACCTGCTCTCTAGCCACGATGTCGCCCGCATCCACTCGGTGGTGAATGGAGATGACGCCAGCATGGTGCTGTCTACGCTGCTGTTGCTGACCTTCCCAGGGGCTCCGAGCATTTACTACGGCGATGAGGTGGGGCTACCGGGCGAGCTAGACCCCGACTGCCGCCGCACCTTTCCCGCTGAAAAAGAGTGGCACCTCGATCTGTTGACTATTCACCGAGAGCTGATTGCGCTGCGCCACCGGCACGCGGCCCTGCGCATTGGCACCTATGATGTGCTGCACGCCGAGGGCCAGATCTATGGGTTTAGTCGCACGCTGGGGAGCGATCGCCTCATCGTCGTCCTCAACGCTAGCGAAGAGAGTGCGCCCCCAATCTCGACCGATACCGTAATTTCTGAAGGGCAGACCGTCCACGAAGTCTTTAGCTACCACGG
Organism: Nodosilinea sp. FACHB-131; assembly: GCF_014695395.1. GTDB lineage: Bacteria > Cyanobacteriota > Cyanobacteriia > Phormidesmidales > Phormidesmidaceae > Nodosilinea. Next base: position 40,996 of record NZ_JACJOF010000033.1, read on the forward strand.
GGCTACCTGGGCCGAAAACAGCTTGGTGTTGCCCTCGCGCTCAGCAGTAGTGGTGACGGTGGAGTAAGGGCAGGGGACACCTAGCAATCTGAGGTGTCCCCTGCCTAAACATGCTGAAGTGTAAATCGCCCAAGCGTTTACCCGCCCCGACGCTGGCGAATTTGGGCAATAAAAAACTCTTCCAGCGTTGGGCGAGTCTGCTGGAGGGCAATCAGGTGCCCTCCAACTAGGGAAATTTGCTTGGCAAACTCATAGGGGTCGCCTTTGACATGGCCTTGCCAGAGATCGCCCTGCACCGTCATCGGGTCGAGCCAGGGCTCCAGTTCGACGAGGCGACCGCCGCGACCTTTTGCCACGTACTGGTCGGCGGTGCCCAGCAGCTGGTCTAGACTGCCGCTGGCAATCAGCTCACCCTGGTCGAGAATGGCGATGCGATCGCAGATCACCTCCACATCCGACAGAATGTGGCTATTAAAAAAAATCGTCTTGCCCTCCCGCTTCAGGGCCAAAATAATTTCTCGCACTTGAAAGCGCCCAGTGGGGTCAAGCCCCGACATCGGCTCATCGAGAAACACCACGTCAGGGTCGTTCATCAGCGCCTGGGCCATGCCCACTCGCTGGAGCATACCCTTGGAGTACTGGCGCAGCTGCTTTTTCTTCGCCGCTTCCTGGGATAAGCCCACCAGATCGAGCAGCTCCACAATTCGGCGCTGCTGAGCCGCCCGCGACAGGCCAAATAGACCAGCGGTATACTGCAAAAACTCCCAGCCGGTCAAAAAGTCGTAGAAGTAAGCATTTTCAGGCAGGTAGCCAATGCGCTGTTTTACCGCACTGTCGCCCAGAGCGTGACCCAGTAGAGTGGCATTGCCCGCCGTCGGGCGAACAATGCCCAGCAAAATTTTCAGCAGCGTAGTCTTACCAGCCCCATTAGGGCCGAGCAGACCAAAGGTTTCCCCCTGGTAAACCGTGAGAGAACACTGCTTGAGGGAAGTAACTCGCTGGTTAAGCCAAAACCCAGTGCGGTAGGCTTTACCTAGCCCCTCGGTTTGCACTACCGGCACCCAATCTAGCGGTGTGGTTAGCTCATTCTGTGACAATACAGCGCCCATACCCGTGCTCGCAAAACCGTGATAGAACCGTATTAAGACGTCAGGCAACGTCAGCATCTCTACTGTTTAGGGTACCCGCCCCGTGGCACTATGGTACTGACCTAGCGCTGGTCCGGGCGATCGCTAACCTGGTATAGGTTCAGCCCAGAGCGACTCTCTCCTCCGTTGTCATATCTCCTCCCAATTGCTGCTATGGATCGCTCTAAGCTCGTTGCTATCGTTACCGGCGTTATTTCTCTGCTGCTAGCAGTTGGTTATTTAGTGCTAGTGCAGCTCCTCGATTTTCGCGGCGATATGGTGCCCGCCCCTCTGTCAACCCTGTTCAATTTACCGTTTTGGGCTGCGGCTTTCAGCCATAATCTTATGGCAGGATAAAAGCTGCTTTAAGGCTCAGAGCATGTTACTAGAAGCCTTGATCTAAAGTACGCATGAGGGAAAGTCCAGAGGTTGCTTTAAAGATTCTGTCTTGTAGCACAAACGGTTGAGATCTCCTCAAATTCTTTCCTTTTCAAGAAAAACTTGAGTCTGCTTCCGCCTTCTTTTAAGGAAGCAGCAGATGGCTAAAGCGACAACCAATTTCGCTTTAAACAGCCTCTCAAGACTTTAATGCAGCTATTTGCTCTAACATAAAAACCATCTAGATTTAGGGCTAACTTTAAGCCAACGCCTTTCCAAGTTGAGGGCGATCGCCTGTTTGAGGGTTTTCTTCTCTGCCCAACCATCCATTAGCAATACTTATAAAACTCTACAATTGTCTCTATTTTCTCTATAGGGCAGATGATTTACAGCAGGGTTGAATTGGGTTTAGGGCAACATCGCCCTATATCTGTCCACTGAGTGCCCCCACAAGCCCGTTGACTTTGGCATAGTATTATTGCGATTAATCCCTAACGACATTTATCCGCTATCCAGCAGGTACCCATGGCCATGCAACAGCTTGAGACAACTTCGACCCTTGACTACCAGTCAGAGCACTACAAAGATGCCTACAGCCGCATCAATGCCATTGTGATCGAGGGTGAGCAAGAAGCCTACGACAACTACTGCAAGCTGGCAGAGTCAATTCCTGACTCTAAGGATGACCTACTGCGCTTAGCGAAGATGGAAAGCCGTCACATGAAAGGTTTTCAGGCCTGCGGCAAAAATTTGGCTGTCACTCCCGATATGGAGTTTGCCGCCAAATTTTTCTCTCAGCTGCACGAAAATTTTCAGCAAGCTTGGGCCGAGGGCAAAATTGTCACCTGCCTACTCATTCAGTCACTGATCATTGAGACCTTTGCGATCGCGGCCTACAACATTTACATTCCCGTAGCCGACGACTTTGCGCGCAAAGTCACCGAGGGCGTAGTCAAAGACGAATACAGCCACCTCAACTTTGGGGAAGAATGGCTCAAAGCTAATTTTGAGTCGGCCAAGGCCGAGCTTGAAGTGGCCAATCGCCAAAACTTACCCATCATTTGGGCCATGCTCAATCAGGTGGCTGACGATGCCCAGGTGCTCGGCATGGAAAAAGACGCCCTAGTTGAAGATTTCATGATTACCTACGGTGAGGCGTTGGCCAACATCGGCTTCTCCAGCCGCGAGGTGATGAAACTCTCAGCCCAGGGTCTAGCTGCTGTCTAGACCACTATCCGACAGCCACTAACAGCCTGAACGTCAGCGGCCCGGCCATTTCCATTTCAAACCTCTCTGACCTGCCCAGTGTGCTATTCAATCAAGCACTGGGCAGTTTATCGTAGGTAAATTGTTGACCTGCACCATAACCTTTTGGCGCACTTTCCCTCTCCCCCACCCTAGATACGCAATGTTTGGCCTAATCGGACATTTAACCAGCCTTGACCACGCCCAGCTTGTAGCCCGAGATCTGGGATACCCAGAATATGCTGACCAGGGGCTCGATTTTTGGTGCAGCGCCCCGCCCCAAATTGTTGACACGATCAAAGTCACCAGCGCCACCGGCCAGCAGATCGAGGGCCGATACGTTGAGTCATGCTTTTTACCCGAAATGCTAGCCGCCAAGCGCATTAAAGCGGCCACCCGCAAAATCATCAACGCCATGGCCCATGCCCAAAAGCACGGTATCGACATCACGGCCCTAGGCGGCTTCTCATCAATTATTTTCGAGAATTTTAACCTCAACCAAATTCAGCAGGTGCGCAACGTCACCCTAGAGTTTGAGCGGTTTACGACAGGCAATACCCACACGGCCTACATCATTTGCCAACAGGTAGTAGCCGCTGCCGAAAAGCTTGGCATCAACCTCTCTGATGCCACCGTGGCGGTGTGCGGTGCCACTGGGGACATTGGCAGCGCCGTTTGCCGCTGGCTGACCGCCCGCACCGACATCAAAGAGCTGCTGCTGATTGCCCGCAATCAAGAGCGGATTCAGCGTTTGCAGGAAGAGCTGGGCTGCGGCGTGGCCATGGATCTCGATACCGCTCTGCCCAAGGCTGACATTGTGGTGTGGGTGGCCAGCATGGCCAAGGGAGTTGAGGTTGACCCCAACAGCCTCAAGCGCCCCTGCCTGATGATTGACGGCGGCTATCCCAAAAATGTCGACCAGCACTTTAACTTTGATGGCGTTCACGTGCTGAAGGGCGGCATTGTCGAGCACTCCCTCGACATCGATTGGCGGATTATGCAGATTGTGAACATGGATGTGCCCGGACGCCAGCTGTTCGCCTGTTTTGCAGAGGCCATGCTGCTGGAGTTTGAGAAGTGGTACACCAATTTTTCGTGGGGGCGAAACCAAATCACCCTTGAGAAAATGGATTTGATCGGTCAGGCATCGCGGCGGCATGGGTTTCGCCCCTTGCTCGACCTCAATACGTCTCTGTTGGTCACTGAGCTTTCCTGAACGCAAATTAATGACCTCATCGGGTAAGTTTATACCCTAAGCAGAGGGGCTTCAGCTTGGTATCCTAGATGGCAGACGGGCAAGAATTTTCTGGGCGACCAGGGCGTTCCTAGCCCAATTTGGTGTGTTTAAACAATTCGTTTCTTCCCTGGCTATGGCCCCACCTGAGCGCAAGTCAATTTTGTTGTCCTTTGAAAAGCCCCTGGTTGAACTAGAGGCCCGTATCGCCCAGATTCGAGAACTGGCGGAAGAAAACGATGTGGATGTGTCGGCCCAGCTGCGTCAGCTGGAGGCCCGCGCCACTCACCTTCGCCAAGAGATTTTTTCTAACTTAACTCCAGCTCAGCGACTACAGGTGGCCCGCCATCCTCGCCGCCCCAGCACCCTCGACTACATTCAGGCCATTACTGACGACTGGCTGGAGCTGCACGGCGATCGCGGCTCGGGCAAAGACGATCCTGCCCTGGTAGGGGGGGTCGCCCGGCTCGAAGGTCGGCCTGTGGTGATCTTGGGCCATCAGAAGGGGCGCGACACCAAAGACAATGTAGTGCGCAACTTTGGCATGGCCTCTCCCGGTGGCTACCGTAAGGCCATGCGGCTGATGCGCCATGCCGATCGTTTTTCTATGCCGATCATCACCTTTATTGATACTCCGGGTGCTTATCCCGGCTATGAGGCCGAGGAGATGGGGCAGGGCGAGGCGATCGCCTACAACCTGCGAGAAATGTTTGGCCTCACGGTGCCAATTGTTTGCACCATCATTGGGGAAGGGGGGTCTGGCGGTGCCCTGGGGATTGGCGTGGGCGATCGCCTGATGATGTTTGAGCACTCGGTCTATACCGTAGCCAGCCCCGAAGCCTGCGCCGCCATTTTGTGGAAAGATGCGGGTCGCTCGGGTGAGGCAGCCGAAGCCCTCAAAATCACCTCTTGGGATCTCAAGCAGCTGGGCATATTAGACGAGCTGCTGCCCGAGCCCGTGGGTGGAGCCCACGCCAACCCCATTCAAGCGGCAGACATTCTCAAGCAGGCGCTGATGGAGCAAATCACCGAGCTGTCTCAGCTCGCGCCAGCGACCCTCCAGCAGTTGCGCTATCAGAAGTATCGCCAGATTGGGGTCTTTGCCGAGGCCGCCTAGGGCCGGCGAGGGTTACCCGCTCTACTTGATCAAATTCTCGGTGCTCTAGGTTTCCAATCCCTGTTTCCCCAGGAAGGAGTTAGTCCCCTGCTCATTTTCTCGGTCGAGGTCAGCACTAGGATAGGCGACGACTTAGACGATTGCCGACGACACCGGCGCTCATAAAGTGTTTACATTTGTTAACATAGGAAAAGTGCCTAGCCCCACGGGCCCTTCCCAGGGGCAGTCTGCCCTGATTCGCTCGCGTTTCTAGGGCACGATCCGTTCTGAGTTCCTCGTTGATTGGTGATTACCATTGCAGAATCCTGTATCTTCTGACCTGCCGCGCCGTGCCTTGGTAACTGGGGCAAGCCGTGGCATCGGCAAAGCGATCGCCCAATCCCTGGCGTTAGCTGGGTACGACGTCGCCCTGCTCGGTCGCTCCCTAGAGACTTTGCAGCCGGTGCAGGAGGAGTTGAGCACCCAAGGCGTTTTGGCAAAAGCCTATGCCGTTGACTTAGCTCAGGTAGAGGGTTTGCAGGCCCAACTAGCCGCGGTGCTTGCTGACTTTGGCCCCCTTAGCGTAGTGGTTAACAACGCTGGCATGGGCTACACCGGGGCGCTAGCCACCATGCCCTTAACCGACTGGCAACAGGTGATGGATTTGAACGTTACCAGCGTTTTTCAATGCATCCAGGCGGTGCTGCCTGTGCTGCGGCAGGGCGGTGGCGGCACCATCGTCAACATCGCCTCCATTGCAGCCCGGTCGGCTTTTTCCGATTGGGGAGCGTATACCGTGAGCAAAGCCGCCATTGTGGCCCTGTCGCGGGTTCTAGCCGCAGAAGAACGCACCCACGGCATCCGGGTGGTAACGGTATCACCGGGGGCGGTTAACACCCCGATTTGGGATACCGATACGGTGCAGGCCGATTTTGATCGGTCGTCCATGCTAACGCCAGAGATTGTAGCTCAGACCGTTCTGCACACCATTCTCTTGCCCCCCGAGGCGGTGATCGAAGACCTCACCCTAATGCCCGCAGGCGGTGCCCTGTAACTAGTTTTTTACCCTGTTGTGCCCTGGCCAACTCAGCGAGTGGCCTCAATTTTGTTGAACCTCTAGAGATATTTAGAAACCCTATGACTACCGCATCCTCAAGCAGCCTCAACGACAAAGCGACTAACAGCTCTAGCAGCATTGGCACTGGCCTCAAGGGCATAACCCCCGAAATTCGGCCCGATCGCACCCATAGCTACCGGGAAGAGGGCGACCAGTACCCCATCCCCGAAACTAGCCAAGAAGACATGAGCAACGCGGTGCGCACTATGCTGCTGTCGGTGGGTGAAGACCCAGAGCGAGAGGGACTACTCAAAACTCCCAAGCGCGTCGCCGAGGCTATGCGATTTCTCACCAGCGGTTATCAGCAGTCGTTGGAGGAACTGGTCAACGGTGCCATCTTCGACGAGGGCCACAACGAAATGGTGCTAGTGCGCGATATCAACCTGTTTAGTCTATGTGAGCACCACATGCTGCCGTTTATGGGTCGTGCCCATGTAGCTTATGTTCCTAATCAGCGGGTGGTGGGGCTGAGCAAGCTGGCCCGCATTGTTGAGATGTATTCGCGCCGCCTTCAGGTGCAGGAGCGCCTCAACCGCCAGATCGCTGAAGCGGTGCAGGAAATTTTAGATCCCAAGGGTGTGGCCGTAGTGGTGGAGGCCAGCCACATGTGTATGGTGATGCGCGGCGTGCAAAAACCCGGCTCTTGGACCGTGACCAGCGCCATGCTAGGGGTATTTCAGGAAGATTCTAAGACGCGCGAAGAGTTTCTCAGCTTGATTCGCCATCAGCCCTCGTTCTTCTAGGTTGAACGGCGTCTGGCTCGCGAATCGAGCCGAGGCGATAGTCCCTAAAAACCGGGTTTCTGTAGGCTAACTCCAACGCTTGGAGGTTGCACAGAAACCCGGTTTTTTTGACGTTTATGGGGTGGATCGCCCCGCCAGATAGCCCCAGGCGTAGGCCGCATCACCCATACTCTGCATAATCGTGAACTCGTTGATGTTGGGCACGTAGTAAATGTCGAAATAGGTCTCGACCGAAGGCCACTGCCGAGCCGGGGGGACCGCCACCGACTCCAGCACATCAAAAAACCATTCAGAGCCATAAAAGTCGTTGTCAATGGGGCCGTAGAGGGTAATGCCTGGCAGCAGGTCACCAGTAATACGCTGATCAAGGATGAGGGGATTTTGGGGCGACTTGTGGCCCAGGCCAGTGGTATAGGTCATGTTGTCAGGGTTAGCTCCGGCGGAGAACTGACAGGCTAGCAGAGCGGCATTGAGGTAGCGATCGCTACCGGTCAGCGCGTGGGCCCGCAGCAGGATGCGCGCCTTGGGCGCTCCGAGGCCATCGCCCCAGCCGACGGGGGTTGTCGGGAGCACCTTGGTCCAGCCAAAGGCCGTGGTCTGCCCCGTTTCGACGGCGGCGTCGGCCTCGGCTAGAAGCGCGGCCCGCAGCTCGGCCTGGAGTTCGGCGTCGACCTGGTCAGCGGGTAGGCGGCTGTAGAGAAAGTTGAATTCTCGCTGGGGGGTGGCAATCCGGTAGTCGCCGCGCGCCTCAGCGGGAATGGCCGCGCGTGCGGCGACAAAGCGATCGTGCCAGATGCGATCGCCCGTGAGGTTGTAAAGCTCTAGGGCCGCCAGGGCGCGATCGGCCTCAATGCGGTGGCGGGGCCATTCCTGAGCTTGAATTCCGGCTTGATGACGGGCCTCGGCCCAGGCCATCGCCGCCAGGGCGCTGTCGCGGTAGCCCTCTGCCTGGTCGGGGACATAGGTTGCCATCAGTCGGGCCGTGCGGGCCGCCACCCCAGCGTAAACATAGCTGCTCCAGGGGTCGGGGGCGTAGGCCATCACCGGCAGCGACTCTTGCCAGCTGGTTTCGCCCCGCTTGGGATGCTCTGCCGACTCAATGCCGCCCCGCACACCGCCCTCGGGAGTTTGCAAACGGCGATAGAAGTCGACGCCCCACAGCGCCTCATCCAGTAAATCGGGACGATCGTTGGCGGACTCTGGAATATTGAGCGCCATATCGCTTAGAGGCTCAGGGAATAGTTCGAGCAGTTCGAGCAGCCAGCGAGCCACATCCAGGTGCTGAACACGGCGGTCCCAGTCGCCCGCATCGAAGTAGCCGCCCCAGGCGTTGGGCACCACCGTATCGGTCTTGCCCTTGACCAGATTGGCAAAGTTGCCGGTGTCGGTGCCCTGGGCATTGAGGCCGTTGCCCGTATCCATCAGCCCGGCGGTGGATTGGTAGACCTTGACGCCATCGTCGGGATGAAAGGGGCGAGGGCGCTCAATATCGGTGTAGGGCGGCCCGAGAGCAATGCCGCTGCGCTGGTGATAGAATCCGCGGGCCGCCACATAAAAGGCCTGCTGCCAGCTATTCTCAGCTACCGTAAAGGAGTTTGAGCAGCCTACGGTGCCTACACAGAGCCGATACTGCCCGGGCTGGTTAAGGGCGCTAAAGTCGAGCTGGTCGACGTCGGTGAGGGTGTAGGTGCGATCGCGGGCATCCTCTACCGCTTCACGGCGATAGCGGCGGTTAGCCCTTCCCGTCAGTGCCACTTGGTTCGTCGCTTCGTCAATGACTTGAAACGATAGGCCTTCGGGATAGCTCAGCCCTCCGCCCGTACCCATCCAGGTCGACAGAAATCCTACTTTAAGGGCGTCGTCGGGGCGAAACCCCAAGGCCGACACATGCACGGCCTCACTGATCTGGCGATCGGGCTGGTAGGCCAGAGTTAAGGGCGGTAGCTCCTGCCCCGTGATCTGAATTTGGTAGGTTTGCCCTGGAGTCAGGGGAGTGGGCAACCGCAGATAGAACCGATGCTCCATAGCCCAGCGGCGATCGTCTCGGGTGACCTGGGCCGTGTCCACAGGCTTGCTTTTGCGATACACCTCCGTCGGCATTACGGGCTGTCGGTAGCTGGCATCGTCCTGGGACTGAATGCGATAGCCGTACGGTTGACTGGCGCGATTGGCGTTAAACGGCTCCTCACTGTAGCGGTCGAAGCCGTAGAGCACAGATTGATCGGAGCCGACCAAGGTACCCAGAGCCTGCCCTTGCCGCAGCACCCAAGTGTCGTTACCGGAAGTTTCTAGCTTGTCTTGGGGCTGAGGGCGGTAGGGCTCCTGGCGAGCGTGGGTTACGGTACCCTGGCGCAGGGAGACCACGATGACCTCAGGGCTCACCACGGCTACCGTCACAGCGGGCTGAGCCGAATTAGCGCTGGGCAACCAGCTAGTACCGGCTGTGCAAGCCATCAGAAATGTCAGCAGCCCAAGCAAAAACGCGGTCCGGCGGGGCCAGCGACCTACGGTAGCAAACAGCATTCTCAGCAACTCTCCTGAGCAATTGACCAAAGCAACAGGGCGGGCAACGGCTCATTACGCCCCGTCCGCACCCTGGGCTTATGGTACAGACTGCACCGATGGGTGTGGTATCCCATTTCCAAGCTGTGGCAAAGTTTTATCCCAGCTAAACAATTGGTCTATTGCTTCATTAAAAGTGAGCTAATATCTAAGCCGATTCAGCCTTTTCCTTTGAAAGGCCACTGCTTGCGGACTAGAGCTCACAGCCCATAAGCAGAATGGGTAAGGCCGCAAACGGTTGCGGGCTGAATTCTGTGGTGTGTGGGAGATCAGCCCGATTGCGGCTAAGGCAGCTTTTTACTGGAGTGGTTGGGGTGGCTGGGGCATGCCTATTTGGCAGCCTACCGGCCAAAGCCAGCGCACGGCTTCAAGCCTGGGAATTTGACACTGGCCAAAACCGTCTGGTGTTTTCCACCGAAAGCGGGGTAGAGCCTCAGGTCAGCTGGCTCAGCGATCCTCAGCGGTTGGTCATCGATCTACCGGGCATTTTGACTGAGGAAGCCCTAGGTAATCAGTTTGTTGGCGGAGCGGTCACGGCGGTACGCATCACCCAGGCCGACGCCCAAACCACCCGCATGGTTCTAGAGATCAACCCCAACTACAGCTTCGACCCCAAGCAGGTGAAGGTGTGGGGCCTGACCAGCCAGCAGTGGGTGGTGCAGCTACCGGGTTCGACGCCGGCGATCGCAGCCGATGACGGCTTGAGCATGCCAGATTTTTCTAAAGCAGCCAGACCGCGATCGCTGACAGCGGCTGGGGCCGAACCGCTGCCGCCGCTGATCAGCCGCAACCAAGTCAACACCGTCGCCGTCAGGGCAACGGCCACCGTACTGCGCGGCGTTCAAACTACCGCAGAGGGCTTTTTCATTCCTACCGCTGGGGCCGCACCTCAGGTGCGTGTGTACCGCACTCGTGATGCCAGTCAAGCGCGGCAGATCGTTATTGACCTGCTAGACGCATCCATTGCCCCCGGCCTTACCCCCGAGGCACTGCCCCAGGGGCGCTACGGCATTCATCGCTGGAGCATCAACCAGTTTGCTACCGCCCCGCCTGCTATTCGCCTTACCCTCACCCTCGATGGCTTTAGCCCCGACTGGCAAATCACTCCCTTGCCCAGCGGCGGCATTTGGGTCACCCCCATTGGCGTCGCCCCCAGCCAAATTACGGCCCCGCCCACCACAGTCGTGTTGCCTGTGCTCAACCCGGTGACAACGCCACCGCCGATCGCCCAATCCCGACCCCCCGCTGCGGCAGTTCCGGCATCGGTCGTCGCTCCAACACCTACCCCTAGCCCCGTCCGAGGTCAGGTGCTGGTCATGCTCGACCCAGGCCACGGCGGCGCTGACCCTGGAGCGGTGGGCATTGGCGGGCTGCAAGAAAAAGGGGTGGTGCTGGCAGTGGCCCAGCACACCGCAGCTGTGCTGCGGGCCCAGGGCATTGCTGTGCAGATGACTCGCCAGAGCGATCAAACCGTCGATTTGCAGCCCCGGGCCGATATGGCCACAACGGCTCAGGCCACGGTGTTTGTCAGCATCCATGCCAACGCAGTCAACATGCAGCGCCCAGAGGTGAATGGGCTCGAAACCTACTACTACTCCGATGCTGGGCAAGTGCTGGCGGCTGCCCTCCAGCGCCAGGTGCTCAGCACCATGGCCATGAACGATCGCGGCGTTCGCCAGGCACGGTTTCTGGTGCTGCGCCGCACCGCTATGCCCGCGGCCCTGATCGAAATTGGCTTTGTGACCGGCGCCATCGATGCCCCTAAACTCCGCGACCCGCGCTGGCAAGCGCAGATGGGGCAGTCCATTGCCCAGGGAATTCTCAACTATTTAGGCAGCCAACCTTAGGTTTAGCGTGAATGATGCTTGGTAGGCACAGCCGCTCAACCAGCGTTAGGGCGATGGGCAGTCTAGAGCATCACCCCTTTAGATTCTGCCAAAGGACATAGCTAAACCGGAGGGCGCAGACCCTCAAAGGACAGTGATAAAATCCTGTTCTTTGAACGCCTGAAGTTTGCCGGTTAGGCTAGCCTTAGCGTCGGTTTGTTCCACAGTTTTTGCACAGTACCACCTCCCCTAGCTCGCTCAGGAGAAGGATCATGGCTACCCCTCCGCGCTCGCCCAATCACCACAGCCGCAATGTTTATTGCCTGATTGTGCTGATGCTGACCCTGAGCTGCCTGGGATTTTTTGTTGAGCGGCGCAACGAAACAGCCCGCCTTACCGATGCCCAAGGGCTATTATCTACCGACACCACCCCCCAAGGAGTATCGGGCGGCCGGGCTCGCGGCGGTGGCTTTGACAGTCCTTCCGGCAGCGGCTCACCTGGGGGAGGTTTTTCGGGAGGCGGTGGTGCATTGCCTCCTGCGGGAGGTCCAAGCTATGGCGGCCCAGGCTATGGTGGCGGCTATCCCTCGTACCCCAGCGGCGGTCCAGTGATTGTGCCCATACCTGGCGGCTATGTGGGTGGTTACCCCGGGGGCTACGTGGGCAGCTACCCCGGTGGCGGCATTGCGATCGGCGGCGATGTCGGCCTGTTGTTTCTGCTGGCGGTGCTCGGTTTCACGGTCCTACCTTTGATTACAAATTTGATGCGGTTGGGGGTCAATAGATCTGGCCAAGGCATCCAGGTTGTGAACAGCGGCAACGAGCTGACCAACGATGTCGTCACCATAACTCAGCTCCAGGTGGCGCTGCTCTCCCAGGCCCGCGAGCTCCAGACCGAGCTAGAGACCATCGCCGCTCGCAGCGATATTGACACCAAGCCTGGGTTAAATCGGCTGCTGCAAGAGACGGCGCTGGCCCTGCTGCGATCGCCCGAATATTGGTCCCATGCCAAGGTTACCGACCAAACCGTTCGCTCCCGCGCCCAGGCGTCCCAGGTTTTTGAGCAGCTCTCCGTCACCGAGCGCAGCAAATTTAGCCGCGAAACCCTAGTCAACGTCGGCGGTCAAGTCAGCCGCCAAACCTATCAGCCCAAGCCTGACGCGGACCCGGCCGCCTACATCGTGGTAACGCTAATTGTGGGCACAGCCGACGATCAACCCCTGATCACTCAGCCGATCCATTCTGCCAGCGATCTACAGGCAGCTCTGAGACGGCTCGGCGGCGTCACGCCCGACTATCTGCTGGTCTATGAACTGCTCTGGGCACCGCAAGCGGCCAGCGATAGCCTCAGCTATGACGAAATGCTTGCTGCCTACCCCGACCTCACCCAAATCAGCTAACTGAAGCTTCAGCCAGTTCGGCCTCGTTAGCATCGGCAGAGACAGCTTCCAGCAGGGCGAGTAGCTCGCGCTCAAAGGCTACCTGGGCGCGGTTCGTTCTGCCACCCACATACACCGTGCCCTCCTGCGCCAGTGCCCACACCTGAGAGTGCGACACGTAGCTCATGATCACCCCCAGCATCAGCAGGCCAAACCCCCCATAAACCAGAGGAATGCCCGGATCAGCCTTGATTTGCAGGCCTGTGCTACCCACTACATCCACCAGCGAAAGCCTAACGCCATTTACCTCTGCCGCCATGCCTTTACGTACGGTGGAGATGAGCTGTCCGGCGTTATCATAGATCAGCACAGAACCTTGAAGATCGCTGGCCAGCAAAGTCACGCCTTCGCTCATATCGGGTTTCGTCGGTAGCCAGGTACCCCAAAAGCGCGGGCCATCGTTTTCAAGCTGCTGCATCGGTAGCTGCAGCACCGGACTGTTGTTGAGCTTTACCTGAACCGCCGCCACGCCCCAGTCGGCTTGGTATAAAGTCACGCCCTTGTGGCGCAGGGGTTGATTGACAAAGATGGTCTTGCGATCGATTTCATCTCCCGCTCGATCTAGCACGGACAGATCAGAATAGAACTGATCGATATTGCCTTCAGGACTGTAGTCAATCCAAAATCGGTTCACCCGCACCGACCAGTCTTTAGGAATCTGAGCCTCAGCCCAAGGGCCGGCATCAAAAATATTGCGAATTTGAAAGGTCTCGCCGCTGGGCACGATCTCCTGGGCAAAAAAGCCGGTCATAGCTCCTAAAATAGCCCCCGCCAAAATCAGCAGCATGCTGGCGTGAACCACAATGGGGCCAATGCGGCCCACAATGCCCTTGCGTCCGTAGAGCTGGTTGCCGTCCTGAAACACCCGATAGCGTCGTTGGTTCAATCTCCTCGATAGGGAGGCTAGATCGGTCTCAGACAGCTCAGCACTCAGAGCCAGCTTTTGAAACTGACGGGGCTGAGTATAGTACTTCCACTTTTGAGCCGCCCCCAGAGCCGGGAACTGGCGAGTAAAGGTGCAGGCGGTCAGGCTAGCGCCAAACACAATTAGCAGCGCCAAAAACCACCAGGTGCGGTAGACGTGATCTAACCCCAGGGTGAGAATCACCTTCCAGCTCAAGAATCCAAACAGGGCCGGATCTTGGGGATAGTTGGTCTGGTAAAACTCCAGGGTTTGGCCCTGCTCGATAACTGTGCCGCTGATGCTGAAAGCCGCGATCGCCAACAGCAGCACAATTGCCAACCGCAAATCTGCCAGCAGCGGCAGCAGATCTTGTCTAAAGTAGTCGCGCACCCCGTCCCAAAGAGTCGGTTGAGGAGCTTCAGACGGGGCCATAGTATCCCTCAGAAACGGATGACGTATTCAGACAATTACACCAAACTGGTTGGCAGTAGCCGAGACAGCAGCGAAAATACTCCGAAGCCCAGCAGTAGAGCGCCGCTTGCCGGAGTCACCCAGCTCGACCACTGACGCAAATCCAGCAGTCGCTTGAGAGAGGCGGTGAAGGTGCCAGCCAGCACCAGTGGCGTTACATAACCCACGGCGTAGGCTAGCAGCAGAGCACCGCCCAGCACCGGATCTTTCGTAGTTGAAATCCAGGCTAGGAGGGTAGCGAGCACTGGGGTGCTGCAGGGCGACGCCACAATGCCAAAGGTGAGACCCAGAGCATAGGCCCGCAGCCAGGGGGGGAAGTTCAAATTTTCAAAGGTGGGACCAACCCCAGCGGGTAAGGCCAAGGGAATGACTCCCAACAGATTGAGCCCCATCACGATCGCCACCAGGCTCACCGCAATTGGTAGCCCCCAAGCCACCTGACCGTAGACATAACCAAAAAGCCCGGCAATCAAGCCCAACAGAGCCAGGGTAGTAGCAAGGCCAAGGGCAAAGGAGAGCGATCGCGCGATCGCACCACCTCGATTACCTTCCTCATAGCCGCCCATATAGCCCACCATAATCGGCAGCATCGATAGCAGACAAGGAGATAGGCTGGTTAAAAGCCCCGCCAGCCCTACCACTGATAGGCTCATCCAAGACACCTGAGTGAGCTGTTCACTCACCAGTTGATTGGCCCACTGGGCAATCTCGTATAGATAAATTTGCAGGCTCTCAAACATCAGCGAGGTAGTGAGACGCAAAGGCACTCACTATTGTAACAATCCTGCAACCCGCTCTCAGATTTTTGCGTCAAGAAAGCGTACTGCTGCCACCCAGTACTCACAGGGGCAGAGACTCCTGAGGGCCCGTCTTAAACCATCGTCGCCGCAAAGGTACTGGCATATCCAAATTAATCTCCCGTGCCGCCCGCACTAACAGCGCCGCCGTTGCCAAACTAGCTACCATCGAGCTACCGCCGTAGCTCAGCAGTGGAAAGGGCAGTCCTGTCGTCGGCAAAAGCCCTGTAGCCACACCCATATTTAGCAGCGCTTGCCCCACTAGTAGCACCATCGCACCTACCGCTACCAGACGGTGCAGGGGTTGCTTCAGGCGGAGCGCTACCAACAGGGCCAAGGAAGCGTAAACGCCTAAAACCGTCAGCAACACTAAGCAACCCACAAAGCCAAACTCCTCGGCAAACACCGAAAAAATAAAGTCAGTGTATTGAATAGGTAACGAGTACAGCTTTTGCTGAGACAGCCCAAAACCCTGGCCCCAAAACCCGCCAGAGCCAACAGCTAACAGGCTCTGCACTAGCTGATACCCTTGATTGCCCGGATCGGCCCAGGGGTCCAAAAACGAGACTATTCGCTGGCGCTGATAAGTCTTGAGGCTGACACTCACCGTCGCAGTCAGCAGCCCCCCTCCCGCCGTTAGCAGCAGATACAGATAGGGCAGCCCCGCCGCCAGAGCAATTAGCCAAAGCGTTAAACCGCAAATAGCCGCTGTACTCAAGTTGGGCTGCAACAAAATCAGCGCCAAAATAGCGACAAAAATGCCCAACCAGGTTAACCGGGATGGCCAGGTAAGCTGTGGCCACCGCCCAAACAGTCGTGCCCCCTGTAACACCAAGCAGGGCTTGAGCAGTTCGGAAGGCTGAATCATAAACGGGCCCAAAGGCAGCCAGCGAGTAGCCCCATTCACCGTTACCCCTAGGGAAGGCACCAACGTTAGGCTTACCAAACCGACCAGCACCAGCAGCACAATACCCGAACCCTGAATGAGCCGATCCAGAGAGGTATGAACGATCCGGTTAAAAATTACCAAACCAATTGCTACCCACAGCAGTTGCACCATCACATAGTGCAGCCCATAGCCATGCTCCGTCACGGACACTGCATAGGACGCTGAAAACAATATCAGTAGACCGCTGCCCAGCCAGACAAAGGTCAACCAACGCAGCCAGCGCGCTTCCGCTGACCACTGGCCTACTGTGGGGTCAATCCATGGAACCAACTGAGCAATGTTCACCCTACTACCCCACGTGCCTAAGGGCCAAATCTTTCAAGGGCTCAGTATAGCTGAGGGACTCGAAAGCCGCTCAAGATTTTGAGTATGTTTTCGAGTTTGTGGAGCATGTCCTAAAGACATCAAAATACCCCTAAAAACACAACGGCAGGGCTGACCCCTAGGCCGACCCTGCACGTATCGCAGCATGAAAAAAAGCAGTAAAATTTTTATCAGACGCTTTGCTGAAGTAGGCGTATTAGAGCAAACCGGTATTGGCACCCTGCCGACCAGTAGCCAGCTCAACCTTAACGATTTTGCCGCCCATTTTTTGAATGCGCTGCTGCTCTTTGAACCAGTTCTCGTAGGGTACCAGCTTGGTAAAGAACGTATTTTGCAGCTCCCGCTGGGTACGAATCCTGGTTTGACTGGGAACGCAAGCGGTGATCTTAAACATGCGCATGGCCGAAAACTCTCCTGCTATATCACTGGACAGATGTAAACCAAAGCCAAGTCCAAAAATGAAGTTTTACCGTTAGGAAAACACAGCTTCCAAGCTGGACTTGGTATGAACGCTGAAAAGCCAGAGTCGAAAGCCAATGCTATGGACAGCAGGAAGACAATACAGCACAACCTAGTGTCCTCAACACTCGCCCCTGACTCTGGCCTAGGTTCGCTCTGGCCTGCGGCCAAAGCGCAATGGATGAGCCTAGAGACTAGCTCAAGCCAGAGGAGATGTAGTCGAAGTAAACGCCCATTTCCTTACCAGCATCAGCACCCACTAGGCTAGCGGTCACTTCTTTCATGGCTTGGATGGAGTTAACGGTGGCGCCGATGGGTACACCCAGGGAGTTGTAGGTCTCCTTGAGGCCATTGAGCACACGCTCATCCAGGATGGAGGGGTCCCCAGCCAGCATGGCGTAGGTGGCGTAGCGCAGGTAGTAGTCAAGGTCGCGGATGCAAGCTGCATAGCGACGGGTGGTATACATGTTGCCGCCGGGACGGGTGATATCGGAGTACAGCAGGGACTTAGCCACGGCTTCTTTCACGATTTCAGCAGCATTGGCGCTGATGGTGCTAGCGGCACGAACGCGCAGCTCACCGGTTTGGAAGTAAGCCTTTAGCTTGTCGAGGGCGGAACCGTCCAGGTACTTGCCCTGCACGTCGGAAGAGTTGATAACAGAGGTAATTGCGTCTTGCATTGGTGAAGCTTCCTTAGAACTGACGTAATCTCAACAACGAATCGACGGAGTAGCGCAGCTGCGACTACTGCATGGCGCCGACAACATAGTCGAAGTAGGATGCGGCTTCAGCAGCATCTTCGCTGGACAGCAGACCGGTTGCGACAGCCTTCATGGAGCGCACGGACTCAGCCACAGCAGGAATGGGGGTGCCCAGGGAGTTGTACATTTCACGCACACCCACCAGACCGATTTCTTCGATGGGGGTAACATCACCAGCGACCACACCGTAGGTGATGAGACGCAGGTAGTAATCCATGTCGCGCAGGCAAGTAGCGGTCATCTCTTCGCCGTAGGCGTTGCCACCGGGAGAAACAACGTCAGGACGCTTTTGGAACAGCTGATTACCAGCTTCCTTAACGATGCGCTCGCGGGATTCGGTTAGCACCTGAGCGATCCGCAGGCGACGCTCACCGGAGGTGACAAAGCCCTTGATGCGATCTAGCTCACCGGGGCTAAGGTAACGGGCCTCAGCATCGGCATTCACGATTGACTTCGTGACAATACTCATTGATGGATTCCTCCGAAAAGTATGACCAGATGTATGAAACTGGCATTTAAGGGTGCGGAGCCAGAGCCAACTCTATTAAAGAACCTCAGTTCTGGCAGCCTTCCCGATTAATTGTCCGGTATTGCGTAAGCCTTCTTCAAAGCCGCGAAATATTTTGTAACAGTTTCCCTCAGTTTCTCCAAGGCCAGACAGCAAAGCCACTGTAGAGGCTTAAGGAAAACCTTAAATCCTCAAAAAACTATAAACCGGGTGCAATTTAGCATCCGGTTTTAATATTTCGTAACAGAGCTAATAAAGGCTATTGGCGAGACAATATCTTTGCCAAAAAATGCTAATTAGCAGGTTGTGAGGTCAACAGATGGGGATGATTTAGACCACACCCATCTGTTGATCACGGCTTAGACGCGACGGTAGGGTACCCCTTGCTCACCAAAGTAGCGCAGGTACTCAGCCGAGCTGAGCATGGCTTCGGCAACAGCCATAGCGCCCTGTTGGGCTGCAATAGCACTGTACTCGGTGGCATCCTCTAAGTTCCGCCCTAGCAATTGACGGCCCATAATGGTCACGAGCTTAGGTGCTGGGTATGCAGCGACGAATCGGGACTGATAGGCAGGAGTTTGAATTAGCTGACGAATGAACTCTCGCAGGGTAATGCGATCGCTCTTCACCAACGCCTCAGCCTCAGTCAATCGCCAATCAGTTGGGATCTCTCCCTCAGGCAGCACCATCACCTGACGGTAAACAGCGGTGAGCACCTGATCTACCTGCTCAGGGCTAGCCCCGGGCTGTAGACGATAGAGCCGCGTCGTCGGAGCAACGACAACTACGTCAGCCTCCACGGAGGAACGACCTACCGTTGCGGCCAGCTCCGCAGCATTGGCAGCTTGGGAGGCTACCGCATCAGCCATCAAGGGCATATCAGCCACATTGACAGTGTTTTGGGCACTAGCAAAACTAGGCACGATGAGATCGCGATTTTGCTTGGTAAGCCGGTTGTACAGCTTCTCCGTATTGGGGAAGTTGGCCGCAGGCAGAGTGGGATAGCGGCGATAGGGCACGGTATCTTCCCCAAAGCTTTCGGCATACTCAGGAGTGTTGAGCATCGAGCGAATAAACCCACGAATGCCCTCGCTAGCCAACACCTGGTTGTACTTGCGAATTTCTGCCTGATCCTGCGGGGCACGACCCAAGAAGTGCTTGGTACCAAACTCAATCACTTGGGTATTGGGATAGGGCGCGTAGAACTCTTTGATATATAGAGTTGAGGTGCCTAACCCCTCAATGAACTCCTTCATGCTGATTTCGCCGTTGCCCAGCTTGCTCTCCAGAGCGGTGAACTCGCTCTTAACAATATATGGAGCAATGTCTCGCTCGAAGATTTGCCGGTAGGCAGCAGCGGTAACCAGCTTGAGGTTAGGCTTATCGGCCAGAGAGGTGAGCTTGAACACCTTGGTCTGCTGACGCTGGCGGTTCACACCTTGGTTTAGACGGCGCTGCACCTCAGGAATGGCACGGTCCTCAGTGACTGTACCCAGTTCCACAAAGCGAGGAATGCTGGTATCGGCCACAGGTACCATACCTTTCTCGGCCAGAGAACCAGCTCGCATGCTGCGTAGAGCCAGACCCTTGGGAGTCACATAGCGCTCATAGGGTACAGTATCTTCTCCAAAGGCCTCGGCATATTCCTGGCTCTCGATAATCGAGTCAACCAGAGCATAGAAGCCTTTCTTGGCGCAGATGTCGAAGTAGGCGTTGGTTTCCTTACGGCCATAGGTGGGGCGACCCAGCAGGCGACGGTGAATGTACTCCACTGCCTTCATCACGTACAGCGATGACCAATAGGTCTTGCGGAACGCCTCAGATTTGGCGATCGCCCGAATGAACTCCTTCATCGAGATTTCGCCGTTTTCCAGCTTGATCTCAGCGACCTTAGAGCGCTGGCCCGAGTACACCTCACGGCCAAACACCTGACGGTAAGCCGCGCTGATAATCGCCTGAGTCGAGCTTTCGGAGTAGCGTACGCTGTTCTGGGTGTTACCGGTTCTGGGAACTTGATCCAGCTTGAACACCTTAGCCCCGAGAGAACCAGGGTTTTCAGGCCGAGCCGCAGGATTGCTCAACTGATTGTTGATGCCGGGGCCACGGTGAATCAAAATGCGGCGGGTATCTTTGTTAAAGAAGGCCGGAGTGGCGCTAACATCGCGAGTCTCTTTCGGGAAGATCGCCCCAAACTGGATCTCCAGCGGATCGTTACCAGAACCGTAGGGGTGCTGATCGGGCAGAGGCTGCTCGTAGGCCGCAAATAGCGTAATGAACTGCGGCTTTTTGCGAAAGGGAGCGCTGTAGTTAAACAGGTCAAACTGAGGACCCCAGTTGCGGCACTCTTGGGCTTCTTGCCCCAGACCGCGCAGGTAGGGTACTGTCTCTTCCCCAAAGTAGTCAGAGTACTCTTTAGAGTCGACTAGAGCGTCAATTAGAGCTGCCAGACCACCGCTAGACACAATGGAGAAGTAGTCGCGCACTTCTTCGCGGGAGCTAGGTGCGCGGCCAAGGATATGGCGGAAAGCCAGTTCAAGGGCGCGGCTGTTGATGTAGGGGTCGTAGAAATTCTTACGATACAGAGGCGACTTAGCCAGGCGACGCACGAACTCCTTCATGGAGATTTCGCCGTTCTTTACCTTCGACTCCAGATCAGAGACCGACAGCGAGTAAGCCCGAGTGATATCGCGCTCGAAGATCTGACGGTACGCAGCCTTCACGACATCGTTCTTTTCGCCCGCCGATAGCCCTGGCTTCATGGCGTACTTGGGCCGACGCTCAGCAGCGTTGAAATAGATCTGAGGTAGCTGTAGACCTTGCAGATCGCTAGAAGAGCGCTGTCGCACCTTGTTTGACGGGGTAGGTGCTTTAAACTCGCTCAGCAGCACTCCAAAATACTGCTCGACAATAGCTTGAGCTTCAGGATCGCCATTTAGGTAGCGTAAAGACCCTGCCTTCATGGTTTGAATAGCGACAATCGTTGCCGCCGAAGAACAGGCATTTTCGATAATTTCGCGGAGGCCACGTACGTTGACCGCAATAATGTTGGGGTCGCCCGCCACAATGGCGTAGGTCACGTAGCGCAGAAACCAGCTCATATCACGCAGAGACTTCTGCATGTTGCTGGGGCCATAGCGAGACACACTAATGGGACGAAACCCGGCGGGCACAGGTCCCGTGGGGGTAGAGTTGAACAGGTTTTGAAACAGCCCACCACTGCTGCTCTCGATAAAGGTCGAGGTACCCAGCCGAGAAGCTTCTGTTTCGTCTAAAACGGTGCCAGCCCGAGTTTTTTCAACGGGTGATTCGCTATCGACTCGCTCCAGGTAGGCCAGAGGAGACCCTCCGGTAAAGATGCGGTTGGCCGCCTGGGAGACAATCAATTCGGAGTAACGGGTCAAGGTTTCGGCAATCTGAACC
The DNA here is from genome assembly GCF_014695395.1 of Nodosilinea sp. FACHB-131. Taxonomy (GTDB): domain Bacteria; phylum Cyanobacteriota; class Cyanobacteriia; order Phormidesmidales; family Phormidesmidaceae; genus Nodosilinea. The sequence goes on from NZ_JACJOF010000033.1 coordinate 62,356, forward strand.
CGCTTAAGACCAGAACCAAAAAAGCCTGATAGCTCATCTAGCTCTCCCCGGCCCATGTAGCGGTCTTGCTGCTCGGCCTGGGAAATCGTGGCCACCGGCAGAGTTTGGTAGAGCTGGGGCCGCGCCGGTGCACTTCCACCACTTGCTTTAACACTCATGCGTTTTCAAAGGCTCCCTATGCGGACAATGACGGCATCAAAAAAGAATCTATCAATCGGGTCGAAGGGCGTAGGACTAGGCAACGCTCAGGACTCCCTGAACCAGCGTAAAATCACTGAACCCACTTGAAGGTAAAGCGTTGTTAACCTCACCTGCTCCGCATTCAAGCAGGGCACTGAATGCGGTATCTATGGATGGCGGGCTGTTTGCTGAACCTGGAATCAGATTAAACCGTTTCAGGACAGCAACACAGATTATTAAAAACTGTGTAACATCCAGCCAGCTAAATGCCTTTGGTCATCATAGATGATGGTCACTGCACCCTGAGAAGGCAGATAAGTTTTGTAACGTTTCGTGATAAAGCTGGAGGCCCCAAGGCTTTCAATCCGCTTTTGTTGAAGGTTTGACTCCGCAACAGGCTGTAGCGCTAAAGGTGTAGGACACAGCTTGATCTGTGGATGCAAGTTTGATTGAATCAGCCTTGCTATTGGGTTGAACGCGGCAACTGTTTTTATTAATAGATAACTTGAGCTGACAGATTAGCTATGGACAACCCAACAAAAACCCAAACCGTTAGCGATGCGGTAGCTCGCCTCTACAATACTTATCCCTTTCCACCTGAGCCAATTCTCGACGAGGCGCCGCCAGGCTACAACTGGCGATGGTACTGGCCCACAGTACACAGCTTTTGTACAGGGGCAGTCCCTGCCAAAGAATCTGTACGGGTACTGGATGCCGGCTGCGGCACCGGGGTGAGTACTGAATATATTAGTCACCTCAACCCAAAGGCTGAGGTGCTGGGGATTGACTTAAGCGAGAAGGCGATCGCCACTGCCACAGAGCGCTGTCGCCGATCAGGTGCCACCAATGTTCAGTTTCGCCAGCTCAGCATCTACGACGTCGATCAAATCGAAGGCGAGTTCGACTGGATTAACTGTGTTGGCGTCATCCACCATATGCCCGACCCGCTAAAAGGGCTACAGGCTCTAGCTACCAAGCTGGCCCCCGGTGGCTTTATCCATCTATTTGTGTACGCCGCTATAGGTCGGACAGAAATCTCGCTCATGCAGCGGGCGATCGCCCTGGTTCAAGGCAGCCAGCGCGGCGACTACCGCGACGGCGTACAGGTGGGGCGACAGATCTTCGCCAGCCTACCCGAGGGAAATCGGCTCAAGCAACGAGAGCGCGATCGCTGGGCCATGGAAAACCACCGCGACGAATGCTTTGCTGACATGTACGTCCACCCGCAGGAAATTGATTACACCCTGGATAGCCTCTTTGAGCTCATCGACGCCTCAGGCCTAGAATTCATTGGCTTTTCTAACCCTCAGGTGTGGCAGCTCGATCGCCTGCTGGCATCAGACCCAGCGCTGCTCGATCGCGCCAAACAGCTGCCGGAGAAAGATCAGTATCGCCTAGTAGAACTACTAGATCCTGAGATCACTCACTTCGAGTGGTTCCTAGCGCGTCCTCCCTACCCACAATTCAGCTGGGACGAGGACGCTGCTCTGCTGTCCGCCATTCCCACCCGCAATCCCTGCATGGAAGGCTGGCCCAGCCAAAGCATTTTCGACCACAACTACCAAATCGTTTCTTTAGAGCCACAGGAATTTGAGTTTTTGCAGGCCTGCGATGGTCAAAAACCGTCTCCTCAAGCCAGCGTCGCCGATCTTCTATCCCAAAGCGGGGCAAGTCTTGAAGCAGTACGGCAAATGCAGCAGAGGCAGCTGATTTTACTAGAGCCATCCCAGCAGACTTGATCAGATAAGCCGAAGACCACGGATTTACTTTTGAGAAGTGTCTATTAAGTATTATTGCCGTGATATGATCATATGCGGCCTGTTCAGGCAGGCAAAACCCTTTAACGGCTAAGGATTAGGCGCTTTTGTGGCCCCATTGCCCTCCGAACCCACTGACCCTGTCGATCAGGTCGAGGCAGAGGTAGACCCCGGTCAAACCGACGGTCAAAGTCTCCCTCCGGCTTCAACGACAGCGATGGAAGAGTACTACCAGCTTCAGCAAAATCTGCTGCTGACCACCCTGGCATTTACTGGCGTGATCTTTTTTAGCGTCTGGTTAGCCTACTCTCTACCAATTGCTCTGAATTATTTAATAGGAGCGTGCGGCGGTGTGGTTTACTTGAGGATGTTGGCAAAAAGCGTGGCCAACATTGGGCGCGGAAGCTCAAGGCTAGGCAGCGGCCGACTGGCCCTTGTGGTTGGTCTGGTTTTAGTGGCTACTGAGTGGCAGCAGCTTGAAGTCGTTCCCGTTTTTCTCGGGTTCTTGACCTACAAGGGGGCGTTAATTGCTTACACCCTCTGGACTGCGGTGCTGCCAAAATCATCATCAGGGTCTTCCCAGGCGTCTGGTTAACCTAGATCGGTGGTTCCCAAGCATAGCATGCTTTTTCCTGGCAGGTCTTAAGGAGAAGTCGATTTAAGAGATGGCGCTCAATATGCTAATGATTCATCCCTTAGTCCTGGCAAAGCTAGAGGTTGGCCAGCATTTGTACTGGCAGCTCGGTGGCCTAAAACTTCACGGCCAGGTCTTTTTGACCTCCTGGTTTGTGATCGGCGCTCTGCTGTTGGTTTCATTTTTGGCCACCCGCAACATTCAGCGGGTACCTTCCGGCCTCCAGAACTTTATGGAGTACGCTCTGGAGTTTATCCGCGACCTAGCCAAAAACCAGATCGGTGAAAAAGAGTACCGGCCCTGGGTTCCCTTTGTGGGCACTCTGTTCCTGTTTATCTTTGTCTCTAACTGGTCGGGGGCGCTGATTCCCTGGAAGTTAATTCATCTGCCGTCAGGTGAGTTGGCCGCTCCAACTAACGACATCAACACCACCGTCGCCCTGGCGCTGTTGACGTCCTTAGCTTACTTTTATGCTGGGTTTAGCAATCGCGGGCTGGGGTACTTTGCCAAGTACATCGAACCCACTCCCATTCTGCTGCCCATCAACATTTTGGAAGATTTCACCAAGCCCCTCTCCCTAAGTTTCCGTCTGTTTGGAAACATCCTGGCCGATGAGCTGGTGGTCGCTGTGCTGGTCCTGCTGGTGCCTCTCTTCGTACCGCTACCAGTGATGGTCTTGGGTTTGTTTACCAGTGCCATTCAGGCGCTGATCTTTGCAACCCTGGCAGCGGCCTACATCGGCGAGGCGATCGAGGGGCATGGTGGTGAAGAGCATGGATGACCCTCAATGATTTCCTCTTGGGGGCATTCAGTTTGATATTGGCTGGTAGGGCAGGTGCTGCCAGCCGACGTGGTCTTAGGGCCGCAGTATAAGAAACGCCTATCGAGCGTTGTCTACGACCTGTTTAACGAGTTGTTGATTCTCCAAATCGAGGTAAAGACATGGATCCTATTATCGCTGCCGCTTCCGTAATTGCAGCTGCTCTAGCCGTTGGTCTGGCAGCTATCGGCCCTGGTATTGGTCAAGGTAATGCAGCTGGTCAAGCGGTAGAAGGTATTGCTCGCCAACCCGAGGCTGAAGGCAAGATTCGCGGCACCCTGCTGCTGAGCTTGGCATTCATGGAAGCACTGACCATCTACGGTCTAGTGGTAGCTCTGGTGCTGCTGTTTGCCAACCCCTTCTCGTAAATTCGAAACGCTGGGCAGGGTAAGGTTCAATACTTTTCCCTGCCTGTCGAAGTTCAAATTCGCGATGTCACCTTGTAGTGCTGGCCCTGGGCCGAGTGAAAGGGCATATCCACAATGATGAATTTTGTTTGGTTACTGGCGGTTGAAACCGCTGAGGCAGTTGAGGAAGGCGGTGGTCTTTTTGACCTGGATGCTACTCTGCCGCTGATGGCCGTACAGTTTGTGCTGCTAGCGGTAGCGCTCAACGTATTGTTTTATAAGCCCTTGGGCAAAGTCTTAGACGAGCGCGACGGTTACATTAGTTCCAATCAAGTTGATGCGGCAGAGCGTTTGGCCAAAGCCGAGCAAATTGCCAAACAGTATCAGCAAGAACTGGCCGAAACCCGCCGGCAGGCCCAAACGGTGATTGCCGAAGCCCAGGAAGAAGCGCAAAAGATTGCGGCTCAAACCGTTGCTACGGCTCAGCAAGAGGCTCAAGCCCAGCGAGAGCAGGTGCAGCGGGAACTAGATGAGCAGAAGAATCAGGCCATGGCTACCCTGGAGCAACAGGTAGATGGGCTGAGCCAACAGATTTTGGACAAGCTGCTGGGTTCTTTGGCGGCCTAAGCTATCGGTGATGACAGGGTGATTTAACCCCTGGAATTGCCCGCGTCGTTGACGGAAAGTAGGGATATGACTATTGGTTGGTTATTAGCGGCGGAAGAAGGTGGGTTTGGTGTGGATTTCAATATCCTAGAAACCAACCTGATTAATCTGGTCATTATTATTGGCGTGCTGTATTACTTTGGCGGCAAGTTTTTAGGGAAGACCCTATCAACTCGCCAATCGGCTATTACTACAGCAATCACAGAGGCCGAGCAGCGTAAGAAGGAAGCCGCCGCCGCTTTGGCAGAGCAGCAGCAAAAGCTGGCTCAGGCTCAGGCAGAAGCCAAGAAAATTTTGACCGAGGCTCAGACCACGGCGGAGCGCACTCGCGAGGCCATTTTGGCTCAGTCTCAAACTGACGTAGAGCGGATGCGGGCTACCGCCGCCCAGGATCTAACCTCCCAAGAGGCGCGGGTGATGCGAGAGCTACAGCAGCGGATTGCAGCCTTGGCCATTGAGCGCAGTGAAGCCGCTCTACCCGGTCAGTTAAATGACGACTTGCAGCGGCGACTGGTCGATTCCAGCATTGCCCTGCTCCAAGGAGAATAGCTATGAACGACACAACGCTGAATTCTGAAATTGCGGCCCCCTACGCTAAGGCGCTGATGTCGGTTGCCGCCGACAACAACGCGGTTGACCAGGTGGGTGTCGAGGTGGCTGACCTGCTGGAGGTGCTGGACAGCTCCAAAGAGCTAACCGGCTTTTTAATGAGCCCGTTAATGTCTGCCGAGGCCAAGAAGGGCGTATTGCGCCAGGTTGCAGAAGGCAAGGTGAGCGGCTTTCTGCTGAGTTTTTTGCTGCTGCTGGTTGACCGCAGCCGCGTGGCGTTCTTGAAGCCCATTCTTCAGCAGTACCAAGCCCTGCTGCGGGAGCGGAACAACACGGTCTTGGCCGATGTTACAGCGGCGGTCGAGCTGTCTGACGATCAGCAGAATGCCATCCGCGATCGCGTGAAGGCCATGACCGGTGCCAACAGTGTTGAGCTATCCGTAACCGTTGATCCCTCTCTAATTGGCGGATTGATCATCAAGGTCGGCTCTCAGGTGATTGACGCCAGCCTGCGGGGTCAGCTACGCCGCATTGGCATGCAGCTAGCGACAACCGCTTAGCGACAGCCTGCCCCCTGGTTGGGCAGTTTCTCTGACGTCTCGTGTTTATGTAGGTTTATCCAGAGCAAGTCCTATGGTTAGTATCAGACCTGACGAAATTAGCAGCATTATTAAGCAGCAGATCGAGCAGTACAACCAGGAGGTCAAGGTCTCCAATGTGGGTACAGTGCTGCAGGTGGGCGACGGTATCGCCCGCATCTACGGCCTCGAGAACGCCATGTCTGGCGAGCTGCTGGAGTTTGAAGACGGTACCGTAGGTATCGCTCTCAACTTGGAAGAAGACAACGTGGGCGCGGTGCTCATGGGCGACGGCGTCAATATCCGCGAGGGTAGTGCTGTTACCGCTACCGGCAAAATTGCGTCGGTTCCGGTCGGTGAGGCCATGCTGGGCCGCGTGGTAGATGCTTTGGGACGTCCCATTGACGGCAAGGGCGATGTCCAAACCACCGAAACCCGCCTGATTGAGTCTCCAGCTCCCGGCATCATTGCCCGGAAGTCGGTGTATGAGCCGATGCAGACCGGAATCACCGCCATTGACGCGATGATTCCCATCGGCCGGGGCCAGCGCGAGCTGATCATTGGTGACCGTCAGACTGGCAAGACTGCGATCGCCATCGACACCATCCTCAACCAGAAGTCTGAGGACGTGGTCTGCGTCTACGTGGCGATCGGTCAGAAGGCCTCTTCTGTGGCTCAGATTGTAGATGTGCTGCGCGATCGCGGTGCCCTTGACTACACCATTGTGGTCACCGCCAGCGCCAACGACCCCGCCCCGCTTCAGTATCTGGCTCCCTACACTGGCGCCAGCCTAGCCGAGTACTTCATGTACAAGGGCAAAGCTACTCTGATCATTTACGATGACTTGACCAAGCAGGCCCAAGCCTACCGCCAGATGTCGCTGCTGCTGCGCCGTCCGCCCGGTCGTGAAGCCTACCCTGGCGACGTGTTCTACCTGCACTCTCGCCTACTAGAGCGGGCCGCTAAGCTCAGCCCCGAGCTGGGTGAGGGCAGCATGACCGCCCTACCTGTGATTGAGACCCAAGCGGGTGACGTATCAGCTTACATTCCCACCAACGTAATTTCGATTACCGACGGTCAGATCTTCCTGTCCTCTGACCTGTTTAACTCAGGTCTGCGCCCTGCAATCAACGCCGGTATTTCGGTGTCTCGGGTAGGGTCTGCGGCCCAGATCAAGGCCATGAAGCAGGTAGCCGGTAAGGTGAAGCTGGAGCTGGCTCAGTTCGACGAACTTCAGGCCTTCTCTCAGTTTGCCTCTGACTTAGATGCCGCTACCCAAAAGCAGCTAGCACGCGGTCAGCGCCTGCGGGAACTGCTGAAGCAGCCCCAGTACTCGCCCCTACCGGTGGAAGAGCAAGTGGCGATTATCTACGCCGGTATTAACGGCTTTATGGATGAGGTGCCTGTGGAGCAGGTGGTGGCCTTCTCGAAGTCTCTGCGTGACTATATCCGCAACAACAAGCCCAGGTTTGCGGAGCTGATTCGCAGCGAGAAGAAGCTTGGCGACGAGAGCGAGACCCTGCTCAAAGAAGCGATCGCTGAAACCAAGCAAGCCTTTTTGGCGGCAGTCTAACCTCCTGTTCTAGCCGGGGTGTTGCATGAGCCAATGCCCCGGTTCTCGACGACCCCTTAGGGATCCACTATGCCTAACTTAAAAGCGATTCGAGACCGCATTAAGTCTGTAAAAAATACCCGTAAGATCACTGAGGCTATGCGCCTAGTGGCAGCCGCTAAGGTGCGCCGTGCCCAGGAGCAGGTGATTGCTACCCGCCCCTTCGCCGATCGCCTGGCCCAGGTGCTCTACGGCCTGCAAAGCCGCCTCAGATTTGAAGAGGCCGACCTGCCGCTGCTGAAGCAGCGTGAGGTAAAGACCGTAGCGCTGCTGGTGATCTCCGGCGATCGCGGCCTCTGCGGCGGCTACAACACCAACGTCATTCGCAAGGCGGAAATCCGCGCCCAGGAGCTAGCCGCTGAGGGCTTGAACTACCGCTTTATTCTGGTGGGACGCAAGGCCAGCCAGTACTTTAAGCGCCGCGATCAGCCTATCGAAGCCAGCTTTACTGGGCTAGAGCAAATTCCCATCGCGTCCGAAGCCTCAACTATTGCTGATGAGCTGCTGTCGCTATTTCTGTCCGACGAAGTCGATCGGGTTGAACTGGTTTACACCCGGTTTGTGTCGCTAGTTAGTTCTCGCCCGGTCATTCAGACCCTGTTGCCTCTTGACCCCCAAGGGCTAGAGGTACCTGACGACGAGATTTTCCGGCTCACCACCAAAGGCGGTGTCTTTCAAGTAGAGCGGGAGAGGATGGCAGGGCCAACTCCAACAGAGTTTCCTCAGGACATGATCTTCGAGCAAGATCCGGTGCAAATTCTGGATGCTCTGCTGCCACTGTACTTGAACAACCAAATTCTGCGAGCGCTGCAAGAGTCTGCTGCTAGCGAACTAGCGGCCCGGATGACCGCCATGAACAACGCCAGCGACAACGCTAAGGAGTTGGCCAAAACTCTGAACCTGACCTATAACAAAGCTCGTCAGGCCGCCATCACCCAGGAGATTCTGGAAGTAGTTGCTGGGGCTAACTCCCTCAACTAAGTCAGTAAAACCTACATTCACGATTCTAGGCCCGTCAAAACTGTGACGGGCCTTTTTTGTGCACCCGGTAGCTTGCGCCTCTGGCGATACTGCGTGAACGACTTCGCGCAGCCACCGGGGCAGAGATTTCCTTAGCCGTGGCGCTTTTGGTGCCAGGCCCAGGCGTGGGCCAGGATAGTGTCAATGTCTACGTACTGGGGGTTCCAGCCCAAGATGCTGCGGGCGCGATCGCTGCTGCCGACCAGCGCCGGTGGATCGCCAGGGCGACGTTCCACCTCGACCACCGGAATAGACTTGCCAGTGATCCGCACTGCCGCGTCGATCACCTCTCGCACCGAGAAACCGCTGCCGTTGCCAAGGTTAAAGACGGCGCTCTCACCACCCTTCAACAGATACTCCAACCCCAGAATGTGGGCGTCGGCTAGATCGCAGACGTGAATATAATCGCGCACGCAAGTGCCATCGGGAGTGGGGTAGTCGGTACCAAAAACGCTGATCGACGGTCGCTTGCCCAATGCCGTTTGCAGCACCAGGGGAATCAGGTGGGTTTCAGGATTGTGGTCTTCGCCCAGCAGACCGTTGGGATGAGCACCAGCGGCGTTGAAGTAGCGAAACCGTACTGACTTGAAATCGTAGGCCTTATCGTAGTCGGTCAAAATCCGCTCCACCATCAGCTTAGTCATGCCGTAGGGATTGATAGGGTTTTGGGGATGGGTCTCAGTGATTGGCATCTCCTGAGGTACACCGTAGGTAGCGCAGGTAGACGAGAACACGAATGTTTTGACGCCCGCTTCCACCATGGCATCGAGCAGCGATAGAGTACCAACTACGTTGTTTTCGTAGTATTTGCTAGGGTCACTTACCGACTCGCCTACGTAGGCGTAGGCCGAGAAATGCATAACTGCACTAATGTCATAGCGGCTAAAGACATCTTTAAGCAGTGCCTTGTCCAGAGTACTGCCGACAATTAGCTCAGCCTTTAAGGCCGTCTCCACCAAGTCCCGATGACCATAGACCAGGTTGTCTAGAATCAGCACTCTATAGCCGGCCTGTTGGAGCGCCATGACGGTATGGCTGCCAATATAGCCAGCGCCTCCTGTAACCAAGATTGTTTTTAGATCAGTTGTCATAGGAAATTTCTCTAAAGTGTTTGGTGCCGCTAGGGCATTAGCGTTATCGGGTGTTCCGGCTGAAGCCATTCTAAAGTGTGGCCCGATACTAGGCCTTAGCTTTAAGCCTGGGTCATTAACTTTTCATCTTTGGAGGGTACCTTCTTATGGAATTCAGCCGAGGGCGCTTGAAAAGCCCACCGTTAAGCAATTTTTAATCAAAACTTACCGGACAGTTAGCCCTGCCATTAAGTGCTGCCATGAGTAATGGCCGAAGATAACTCCGTAGCATTGGCTACCCGATGTGACCCCCAAGTGTTATCCATGGCTGACTTCACGCTCCAACTCTTCCACGCCGCTGACCAGGAGGGCAACATTAGCGCTCTTGACGATGCCCCTCGGTTTTCAGCCGTATTAAATGCCCTAAAAAATCAGGATCTTGATGGTGATGGCATAGCAGGCTTTGCCAATACGCTGATTTTGTCGTCTGGGGATGCGTACATTCCAGGCGTATTTTTCAATGCCAGCGCCGGTGCGTTTGGCGGTGCTGGTCGCGGCGATATCTTAATTCAAAACGCCCTAGGTTTCCAAGCGATCGCCTTTGGCAACCACGAGTTTGACCAGGGTACTGCTTTGGTGGCCGATCTGATTGGCGGTGGCGAAGACGATCCAACTACAGAAATCGACGAATTATTTGCTGGAACAGCGTTTCCCTACCTAAGCAGCAACCTTGACTTCAGCACCGACACCAACCTAGCCAATTTAGTCATACCCGATGCCGCTGCTCCCCAGCCTAAAGGCATTGCGGCCTCTACGGTCATTGAGGTCAACGGCGAGAGAATTGGCGTAGTGGGGGCCACAACTCCCACCATCAGCAACGTCAACGTGCGCATCTCTAATCCTGGAACTGTCACAGTGCTGCCTCAGCCCTTTGACAGCAGCCCCACCTCGGAGCAGCTCGATGCCCTGGCTGCTGAAATTCAGGCCGATGTCGATGCTTTGCTGGCTGCTAACCCCGACATTGACAAAGTAGTGCTGCTGGCCCACATGCAGCAGATTGCCATCGAGCAAGAGCTGGCCCAGCGACTATCAAACGTCGATATTATCGTTGCCGGCGGCTCTAACACTCGCCTCTTTGACGAGAACGATCGCGCCCGCGCCGGCGATACTAACCAGGGCATTTATCCAATTATTCAAACCGGTGCTGACGGCAACCCCGTCGCCGTGGTCAACACCGACGGCAACTATAAGTATGTCGGCCGCCTGGTGATTGACTTCGACGAGAATGGCGTGCTCCTGCCCGAGAGCTACGACCCAACGATCAGCGGAGCCTACGCCACCGATGATGAAGGTATTGCGGCCGTAGGTGGTGAAGGACTGGCGGATCCGGCGATCGCAGCCATCACCGCTGCCCTGCGCGAGGCAATAATTGCCACCGAGAGCAACGTGTTTGGCGTCAGCGAAGTATTCCTCAACGGCAACCGGGGCGCGGTACGCACCCAGGAAACTAACCTAGGCAATCTCACCGCCGACGCCAACTTGGCGATCGCTAAGGAAGTTGACCCGACGGCAGTCATTTCCCTCAAAAACGGCGGCGGCATTCGCAATAACATTGGCCAAACGCTGGTGCCTGCGGGCGGCACGGGTGAAGCCGAGTTGCTGCCCAATGAAGAAATTCCTGGAGTAAAACCGGCGGGTGGTATTTCTCAAAACGATGTGGCCAACGCCCTATCGTTTAACAATGCGCTCTCACTCGTTACGGTAACGGCTGAAGAACTGCTGGCCCTGATTGAGCACGGTGTGTCTGCCAGCCTGGCAGACGATAGCGCTACCCCTGGCCAGTTTCCTCAAATTGGTGGTTTTTCCTTTAGCTTTGACGTCAATGGTGAACCCGGCAACCGCGTGCAGTCCCTGGCGATCGAGGCTGAAGATGGTACTGACATCGACGTGGTAGTGCAAAATGGCGAGATTGTGGGCGACCCTAGCCGCACCTTCCGCATGGTGACCCTGAGCTTCCTGGCTGACGGGGGCGATGGCTATCCCTTTCCCACAGGTGAAGCGACCAACCGCATTGACTTGGTAGATGAAACGGCTCCTGCAACGGGGAATGCTACCTTCGCCCCCGATTTCAGTGAGCAGGATGCTCTAGCGGAGTATCTGTTCGACAACTTTGGCGCCGATACTCCTTTTACCGCAGCTGAAACAGGGCGCGAGTTGGACAGCCGCATCCAAAACCTAGCCTTCCGTAGCGATGCGGTGATTGACAGCGTTAATCCCACCGATCCCACTGAACCGACCGATCCCACCAATCCGACCTCTTTGCTGGTGCCCGTCGGTACCTACAGCACGGGCGTTTTTGACGCCAGCGCCGCTGAGATTGTGGTTCACGACCCGGCAACCCAGCGGCTGTTTGTGGTCAATGCCAACGTTCCCACCGTAGAAGTACTGGATATCAGCGACCCCAGCAACCCTACCAAACTATTTAATATCGATCCCTCGGCCTACGGGGCAGGGGCTAACAGCGTGGCCATTAGCAACGGCATCGTAGCTGTAGCCATTGAAAGCGAAGAAAAAACCGACCCCGGCAGCGTCGTGTTCTTTGACATTGACGGTAACTTCTTGAATGCCGTTACCGTGGGCGCTCTGCCCGACATGCTGACCTTTACCCCCGACGGCACCAAGGTACTGGTGGCCAATGAGGGAGAACCCAATGCTGACTACAGCATTGACCCCGAAGGTTCGATCAGCATTATTGACCTCTCAGGAGGCGTAGAAAACCTCACCCAGGCCAATGTCACCACCGCCGACTTCACTACCTTTAATGACCAGCGCGATGCGCTGGTGGCCGATGGGGTGCGGATCTTTGGCCCCAACGCCACCGTGGCCCAGGATGTTGAGCCAGAATACATCGCGGTGACCGGCGACTCGCGCACCGCCTATGTGGCCCTGCAAGAGAATAACGCCCTAGCCGTAGTAGACATTGCCTCGGGGGCTGTCACCGACATTTTGCCGCTGGGGTATAAGGATCACTCAGTGGTGCCGCTGGATGCCAGCGATCGCGACGATGCCATCAACATCACCACCTACCCCAACCTCTTTGGCCTATATCTGCCCGATGCAATCTCGCTCTACGAAGCCGGCGGCGCAACCTATATTGTCACTGCTAACGAAGGCGACGCTCGCGAGTACGACACCTTTGCCGAAGAAGCCCGAGTGAGTGACTTGAAGCTAGATCCAGTCGCGTTTCCCAATGCTGCTGAGATTCAAGCTGACGAAATCCTGGGCCGCCTTACCGTTACCACTACCCTGGGTGATGCCAATGGCGACGGGCTCTACGAAGAGCTTTATGCCCTGGGCGGGCGCTCTTTTTCAATTTGGGATACCCAAGGCAATCTGGTCTACGACAGCGGCGCAGAGTTTGAGCAGACTATCGCTGAGTTGTTCCCCGCCGAATTTAATTCTGACAACAGCGAGAATGGCTCCTTCGACAGCCGCAGCGACGCCAAAGGCCCTGAGCCAGAAGGCGTGACCGTCGGTGAAGTCAACGGGCGAACCTATGCCTTCATTGGCCTAGAGCGGTTTGGCGGTGTAATGACCTACGACATCACTAACCCCACCGAAGCGTTCTTTGTGGATTTCGTAAACAATCGCGATTTTGAAGGCAATGCTGAAGATGGTACCGCTGGCGATTTAGGGGCTGAAGGGCTGGTATTTATCCCGGCTGCCGATAGCCCTAGCGGAAATCCTTTGGTAGTGGTGGCCAACGAAGTGAGCGGCAGCACTACCGTATTCGATGCCAGCGCCCTTGAGGCTCTCGCGCCTGACAATGACGGCCTGTCTGAGCTCTTCCTAGATCTGCGGGATTTGACTGGTGAAGTAGCCACCACCTTCACCGTCAATCGAGAGGCGGCCTTCGACAACTTCGTGGGCTTCTACCGCATAGCCGATCGCAACGGCGGCATTGACCTCAACGGCGACAGCATTGCCGACGTAGCGCCAGGTCAGTCAGGGTATACCGAGGCTGCCTTAGCAAACCGCGCAGACGATGTGGCGCTGACCACCGCCAACCTAACTACGTCGGTCTTTGAGTCGACGGTAGCCGGAGGTAGCCTCTACGCCCCCTTCCTAATCGCCAACGGCAATTTGGACAGCTTCAAATCTAACGAGGTGTACTTTGCTTTTGGCAGCGCCAATGCCGACGGGGTTGAGCACATCCGCGTTATCGATGGTGCGATTGGGTTCGAGGATCTGTTTGGCGGTGGCGACAATGACTTTAATGACATCGTCGTGGAAGTTGCCGTGTCCGTCTAAGGTCCGTAACAACTTAGTGTCAACCAACAGCTAAACGCTAATTGGCCTTGGCTAAATGAACCTCGTACAAAAGCAGGCTCAATTTTTGAGCCTGCTTTTGTATTGTTAGCACAACACAATCTTCATAGCCCTTATCAGTTAGATTAGGAAGGCTTGATACAAGATGTAGCAGCCCTAAAATTCAACGATCGCAACAAATCATTACGTATCATCAAAACATGAATCACAAGAGTAATAGTTCTTTAATCTAATCTACCTATCTTGAGCTTAAGCCATTGTTTTTAACCATGAGGCAGAAAAACTTTGCTAGCGATCGCCCCATCTTTGACAACAGCTTCTACACCCTTTTCTCAAAACTAAATTGGCGTTCACAAGTAGTCTCAATTTTTCCTAATTAAGCATTTCAGTCCGTAAAATACCTGTGTTCATCACTTCAGCCACTCATTTCTGTGCTTAAGTGGGCTTGCCCAGCAGACTCTGTTTTTGCTAGCTAATCAGAACAATGGGCAATATTCTTATAAAGAATAGAGCTTTAAGAATTTACTTTAAACGCGTCATCAATGACATTTATACCTACTATTGATACCAATCAGCTGCTTGATTTCAATACCGCAGCCCTAGCCGTTTTGACCCATCTTCACGATCGGCTTGGATTTGATCTGTGGATGGTAACGCGCACCGAGGGTGAAGACTGGATTGTCTTACAGGCTAACGACACAGGCTACGGTGTCAAAGCCGGAGATGTTTTTCGCTGGTCTGACTCCTTCTGCTCTCGCATGGTCAAAGGAGAGGGTCCTCGCATTGCCCCCACGTCTGAAACGGTGGTGGCCTACGCCGAAGCTCCCATTGGGCAACAAGTCAAAATTGGGGCCTACGTGGGCGTACCCCTTCTAAAGGAAGACGGCACCTTATTTGGCACCCTTTGTGCTATTGACCCGCTGCCTCAGCCCCAGGTTATTCAACAGGAGCTGCCCTTAATTGAGCTTTTGGCCCAGCTGCTCAGCCGTATTCTCCACGCCGATATAAAATCTGCAGAGCAGGCGCGATTAGCCGAACATCTGCAAACAGAAGCGTTAACCGATGGCCTGACCGGACTCTACAACCGTCGCGGCTGGGATCAGCTCTTAGACAGCGAAGAAGAACGCTGTGCCATCTATGGCTACCCTGCCAGCATCATTGTCATTGACATCGATGATCTCAAGGCAATCAACGACAGCCAGGGCCAAGCCGCCGGAGATCAGATTTTGCGGCGCACTGGGGACCTACTTAGGCAAATAACCCGCAAACAGGATACCGTTGCCCGCATTGGTGGCGATGGATTTGCCATACTCTGTGTGGAGTGCCCTCTAGTCGAGGGAGAGTTGATCAAACACCAACTCGAGCAGGCTCTAAGCGAAAGCCAGCTTCACGCCTCGGTAGGAATTGCGGGCCGCCACCCCAGCCAGGGGCTGCGGTGGGCTTGGGCCAATGCCGATCGCGCCATGTACAGCCGCAAGCCTGCTAGCCAACAAAAAAACCATTAACTGCGTGATTAAAAGTGCTCATAGGCAGTTATAGTAATATTCAGTTGGTCACCACCGTTGGCCACAGCAACATAAACCAGTTTGACAAGGGTACACCTGTTATCTATACTGGGGAGTGTTGAAAAAATAGGCCCCCATCGTCTAGAGGCCTAGGACACCTCCCTTTCACGGAGGCGACGGGGATTCGAATTCCCCTGGGGGTATAGTTCTACTATCACGATGACATCAGCCCTGTAGCGCCCAAGAGCCTACGGGGCTTGCTTTTTAGATACCATTGCGAAATGTATATCAACCCTGATTAACCCTAATCAACCTTAAACGCCCCTCTTTTTTTAGGCCACATTTTAGTCACGTGGAAATAACCGGCAAGCTTCGACAGGTCAACGGTCGGCTTAAGGCCAGCAAAGTAGGGGTCACCGTCGAGCAGCACGGGGATAAATTGCGCCTGCGGGCTACCTTGCCCCCAAAACCGGGCAGCTCACAGTCAGAAGCATCACAGCAGCGGGTGAGCCTGGGGCTACCGGCTAACCCTGATGGTCTCAGGCGAGCAGAGAAAGAAGCACGGCTGTTAGGTGCCCAGTTAGCGGCCCGCGAA
The DNA here is from genome assembly GCF_014695395.1 of Nodosilinea sp. FACHB-131. GTDB lineage: Bacteria > Cyanobacteriota > Cyanobacteriia > Phormidesmidales > Phormidesmidaceae > Nodosilinea. The sequence continues at coordinate 78,018 of NZ_JACJOF010000033.1, forward strand.
TTTGATTGGGCCAGGTGGGGACACTCGGCCCCACGGGCGGCTGAATGGCTTTGTGATGAGGCGATCGCCGCTTTGCAAGTGCAGTACATCGCTGCCGGCGGCACCCTCGACACGTGGGAGGGTGACTATTGGAAACCCCTGCGAAAACTGCCGCCGGCGGCGGTGATAACAGTCGAGCTGCTGCGCCAGCTGGTGGAGAGCACCACGCCAAACAGCCGATCGAGGGTGCGCTGCTGTGTGGCGGCTGGGGCTTTAGCAAAATTTGCTGGGGTTGAGTTTGACGCTAGCCCCTACCGGGGGAACTACAGCCCAACAAAGGTAACGCCCCGCGACCTGCCCACCGATGTGGCGATCGCAGAGGTTAGGCACAACTTGCAGAACCCAGGATGGCGATGGGTTTACGGCATGATGGCTACTTACGGCTTGCGGAACCATGAGGTGTTCCACGTCGATTTGTCGAGCTTCCCACGGGTGAAGGTGCGCGAGACTACCAAAACGGGGGCTAGGGAGGTGTGGCCCTGCTATCCCGAATGGGCAGAAGAATGGGGGCTGAACTACCCGGTGTTTCCGCCGGTTGACCTCGATCGCAGTAACCAGAAGATTGGGCACTCGGTCTCGAAGTATCTCAGCCCCCGTATGGCCTTTGTGCCCTATGACCTTCGCCACGCCTGGGCGATTCGCACGTTGCTGTTTGGCTGGCCGGTGGAGCTGTCAGCTCGGCAGATGGGCCACAGCGTCGATGTGCACACGCGCACCTACCAGCGGTGGATCAGCTCTCAGCAGATTGAGAGCGTGTATCGCCTGCTGGTGGAGCGGGCTGATCGGCCAAAGCCGCCTGGTGGTGAAGCCACCACAAACCAAACTGAAGATCGTATTCCCAATCGTTAAAGCCATAGGGTGAGTTGAGTTCTTCGTCATCGTCGAAGCCCTCACAGTCACACTCGCAATCTAAGTAGGGCTGAGCGACTGCATAAACATCTTCGCCGTCACAGTCGCAAGCCATTCCGCAGTCGGGGCACTCATGCATACAGGGTTACGCCTCCATCAACTTCTGAATTTTCTTGAGGTGCCAACGGTAGGTGGGCCGCCAGGCGTTGGGGTTGAGCACTCGGTAATGGGTGCCTTTCTTAAAGATGGTGTCGCGGTTCTCTCTGAGGTATTTGGGGCCACAGCCTAGCTCGGCGGCGGCTTCGGCAGTAGAGAGCCATACGCGGGGTTTCTTAGGCATCCACTCTTTCCCCCCATTCTTCTACTAGGCGGGTGAGCAGGTAGACCCAATCGGTTTCGGTGAGACCATCGAAAACGCGATCGCAGTATTCCTCTATGGATGCCTCAACCTGCGGGGGCAGATCGGGGGGCGGGCCTAGGAATAGGCGATAGGTGCCAGCGGGGCTCTCGCTGGTGAGCATTTTTAGGGGGTACTCAGGGAGCTTGTGAGAGATCCACCCTTCGGCCAGGCCCTGGGCAATGGTGGCCGCATCGGCGGCGGGCTTACAGATGGGCAGGCCGCTGGGGTTTTGTACGTTATTCGCTGACTCTGGGCTGTCGAGTTCGCGGGCGATCGCTAGCAGATGCTCGGCTAGGTGCTGGGGCACGCGGATCGGAGTGGTAGGGCCGCTCCACTTGGCAGGGCGGCCTGCCTTCGATTTTGTAGATTTGGTTAGCGCCACCACTCGCGGATCAGAGGGCTCTAGCCTTTCTAGCCCCGATGAAAACTCGTGACTGCTACCGGAGTGCGTGAGCCAATCAACCACCAAGTCGGTGGAATGGGGGACGCGGGTTCGCTTCACGCGATCAACAACACCAATTTCGCTTTGATCTCGCCGGGAGCAAACGTAGTCACCCTTTCTGAGCGAACAAGTCTTTTCAGCCATCGCTGCTCACCTCCGTTTCGTCGAGCTGCTCAATCATCAGCCACCATTCACGGGCGCAGAGCGCTTCCCAGCATTCCTGGCAGTAGCGATCCATCCACTCGATGCGGCCACAGCCGCATTCTTTGCAGGGGTCAAGAATTGACATCGATCGCACCTCCCAGCAAGGTTAGTTGTCCAGCTCGCTCACGCTTGGCCTGGCTGTTGGCGGCCCGATAGGGGGCATCGTGGCGCAGGTGGCAGGGGGCGCAGAGTGCCCGCAGATTGCAGGGGGCGTTATCGCTGGGGTCTTGGTTGAGGTGAGCCACGGTGAGCACAAATCGAGTGGGATGTTCGCAGATGGTGCTGGCGGCGGTGTGGTTTACCCAGTCCAGCTCTGGCCAGTCTTCGTCTTCCATTCGAGTGATGAAAGCGAATAGGGTTTCATTCGTCATTCGGCAGGGCCTGCCACACTCCTGACACTTCCAACCAGCGTCGCTTTTTACTTTGAGCGCTATTTCGTTCCAATTTTTGGCGTAGCGGCTTCTATCCATTGGCATCGCTGCTCACCTCCCCTCTGGCGGAAAGGACGATCGCCACAGCAGCATTTAGCAAAGCATCGTCAGAGACTTCTAGCTGATTTGCCGCCGCGCCGTGCTTTAGGCCCCTGGCGGTGTCGATGACATCGATCATCATGGCCCCAATGCTCTCGTCAGCAGCGGCGACATATGAAGAAAACAGGGACTCGGGATTGTTACTCATGGCTCAGCACCTCCAGTTCATCTCGGGAGTATTCGCGGCTGATCGCCCAGCCGCTGCGGTGAACTTCTACTTCGTCACCCCTGTCGTCGACGACCTCCACCAGGGAGCCGGTGAACTGACCGATCAGAACTTTGCAGCGAGTACCCGGCGTTAATCTATGGCAACCGCCTGAATCATAGAGGGGTGGTTCCGGCGTGTGGGTGCGCACACATTTCTCTGTCAACTGTGTCAACTGAGCCTCTGAAGAGGGTTCAAACCCTTGCGGGGCATGGGTTTGCTCGGTTGACAAAGTGCTGTCAACTGGGGCTTCGGTTGACAACCGGTTTTCTGTCAACTGATCACCCCCCTCTCCGTTCAGTTGACTATTACTATCTCGGTTGACATTCAGTTGACATATAGATGTCAACTGGGAATCTTCAGTACTGGCAGGGCTTTCAGGTGCGATCGCAGGGTCAGTTGACTCAGTTGACACGTTTTCTTCAGCCTCAACATATTTCCGAATCACGTCGATAGGTATTTCAACGCACCGCTTTGTCTGCCACTTTGGATCTTGAGTTGCCCCCCGCTGAAAAGCCCGGCTCACATCCTCATCCATGTGGAATTTTTGCTGTGCTGTCATGTTGGACTGGTGCCCTTGCAGCAGGTGCTTGATGATGCTCAGGTTGTAGGGGAGTTTAAAGGCCCCGTCGAGAGTGTTCCAGATGGTGGGCAGGTTGAGCGCCAAAGACTTGATCTCGCTGCTGTTGTGCTTGCAGATAAAGCGCATATTCCACTCGCCTGCTTTGGCCTGGCTGCGCAAAATGAACAGCTTCTCTACAAAGTCGCGCAGGCTATCGCCGCTGTTTTCGGAGTCGTTAGCCATGGCGCAAACGGTCTCGACGGCGTACTGGCGAATGTTGAGGCGGTTGCCCACCTCGGCCAGCTGGCAAATTGCCTCGGTATAGGCCACGATCAGCGCCAATGAGCGGGCAATGCGGTTGTGGGCCAGGGGCAGACTCTTCACCAGGTCAGCTTCGATGACGGCGATCGCCGGCTTGGGGTAGCCCAGCTTAATCAGGTCGGGCAAACAGCCGCTGGCTTTGTCCCAGGCAGCGGCGAGCTGGTGGTAGGTATCGAATTGGCCAGGGCTTTTGTTGTCAAACCAGAGCAACAGCATCCGGCTCATGGTGGCGGCGTTGGTCTCGCCACAGGCGAAGTTTGAAGTCACCATCAGCGGGCTGTGGGGCCGCTGCATGTTGAACGATGCTCCGTTTTGCCCTCGCACCAGGCGGGCCTTGCCGTTGTAGAGGCCCTTCAGAAATTCGTCGAGCTCGGGGGTGCGGGCTGGGTCATCTAGGCAGTGGATGAGTGACCCGGCAATTTTGAGCCGCTCATAGGCGGCTGACACCGAAACTTCGCGCATGAGGCCGCCAGCGGCTTCGGTGTGCATCCCTACCAGCGACAGAGCACATTGCCCCGCCGTGGTTTTGCCGCTGCCGGCGTCGCCAAAGGGGTTGAGGATGGGGAAGGCCCCTTCGGTCTCGATAATCTCTTGGTAGTGCACCGACGCGGCCCCATAGCCCAGGGTGAGCAGCGCCGGGTAGATGTTCTTGGGGCCAAAGAAAACTTCCATCGCTTCCACCAGCTGGCGAAGCGCGTTGGGCTGCGGCGGTGCGATCGCGGGTTTAGGCAAGGTACTCTCATCTCCTGTTAAGCCGGTGTTCCATATCCAAAGCGATTTGTTTTCGTCGGTGGCCTCGCCCTTGGGGGTGAGCTGCAACCGCGGAAAAACCCAGTACCCATCGGGCTGTTGGCCCACGCGCTGGCAGAGCTTATAGACCTTGCCGCCTCGGTTGTGGGCGTACTCATGCAGGCGCACTCTTAGCAGCGACTTCATTTGGTTGGTGGTAAGCCGGCAGATCAGCGCCCCGCCGAGGGCCTTTTTGAGCGTGTTCTCGAAGGTCTGCACGCTGGTAAAGTCCATCGAGGGCAGGAAGACTCTGAACTGCTGGTGCTCACCGGCCCGCTTGAGCTGAAGCACAAAGCCCCCACCCTCTGGGCTGGCCACCTCTTTCTCTACTTGAAAATCAAAGTTGGTGAGGGGTGTAAAGCCCTGTATGTGGCCGCTTTCGGACTCTTTCCAGTAACCTAGCTCGCCAAAATGGGCGTCTGGGGCGTTCCACCGGCGGCGCTGCAGAATGAGCTTCTCTTCCTTGCCCTGCCGGTCGATCGCCTCGTCGATGGCGTGCTCTAGGGCTTTAATCACACCGCCGGCGGCGAGGCCGGAGCCCTCCACGATGTCTTTGATGTCACCCCCATGGGGAATTTGGCCCCAGATGTCTTGGGGATTCATGGCGATCGCCGGAATATCGCGATCGCCACATTCCTTCAGGAGCTGCTGACCAAAGTGGCTATCCCCGGCCAGGTCGAAGTCGGGGTGGATGGCGAGAACTGGCTTTAGGCCGTTGCGGGTGGCCGCCGCAAAACAATCCTCTAATCTGGCGGCAATGGTTTCCCAGTGGGTCTCGCCGCCGGCGCAGGTGGTAGCCACCTGCCCCAGGTCTCGATAGACTTCTACGGCCTGCTCGCCCCCAACGGCAAACACCACCCCACCGTTAAGGATGGCCTCTTTGGCTTCGTCTTCCCGGTAGAGGGGCCACGGTCGCTCACCCCGGCCTTTGACCCATTCGCCGGTCTCGCCGCTGCTCTGCCAGTGGTAGGGCCGCACCTCTTTGGTTTTGCGGCAGTCCTCTAGCCACTGGCGGCGATCGGTCCACTGGCGACGCACTACCATGGCAAACTCGGTTTTCTTTACGGGGTCTGGGTAGAGGTAGCGAATCTCGCTAAAAGTGGCCCCGGTCTCTGGGTCATTGGTAGCCAGGCTGCATTCGCTCTCTAAGGCCTCGACGACTGGGCTGTTCTGACCTGGTGGGGAAAGAGTGAGGAATAGCCGTTGCTCTCCCCCAGCTTTGCGGCCTTTGCGGGCTTTCACCTGGTAGAACTGGCCATCGGCGGAATTTCGTACAATATCCCCCACACTGAGTTGGCCGACTGGCTCTACGGTCTGCCACTCGGGTGCTGGGTCTGCTAGCTCGGTCTGGGGCAAGGTCACCAGGTCGGGGAATCGCCGCGACTTGTGGCGCTTTTTGGCGGTGTTGAACATGGGCCGCCGGTCTTTGCTTTCGCCGGCGTAGTTCCACCCCTCGGGCGGGTGGTTGGGGTCGGTCCACTGGCAGATCACTTTCTCTATGGGGTCGCCCACTAAAAAGCAATAGTGGTCGCGATCGCACAGGGGGCAGTGAACAGTTCGTGAAGCCTCTCTTGAGTTAGATTTGATTGAAGGCATGTCGTTGTTGCTTAGATACAGTTGGGTTGGTGGTTCTGGCGGTTCCACCACGACGAGAAAAAGGGCCGGTACTCTAAGGGGGGTTCCGGCCCTTCTGTTTTTTCACTTGGGCTTCAACGTTTTCAAGGCTTCGAGGTGGCGCAGGATGCGCTGCGCAGATATCTCTGTAACTTGGCCGCAGTGAAAGAGACTGACCAGCTCTTGGCAGAGCTCTAGCTCAACCCGTCGCAGGGCCTCTACTTGGTTCTCTAAGCGGACCAGCCGCTTAACGAGATCGGAGCCGTCGGGGTAAGTCATGCAGCACCCCCTTCAATTTCTGGCTGTGGTCGGTCTCTCAGTGGGTAGAAAGAAACTTCCCGATAGACCGACTTCACTTGCTGCTGCACAAAGCAGCGATCGCCCCAGAGAACCACCACCGGCTCTTGGCCTGGCAGGAATTTGAGAATGTCGGCCCTGTGTACAAACTCCCCGTTTTTGGTCTCTAACCAAATTGTGGTGAACATCTAGAACACTCCTGCTTCGTACAGCACATCCCAAAGGTCCTGCGGCTCCCAAAGGTCTCTTGGGGGGGCTTTTGGGTAGACCTGCCACCACCAAGGGCTATTGAGGTGTGATATTTCGGCGTTTCTGGTGGCCCACCAGAAGCCTGGCCACGGCTCGGGGTTGGTGCTGTAGGACACGCAGCCGTGAATGTTGCGATCGACTAGCAGGGGCAGCCAAGCGAGAAGGGCGCGCCCCCGGGGGCAGTCGGTCCACCCCACGACTTCGCGCCCCCCTCCATCAAATGATTCGGCCCCCAAGACGGGCCTGAATGGTTGCAGTAGATCTATGGGCATTTGCTCGGTATCTCCAGTCCTAAGGGGATGAGAGAGTAGGTAATCTGGGTTGCATTTTGCGATGCAACCCAGATGTCGTTTACTGAGGTATGCAATATGCATAGCAATTATGGTTGCATATTGCGTAGTGATATGCAATGCTTAAAGAGAAGTTGTTTGATTCGGAAGGTGATCCTCCCGTGAAGCAGATACGCCTATTGCTTGGCATGAGTCAGCTTCAGTTCGCTAACCTCTTGGGGGTTTACCCCTCGACGGTTAGCCGCTGGGAGCAAGGGCTAAGCGAGCCATCGTTCACCGCTGCTGGTTTTAAAAGTTTGCTGACGGCACTAGAGCCGCACGGTGTCACATTAAATGACCTGCCCGATAAGTTAGGTCGAGCAGGTCAGGGCTGATTGATTGAGTAAAACTTGTAAACCCCAGGGGCCTGAGTTGGCACTGAAACCCCTGGGATTACCCACGAAGGGCACTTTTATTATGACTGCGTTCATATCAATCCCACCGCCTAAATATGAGTTAGGAGCTGATGTCTGGCTCCTTTTCCACGGATCTACCATCCCCACCAGCATCAAGGTGCGCCACTTCGACCCCGACCAAAACGCCTGGTACTACCGGGTGGCTCTGTCTGGCCAGTGGCACATCGAAGATGATTTAGGCCCACGCATTGGGGAGGCTGCGTAAGTCATGCCTAACCCCACCACCGATTACCAACTCGCCTATAGCCAGGCCGATGTCGAGCGCCTAACACGCTACATTCTTCGGCTCAACCCAGGCATTAGCTGCAACGACGCCTATATCAAAGCTGTCCGCACCCTAGACCGTGCTGGCCACGTTCGCAAGCGGCTTCGATAACCGTTGCTGAGTTCGCGCCCCCATCTCTCTTGGGGGGCGCTTTTTGTCGTTTTAAGAGGACATCCCAACATCATGAAACCGATTCACGGGGCATTTGCCCTAGCCATCATTGGCACCGCGATACCCAGCATTAGCAACCTTGGCGACTTCGCCTCAAAGGTCACCACCGCCCGCGCCGAGGCCAGTCGCATCGGCGATGACATGACCGAGCTCACCCTGAGCCAGCAAGAGCAGGCGCAAAAAAACGAGGTGGCGATCGCCCGCTATGAGACCGGCTGCATTCCAGTGGTGAGCGTCGACCAGCAGCGCTATGTCTCCCTCGTGCTCAACCTCCCAGTTATAGACAGCGCTTCTAATCAACCCATCCCCGTGGGTTCTATGGTCTGCGATGCCCACGGTAACACCGGTGTTATTACCGACGATGACAGCGACCCTACCACCCCAGGGGTCACCCAAAAGATGGCCTTTACGGGCGATAAGACCCTAGTTGACTGGCGAATGAGCCAATACCAGGGCGCTGCCTACTACATGCCCTCAAATTAAGTCCAGCACACCTTTATAGACTCAAACTCATGACCACCTATTCCACTAAAAAAACCTCTCGCTCACCCAAATCAGGGGCTAAGACAGCCCGCCAGTTTCTCTACTGGCTCGCTATCTGCGTGGCCTGCATCGTGGCAGCTGCCAACATGCTGCCCTATTGCCGCGCGGTATCCCTGGCCCTCATCAACATCTTTGACCTGCAAGGCCTGGTGGGCTTCTTTGGTAATCGTGCTCTGGCCCTGATCTCAATCCCCGTTGGGGTGGTGCTGTGGGCTTTCATTCAGACCGCAGAGGCCTACCCGATTCTGCTGAAGCACGACCGCAAGTTGATGCGCCTGATTGCTCTTGAGGCCGATTCCGCCGAACAACTGCATGTGAATGAGGACGACGATCCCGCCCTCGTGCGACTGAAGGAGTGGTACAACCGCTTTCCCCTGCTCAGCATTCGGTCTGCCAATCGGGCCAGCCTGGTCGCCTACATCGTCGACACCTTCATTTGCCTAACCGTCTTCCCCCCCGTCGATGGCGGCTTTGCCCAGCTGGTGTTTGTCATCTTTACCGGCCAATGGGGCCTCATCAACTGGGGCAGTGTGGGGCTGATCGTTACCATGCTGTTCTGCTTTGAACTCATGGTGCGCTTCATCCTGTTTTTGGGCCTGCAATGGCACTACATGAAGCGAGCCCACGGCTAGAAAACACGGCAAACGGGGGCAACGATGCCCCCATTACTTTTTGGTGAAACTATGAGCAACTTAACCAAACTCCACCCCCTCTGGATTGATACCGCCGAAGATGCCGCCGAAGGGATGCACAACCCCAAACTCTATATTGGGGGCGGCTTAGCTGGTGGGTTAGTGCTTGGGAGCTTACTAAACCCCCTTACTGGTATTGCAGCTCTGGGCTATGGTCTCTACCTGGCCTGGGATGCCAACGAACGCAACAGCGACCAAATCGAGGCCGTCAGTGAGGGCCTGATCGCTCATTTGCTCGACAAGAAGCAGTTGCGCAAATATCAAGCCGACGTGGGAGCCGAGCAGGTGCAGGCCGAGCTAACCCAGGCGATCGCCCGCGACCTGCGCCTCTCAGACGATGCCGAAACGTTGGCCAAGTCGCTGGGCCTGCTGGGCAAACCCAAGGCACGGCCACAACTGCCCCCAAAGCCCTCGGAGGCAACAACCCCTAGCCCCTCGGCCGATGCTGCCCCGGTGCCCCTTGCCCCTATCAAACTAGACCCAGACTGCCCCCACTTCCTGCTGCTGGCGGGTAGCCGGGAGGGCAAAAGCAACGCCCTTCGCTGTCTGCTCGACGGCCATGCTCGAGTCAACTACCTCAGCACCAAGGCTACCGACCAGGTGCCGGTCCACTGGGATGGCTACGTTCTCTGGGGCAAGCCGGAGGAGAAGGGTAGGCAGCTGCAATGGTTGCTCTCTCACTGGGGGGCAAAATTATCGGCTCACGCCGAAGGCACTGACACAGAACCTGAGTGGTTTGTCTTCGATGAAGCGATCCAAATTCAGACCTACGCCAAGCGCTCAAAGGTGAAAGGCCTGGCCGCTTCCCTTGCTGGGTTACAGGTTGAAATTGCGACTCAGGGGGCAGCAATTGCTGCCTATGGGGTACTGCTAGCTCAGACCAAAAACGCCCGACCGTTGGGCATTGACCTGGACCTGTTGCAGCAAAATTTCAGGATGGTTCTGCCTCTGAAAAGTAAACGACGGTTAGCCCTATCTGTGATTGAAAAGATGGGCGGACTCCGGCTCACCACTGAGCAACGGGAGGATATTCTTAGCCACCCCAGCCGCTATTTGCAGCTGTGGATAGGAGAGGATGAGGACATCTATCACGATGTCTTGCCCGAGTTCAAAGGGGATTTAAAGCCCCTGCAAAAATGTCCCTTAGAAAATGCCAAAACCGTTACCAAAGTCCTCGAACCAAGCGAAGAAGAGAAGCTAAATCTAGAGGCGATCGAGGGGATTATTTTTGAGGTGTTGGCCGGGGCATCGGAGCCACTGAAAGCCCACGAAATTAGAGCGAAGCGCCGCCCGCTTCGCTCTGTCGATAAAGACCTCTTCGCCAAAATTTTGGAGAGGCTGACCGAACGGGGAGACCTGCACCGAACGGATGAAGAGAACCCAGGCTATAGCCTACCCCCTAACTCTATCCCGACCGAACGGGAGTAAGCGTACGGAACCGTTCGGGGCCTTATAGAATGGGCGTTCGGGGCCGTTCGGCAACCCCGTTCGGAGCGTTCGGAGCGTACGCACCACCGAACGCCTCGCCGTACGCCTCCGAACACCCCCATCGAAACATTTATAAAAGGGATTTAGATATGGATTTCGAAAAGGCTTTGGTTTGGGCCGCTATACTAATTCCCTCTCTGATATTAGCGATGTGTTTACTCTTTTTCCTCGGCATTGCGCTGGGATTCATTACAGTTTTGCCCTGTGATTCCAGTGGGGATTGCGGCCCATATGCGCCCATGGTATGGCCGTTACCAGGTGGTGGATTTTCTGTCGGCTGAATGGATGGGGTTTAACGCTTTTGTTTGGCCTTGGTTTTAGCGTCACCCTTACGGATCAATTCAGCCATATTCAGCAATGGTGAAAAATTGGAGCCTGTCCACTTAAAGAAAGTAGTCCTTCGCTCCCCCCTGGTATACATGTGATCGTGTACCGCAGATGATAGTAACAACTGCGCCATCAGAGCAGCACTCATCCACTCAACGCTCATAAGACGCTCCCTAGTTTGCACTTGGCAATTAACAATATTCCCGCTTACTCCTGAGTCTTCCCTGTGGGTAGTAAGTTTTGTACAAAACTCTGTCCTATTCTTCAGGCATCGGAGAACTGTAGATCACCCGCTTAATCTCCTTAATTTGGCCCTCTGTCAAATAAGCATGGTTAGCTTTGAGCAACTTGATCGCGTTCTCAATCTCCAGCCTTGCCCACGCAGCAGCCTTAATATTCTCGCTGTTGTGGGCGTTTGACGGGTTCATCGTTATGCAGCTCGTTTTCCATGCCCACGTGGAGTGTAAGGATGCGGGTACTTTCCGGCGCTGGCCAGCTCTAGGTAGTGCTCTAGGTCTTCTACCTTCTGCTCCATCTCGGCTAAGCGGCGATCGACGTCGGTATCGACCATTCTCAACGCTTCAATGCCCACCTGGCAGATGCTCACCTTCTCTTTGAGCTGAGTCAGCAACTCAACCGCGCGTGCGCCTTGGATGGCTAGCGAGCGGGCCGAGTAGACCACCGCTGAGAGCACGGTTAAAAACAGCGGTAGCCAAACCTCAATAGGCATGATTCAGATGTCCAGGGGTGACGGAGCAGGAAAGTCATCAGCGGGCTTTAGGGTGATTGGCAGCTGGGCAAGGAGGCCCACGATCGCATGGTAGGTATCGCTGACCTCCATGCAATCGGTCAACAGGTCAGCCGGTAGCCACATCGCCCCATCAGCATCGGCCCGGGCATTGACCTGGGTACGTCTGGGCAGTAGCAGCCTCTGGGCCTGGGCTAGCTGCTCGGTGGTGATGGGGAGATACCGATCTTGCAGGAGTTCCCGCTGTTCAGGGGTGAACTCGCCATCAGGGCGAAGGGTTTTGCGCAGCAGCGATCGCTGGTTTGGGTTGAGCTGCACCCAGGCTAAAGGGGCAGAGTCGAGCAGTTCCTTTAAGGCAAGTTGGTCGGGGGTCATGGTGTCACCCCTAGCTCAGTCATGAGGGTATTGCAGGTGGTTCTATAAGCCCCGGGGTTTGGTAGCGCATCACCAAACCCACCCAACGATAGTCGTCTGTCAGTTGGGTTTGTTGGACTGCCACCACTATTTCGGGTGAACATAAACACATCTAGCAGTAGCGGTGCTTGAGAAACAACAGCAGCATTGCCAGATCTACTCCCTGATAGGTAAGAGAATTCAGATGCTTGTGTCCTCTGGCAAAGTGCAATGTCAAACTCTGTCCTAGGCCCACCAATCGAGATAGCTCCGCTTGAACTACACCTGAAAAATGGCCCGTTTGCGAATAGGGTGTTGTCGCCCAGTTGCGTAGAGCCGTCGTCCCCAAACCCCGTGCCAAGATAAACCCCTGGCGAAGCGTAAATATCTGAGTGCCAAACAAAGGCTGACTGGTTGTTTTGCTGCCCTGCGAGAAACCCTACATTGCAGTTGATATAGGCCGAACCGTTACCCTGCAAGCCTGCGGCAACTTTCTGCCCCGCCACAAAACCCACGTTTGTAGGCAATGCGTTACCACGAGATGTAATCGGCCTGAAACAACCGCCTAGGCCGCTAAACCCAGCAAAGGCTAGCAGCATTCCATTACTAAAAGGGGCGAGATTCCCGTCACTTTTGAGCTGGACAAAAAACTTGCTGTACGCCGCCTTAGCCCCCTCTGCGAACACTGACCCCGCCGCCTCAACCTGCGCGAACCAGGCCTCAGCATCGGGGTCAAAGCCAGGACGGTTAACAAAAGCAGGATCGAATAGGGTTAGAGTTCTCACGATTCAACCCCCCACGCCGCTATGCCATCTGAATCGTTCTCGCCAAAAAAGGTCAGGGACAAAACCCCGACCTTTAACGCTGCGATATTCGCAGGCTTCGACCCCAAAAATCGCCAGTCAGCAGGAAAGCTCAACGTTCGTTGTGTGGCGTCACACAGCAACCGAATCACTACTTGCCGGCCAGTGCCGCGATTGCTTGAGGTGAAGGCGATATTGCCGGTTAGAGAGATGGTTTGGTGAGTGCCTGCCAGCGTTGCCATATTCAAATTGACCGTTGCCCCGTAGGCAGCAGTGCCCTGGGTTACGATCAGCGGGGCCTTGAGGTCTAAGTCTGCTTGACTTACCGTTTCAGAGTTGAGCTGGCCCTTAAAGGCGGCGGGTGGGTCCTCTTCATTGGCCCGCCCTACGTAGATCGTCTCATCCTCCTCGCTATAAGCCGCTTCGCCAAAGGCCAAATCAGCCGGTGGGCCACTCCCTAAAGTGCGTCTAAGCCGTATTTCACGCTCCGTCATACAGCCCCCCGTCAATGACTAAATCAGAGATGGACTCATCATCTTTGGTCTCGACGGCAAAACCCATAATGGTGATGAAGTAGCTGTCCTGAAAGTTTTCGGGATAAACCACCGTAGCCTTCAAAACATGGTCAGCACTCATGTAAAAACCCGTTTCATAGCCTAGTAATGGCATCAGGTCTACTGGGCTTTCCTGCTTTCGGATTCTCACATTGTCCAGCAGCCCATACTCTGTCCCATTCTCATCCTCGACCGACAGATTAATGCCATTCATAGCGAGAGAGTTGGTCAGGATTTGAAGCTGAATAATCTTCCCTGCCCACCGCCCGCCACTAAATCCAAAGGTTGGAATCGTACCCGGCTGATAGAGGTCAGTCAAATACGGCATTCCGGTTCTGAATGTCTTGATAATTTGAACCGTCCTGACCTCTGTTGCCATAGTTATCCTATTTTGGCGTCGATGGCTTCGAGCTTAACCCTGATAGCGTCTATCTTGTCTGTCACGTCATCCCCAATTAGGCCGGAGTAGGAATAGACCACAATGCCAAGGCTGGTTAACCAGGGCTTAGGGATAAACGACAGTTTTAAAGTGTCGCTTGACTGATTGAAAATGAGAATTTCAAAGTCAGAATTTAGGCGAATGTATCGCTTATCTAAAACCGCTGTGGGGATGCCGGGAAAGTCGTCTTCAATGGTCAACTCATCTTTAGGAAAATCGACCAACCGGAGCAGGGTGCCCGCGCTTGACCAGGTAACCGGAGCCCTGGCCATGCTGCATTTGATGGCGATCACTTGGGAGTCGATTAGCACGGGGATGTCGAAGGGCTGAATCCACCGACGGTTAAGGCGATAGATGGCTTTGTCCTCTTCGGTGGGAATCTGGACGGCAGCCCACTCAAACTGCCAGTTCCCGGCAATGCCAATATCAAGGCTTTTGCCTAGAGGCAGCATTGGTGGTTCTCCAGACCCTCGTGGAAGTCGATCGCATCCACGCCGGTCTGGTCGAGGGCGCTTAGATAGTCGTCATAGGTGATGTTGCCCTTCAGGTACTCAGCAAGCGCCACCGCCCGCAGGCACATGCCATCCATTAGCACGCTCTGAATGTGCTCGGGCAGCCGTGGGTCGTGAACGTAGGGCGTGGCCAGCATGTCGCTGATGTTGCCCCTGGGGATGAGAATTTCAGGCATGGCAGTAGGAGGGGGAGAGGGTGACCAAGAGGCTACCGCTGTGGCTAGCCTCTTGGGTGGTGAGCGGCGGGAGCTAATTAGATGACGTAGTTCTCACGCTCGGGCTCAATCCAGAGACGCCCATTGGTCCCTAGGGCAGCAGCCACAGCAGTCTTAATGAGCGCGGCTGAAGTGCGCAGGTCTTCCAGTGTGATCGCCCCGGTTTTCTCGCTCAGGGGGGCCGTGTAGCTGTTGCGGGCCGCGCCATCTGCGGTCTTTGTATATCTCGTGACTCGGGTGCCCCAAGGGGTATAGGTAGCTCGCTTGGTGCCGCCCAGAACGGCCTTGATTTTAGTGGCCTGAAAGTTGGTCACCGGCAGAAACTCGTCGAGATCGACGTACTCAAGACCCAACCGCACGGCACCGGCTCCCGGCACAGCGTTTTCAGACAGACCCTCGAAGAAGTTGACAGCAGTTTGAGACGCTAGGAGCTGCACTTGAGCGGGGCCTGGTGTGGCTCCAGTCTGAATCATCAGTGAGCGATAGCCTACGTTGATGCGGGGGAGGTCTACAACAGTGGTGTTTTGGGTGCTTGGGTCTGAACCACGGTTAGCGTAATAGTCCTCTCGCTTCTTAGCTTTTGCAGCGCGATCGGCAAGAATGTAGCTGGGAACGCGACGGGCCATAAGGCAATGCCTCTGAATAGTAGTGAGCTGTACGCCACAGTTCTAGCCTCGTTTAAGGCCCTTTTTAGCCTTCGATAAGTATACTTTTGCAGTTAAATTTCTCCGAGTATTTACTTAGTTCAAACAATCGGGTCGCGTCTCACACCTGTTAGATCTACTAGGTTGATTGGGGAAGGTAACCCATGGACGGAAAGAGTTGCGTAGCGAAAGCGCACATTAACACGGGGGCGCTTGCGTGGCTTCCGTACCGTGCGGCCCATGATGACCTTGGTGCCAGGGTTGTAGGGAAACCGGGTGGCTGCATTGACAGGCTCAACAATGTTTAGGTTACTCCAGTCGGGAGTATCGTTTTGAATGTCTAGAACGTTCTCAACTAAGGCTCGCCCGTCTGCTTCTGTTCGACATAAAACGCGCAGGTCATAACCTTTTTCTTTATCCTGATAAACGATTTTATCTGTGCCTTTTTTCCAAACATAAGGAGGGGTGGCAAAGACAGAGCGAACTCTTTGGGCTAGCTGTTGCGCCCTAGCCATTGTCATAGTATTTGTGGTTTCGTTGAAAATTCTGAACGTTATTTCTCCCTTTACTGGAGAAAACCCGTCTACAACATCATCACTGGGTTCAGAAAAGAAAAGTTTGATTTGAGGTTTGTAGACAATTTCAGACTCGTAATCGGTGATGGGAATGCCGAATATGGCCGGGTGCAATGCTGACGCATGCCGTGCGGTGATTTCAAATAGCATTACCCTGAGCAAGGTCATGGGTAGGCTATCTCTGTCCTCGTGACGGCAGGCCACTCGCAATGAGTTTCGAGGAATAGTTAAATCATCCTCTGGCCCCAGGTCTGCGAAATGGTTCAGCACTTCGCGGTTATACCAGCGCTTCACCGTGTCTTGAAGGTGTTCAGTCGGGCTGAAATTATCAGGGAGTGCCATTTGCAGGTTCGAGGTCTAGAGGGTCAGCATTGGGGGCCTGGGAGGCTTCGTCGGCCTCTGCAGCAGCGGCCTTGATGGGTTCATTCTCTGGCACGTCAGTGCGGGGGGCCAAAGTGCCGATTTCCTCAATCAGCTTGTTTTTAGCCTGCCCAGCTGCTGTCACTTCCTCTTGCACATCTCGAACAGTGGCGACAGCGGCATAAAGGGTGCCCACGGTGTCGTCTACCTGTTCTATGCCGTCGAGTATTCGCTGCGTTTTGCGGCGGGTCGCGTCACCAGCTCTGTGGTTTTCGCTAAATCGGGGCATGGTCAGCGCATCGACTACCTTACTCTCTCGGAGAGAGTTGCCGATTTTTCCGGTGTTGTTTGCGGTGATTTCGAGCAGGTCAGTGGTGGAGTCGGTGATGTTTCGAATTGACCAGATGACGTTGCTGGCGCTCTGGTAGATACGGCTGGCTTTGGTGAGGGAGTTGCCGATGTTGGTGGCCAATTTCTCGCCTAGAGCCGCATTAATGACGTCTTTAACTTTTTTGCCCACCATGGCGTTTATGTCGAGGGGATTTCCCGCTTCGTCATCGATGCCAACGGTGTCCAGCAGCAGGCTGATCATTTCCCCTAGAGTTGAGCCTACGTCTCGAGATAGGTAATAGGCATTGTGCAGGGTGGTGACCAGAGTAAGGGCGTTAATAGCCTTTTGGATCCGTGTGGTTTCCCACGCCTTCCGCATGAACTGGTCAACATTCCCAAGTTTTACCCGCGATTCGATGCCGATGCCGTATAGGCCAGGGAACCCGCTTACCGGGTTCGAGGCTTTCTCCTGCACATCGGTTGCTTTGTTTTGGATGTCCATTATCCGCTGCCGTTCATAGATGCAGGTTGGGGGATTTGGGACATTAACTACTGGCGTTGGTGGCGGCTTGACTACCTGAATATTGGGATTGGGTTTCGAGCGATCGGTTAGGTCGCCGCTGGGAGTGTTTATCTTTTGCCGTAGCCCGTCGATTAAGACAATCGGAATCACCACGGCCAGGGGGGCAAACGGGTTATTTAGGGCCGATAGGGGCGACTTTGGCCCCGCCGTGGGGGCCGCTTTATCCAGCGGGGCTAGCGGGTCTTTTGTTGGCGGAGTTAATGGGTCATCTCCTAGATTTGGCGGAGTCTCGCGAGGGGATTCGAGGTCGGGCGGCTCCGAGGTGGTGCCCGGTGTAGTGGTAGGTGCTGGGTCCGGCGTTGGGGTGGGGTTGAAGTTGGGAACTGGGGCCGGAGGTGTTAGGGGAGTGGTGTCGGGCGTAACCTGGGGTTCAGTGCCTGGCCATGGGGTATCAGTTGGCGTGGGTTGGGATACCGGTGGCGGCAGGGTGCGAGGTGTGGCCCCCGGTGAGGCTTGCCTAGCTGGATTGGGAGCGCGCACTACATCTACATTTGACGGGTTACCTCCGGTATCAGGTTGGCCGTCTGCCCGCGATACCGAAATACCGGAAACTCTTATTCCACGCCCTGAGCCAGCAAAGAGGACCTCTCCGTCTCCAGTGCTTAGATAATATTCGTTGTAGCTGAACCCTGGGCAGAGACCGCCCTGCGGCTGGCTGAAGGTCGGATTATGGGTAGACCTAAAGTTGACCGGCCCTCTTACTCCGTTTGCCTCGATTGAGCTAGGTATCTCATTACAGCTTGGGTCAGCGCTGCGGGCTGAAGCCGTGACATTGTAAAAAACCCCTGGGGACTGCCCCCCGGTAAAGGGTGGGGGCACACCGGGATCCACGATCGCGCCCGCGTCCATGGCCTCGGCTGGCAGTTCATTGGGATATCCCTTGGGGCCTCCGAAGAAATCTGGAATCAAGTCGTCGATCGCACGGCCTAGTTTGCTTCCCAGAGAGGAGCCCAGGCCGCCGCCTATCCCGGCTCCGAAAGCTCCGCCGACGTATCCACCCACTGCCGCGCCGCTAACGGTGCCTACAATCGGAGCGGGGATAGTGCCAACGGCACCACCAGCTGCACCGCCAGCTGCACCGCCAACCAGGCCGCCGCCAAGGCCGCCCAAGAGTCCGCCGATACCAGCACCAGCACCCTCGAAGAAGCCAGCGCCCCCGACAAAAGCCGCCGCCGATGCCGCGCCGCCATAGAGCAAACCGCCCCCAGCGGCCTGCGTCACGGCTGGCCCATTGAGCAAAGGCTGAGTAGGCGGCTTAATCCCTAGGTTTAGCGGTCTCCGAAGGGGTTCACCTGTGACGGCTGCTGATCGCGGCAGCGGAGTAAACCCAGCTCTTCGATCAGCTGCCGATCGCAGCGGTGCCAACGCCCCACCACTAGGAGCTGGGGCAAACGTTCCACCCCCAGTAGGAATCATGTCGACCGTGACGCCCCTGGGTAGAGGGGTATCCCAGGCCGTCCCTGCGTTGGCGAGCCGAGATCGCATTGCAGAGTCATAGTTAGCGCTCGCCTGGTAGTTGAGGCGGCTATGCTCTCGGAAAAATTGGTCCCGACTAACAGGCTGATTGGTAGTAGGAGAGCGGTAGGGTTTAGCTTCCATTCCCCTTGCAGCAGCCTGGGTCGGTTCGGAAGGATCGTATCTATTGGCCGCGTCAATATAGGCCTGTTGGTTCAGGGCTGACTGTCGCGATAAGTAGTTGTCGCTCGTCAGAATTTGGCCATCGCCCATACGGACGTAGCCTTCCCCCTGATAGCGAAACAATTCTGGCTGAGCTGCGGGGGATTGGGTCGGCGAGCTCCAGTTGACCGGCTGACCTAGGCTCATGAGGATAGTTCTCTAGGGCAAAAATGAGGCTGGAATAGGAGTGTTGCCCGGGAATTCCTGAACTTCTTCCCAGAGTTTTGTAGGTTGAGAGCGCCAGTCGTCGGAGAGCTCGAAGGAGGGCCTAAAAATAATGTGCTCCTTCTTGTCCGCAGCCAAGCCGTCTTGGGCTGTGATCACAGGGATCACAGGGGCAGAGTCTGACTCTTGATAACGGTCATTTTTATGGAGCTGGTACAAAGCCCCGAGGGCCCAGACGGCCAGTTTTTCTAACGTGTTTACACTGGTGGGCAAGTTAGCCGGTACGAATGCGGTCA
Source organism: Nodosilinea sp. FACHB-131 (assembly GCF_014695395.1). Lineage (GTDB taxonomy): Bacteria > Cyanobacteriota > Cyanobacteriia > Phormidesmidales > Phormidesmidaceae > Nodosilinea. The sequence goes on from NZ_JACJOF010000033.1 coordinate 97,044, forward strand.
TGGGTTCGTTACCTAGAAATGAGCCGGAATTACTACTCGAATTTTGGCTCATTGGCGGGGGTATCACCAGCACTATTTAGGCTAAACTCTAGGCACATTCGCAATTGACTAACCTGAAATCCTTGCGGTTCATGGCTTACAGAGCCAGGGTCAGCGGTTTCGAATCCCCTGGGGGTATAGCTTTTAATAGCGTTGAGGCCTCGTAACAGGTGTTACGAGGCCTTGTTTTTTTATGCGGTAGCCTTAACCTAGGTCAGGTGACAAGCCCAATTACTTCCAGTACTGTAAGGATCACCTAACGGTTTAACCTTTTGCGAAGGGGAATTTATGACCTTCATTACGCTATTGGCAACCGCAGTCGGTATTGTCTCAGCGATCGTGCTAGTGATCGTGGGATTAGTAGAGGCTCCTTGGCAACTGCTGCTGTTTGGACTCTTAGTCGCCCTGTATGGATTGCAGCGGCAGATTTGGGCCAGCGAGTCGGTCACGGAGGTTGGCAGTGCCATAGTGCCAACCAACGTTGATATCCAGAAAAATTCGGCTTTATCCCAGCTAAAGCAGGCCAACGTGAATAGCAAAGAGAGTTCCTCAGCCCAAGAGTTTGAAGGCGAGGAGCTAATCTACCGAGGCATTCGCTATCGCGCTAACCAACCCGAGACCCCACCACCGCTACCCGACGAGAAAATCGAGGGCATCTATCGAGGGCAACCCTGGGAGCGCTAGCAGAAATGATCCTACTGTTCAGAATGCTTGAAATATCTGTACTCTAAGGATTTTTCACTTTGAATTTTGCCTTTTGAACTCCGCGTAGCGGTACTAGCTGCAATATTCCCCTTAAGACACCTCCGCCGGAGCAAAAATGCTTTCGTCTTGGGCAAAGGCTTTAAATTCTAAGGCGTTACCGCTGGGGTCAGTAATAAACAGCGTGAACTGCTCTCCGACCTCACCCGCAAACCGCTGGTAGGGCTCAATTAAAAACTCCACCTGGGCCTGGCGCAGGCGATCGGCCAAGGCGTGCCATTCAGCTGGAGTGAGAATGACGCCCCAGTGGCTAACCGGTACGTTGTGACCATCCACAGCATTAGTAGACACGATGGATTGGGGTTCAGCTTGATGAGCCGTGATCTGGTGACCAAACAGATTAAAGTCAATCCAGGTCGATGACGTGCGCCCCACCGAGCAGCCCAGCACGGTTTCATAGAAGTGACGCGTGCTGTTCAGGTCGTACACTGGAAACGCCACATGAAAGGGACGAAGCATCGCCATGTCCTCTAGGTTTACGACTGAGCCTAGCACCGATAGTTCTAGGCCCGCCACAGGAACCATTTATCCTCGCTATGCCCTCAACCACTGTACCCTCTACACCGGCCGTAGAGTGCTGCAAAACTACGCGGTGGTTATAGACGGCAGCCGTATTTTAGACCTTGTACCTGAGGCTCAACTTCCGTCAGACTTGCCTTGTCTCGACGGTCAGGGCTGGACGGTAGCCCCCGGCTTTATTGATCTACAGCTCAATGGCTGCGGCGGCGTGATGTTCAATGACGCCATCACCGCCGACACCCTTAAAACCATGCACCGCACCAACCTCCAGAGCGGCACTACGAGTTTTTTGCCCACGTTAATTACAACTGCCGACCAGGCGATGGACGAGGCCATGGCTTTAGTGGCCGATTATCGTCAGCAGCAGCCATATCAAGTCTTAGGTCTTCATTTAGAAGGCCCCTATCTCAACTCCAAGCGAGGAGGAATTCACAGCCAAGCCTTGATTCGTTCTGCCGACCGGGCCATGATCGATCGCATAGCCCAGGCTGGACCAGAGGTAGTCAAGCTGGTCACGTTGGCCCCTGAAGTCGTCTCCCCAGACTATATTCGGCAGCTGGCGGAAGCAGGCATTTTGGTCTCTGCTGGACACTCTGAGGCTAGCTTTGAAGAGGCATTGGTTGGCTTTGAGGCTGGAGTTGGCATGGTCACGCACCTGTTTAACGCTATGTCTGGATGGCAAGGGCGTAGTCCTGGGCTGGTGGGGGCGGTGTTGAGCCAGGCCGATGTCTATGCCGGCGTCATTGTGGATGGGCACCACGTTCACTACAGTTCTGTCAGCCTGGCACATCGGGTGAAGCAAGACCATCTGGTGCTCGTTACCGACGCCACACCCCCAGTGGGCACCACGCTAGAATCCTTTGTCATTGGTGGCCAGGAAGTGTTTTATCGAGACGGCAAGTGCGTCTCTGCCGACGGCACTCTTGGGGGGGCAGCGCTAACATTGATGACTGCTATAGAGAACTGCGTGCGGCGAGTGGGCATTCCCCTAGCAGAAGCCCTGCGGATGGCGACCCTATATCCGGCCCGAGCCATCGGAGTCGACCACTGTTTGGGGATGTTGTCTGCGGGCTACCAGGCCAACATAACCCTGTTTGACACTGACACGTTCGCTGTAAAAGGGGTAATTGATCAAGGCGTGCCGACTTGGTTTGCAACAGACCCTGGATAAACAGTCGGAATCTTTAGATGTGAGGACGCGGTAGACCGGCCACTCGCTGCTGAAGCAATTGAGCAGCCATTTTCTGGCTGCGCAAACTAATCCATAGACTGCACTGGTCCTCGGCAATAGACACCAATGCCCCAGCTCGCTGCTCTGAAAATTTGCAGGCTAGGTGATATAGCCTTGTACGCTTGTCGGCTTCGACAGTTAAGGCCCGATAATACAGTTCGTTATAGTGATGGGTGCCGTCCTGCAGGGCGCCGTTAAACCAAAACTTAAATACCTGAACTCGATCTTCGGGCAAAACCTTTGGCAGCATTGAAGCTCTCTCTTGACCTAGTTTCAGCATACCCAGTTGGTCTAGGGAATGCTGGTGCCTAGGCAGATGTAGGGGTGCGGCTTGGGTTATGGCAACTTGCTTTACTGACATATAGTGCGGGCAAAGGCAGACTCCACTAGCGATCGCAAAATGTCCATGCTGAGTGGCTGCACCAGCAATCCATCTAGTCCTGGAGTGTCTTCGCTGTAGTCCCATTGCGGGCTGGTCGAGTCCGTTAGAGCCACGATAGTCATGTCAGGAGCCTGCCCATGCTGGCGCAATTGATTGACTAACGGCAGTGACCAATCGTGAAAGTCATTGCCAACTAAAATAACGAGACAGGGTGCCCCCTGGTTGACACGGGTAACCGCTTGCTCGGTAGAACTGGCGACATACACGGGGTACTGCAGGTCAGTCTCTAAAGGATGAGCGTCGTCATGGTGATCACACTCTGGGTCGAGCACAAGGATATAGTCACGAGTTAAGGTCATGGCTGAAAACGACGCAATTGCCTTCTATCTTACCTAGAGCAAAAACAGCGTTTGCCACCATAAAGCCGCTTTTTTTGGGCTATAGACTAGGGTTTTCATGCCATTTTGGAAACCTGGATTTATTTCAATCTTCCGTTTTTTTTAGTCTGTCTAAAGGCATGCCAAAGCCTTCTCGTTGCGAAAGCAAAACTATAATTAAGTTATGCAAATTATTGCCCTAAAAATTGCCAACTATTCCGCTATTAATAACGTTTTGTACGATGAGCCCGCGATCCCACCGCACACCCTAGGTCAGAGTTGGGTAACTCTAGCTACAAAAACACCCAGGGGCCTTTGCTATGTTTAGCGAATAAAATTTGCCGTTTATAACGAAACCCAGTGGGCGCTGTATCGGTACAGATTATTGAGGGCAACCCCCATTTGCGATCGCTCCTGGGCTGGCATCTTCAGCAAGCTGGCTACAGGGTTTTTCAGTCAGCAGATGTTGTCCGCACTCGCGACCTTTTTCAGAGCCGACAGCCAGACCTAGTCATTTTAGACTCGCAACTCCCGGATGGGGACGGTGTGGAGCTGTGTAAGTGGTTGCACAGCCAGGGACAGCCTCTGATCATGATCCTCTCGGCCTGCAACACAGAAACCGATATCGTGACCGGACTGCGGGCCGGAGCCGACGACTACATGACTAAGCCCTTCGGCATGCAGGAGTTCTTGGCTCGAGTCGAGGCGCTAACCCGGCGCGTACGGCTAATGAGCGCACCGGCATCTCTTACCTACGGCGACTTGAACATTGACCTAGTGCAGCGGCGAGTCAATTTTCGAGGCGACTATATCGATCTAACACCTCAGGAGTTTAGCCTGCTATACGTGCTGACCCAAGCGGCTGGGGCTCCCTTGAGCCGTACGGATTTACTGCGACGTGCCTGGCCCGATGCGATCGACAATCCCAGAACCGTTGATACCCATATTCTCTCTCTGCGTAAAAAGATTGAGGTTGACCCGAGGCAGCCTAACATTATTCAAACAGTGCGCAATGTAGGCTATCGATTCAACGTTGAGCGTGCCTCCGCTGAGTCTAACGGCCACAGTCCTCGGATAAGCGCACCCCTAGCCTCTTCCTCCCTAATCTAAGACAGCTTAGATAGCTATAACGCTAATTCCAACAAAGGGTAGACGGGCTATGCCGGAAGCTTGATGGCGATCGCCTTGGAGCACGGGAGGTTTAATTCAACAAAAGTTGGATTAGGCGACCGCGGCTTAACGAAATTGACTTCTCTATAGTCCCAAGTTCAACCCCCGTACGGCAGCCCAAGTGGGTAGCCAAAACCGGCCGTGGCTAATTTTGGTGAATTAGACTATAATTCAGAAATCCTTTCATGCGGCCCTGCCAACCCTGTGTTTACAACTCTCTCGCCCGTTGTCGCTTCCCCAACCCACGATTTGGTCAACGCCATTAACGCTCTCAAACAAGAGCTAAATGCTGTTGTTTTAGCGCACTATTATCAAGAGTCTGACATTCAAGATGTAGCCGACTACATTGGCGATTCCCTGGGGTTGTCGCGCCAGGCAGCAGACACCCGCGCCGATGTGATTGTATTTGCGGGGGTACATTTCATGGCTGAAACAGCCAAGATTCTAAACCCCGATAAGCAAGTCTTGCTGCCCGACCTCAACGCAGGCTGCTCTTTGGCTGACAGTTGCCCTCCCGACGCCTTCGCGGCATTCAAGGCTGCACACCCCAACCACTTGGTGATTTCATACATCAACTGCACGGCCGCCATCAAGGCCATGAGCGACATTATTTGCACTAGCTCCAATGCGGTCAGCATTGTGCAGCAGCTGCCGCCTGAGCAAAAGATTATTTTTGCCCCCGACCAAAATCTGGGCCGCTACGTGATGCAGCAGACCGGCCGTGACATGGTGCTGTGGCAGGGTAGCTGCATGGTGCACGAAACGTTTTCCGAGAAAAAGCTGGTACAGCTTCAGATGAATCATCCCCAGGCTGAGGTAATCGCCCACCCCGAGTGTGAAGCGGCGGTGCTGCGCCATGCCCATTTTGTTGGGTCAACGACGGCCTTGCTCAAGTACGCCCAGCAGAGCCCCAAGGCTGAGTTTATTGTGGTGACAGAACCAGGCATCATTCACCAAATGGAGAAACAGACCCCAGGCAAGGTTTTTATTCCGGCACCACCCACAGCATCCTGCGCCTGCAATGAATGCCCACACATGCGCCTTAACACCTTAGAAAAGCTCTATCTGGCGATGAAGTATCGCCAGCCCGAGATCGTTTTAGATCCAGAGCTTCAGCGCCAAGCACTGAAGCCTATCCAACGGATGCTAGACCTTAGTGCGCCTTCATTCAGGTAACCTTAGGAGCCCTGAACAAAGCTCTTTAACTCGGCAGCAAGCTGATCAATTAGGCTGTCATGGTCTGTATCCAAGGAACTGCTGTCCTGCTCGATGCGCTGTACGACATCATCGGGCAGGTCAAGCAACGACACCAAACGGTTGTAGGCATCTGCTTCCTGTTGGTTGATCAGCTCCTCACCGGGAGTACGGGCACTAGCACTAATCACCTGGCGGCCTAATTTAAGCACCAGCTCTCGCTCAGCAGGGCGAGTAAGCTTGGGCACCAGTTCTTCAAGCGGCAGGTTTTGCATTAAGTAGTCGCGCAACTCATCCCGCAGCGCAGCCTGTTGACCAGCATCGCTGGCAAATAGACGGCTGAACTGATCGAGCATGACACCCACTTCTTCGTCGGCCAAGTGGCCGTCGCTCCAAGCCATGGTCGACGCAATGCGCAGCAGAGTCATCTGGCTGGGGCTGATGGACGGGGGCAGGGGAGGTTGAATAGGCATAGCAATCTCCGGGGTAGTGAACTACGTCGGGCAGCTGATGATGACAACCTACCACGGGGATTTGGAGGGGTTGGTTAACTTTAGCAATCTCTACAAATTCAGGTAGACAAAAGGCAATTTGCTACATCCGGCCTGCCAAATGGGTCAGCTGGCGAGTGTTCTTGAGGTGCAGCACAGAGCGGGCATTGTCTTCAACAATCCAGCCTTTTTCGACTAGCTTGGCCATAATTTTGTTGGCTTCTTCATGGGTGATGTCGGCCAAGTCGGCAAGGTCTTTGCGGGGAATGTTGAACAGGTCAACACCGTCCTCTACTGGCTCACCGTAGGCGGCTTGGATCGCCGTTATGGTGGCAGCTAGTTTAACTGCAGGGGGCTGATGACGTAGCTGGAAGCGCAAGTTGGTCTGACGCAACCGCTGCACCATAATTTGCAGCAGCCGATGGTGTAGCTGGGGGTCTTTAAACAGGGTTTGAAGAAATCGCTGCGCTGAGATGCTCATCAGCCTGACAGCGGTCATGGCGACGACATCGGTAGAGCGGGGTGACTCATCTAGGATGGCCATTTCTCCAAAGAAGTCGCCTCGGCCCAGCACCGCCAGCGTAATAGAACTATCTTCAACGTGGCGGCGAACCTTGACCCAGCCGGCTTCTATAAAGTAAACGGCATTGCCCCAGGCATCTTCCATGACTACAGCTCGGTCGGCTGGATAGTCATGGCGGGTGGCTACAGACAGCAACCACTCTACGGTTTCGGGGCTCGCCCCTTGAAACAGCGGGTATTGTTCGCTCAGCGTATCAGCTTGCATAAAAGGCATGATTAAAGGGTGACGGCTCAGGACTAGCTAGGCAAGACCACGATTGGCCTATATTTGTCCATGGTACCCAGAATTGTAAATCGACCGAAATAGCGACACTACCTGGGCAGTCCGATCGCACTGACAACGTCACTCAGGGGCGATCGCAGTGCCTCTACATAGCTGGGCCAACCCACTACAATGGGCTGGTGATGAGCTAGGGTCTGGGGAGCTATATCGGGCTCCGTAAATCGAATCGGCTGCCCAGCCAGATCGCAGCAGACTAGCCCGGCCGCCGCGGCTAAGGCCAGGGGACCTGTGGTATCCCACAGCTTGACGCGACCGTTGAGGTAAATATATAGGCCCGCTTGGCCAGTAATTACCGCCAGCACCTTCAGGCCAAAGCTGCCCAAAGAGAGAAATTGAACTGTGGGAAAACGGCGGGCGATCGCTGCGCCAAACCGACGCTCATCCTTGTCGCCAATTACCATAGACCAAGCATTGGTTGGGTCAAAAACAGGCTCTCGGGGCGTCAGGGGCTGAGATGCGCCACCGTCCGTCTGCTCAAACAAGCCCCAGCCAGGACCGCCCCACACCAAATGCCTTGACACCGGCGCATAGATCCAGCCCGCTTGGGGTACGCCATCCACGACTTGCCCCACCATGACAGCGTAGTGGTCTCCGCCTTGAATAAATTCGTCAGTGCCGTCAATGGGATCCACGAACCACAGGGTGCGATGGCCGTTAAGAGTCAGCCCCTGACCATCGCCCTGCCAAAACTGCTGTACCGTGGCCCGGTTTTCTTCAGTGATAATGCTGTCGTCTGGAAAGATCGCCTGCATACCCGCTAGCAGTTTTTGATCTAGCAGCTGATCGACCGTAGTGACATAGTCGTCCACGCCTTTTTCAAACACCTGAAACGAATGCTTGGGCTGCTGGCTGGCATAGTCACCACAGGCAATCAATAGCTGATGCAAGGCCGACAGATCGGCGGGGCGGATGGGCGACATACCAGGCTAGACCACAGAACCCCGATACTGGGGAGGTAGAGATAGATCAGGGGCGATCGCCCAGTCCGAGGATCTGATCACTCCGTTAGTGTAATCTGCCCGGTAGCAGAACACTACCGACCATAGACACAAAAAATGGGCTGGTCAGCACAAGCTGACCAGCCCACTTCAGGAACGCGATGCAGACTTACTGAAGCACCAGCTTGACGTTGGCGTTCTGCAGACCAGGACGCTTAACTTCAGCCAGGGTCTTGTTGACTGCGTACTTTTGGTTGATGGAGTTGATCAACTCAGTCTGGTTGTGCTTTTTGGCCACACCCCAGAGGTCAGCGATCAGATCAAAGGAGCCATCGGCATTCCGAGACCAACCCAGATCGTACTCACCATCCAGAACGGCAACAAGGTCGGCGCGCACACGCTGGCCGTTGTAACCGCGAACATCAGCTTCGGTCTTAGTGGCAATACCCAAGTCAGACAGCGACTGCTTGAGAATCTCAGCATCGGTCACTTTCGTGCGAAGGGTGCTGAAGTGAGACATGGTGTTTCCTCCTGTAGGGAAAATTGAGAGAGACAACGAGGTTTGAGAGAGACAAAACCAGTTAGCCACGGGCTATCTGGATACCAACTGCTAGCAAACGCTAGCCCTTCCCCCGGATACCGCCGGGAGGAAAGCCTTTAAAACTCCATCCGCTGATATTCAGCGACGGAGGCTGCCGCCGGACGTGCCCGCTGGCGGGCCCAGTCCCGCAGGGCAGTCACCTGCTCACTCATGGTCTTCGACAGCGGCATCGTAGCGCGAATGGCCGCAATAATGTCGAGCTGAGTGAACTCACGTCCTTGGGCAAATGCTTCATACATGGCCGAAATCAGCCCCTGCTCGATTTCAGCCCCAGAAAATCCATCGCAGACCTTAGTCAACTGGTCTAAGTCAAAGCGCTCAATGTCGCGACGGCGCTTTTGCAGATGGATTTGAAAAATATCCTTACGCTCTTCTGCATTGGGCAAGTCAACAAAGAAGATCTCGTCGAACCGGCCCTTGCGCAGAAACTCACTGGGCAGCTTCTCAACTCGGTTGGCCGTGGCCATAACAAACACTGGGGACGTCTTCTCCTGCATCCAAGTGAGGAAGGTGCCAAAGATTCGGCTTGAGGTGCCACCGTCAGAGTCGGAGGAGCCGCCAGCTCCACCAAAGGCTTTATCAATTTCATCGATAAATAAAATGGCAGGAGAAATTGATTCGGCGGTGCGCAGAGCGTTGCGCAGGTTGGCCTCAGAGCGGCCCACCGTAGAGCCGTCGTACACTCGACCCAGATCGAGGCGCAGCAGAGGCAGGCCCCAAAGCCGAGAGGTAGTTTTAGCGATTAGCGACTTGCCACAGCCTGGCACCCCCAAGATCAGCATGCCCTTGGGTTGGGGCAGGCCGTACTCCCGCGCCCGCTCGGTAAAGGCATCAGAGCGCTGCTGAAGCCAGTGCTTGAGTTCTTCGAGACCGCCTACGGAGTCTAGGGTCTCATCCACATCCATAAACTCGAGAATGCCGTTGCGACGAATCAGCTGCTTCTTCTCAGAGAGAACGATGTCAACCTCTTCGGCGGTGAGACGCTTAGCCATCACCCGCGCCTTGCGGTAGACTTTCTCAGCCTCATCGCGGGTAAGGCCTAAGGCGGCCTTCAGCAGCTTCTCCCGCTCTTCGGTAGAGATGCTGTTGCCGCGAGCACGGTTCATCTCCGTGGAGAGCACTTCGTCGAGTTCTGCCATATCGGGCAGCGGGAAGTCGAGCAGAACAACCTCTTTCTCAAGCTCAATGGGGATTTCCTGTACCGGCGACATGAGCACGATAGTTTTGCGAGTGCCCTTGAGCGCAACGATGGAGTCACGCAGACAGCGAGTTACCGCTGGGGAATCTTTGAAGGGGTGTAGGTCTTTGAAGATGAAAATGCCGGGTTCTCGCTGCCGAATAACCCATTCCACCGCCGCCTCAGGGGAAACCGTGTTGTTGTTTTGGGTACCAGTTCCTTGGGAGCCAACCTCAACCATGCCTCGGGTCATCGTCCAGGTAAAGACTCGCATAGGAGCCTTAATCTCAGGATCCCTAGCAAGATGACGCGCCACGGCGGCGATGGTTTGCTCAGCCCGTTCTTCCTCGAAGGTGACCAAATAGATCAGAGGATATTGGGCTTGTACCAGTACATTCAAATCCTCTCGCATGACCATATCCCTTCTCAGGTGTGTGGGGCAGTGAAACTGCTGTCTAGCTAACTACAACCAGAGCAGCCAAATCTGTACCTAGCAAACAACCAGCTCTCCTTCCTCGCGGGAACCGGGATTGGCAACAACCTCAGGCACAATGGCATCACCTAGAGAACCACCCTGAGCCGCGCCAACGCTAGCAATCTCAACCAGCTCACCTTCACGCAGCACCACAGGGGATGCACAGCTCGGACAGCTGTGAATACGATGGGTCTGACCGAAGGAAGACTCTAGGCTCTCAGCAACTATGTCACCGTGGGCCAGGTAAAAATCAATGGCGCGCTTAGCAATGGAAGACATCGCTTCGCCCTCGACAGCAGAGCGAATCTTTAACTGACGGTGCAGGTCGGGGGGTAAATACAGCGTGACCTTAGTAGCTTTCTGCTCTTCCATAGCGCTTTTCTAAATAGGTGTGACCCGGGTATGTAGTCACCTTAAGCGGGCTGCCCTAGGCTGTCAAGCCAGCATACTGTTATGACGTCATTTTTGTAACATTGCTTTACATGCAACAATGTTCCTTAACCTCTGTTGCCCAACCAACTCGGTGTGCCCGTGGTTCTAAACCTGAGTAGAGATAGGGTTTTGGCTAGGGCAGTTACGATTACCCTAGCGAGAGAATCGCCCTTTGAGCAGGGACGTAAACTTATACGACAGCCAGAGAATTCTCCTTGGGCAGGCCGATATGCTCGTTAGAGTGACCAGGCAGAGGCGATTTGCAGGGTTAAAGGTTCCCGCAGTTGTCGCTATGGTTATGGCTGGAAATCGGTTCTCACAGTGGGCTATGCCGCTGAGAGTAGGGAATGCTGTGGTTGTTCTGTATCTGTGTCTCCACTGACTATGAAATCTACTGCCGCCCAGGGTATACCTTCTATCCTAAGCTCCCAAGTAGCAACACCATTCTCGTCTCAGGATGGCGTCTTTCAGCAGTGGTACGGGGAGGGAGAAAGGCTAGCCGATGCTGGGGCCTACGATCGCGCCCTGCGATGCTTTGAAGAGGCTGCCATTCTTGCTCCTGACCAGGTAGCGGCTCTGGTTTATCAAGCGGTGTGCTTGATTCATTTGGGGCAGACTCAGCAGGCTTTGGGCGTAGCTGAGCGCATTTTGGCGATCGCCCCGGATCATCCCCAGGGGTGGCTATACCAAGGTGTCGCCTTGCATCGACTGGGCCGTTACAAAGAGGCCTACGCCAGCTATGCCCAAGTTAAGGCAGCCGATTAATTTTGGCCTACCAGGACCATCTCATTCTCTCAAAAGAGTACACTTGAACGCACGAAGATCATTCTCTGAGCGTTGGCTATGGTTGGGGTTGCATCACCCACAGCGGCGTTTCCTTCGTTGGAAACGGCCCTAAAACATCATTTTGGCTACGACCAGTTTCGCCCAGGGCAGCGATCGGTAATTGAGGCGGTGCTCAAGAACCAGGATGCTCTGGTAATCATGCCCACTGGGGGCGGAAAGTCGTTGTGCTACCAGCTACCTGCCCTGCTCAAGATAGGGGTGATGGTGGTAATCTCGCCGCTGATTGCCCTGATGCAGGACCAGGTCGATAGCCTGACCGATAACGGCGTGGCTGCCACCTGCCTGAACAGTTCCCTCGACTTCGCCACCATTCGCCAGCGAGAAGCCGACTTGCTGGCAGGCAAAATTAAGCTGTTGTACGTGTCGCCCGAGCGGTTGATGAGTCCGGGCTTTTTTGGGCTGCTGGGGCAGTTGATCCAGACCGTGGGGGTGAGCGGCTTTGCCATCGATGAAGCCCACTGCGTGTCGGAGTGGGGGCATGACTTTCGCCCCGAGTACCGGCAGATGTCGGTGCTGCGGGAGAAGTTTCCCCAAATTGGCGTGATGGGGCTGACCGCCACGGCAACTGAGCGGGTGCGGGTCGATATTGCCCAGCAGCTGCGGCTGCGCGACCCGCTGGTGCAGGTATCAAGCTTTAACCGACCCAACCTGTTTTACGAGGTGCGCCCCAAAAACCGCGACGGCTATCAGGAGCTGAGGCAGCAGGTCAAACAGCACCAAGGGTCTGGAATCATTTACTGCCTTAGCCGCAAGCGGGTCGATGAGCTGGCCCAGCGACTCAGGGAGGATGGGGAGTCGGTGCTGCCCTACCATGCCGGCCTAGCAGACGAGGTGCGACGGGAGAACCAGACTCGGTTTATTCGCGACGATGTGCGCCTGATGGTGGCCACGGTGGCCTTCGGTATGGGTATTAACAAGCCCGACGTGCGGTTTGTTATTCACTACGATATTCCCCGCAACATTGAGGGCTATTACCAAGAGAGCGGACGGGCGGGGCGCGACGGCGAACCGGCTCACTGCACGCTGTACCTGGCCTACGGTGATGTAGCCACGGCGGACTATTTGATTAGCCAAAAGCCCGATGAAGCCGAGCAGCGCATTGCTCGCCAACAGCTTAGACAAATGGTGGACTATGCCGAAACCACGGTATGTCGCCGCCGGGTGCAGCTCAGCTATTTTGGTGAAACCCTAAGCGAACACTTAGATGGACTGTGTCATCAGTGCGATAACTGTACTAACCCGCCGCCAGTAGAGGACTGGACTGTTGAAGCGCAAAAGTTTCTCTCCTGTGTGGCCCGCTGCCAGGAGCGGTTTGGCATGGCCCACATCATTGACGTGCTGCGCGGTTCAAAGAAGCAGAAAATTCTGGATCTGCGCCACGATCAGCTCTCAACCCACGGTATTGGCAAGGATCGATCGGTAGAGGAGTGGCGGTTGCTGGGGCGATCGCTCCTCCACCAGCGCTTAGTCGATGAAACCACCGACGGCTACCCGGTGCTCAAACTCAATGCTGCCAGTTGGCAGGTCTTGCGCAAGCAAATTTCTGTAGAGGTAGCAGTACCGAAGGACTTTACCCCTGGCCCTGCCGAAGCGTCCACGCTTGAGGATACCCCTGAGGTGGGCCAGCTTTTAACGGTGCTCAAAGCCCTGCGCAAAAAGCTAGCCGATCAGCAGAGTGTGCCCCCCTACGTCGTCTTTCCAGAGTCAGCCCTGCGGCAAATGGCCCAGACTCGGCCTCAGACCATGGAGGCCTTTGGCCAGGTCTCGGGGGTGGGTAGCCGCAAACTGGTCCAATATGGTGAGGTGTTTACCGATGCCATTCGTCAGTTTTGCGCCGACTACGGGCTAGAGTCCGACCCCGGAGCCGCGCGGGGCCGCTTGCGGCCGGCCCGAGAACGCCGTCAAACCGTGGGCGATACTCACCGCCAAACGCTGGAGCTTCACCGCCAGGGACTATCTGTCGAGGAGGTTGCCGCCCGGCGTGGTCTTAAAGCCACCACCGTCGCCAGTCATCTAGAACAGCTGATTCGCCAGGGTGAGACGGTGGATGTCGATCAGTTGGTCAGCGCCGATCGCCAGCGGGCTATTGTTGATGTGCTGGCAGAAATGGAGCATGGGTCGCTGACGGAAATGCGCGATCGCCTTGGCCCCACCTTTAGCTACGAAGATATTCGCCTGGTACGCGCCGCCTGGCAGATGGAGCAACAGCCATAGATCAAACCACTCTCAAACAAGCGGGTTCTCTGAGGAAGCCTGGGAGCTAGAGGGGGCAACTGACAGCTCTAGGGTGCTGAGCAGCTCTGCGAGACGGCTCTGATCGGTTAAATACAGATAACCAATCAGAGCCTCAAACGCGGTGGACTGCTGATAAATCTGGCTATCAACCCGTCGGGGACCACGAGATGAGGCATTGCGTCCTCGGCGCAATAGGTCTTGTTCAGCCGCCGTGAGCAGCGGCAAGAGCTGCTGTACCTGATGGGCCTGCTGCTCAGCTCGAACCTGGTTGACGACCTGCTGATGAAAGGCCTGAATACGTTTGGGGGGCAGCAAAAAACTCCCCCGCACAAATAGTTCATAGACCGCATCGCCAATGTAGGCAAGGGCTACGGGGGATAGGGCATTGACCTGCTCTAGGGTAAGGGACCCAGCAGGACTGTGGTCACTAAACTGCAGCAGCCACAGCAGGCTGGCCGAAGGCTCGGGGGATAGGTCTGCCACAGCTACCTCTGACTAGGCCAATAGAGACCTAGAGCTATTCACTGGGCGGGTTTTCGAGATGGGCGATCGCATCTTCCACTGAGGGCTGTAGCGACAGAAACTTCTCTAGCCGCACCAGCTTCACAGTTTGGGTAACGCGAGGGTTTGTTACCACCTGCACAGTGCCACCTTCGGTGGTCGCCTTTTTAACCAGCTGCACCAGGGCACCAAGACCAGAGCTATCGACAAAGTCGATAGTTGCCAAATCCAAAATGATATTGTTCGGTCCCGCTTCGACGTACTTGGTCATTACCTTGCGAAAAGCAGGTTCTGAGAAAGCGTCTAACAAGCCCGTGAGGCGAAAAAGTTGATAGGTTCCCCTGACATCGCGGGTGCCTCGTAAGCTTACAGTCAGGGTTAGAGATTCAGCGATGGGAAACCTCCTCGTGCTCCAATTCGACGTTAAATATAGGCCAGGATACTGCTGACCGCAAGGGGTGAAACCGTACCCCAACCGACGGACCGCAAAGCTCATAACCTGAGTCTGACTTGAGTCAGGGTTACTGCCCCACTGTAGACAGATAGCATATAGCGGTTTGGCTAAACTTTGCCAGCCTGATTGGGAACCCCCTCAAGTGGGCACCCATTACCATCAGACGGCTAACTGTTGCTGGCGATGGGTGCGCATGGAATCAACAAACTTGGCGAAGAGGTAGTCGGCATCGTGGGGACCAGGGCTGGCCTCAGGGTGATATTGCACTGAGAATAGGGGCAGAGTTTTGTGGGCGAGCCCGGCTACGGTCTGATCGTTGAGGTTGAGGTGGGTCACTGTAACTGTGTCTTCAGGAATTGAGGCCGCGTCGAGGGCAAAGCCGTGATTTTGACTGGTGATCTCCACCTGACGTTCTAAGCCGCAGGGTTGGTTTAACCCGCGATGGCCAAACCGCAGCTTAAACGTGGATGCCCCCAGCGAGAGCCCCAGGATCTGGTGGCCCATGCAGATGCCGAAGGTGGGCAGCGAGTGGTTCAAAAGCGCCTGCACCAGCTCTGGGGCCTTGGTCACTGCCGCCGGGTCGCCGGGGCCATTGGACAGGAAGATACCGTCGGGCTGATAGCTCATAATTTGCTCTGGAGTAGCGCTGGCAGGCACCACAATTACCCGACAGCCATAGCTAGCTAGGCGGCGCAGAATGTTGCGCTTTACGCCAAAATCAACGGCAACTACGGTTAGCGGAGCGCCTTCGCCTGGGGTCGGAGCAGTGGGGCCAAAGGCCCAGGCATCGTCGGTAACCTCAGTCCACTCATAGATTTGCTCGGTGGTGACCTGATCGACCAGATTAAGGCCGGCCATCGAAGGCGCGTCTTGCAGCTGGCGCAGTAGCTCCTGGGGGTCGAGCACAGCGGTAGAAATGGCCCCATTCATGGCCCCTGCCGTGCGCAGTTTGCGGGTGAGGGCGCGGGTATCGATGCCAAAAATGCCGGGAATCTTGTGGGTCTTGAGATAGTTGGGCAGCGACTGGGTGGAGCGCCAATTGCTGGGAATTTCGCAGATGTTGCGGGCGATCGCACCCCTAATGTGGGGCCGACTCGACTCCTCATCGTCGGGGTTAACGCCGGTATTGCCCAGCTCGGGGTAGGTAAACGTGACAATCTGGCCACAGTAGCTGGGGTCGGTCATGACTTCTTGATATCCCGTCATGCCGGTGTTGAAGACCACCTCTCCCATCACGGTGCCCGGTGCCCCAAACGACCAGCCTCGAAACACCGAGCCATCGGCCAATACAAGCACTGCGGGAGGGGCATCAGGGAAAACCATGGCGATTTGTTCAGCGCTAAGAATCGCTATTATCCTAAGGCCAAAGGCCAACTTTCAGCTATTACATCACTGACTAAATCGTTCTCCAGCTGCCCAATCTGGTGCGGTTCTCGATCCGCTTTGGTGCAAACACAGATCAACCGTGACGGTCACAGGATGTGAATGGGGCATCTTATGTTTTGAGACTAAGCACTTGAGCGACTGGAGCAGCTATGGAAAGAGCCTGGGCGATCGCTAATCGGTTTGTGCTGGCAACGATAGCCCTGAGTTTAGCGGGCTGCGACCTGTTGGCAAGTACGATAGTGCCAGGCATTCCCCACGAGGAGGCCATGGGAACCTCTCAGGCGGCGATCGCCCCTGAGCCAGTCGTTTTACCGATCGCTGCCGAGTCGGCTCCGGTGCCACCCTCCCCGACCCCAGATTCTTTTCGAGAGGCGGTGAATCGGGCTACTAGCGCTGTCGCCATTGGTCAGTCGGCCCAGTCTAAGGCTGATTGGCAGCTGGCCGCCAGTCGCTGGCAGCAGGCGATCGGCCTGATGGAGCAGGTACCCAGCAGCAGCCCCAACCACGCCCAGGCCCAAACCAAGGCCCAGGAATATAAGCAACACCTGACGGCGGCTCAGAACCGGGCCACGGGTTCTATCGTGTCAGCGGCAGCCCTTGCCCCTGCCCCCAAGCCGGTTTTACCGGCTGGGTTGGCAGCCCAAATCCCGATTCAGGGGCGGCAGGGGGGCACACCCATTGTGGCCGTCACCCTACAGGGCAGCAGCGGCGCTCAGACCTTCCCCATGCTGTTTGACACCGGAGCTACCGGCACCTTAATTACCGCCGAGATGGCCCAAGCGGTGGGGGTCATCGTTGTGGGCACAATCCAGGCCAGAATCGCTGACGGCAGCGTGGTGAGCCTGCCCGTTGGCTATGTGAATGCCGTTGAATTGGGTGGCCTCCGCCGCGAACAGGTAATAGTCGCCATCGGCGGCAGCCACGGCCTGTTAGGACAGGACGTCTACGGTGACTATGGCATCGCTATTGGATCTCACCAGATCAACCTGCACCAGTGAGAACAAATTTTTGGAGTAGCCTGGCCCGGAGCCTAAGAATGCGTGAGAATAGGCAGCAGGTTTTGCACTATCTTCACCTATGGCTGTCTCTGTATTGCCCGCCGCCGCTGCGGGGCTAAGTGAACCCACCTCGATCGCAATGGCGGCTCAAGTACAGGTGGCGGCAATCAACACACCGCTCGCTGACGTCGCTATTCCCACGGCCTATGTGGCAGGAACAGATAGCGGCAGCACGCCGCCTCTGCTGCTGATCCCTGGGTTTGACAGCTCGCTGCTTGAGTTTCGCCGGCTGCTGCCGCTGCTGAACCCCCAGGCCTGGGCCGTTGATCTGCTGGGGTTTGGGTTTAGCGATCGCACCCTCAGCCCCAATCTCTCCCCCGGAGCTATCAAGCTGCACCTGCACAGCTTTTGGCAGCAGCAGATTGGCCGTCCGGTGGTGCTGGTAGGGGCCTCCATGGGCGGAGCAGCCGCTATCGACTTTGCCTTAACCTATCCCGAGGCCGTAGCGGGTCTGGTGCTGATCGACGCCGCTGGCTTTGCCGCTGGCCCCGCCATGGGCAATTTGATGGTGCCACCGCTGGATAGCTGGGCCACCGCCTTTTTGCGCAACCCCAGGGTGCGGCGCGGCATTAGCCGTCAGGCCTACTTCGACAAAGCCTTCGTCACCACCGATGCGGAACTGTGCGCCGCCCTACATCTCCAGTGCCCCAGTTGGCAGGAGGCTCTGATTGCCTTCACCAAAAGCGGCGGCTACAACTTTTTGACCACTAAAATTCCTGAAATCACTTCCCCGACCCTGGTGCTCTGGGGGGAGCAGGACAAAATTTTGGGGACGAAGGACGCGCAGCGATTTGAGCGCGCGATTCCTAACAGCAAGCTGGTCTGGATTCCCAACTGCGGCCATGTGCCCCACCTAGAAAAGCCCCAAGAGACGGCGGCGGCGATCGCCCCCTTTGTCGCCCAACTCGCCCCCACAGCCTGACCCAACCGCTTGAATTTGTCCCTTGAGGGTGCCAACGGCCAGCAAATTTACCGCCAATGTTTCAAGATATGAATGAAGAGGCGCTTAGATCCTGGGCGCGATCGAGGCAACCCTAACCATTCTGGAGCCATCCGCAAACGGGTATGACGCAACTTTTTCCCCAGACCAGCACCATTGATGCCGACACCGACACTTCAGGGACCAATGGCACCGCCCCTGCTGCCCCCCTCAGCCCTTTTGCAGCCCGCCATTTGGGACCAACCGATGACGACACTGAGGCGATGCTCGCGGCTCTGGGCTACGCCACGTTGAATGAGCTGATCGACGCCACCGTGCCTGCGGCAATTTGGCTACCCCAGGCTCTCAAGCTGCCCCAGGGAGCAGACGAGGCCACAGCTCTGGCCCAGCTCAAAACCCTCGCCAATCAGAATCAAGTGTGGCGGTCGTACCTAGGTCTGGGCTACGCCAACACCTTCACCCCAGCGGTGGTTCAGCGCAATGTGCTTGAGAACCCCGGCTGGTACACCCAGTACACCCCCTACCAGCCCGAAATTTCCCAGGGGCGGCTAGAGGCCCTGCTCAATTTCCAAACCATGGTGGTCGATCTGACCGCTATGGAAATTGCCAATGCCTCTCTGCTAGACGAAGGCACTGCCGCCGCCGAGGCCATGACCCTGGCCTTTAACGCCCGTAAACAGAAAAACGCCAAAACCTTCTGGGTTTCCGCCGCCTGCCATCCGCAGACCATTGATGTGGTCAAAACCCGCGCATTACCCCTGGGCATTGAGGTCGTCGTGGGCGACCACCAAACCTTCAGCTTCGACACTCCGGTGTTTGGGGTGCTGCTGCAATATCCCGCCACCAATGGGGCCATTTACAATTACGAAGACTTTGTGACCCAGGCCCACGCCAACCATGCCCTGGTCACCGTTGCCGCCGATCTGCTTAGCCTTACCCTACTGCGTCCGCCTGGTGAATTTGGCGCTGACATTGTGGTCGGCAACACCCAGCGCTTTGGCGTACCCCTGGGCTTTGGTGGCCCCCACGCTGCCTTCTTTGCCACTCGCAACAGCTTTGCCCGCAAGCTGCCCGGTCGCTTGGTAGGCGTCTCTAAGGACACCTACGGCAACCCCGCCCTGCGCCTCACCCTGCAAACCCGCGAACAGCACATTCGCCGCGACGCCGCTACCAGCAATATCTGCACCGCCCAGGTGCTGCTGGCAATTATGGCCAGCATGTACGCGGTGTATCACGGGCCGGAGGGGCTGCGGGCGATCGCCTCCCACATCCACTTCCAAACCCAGACCCTCGCTGCCGCCCTCGCCGAAGCTGGCTTTGAGCTGGGCAAAGAGCCGGTGTTCGATACGTTACAGGTGACAGTGAGCGATGCCCAGGCCGCCATCCTCGACCGCGCCGCCGACCACCGCATCAATCTGCGCGTGCTCGATGCCCAAACCCTGATCGTCGCCCTCGACGAAACCGTTACCGACGCTGATCTTCAAGACCTCGTCACCGTCTTTACCGGCGAGCCCAATTCAAAATTCAAAATTCAAAATTCAAAACTCCCTCACCCCCTAACGCCCCCACTCCCCCACTCCCTCCAGCGCACCTCCCCCTACCTCGCCCACCCCACCTTCAACCGCTACCACTCCGAAACGGAGATGCTGCGCTACCTCTATCGCCTGCAAAACAAGGATCTCTCCCTAGCGACGGCAATGATTCCGCTGGGGTCATGCACCATGAAGCTCAACGCCACCGCCGAGATGGTGCCGATCACCTGGCCCGAATTTGGCCAAATTCACCCCTTTGCACCCGCGGAGCAAACCGCAGGCTACCGGCAGTTGTTTGCCAACTTAGAAACCTGGCTGGCCGAAATTACTGGGTTTGACGGCGTTTCGCTCCAGCCCAACGCCGGTGCCCAGGGCGAATATGCCGGTCTGCTGGTAATTCGTGAGTATCACCAACGGCGAGGCGACCACCATCGCAACGTCTGCCTGATTCCCCAGTCGGCCCACGGCACCAACCCCGCTAGCGCCGTTATGGCCGGCATGAAGGTCGTCCCCGTCGCCTGTGATGAAGATGGCAACATCGATGTGACCGACCTACAAACCAAGGCCGAAAAGCACGGTGAGAATCTGTCAGCCCTGATGGTCACCTATCCCTCTACCCACGGGGTATTTGAGGCAGGTATTGCCGAAATCTGCGCCATCATCCACACCCACGGTGGCCAAGTTTATATGGATGGGGCCAATATGAATGCCCAGGTTGGTCTCTGCCGCCCCGCTGACTTTGGAGCCGATGTCTGCCACCTCAACCTGCACAAAACCTTCTGCATTCCCCACGGCGGCGGCGGGCCAGGGGTCGGCCCAATTGGGGTAAAAAGCCACCTGGTACCCTACCTGCCGGGACACAGCCTAACGAGCGGAGTTGGCGGTAATCAGGGCATTGGCGCGGTGACGTCAGCCCCTTGGGGCAGCGCCAGCATTCTGCCGATCTCGTGGATGTACATTGCCATGATGGGCGGTGCGGGGCTGACACGGGCCACAGAAATTGCCATTCTCAATGCCAACTACATTGCCCAAAGATTGGCGGGGCACTACAACATTCTCTACACCGGGCAGAACGGGCGGGTAGCCCACGAATGCATTCTCGACCTGCGGCCCTTTAAAAAGTCGGCGGATATTGGGGTAGAAGATGTGGCCAAACGGCTGATCGACTATGGCTTCCACCCACCGACGATGTCGTGGCCGGTGGCGGGCACGCTAATGGTCGAGCCCACCGAAAGTGAAGCAAAGGCAGAGCTCGATCGCTTCTGCGACGCGATGATCGCCATTCGCGACGAAATTCGCGCCATTGAGAATGGGGAAAGCGATCGTGACAACAACCTGCTCAAAAACGCGCCCCATACGGCGATCGATCTGGTGTCTGACTGGGAGCGTCCCTATAGCCGAGAGCAGGCGGTGTTTCCGACACCGTTCACCCGCAGCGCCAAGTTTTGGCCAGCAGTGAACCGCATCGACCAGGCCTACGGCGATCGCAACCTGATTTGCTCCTGCATCGGCATGGATGCCTACAGCGAAGCCTAGGGGGTTTCTCGCCCTGGAAATTCTTCAAATTCGCTGCAAGCCGCAGCTTTGCCTTTAAGCTAAAGCTGTTCAGTTGCTAGACGTTCAACGTAATGGCTAATTCTCCGCAACCTCGGGTGATTTTTTTAGATGCGGTTGGCACACTGTTTGGGGTGGCGGGCAGCGTTGGCGCAGTCTACGCCGACCTAGCCCAGCACCACGGCATTGAGGTCGACCCTGCAGTCTTAAATCAGGCGTTTTTCCGGGCCTTTAAAGCTGCCCCAGAAATGGCTTTCCCCGGCAGCGACCCAGCCACAGTACCCGAGCAGGAGTATCGCTGGTGGCGGGTGGTTGCCCAGCAGACTTTTAGCAGTGCCGGGGTGCTCGATCGCTTCGTGGACTTCGACAGTTTTTTCGCCGACCTCTACGCCCACTTTGCCACCGCCGCCCCATGGGAACTCTACCCCGACGTGCCCCCGGCTCTCGATCGCTGGCGGCGGCGCGGCATCACCCTGGGGGTAATCTCAAACTTCGACACCCGGCTATATCAAGTGCTCGAAGAACTCAACCTAGCCCCTTATTTCAGCTCAGTTACGCTTTCGTCTGAGGCCGGGGCCGCCAAGCCCGACCCACTCATTTTTGCCACCGCTCTGCAAAAGCACCGCTGCGACGCCAGCCAAGCCTGGCACGTCGGTGACAGCAAAACCGAGGATTTTGAAGGGGCCAAAGCCGCTGGGCTGCACGGCATCTTAGTCAAGCGACCCGTGAATGGGTAGGAGTCTCTAGGTCACCTACCCACTTCTCTCAACCGACCAACCAGCGTCCTAAGCTCTAGTGCCCCTAAAGGCCAACTCAGCAGGGCCAGTCATATAGACCCGATTGTCGGTGGCTGACCACTCGATGTAGAGGGGGCCACCGGGAAGTTCGACCGTGGCGGCCCAATCGCACAACCCGTTCAGCACCCCTGCCACCAACGAAGCGCAGGCTCCGGTGCCACAGGCCAGGGTAATGCCTGCCCCTCGCTCCCACACCCGCATTTTCAGATAGTCGGGCCGCACTACTTGAATGAACTCAGTATTGATCCGCTGGGGAAATACGCTGTGGTGCTCGAACTGAGGACCAAGGCTTTCCAGCGCGATCGCCTCCACGTCCTCCACAAACGTAATGCAGTGGGGGTTGCCCATACTGACGCAGGTCACATCCCAAGTTTGCTCGGCTACCGTCAGCGGTACACCCACTACCTTCTCCTCTGCCGCCGCCAGAGTAGTCGGAATCTCCCGCGCTAGCAGATAGGGCGGCCCCATATCGACCGTCACCTGGCCATCGGGTTGCAGAGTGGGCGAAATCAACCCCGCTAGGGTGTGAATCCGGTAGGTGTGGGGTGCCTGGGGGGCTTTGCCATCGGCGGTTTCTAAGGTCTCTAGGAACTTGGCCATACAACGAATGCCGTTACCGCACATCTCCGGCTCCGAGCCGTCGGAGTTATAAATGCGCATGGTGTAATCAGTGCCCCCCTGCCCCGGCAGCGCGAAGATCACCCCGTCAGCGCCAATGCCAAAATGGCGATCGCACCACTGCACCGCCATCTCCGGGCTAATCACAGGCTCCACCTGGTGACGGTTATCCACCAAAACAAAGTCGTTGCCCAAGCCGTGGTACTTGCTAAATTCCATAACGCGCCGCCGCTGAATGAGTGAGACTTAATTATCGGCCAAAGTGGGGAGATGAGGGAGGTAGGGGAGATAAGGGAGGTAAGGGGATAGAAAAATTGAATTTGAAATAGCCTGTATTGAGATCGAGGCAGCCTCGATCTTCCCATCACCTTCCCCAACTCCTCATCTCCCTCACCTTTCTCATCGCCTCACCTTCCTTAACAAATTCCCTCCCCTTGTCACCTAGCCCTGCTAAACGGGGTACCGTAAGACCAGCATAAGTTCAGTGGCCTAGCACCATGTCTCAAGAATTTGCCACCGGGTTGCCGAGCGTGCGCCAGGTTCAAAATCTAATTCGCGATCATGCCCCGATTGAGGTCAAGCTCATCACCGGCGACGTTATTACGGGTCGGGTCGTATGGCAAGACCCCCAATGCATCTGCATACAAACCGAGGACCAGAGCAAACACCAAATCTGGAAGCAGGCCATTGGCTTCCTAAAATATTCTTAATTCGTCGCCGTGCCCCCAAGCAGTCTTCACACGTTCCTGTGGTCTGCCGAATTGATTGGGGCAAACTAAACCCAGGTGGATGCCTACCCCTATTGATATTCCGGTCCCCTAATTTCCAGTAAAAGCCGTTAATCCGCCAGTTTCATGGAGCTTTTGGCCAAATGACTATCGAAAAAATTGTTGAACAAGCCCTACAAGACGGCTACCTTACCCCCGCTATGGAGGCCGAAGTAGGTCGCATTTGCGACACCGCTGCTGAGCTTTCGATTGAAGAATATATGGCGCTCGATCGCCTGATGGGAGCCCTGCTGACCGGCGAAGTCGTAGCCGTGCCCCGCAAACAGTTCATCAACGTGATGGAAGAACTGGTGCTGACCGAGGCGATTTCGCGGGTGGCCGAGATCGAGTCTACCTCTGACAAAACCCTTGATTTAGGCGATATTGCCGCCTACGCCCTCAACAGGCTGCCGCCCCTCTACGCCACCACTGAAGAAGGCGCTAACTTTCAGCGGGAAAGTGCTCGCGGTGAGCTGTCTGCCCTAATTGCCGACCAGGTGCAGCAGGCCATCTCCCGCAACCTCGACAAGCCCGACTTCTACCCCGAGCGCCAGATCATCCAGAAGAAAACTGGCGACAACGTGCTCAGTCAAGTCAGCTCGCTGCTGCAAGACCACGCTCACAAGTTTGAGCCGGCACCCAAAGCGTAGCAAGTTTTCCAGGGTAGTAATCCCAGCTTTAGTCCCCTTTTTTTACCAGGGCCAGATCTAGCCAGCTTGGTGCGATCGCGGCCCTAGTTTATTTTTAAAGGCTAGAAGGGGTAGACCCGCGGAGCAATTAGCACCGTGAGTAGCCAAAAGGCCAGGTTAAAGGGAATGCCCACCCGCAGGAAATCGGTGAACTTATAGCCACCAGGGCCGTAGACCATGAGGTTGGTCTGGTAGCCAATCGGGGTGCTAAAGCTAGCCGAAGCGGCAATCATCAGAGCTACCACAAAGGGAATGAAGCTCACCCCCAAACTCTGCGACAGCGACAGCGCAATGGGAAACACCACCGCCGCTGCCGCGTTGTTAGTAATCACCTCGGTGAGGACGGTAGTCACGCCGTAAACAATGGCTAGGGCTACCCAGGGGTTGTCGCCAGCCAGGCCCAGCACCCCACTCGCTAGCACGGCGGCAGCACCGGTGACCTCCAGCGCCTTGCCCAAACCCAGGGCGGCCGCCACCACCACCACCACCGACCAGTCGATGGTGCGAAAGCCCTGCTGAAACGAGCAGCAGCCGGTGACCACAATCAGTAGGGCCGCTAGGGTAGCAGCATTGAGCATGTCCATCCAACCGAAGGTGGCCAGGGCCACCATGAGTACTAAAATCGCCAGGGCTATGGGGGCGCGATCGTGGCGCAGCGGGTCAGAGTTGGGCACCTCGCTGACCAGGTAAAAATCGCGGGAAGCCCGGCGCTCCTCCAAGAACGACGGATTGGCTTCCAACAGCAAAGTATCACCGGTCTGAAGCCGAATATCGCCAATTTTGCCCGACAAGCGCTCACCATTGCGACCCACCGCCAGCACCACCGCCCCATAGCGGCTGCGAAACTTGCCTTGGCGAATGGTAATGCCCACCAGCGGACAGGTGTTCGACACCACCGCTTCTACCAGAGTGCGCTCGGTACGAGGGGTATCGAGCTTAAATACCTGGTCGGTGGCGGGCTGTAAGCCTCGAATCTGATTGAGGTCGACAATCGAGTCGACCATGCCCACAAACACCAGCTGATCTTGCTCTTGCAGCATCTCTTGGGGGCCAATAGCGGTCAGCAGCCGCCCCCCTCGCTGAATTTCGGTCAGGTACAGCCCTGGCAGATGGCGCAGCCCAGCCTGTTCAACGGTTTTACCCGCCAGGGGGCTGTGGTTTTCGACCACCATTTCGACGGTGTACTCTCGTGGGTCGTCGGTGTCAGTAATGGCGGGTTTGCGCTGGGGCAGCAGCCAGCGCTGGGCTAAAACTAGCATGAGGGTACCGGCGATCGCACAGGGCACCCCCACCGGCACTAGATCAAATAGCTTGAGGCCGGGGTAGTCGGTTTCAGACACCAGCAGCCCGTTGACCACCAGGTTGGTACTGGTACCGATAAGTGTGCACATGCCCCCCATAATGGCCGCGTAGCTGAGCGGAATCATGAGCTTAGAAGGGCTGATGCGCAGTTTGCGGCACCAGTCGCTGACCACCGGGATAAACATCGCCACAACCGGCGTGTTGTTGAGAAAGGCGCTCATACCCAGCACCGGCAGAATGAGCCGCAGTAGCGCTGTGGTCTGCCCCTTAGGCAGTCCCAACACCGCGCGCGAAATAATATCTAACCCGCCAGTCTGCTGTAGCCCAGCCACAACGACGTACAGCACCCCTACGGTCATCATGCCGGGGTTGCTAAACCCAGCCAGGGCGGTGGCCGTATCGAGCACCCCAGTCAGCAACAAGATGGCTAGGGCCGCCAAAAAAATAGCATCAGCTGGCAGGGTGGTCAGAGCATTGAGCAAAAAAGCGCCCAGCGTCACTCCAATCGTTAACCAGCCTCCCCAAGTTAGCTGCTCCGGCAGCGACACCAGCTTTAGTTCAAAAGCACCCCCCACAGCGATGGCCAATCCAATGACCAAAGCAGCGACAAAGACACCTTTGTAAACTGTTTTTTCAACCAAAAACGTATCGTATCGCTGCCTGTCCTGAAGGGGATCGTATTCCATAAAAAAACCAACCGAGGATACTACCCAAACAGGGAAAAATGCAGCTACAGCGCCAGCTCGATCGCTGAAACTGCTAGCCGCTCTATCGGCGAATTGAGTCGATGGCCGCTGCAAAGGGAGTTGCCGAGCAACCATCTCAAACGAGGACAATTGTCGTGAAATTCATTTTGAATTGAAATAGGTTCTCACTCCATTCATCTTAACAGCGAGAGCACTGCGAATTAACCTGGCTTGGCGTTAGTCCCAGGCAGCGATCGCAACAACAGCGACCACAAAACCTTGCTTCTACGCGATCGGGGCGGCATCTCTGGGTTCGGTGTCGCCAATTGTGGCAAACGTAGGCCGCTGGTGACTCCAGGGGCTAACCTGTTCAAGCTGCGCCGCCAGGGTCAGTAAGGTGGCTTCGTCGGCAGGGCGACCCACCAGCTGCACGCCAATCGGTAAGCCGTTGGGGGCAAAGCCTCTGGGAATTGCCAGGGCGGGCTGGCCACTGGCGTTGAAGGGTGGACAAGGGGCCACCCAGTTGATGACATTTTCGAGCACTTTGGGCGATCGCAGCCCCTTCCACTCGCCAACTTTGATAGTGGGGTGCGTATACACCGGCAAAATCAGCACGTCGTAGGGCTGACAAAATTTCACAATCCGGCGAGCCACCTGCTGGAGCTTGGCTACCGATCGCAGGTAGGCACCGCTGTTGATCCGCCAGGCCCGCCAGTAGAGCCAGCGATTCATCTTCTCCATCACCACCCAGGGCACGCCCACCTCGGTCAGCACCGATTGCCACACCACTACAAAGGGCTCGATTAAGTCTTCCAGGTTGGGAAAGATCACCTCTTCGGCTCTGTGGCCCAGATCTTCGACCTGCTGCACAGTTTCGTAGATCGCCTGGCGGCAGATGGGGTCAACCTCGCCAATGGGGTCAAGACGGGTAGCATAACCAATCCGCAACGGCTTGGGCGGCGCATCCAGCCCAGCCAAGAATGAGGGCTCTGGATCGGGCAGCCAGTAGGGATCGCCCACTTCATAGCCGCTCAGCATATCTAACAGAGCGGCTGTGTCAGCCACAGTACGCCCCAGGGGGCCGTTGACGGCCAGCCCGTTGAGCCGCTCCCCCACGGGTGAAAAGCTAATTCGCCCCCGAGAGGCCTTCATGCCTACGAGACCGCAGCAAAAGGCCGGGCCACGCAGCGAACCGCCGCCATCCGAGCCTTGGGAAATTGCGCACAGTCCCGCCGCCAAGGCCGCCGCCGCCCCGCCGCTGGAGCCCCCCGGTGTGTAGTTCAAATTCCACGGGTTGCGGGCAGGCGGAAAGCCCGGTGGCTCAGTATAGGGCAGCGAACCAAGCTGGGATGTGGCGGTTTTGCCCAAAATAATCATCCCCGCCTGGCGCAGCTTGCCGACGATGTAGTCGTCTTCAGGGGCGATGAGATTGCAGGCGGCCTTGAGCCCATAGGCGCAGGCTACCCCCGCCACCGGGTTCAGATCTTTGACTGAGACTGTCACCCCAAACAACGGCGGCAAATTCTCAGGGTTGCTGACCAAGTGCTCGGTTTTAGCCCTAGCATCGGCCAGGGCCTGCTCTGCCATCACCGTCACGTAGGCCCCCAGAGACGGGTTGAGCCGCTCGATGCGCTCTAGATAAATTTCCGCTAGCTCCAGGGGCGAAATGTCTTTGTTGCGAATCAGCCGAGCTTGTTCGAGGGCGGGCAAGAAGGCAAGATCGACTGAATTCATAGCTACAGGGTTAAGGACTGGGGATTGTTTTCAATCACGTTGGCCAGATCCTTGAGAAAAGCGGCGGCATCGGCTCCATAGATGATGCGGTGGTCGCAGGTAATATTGACCTGCATCTGACGCTTGACGCCCATCATGCCGTCAGGGGTAGCGACCACCGTGGGGCGAGAGGCCCCGATCGCCAAAATCGACCCCTGCCCCGGTGGCAAAATCGCGTCGAAGCGATCGACTCCAAACATGCCCAGGTTCGACAGGGTAAAGGTGCCAGAGGTGTACTCGTCGGGCTGGAGCTGCTTGGAGCGCGATCGCGCCACCAGATCGGCCCAGGTGCGCGACAGCGAATAGATATCGTACTGGTCGGCATTCTTCAGCACTGGGGTAATCAGCCCGCCCCCTTCCATTGCCACCGCTACGGCAATATTGATGCCTGAGTGGTATTGGACGCCCTGGTCGGTAAAGCCCGCATTGAGTAATGGGTGCTTTTGCAGGGTGACGGCTACGGCCTTGGCCAGCAGCGCCGTCATGGTCACTCCCTTAGACTTGATTTGCTTGTAGAGCGCATCCAAACTGTCGGTGGTGATGGTGTAGCCCACGTGGTAAGTGGGTACTGCCAGGCTAGCCACCATGTTGCGAATAACGGCTTGCTGAAGGGTATTGAAGGGCACAACCTGTCCCAGGGGGGCGGCGCTGGGGGCCGGAGCGGCTGGGGCAGCAGCAGCAGCGGGAACCACAGGGGCAGCAGACACGGGTGGCACTACCGCTGCCAGGGGCGTTGCCACCGGCCCGGTAACAGTAGGATTTTTGCCCGCCGCCAGCTCCACATCTTGGGCCACAATGCGACCGTGGGGGCCGCTGCCCTGGAGAGTGGTGAGGTCTACCTTGAGGTCTTTGGCCAGCTTGCGGGCGCGGGGAGAAATGACCACTCTGCCGCTACGGTTGCCGGAGGAGGCCCCGTTTTGGGTGGCCGGGGCCGGAGCTTCGACCACGGCCACCGGGGCAGCGGCTTCCGGATTGGGGCTGGACTCACCCCCGGCGGTACCGGCTTTGGCAGCGGCCTGTTGTTTAGCGGCCTCAACTTCAGATTCGGTTTCGGCCAACAGGGCGATCGCCTCACCTACCGGGGCCGTGCCGCCCGCTTCCACCACAATGGCAGCCAAAATCCCCTCGTGGAAGGACTCCACATCCATGTCGGCCTTGTCAGACTCAACAATCACCACCGTTTCGCCCTTCTCTACCCGGTCGCCGGGGGCTTTCACCCAAGACACAATCTTGCCTTCGGTCATGGTTGAGCTGAGGGCGGGCATGAAAACTTCGCGAATCATGGAGGTGGCTTCCGAAACAGGGCTAAGACGACAGGGCAGTAGAGATGCCAAGGATTTATTCTATCCCCAAGGCTGAACCGTTCGAGCGTTTAAACGTTCAAACCCACGCAGGTGCCAACGCTAAAACGCTCTTAAACTACAGCTCGCCGCGAATCTCTTGAATGATGCCGTCCTTGATCAGAATTTCAACCTGGAGCTTGCGCACCAAGTTGTCACCCACCGACACATTAAAGAAGCTCTCGACCTTCCCTTGCTCCACTTCAGCATCTACCGCGAGGGTCTGCACTTCCTGAAGCTGTTGCAGACTCTGGTTTTTTTGCTGGAGCAGTTTGCTCTTATCTTGGTTGAGCTGGTTTTGAATGTTGCCCATCTGCTGCTGAATGGCGCCGCTGGCGGGCTGCCCTTCGGCCTGTTTTTGCAGTTCGGCTACCATGCGCTGGCCCTGCATTTCAAGCTGTTGCAGGCGACCGTCAACCTGGTTAATTTGAGCTTGCAGCTGCTTTTGGGCTTCTTCTTTCCACAGTGGGGTCACAATGGCTTTAATGTTGACCACCCGCTTGAGCAGCAGCGTTTGATTCTCATCCATAATCTTTGACGCAATAAAGAAATTACCAATACGGACTACGACCACTAGCAGGCATGGCCGGACTATTCTGCGTGGCACAGCCGCAGGTTGGTGAAGTCTTTACACCACCGCAGCTAGACAAACATCGCGTCAATCATATCGCGATACCGTGCCGTAACCACGGGACGGCGGACTTTTAAGGTTTGGGTCAGCAGGCCGTTGTCAACGGAAAAGGGTTCGAGGATTAGGCGAAAGGGGCCAACGCGATCGTCGGGACGATAGCCAGGGCGATCTTTCACTTCGCGGCCCAGCTCATCGCGAAACAGCTTCTGTACCCGCTCGTCGTCGAGGGTAATCACGGTGCAGTCAGCGGGGGCTGGGGCATCGTCGCCCGGTACCGCCACAAACAGAGAGTGAGTGGCTGCCCAGGCCTGCAAAGCCTCTAGATTAGGCACGATCAAGGCACCGAGCGATCGCTGATCTTGACCCACCAGCATAATCTGGTCGATGTACTTGCTGCGAATGCAGGCGTCTTCGATAGGTTGCGGCTCAATGTTTTCACCGTTGGTCAGCACGATGGTGTCTTTAGCTCGTCCGGTAAGCACTACATTGCCGTCGCGGCTAATCCAGCCCAGGTCACCGGTGTCAAACCAACCCTCGGAGTCGATCGCCTTCTGGGTGGCCTCGGGGTTGCGGTAGTAGCCCTCCATAATCTGTGGCCCCCGCGCCAGTACCAGTCCCTGGCCGCCTTGGGGCAGATCTTGGCGGGTTTCAGGATCTACCACCTTGATTTCGGTAAAGGGGATGGGCTGCCCTGCTGCCCCCCGCAAATTCCGCCAAGGCCTGCGGGCCGAGAGGACGGGAGCGGTTTCGGTCAGGCCGTAGCCTACGATCAGCTGTACGCCAATAATTTCAAAGAAAATATCGATGTGCCGGGCCAACGAGCCGCCGCCGCTGATCAGCTGCTTGACCTGTCCCCCAGTGGCTTCACTGACTTTGCCGTAAACCAGCTTTTTGCCCAGCTGATGCAGGGGCCACAGGGCCAGGGCCGCCACCCCCGACCCCAATCGCTTGAGAGACGGCAGGTCAGGCTCGTCAATTTTCATATCCTGGTAGCGCCAGAGGTTTTCGACGTAGCGCTGGCTCAGGCCAAAAAAGGTGAAGATCAGCTTTTGCTTGCCGGGGGTTTGTTCGCGAAACTGCTTTTGCGCCCCTTCGTAAATCGACTCCCACAGGCGGGGCACACCGACCATGTACTGGGGTTTGGTGGCCTTGAGGTCGGCCTTAAGGTGGCGAATGCTGCTGTAGGTTTGGGTGCAGCCCCGCGACAGCAAAAAGTATTCGGCGGTGCGCTCAAAGCTGTGCCAGGAAGGCAAAATGCCCACCACGCGATCGCCCGGTTGAGGCTGCACCACCGCCTCCAGAGTGTTGATCTGATGGAGCAGGTTGCGATGGCTGAGCATCACCCCCTTGGGCTGGCCGGTAGTGCCGGAGGTATAGATCAGCGTGGCCAGATCTTCGGGCTTAATGGCGACCGGGGTGTAGGGGCGATCGCCCCCTAGGGCCATCAACTGACCAAAGTTGAGCAGCTTGAGGCGATCGTCCGCGGACGGCTCTTCGTCCGACAGCAAAATCACCAGGGAAATGGGCAGGGTTTCGATGCGATCGCGCAGTCGCTTCAGCAGCGCCAGGGTCTCGACCACTAGCACGGTGCTCTCGCTGTGCTCAGCAATGTAGGCGAGCTCTTCGGTTTCAGCGGTGGCGCTGCGCACGGCGTTCATGCCGCCAGCGGTCATAATGCCCTGGTCGGCAATGAACCAGCGGTGGCTGTTGTCGGCAAACAGGGCCACATGGGCGCGATTTTCGACCCCCAGGGCCTGCAACCCGATGGCAAAGGTGCGAATAGCCTCAGCCAGTTGACGGTAGGTGAGGGTGGCGGCGGGCTTGTAGTGGGGGTCGTTGAGAGCCACCGTATCGCCGTATTTCTCCGCCGCAATCGGCCAAATTTCGTGCAGGGCCTGAAGCCGCTCGTAGGGGTTATGGGCTTCTAGGCAGGCGCGATCGCGCTGTCGCACCGCTTGCAATGCAGTTGTAGATCCGGGCATAGCGGCCACCAAGAGTTCAGAAAGCTTGCGGTAATCCTACCGCAGCCTGACTCAAGGCTAGCCCTAAAGCTGATGGGCCTTAACATTACCCCTTCCAGAAATTGAACTGGCTGGAAGTTGGACTGGGGAGAGAGGTGCGATCGCAAACCTTCAAACTGGATTCAGCTAATTGCAAACCGCTTTTATTTTTAGCGGCGCAAAATATAGATAGTTAGGGTTTAGGCGGCCCAACCACCGCTGACGCCGTCCCGCCAAGTTCTGTATTCGAGTCCAGCGTGACTCAACACCTCATGTTATGCACCTCTTGCCAAAACAAACCCCATTGCTTAGCCGCCCAGCTAGCCGAGGGAGACGCTGCCTTAGCCCAGCTGCTGGGGC
This sequence comes from Nodosilinea sp. FACHB-131, assembly GCF_014695395.1. Classification (GTDB taxonomy): domain Bacteria; phylum Cyanobacteriota; class Cyanobacteriia; order Phormidesmidales; family Phormidesmidaceae; genus Nodosilinea. Next base: position 129,166 of record NZ_JACJOF010000033.1, read on the forward strand.
AGCTCAAACGCTGTAGCATCAAGCCACCCCGCCGCGATCTTGGGCAGCGGGTCAAAGCCTGCTGGCAGTTTCTCCAAACTACGCTTCGCAAAGCCGTCCGGCTCCCTAGATGGCTACGGCCACACTAGTTAGCCGCCTCAAATACTGTCTCATCTTCCTGTCGCCAGGCGGGGTCAACCAGGCAAATAAACACCAGTGGGAGATCGCCCGTGTTGCGAATGTGCTGGCGGGCGTGGGGCGGTATGTACACGGCATCCCCCGGCTCGACCGGGCTAGTTTCGCCGTCGATAGTCATTTCCCCCTGACCCGCCAGAATGTAGTACACCTCAGAAGTGGTGAGGGCGTGGGGGGTAGACACCTGCCCCACCGGCAATATGGCATGGGCCAAACTGTAGCGCAGGGCGAGGTCTTGCTTGTCGGGGTGCAACAGTTCTCGCAGCTGAGTACCGTCACCGGCAACAAATTCAGGGCAGTCAAGCAGTTTACGAATTAGCATGGCAGCGGCAGTTACGGCACCCTTCTGCCAGCTGCGCCCTCCTAGGTGGGGCGGGTGACAGTGGGCAGGTCGGACAATAGGGCGGCTTTCTCCGCCATCATAACCTCCACGGCGGCGGGCGCTAGGGGACGGGAGAACAGATAACCCTGACCCAGCTCGCACCGCAGCGCCTTGAGCTGGGCGTGGTGGCGCGGTGTCTCCACCCCTTCAGCCACCACATCGAGGCCCAGGTTCCAGGCCAAGCGCACCACCGACTGCAAAATCTCCAGCTTTTCAAAATCTTGGTCGGCGTTCTCAATGAAGGAGCGATCGATTTTGAGGCAGTCAAAGGGAAAGCGGTGCAGATAGCTCAGGGAGGAATAGCCCGTGCCAAAGTCATCCACCAGCAGCTTAATGCCTAGGGATTTGATCTGCTGCAGGGTGGCAATAATGCTGTCGGAGTGGTCGATCAGCACCCCTTCGGTCAGTTCAATTTTGAGCCGATTGGCTGCAAAGCCGGTGTCGTTCAAAATTTTCTGAATTCTTTCGACAATGTTCTGCTGCGAAAACTGCTTACTCGACATGTTGACGCTCACCGTAAACTCAGCCATAGCTGGGTATTGCTCGGTCCACACCTGCATCTGCCGACAGGCTTCGGTCAGCACCCACCAGCCTAGGGGAATAATCAGCCCGCTGGCCTCGGCAATGTGAATAAATTCCCCCGGTGGCAGCAGCCCTCGGGTGGGATGCTGCCACCGCACCAGGGCCTCAAAGCCGCGAATTTCTTCGTTGCTGAGGGTGACGATGGGCTGGTAGTGCAGCCGTAGCTCGCTGCGCTCAAGAGCCTGGTGGAGGTCAACTTCGGTTTGCAGGCGCAGATCTTGTTGCACCCTGAGAGAACTGTCAAACACCTGCCAGCCCAGGTCAGGATGCTCTTTAATCTGCTCCATAGCCGCATCGGCATCGCGCAGCCAGTCAAAGGCGTTTTGGTAGGTCTCGGAGCCAAAGGCAATTCCAATGCTGGCGTTGACATAAACCTGCTGCGGCTGGAGCTCAAAGGGTTGCTGCACCGCCGCGTGAATTGTTTCAGTTAGCGCGATCGCGCTAGCGGGAGTAGTCAACTTGTCTAGAAAGATGGCGAACTCGTCTCGCCCCAGCCGCGCAACGATGTCGTTGGGGCCAACCTGGGTCTGGAGGCGAGTCCCTAGTTCGATCAACATTTCGTCGCCCACCTGGTGCCCCAGGTTGTCGTTGATTCGCTTGAACTGCTCCAGACCGATGACTAGCAGCGCCATCACCCGCTGAGGGTCATCCTGGGCCCAAGCTAGAGCCTGGCCCAGACGATCGACCAACAGATGCCGGTTGGGCAGCCCCGTGAGCGGGTCATAAAAGGCCTGCTGCACCAGACTGGCTTCCTGCTGTTTGGCAGCGGAGATATCGCGCAGAGTTAGCAGCGCCATACCAGAAGACAGGCTACCGCTACAGGCCACCCAGTGGGTTCGGGGGGGCAGCCCCACGGTCAGTATCAATTCTTCGTTGTGCAGGTGCTGACCAGCGAGCACTCGGCTTAGGGGTAGCTCAGACCGGGTCAGGGGCTGCTGCTGCGGATCGAGCACCTGATAATCTGGCTGGTCGCCGCTGCTCCCTAATCCAGCGATTCCCCCTGGCAGCAATGCCTCAGCCACCGCATTACAAAATAGCAATGACCCATTTAGGTCAACGACAACGACCGCGTCGGGCAGGGCGCTCAGCACGGCCAGGTACATCTCGGCATCGGGGCAAGAGGGCTGTGACATAGGGCCAGAGGTGAACGAAGGGGAGGTCGTAAAAATCCAGAGCCAGTCTATCGATGGGGGCGATCGCAGCTGGTAACTTTAGCTTGCCCAAAATACCGATGTGGACTCGCCTGAAGCGATCGCTCTCTTCAGCGTAAAGCCCTGACCTAGCTTGAGAAACTTAAGATAAAGTGCTGTAAAGGATGTGTAAGGTCGCCAGGGGCTGCCCCAGCGGTCAGCTCAAGGAAGCCAGTCAGGCCCTAAACTAAAGCTGGTGCATCGGTGGAGAGATTTGACCCGACAGTTCTACACAACCGACTGACCTCAGAGCCGAAGAGAAATCCTGAAGCCGACTAGATTGCCAAAGGCTCTGCTGCGGCTATGGGCAACCAAGCCAGCTGGCCTGCCGCTGGGCATTGGGGTATGAGGTCTGTGGTTAAATGACCAGGCTGACAAAGACATTCTGGGCAGCATGGAGCAAACACTACTGGGAGGACGGTACCAAGTTGTCCGACGGCTGGGGTCAGGGGGGTTCAGCCGTACCTTTTTAGTGACCGACATCCACCTGCCAAACCACCCTCGGTGTGTGATCAAGCAGCTCAAGGTACAGGACAAAGACACCGGCACCCTCGATATGGCCCGGCGGCTATTCGACACTGAAGCTCGGGTGCTCTATCAGCTGGGTAATCATCCCCAAATTCCGGCGCTGATGGCTCACTTTGAAGAGGGCCAAGAGTTTTATTTAGCTCAGGAATATATTGAGGGCAGCCGCCTCAACCGTCAGGTCGAAGAGGGCAAACCCTGGTCAGAAACGCGGGTGGTGCTGCTACTTCAAGAGGTGCTAGAGATTCTCTCCTTTGTCCACCGCCAGCAGGTGATTCACCGCGATGTTAAGCCCTCCAACCTGATCCGCCGCCACCGCGACGGCAAGCTGGTGCTGATCGACTTTGGGGCGGTTAAGCAAGTCACCTCATCGCCGCTGCTAGACGCCGAGACCGGCGCCACCAACATCACCGTGGCCATCGGTACCCACGGCTATATGCCCAACGAGCAGTATGCGGGCAAGCCCCGTTTTAGCAGCGATGTGTACGCTGTGGGCATTCTCGGCATTCGGGCTTTGACCGGCATCCATCCTCAAAAAATTGAAGAAGACCCGATTACCAGTGAGCTGTCCTGGCGCCACCATGCCCCAACGGTGTCATCGTCGCTGGCGGCAGTAATCGACAAAATGGTGCGCTACGACTTTCGCGATCGCTACCCCACAGCTCAAGAAGCCCTCGAAGCCCTGCAAAATCTGCCCAACCCCCTGCATGGCTTGCTGGGCACCCAAATCTACCAGACCTGGATGAAGGGAGCCAACGGTCGGGGGCCAACATTTCCAGGAGACGACAGCGACACTGACGTAGGCCTCACCGAAACCTCGGAGCCCACGGCCTTTGCCGACGATCAAGAACCCACTTCACTGTTTCCAGTCGATTTAGCCTACGGGGCCAGTGAAGCGGTGCCGCTGGTGTCTTCAAACCTGGCAGTAGAGGAGTTGAAGTCCCATAGGCACCGCTCGATGGTGGTCAGCAGTCTGATCGGGGCGCTGAGCCTGCTAGTGCTCTGGCGCAGCGGCCTCACCATCGCCTTTGAACCAACCCCAGGGGCTGCCGTACCGTTTCAGGCAGCGGCAATTCCTACCCTGACTACTGATTTTGGTCTGCTGCTGCCCCCCGAAGAAAAAGCGGTCTACCTCACCCGCCAGGGCGATCGCCTGCGCTACCAGGGCCGTTACCCCGACGCCCTCGTCACCTATAACCAAGCGGTCGAGAGTCAGCCAGACTATGCGCCAGCCTACCTAGGGCGCTGCCGAGCCCTGATTGCCCTCAAACGCCCCCTGGAGGCCATAGTTGCCTGCGACGACGCTTTGGCCTACAGCACCTACTACCCTGAGGCCGTTCGCAGCAAGGGCAATGCAGAAGAACAGCAGGGAAAGCTGTTGGCCGCCCTAGAGCTGTATGAGAGCACCAACCGCCTCATGCCCGCTATGTTTGAGGCTTGGCTCGACCGGGGCCGCGTGCTGCAAAAGCTAGGTCGCTCTGCCGAGGCCATTGGTGCCATTGACCAGGCGATCGCCCGCAACCGTGAGTCAGCTGAAGCCTGGACCGTGCGCGGCGAAGCTACCTGGGACCTCCAACGCTACGACCAGTCGATCATTGCCCTCGAAAAAGCCCTGCAGATTGACCCCGACTACGGTCCGGCTAAGGAGTTGCGCAAGCGGGCGCGGCAGACTTTGGGGAGGTAAGGGTGATGAGGGAGGTAAGGGTGATGAGGGAGATGAGGAAAATAGGGGAGATGAGGGGGATTGGGTAAGCGACAGTCTTATGCTTCCGCCCTCCTTACCTTCCCCATCCTCCTCATCTTCCCCACCCGCCTCACCTGCCCTACCGCCTAATTCCCCAGCACCTCCACCCGAATCTCGGTCTCTAGACTAGACCCTACCCGGCTCCCCTCTTGAGTCGTGCCGCTGACGGGCAGAGTTTGCGCCGGAAAGGGGCTGGCCGCTAGGGCAATATGGCGATCGCTGACCGCTAGACCCTGGGTGGGGTCAAAGGCGCGCCAGCCCCCACCCGGCAGGTAGGCCTCGGCCCAGGCGTGCAGGTCGCGATCGAGACTTGTGCTGTCGCCCTCCTCATAACCGCTGACAAAGCGAGCCGCCACCCCCACCGCCCAGCAAGCCTCCATAAATAGCACGGCAAAGTCGCGGCAGCTGCCCAGCTTTTTGCCCCAGGTGATGCCCCCTGGCCAGGGAGCGCCCGTTGGTCGGTTGGTGTACTCACAGGCTTCGTAGATGCGGCCCACTAGAGCGGTCAAAAAAAGCCCAACGTTGCCCTCTACCTGGTGAGCCAGTGTCTGGGCCAGGTCAACTACTCCAGGCCCCAGGGCAGGGGCACTGGCTGAAGCCAAGTAGGGGGCTAATGTGGTTCCCAAGCTGGTGGGATAGTCGATGGGTAGGGTAGTGGCCCAAGGCTCTGCCAAATAATCAAAGGGGTTGGTGCGATAGGTTTCGACCTCAGCAGTGGTGATAATTTCAAACTGCTCTACAGGGTTAGGCGCAAACCACAGACCTACGGTGCTGTTGCCATCGGTATCGGCGATCGCGCTCTGCTGAGTTGGCTTTGGGGTGACCTCAAGGGTAAAATGCCGCAGCTGCTGAGCACCGTCACTACGGGGTCGCAGGCGCAGAGTGTGGGGCCGCAGGGTGACGGGCTGCTGATAGCAGTAGCGGGTTAGGTGGCGAATTTGGTAGCGCATAGCCAAATAAGAATTGAGCAGAAACTTAGCAGAGCACAGACAGGCAATAACGTCACACCAAGCTAGGCAAACTTGTTTTCTGCTTCTGAGCCTAACTACAAGAGTCAACAAAAAACTAGCGATCCCCGAAATCAGAACAAAAAGGCGGGATCCGGACTCGGAGATTAAAGGTAAGCACGATAACCGGTCGACATCCGTCGACTCAGAATTGTAAACAGCCGTATCAATTTTTGGCTTGCTAGCTCTATCTAAAGGCGGGGATCATTGCCCCGAGCTTGATCCCAAGATTAAGGATTTATAAAATAAACTTACACCTCTAATAAACGAGGCGATAATAAACACCAGGGAAGATGAGATTTTGGTCTGCATTTTTGAGCGCCACTCAAGTAATTCCCGTGATGTTTTGTCCATTGCGGGAACTCTTTTTAATAAGATCTAACCCCAATAATATCCCTTAATTGTTCTGTCAAAAAGCTGCCGGAGTTACAAAATGATTGGTCATTCTCAACAAGTACACTGCCCTAACTGTGGACACCTAGCCGAAAGGCACCACACTTACCCCGACCAGCAGGTGCAAACTCAGTGCGCCGCTTGTGACTACCTCATGATTACCTGCGCCGTCACCGGCAACGTGATTGAGGCCCACGCACCGGGTATATTCGCCGCTTCGGCTTGCTAGCCTAGGCTTGACCAATCGACCGGCATCCACCTAAGGTTCTTCCCCCTTAGGTCATCGCAAATTTGTTATCCCCGGCCTTGCCTTAGCGGCAGCGTCGGGGATTTTTAATTGGGGATTGCCGCTGGGGATGTCTCTGGCTGGGACGAAGTTGATATAGTCGAGGCCGTAACGATAGGACAAACTGCGCCAAAGGGGCTAGCCATGGACATGATTTTGCGAAACGGTAAGCTATCCAGCGGTGAGTCAGTCGATATCGGTCTTAAAGATGGCCGCATAGGGGCCATAGAACCCAATTTAGCTATCTCAGCCGCTCAGGAACTTGCCCTTGGTGGCAGGCTGGTCAGCCCGCCCTTTGTAGAATCACACATTCACCTTGACTCGGCACTGACGGCGGGACAGCCCCGCTGGAATCAAAGTGGCACCCTGTTTGAAGGCATTGAGATCTGGCGCGATCGCAAACAGTCCCTCACCCTAGAAGATGTCAAAGCGCGGGCGATCGCCACCCTCAAGCTCCAGGCTCAGCAGGGAGTACTCTTTGTGCGCACCCACGCCGACGTCAGCGAAACCAGCCTCACCGCCCTCAAAGCCCTGCTCGAAGTCCGTGACACAGTCAAGGACTGGATCACCGTGCAAGTCGTTGCCTTTCCCCAAGACGGCCTCTACGGCAGCCCCGGCAATCTTGAATTAATGGAGGAATCCCTCAAACTGGGGGCCGACGCCGTCGGTGGCATTCCCCACTACGAAATGACCCGCGAAGACGGCGTCCAGTCGGTACACCGCATTTTTGAGCTGGCCCAGCGCTACGATCGCCTGATCGACATCCACTGCGACGAAATCGACGACGACCAGTCGCGCTTTCTAGAAGTGGTCGCCGCCTGCGCCGTGCGATCGGGCCTTGGGCCACGAGTCACCGCCAGCCACACCACCGCCTTTGCCAGCTACAACAACGCCTATGCCTTCAAGCTCATGGGCCTGCTGGCGCGATCGCAAATCAACTTCATCGCCAACCCGCTAATCAACATCACCCTCCAGGGCCGCACCGACACCTACCCCAAACGGCGCGGCGTCACCCGCGTCAAAGAACTCTGGCAGCAGGGTATCAACGTCAGCCTAGGCCACGACTGCGTGCAAGACCCCTGGTACAACCTGGGCACCGGCAACATGCTCGATGTCGCCGCCATGGCCGTCCACGTCTGCCAAATGACCGGCCAGGACGAAATCGCCGCCAGCTACGACATGATCACTACCAACGGCGCTAAAACCCTCGCCCTAAACAATTCCTACGGCCTCGAAGTCGGCAAACCCGCCAACCTCATCGTTCTTGACGCCGACAGCCCCTATGACGCGATCTGCCGCCGCGCCACCGTCACCCACGTCTTCTCCCAAGGCAAGCTGCTAGTGCAGACGAAGCCGGCAGAGGTGAAGTGGGAGTAGGTAGTGAGGAGTGGGGGGTTAGGGGGTGGATGGGTGGATGGGTCGTTGAGGGGATGAGGAAGGTGAGGGAGTAGGGAAGTAGGAGTAAATGTTGGCCATAGGCCCATTGGCAAAACAGAGGTTTAAACCAATGATCAGTTATTCCTTTCCGTGAGGTCAAGGACGACGGAACGTCCTTGTCGATGGGGGTCTGGGGCCAGCGAAATGGCCCCGGCAGCAGATCTGGCCTTCACCCCAATTGTGCGCCGCAAGCCCAGATCTTTAGCTGAGAAACCTTCCCTCTCTCCCAACCCCTCTCTCAGAGGGCGAGGGGAGCAATTCATCGCGTTCCTTTAGTGAAAATAAGACGCCCCATTCACATCAAACGTCGCCCCAGTCGCATGGGGCGCTAATCCTGCCACCAAAAACGCCACCAAATTGGCAATATCCTGCGGCTCCGCCGGTGCTCCCATGGGAATGTCCCGCGTCACATACTCCGCTCCTCGCTCCGCCATCACCTGCTCAATGCGATCGGTACGCACAAACCCCGGAGCGATCGCATAGGCCCGCACCCCATCTGTCGCAAACCCCTTCGCGATCGTGCGGGTCAGCCCGATCACCCCGCCCTTCGATGCCGCATAGGCCATAAACTCTGGCCCATCACCCCGAAACGCCGCCCGGCTCGCCAAGTTGACTAATGTGCCGCCCCCCCGGGTCTGAAAATGGCTAATCGCCTCTCGACACAGATCGGCCATGGCAACAAGGTTGACCTGAAGCGTCTCTTGCCAGGCCGTCGCCCACTGCTCCCACTCAGCCGTAATTGAGGCGGCGGGCATAGTCGCGGCATTGTTGATCACCGCACTCACGCTGCCTCGCCAAGCTAGGGACTGTGCCCACAACTCTAGAGCCGCCCCCGGCACCGCTAAATCGGCACGAACCAGGTGAGTGCGCTCATTGCCGAGGTCAGCGGCGAGCTGCCTGATCTCAGCTTCACCCTGGCTGTAGTGAAGAATAACCGCCGCTCCAGCCTCATGTAGAGTACGAGCGATCGCTGCCCCAATCCCTCGCGAGGCTCCCGTCACCAACACCGTGCTGCCCTGCAAATCAATCAAAGTCATAGCCATTGCCGCGTTAGTAGTTCAGCACCCAGCGTTTTGCCGCTGCCCCATCTCAGGTTGTGGAGGACAGGACAGCCATAGCCAATGTACAGCGCAGCTTAATTCCCCAAGAATGTAAACAATTTCGCAATATTTATTTACATTGTGTTACGATCGGCTCACTGAAGCAACGGAGAATACCCCATGACCACTAGTGGTTACACCACCGAAGAGGGCGGTCGTCTCAATAACTTTGCCGTTGAACCAAAAGTTTACGTCGATGACAGCCAGCAGTTCGGCTTCAACGAATATGCTGAGAAAATCAACGGTCGCCTAGCAATGCTGGGCTTTGTGTCGGCGGTGCTGTTTGAAGCAGCAACGGGCCACGGCATTGTCACCTGGCTCACTCATCTATAGCTAGAGCTTCTGCTGGGTTTGGGCTAACGCTAACGCCTTGAGCAATTAAATTGTTGCCAACGAAAAAGTCATCATTCCCACACCCATATTTCAAAAAACTTGTGTTACGTTAAGTAACAGGATATTGATTTTTGGCCCTTTAATCATTTAGGAGATATCCACCATGGAAGCCAACCAGACCAAGTTCGGATTTGTAGACTTTGCAGAAACCTGGAACGGCCGTTTGGCTATGCTGGGTTTCGTAATTGGTGTTGCCACTGAGTTCTTGACCGGCCAAGGCATCCTGTCTCAGATCGGGTTGATGTAAGCCATCTGCAAATTCGACAATTAAATAGCAAAAAAGCGGAGAGTGAAGTTCACTCTCCGCTTTTCCGTTGTCAACCGTGAGTTTAGGGCGTTGTTATCAATTCGGACCAAAATTCTTATCCCGTAGGCATTGCCGCGCCCGACCTAAAAATAGGGTAGGGACTGTAACCGCTGATTTTTGTCCGTTGGCGGTTAATTAACGACAGCCCCTAGGCCCCAGGGTCAAGGTATTACATCATGCGAGTGAGCGCAGTTATCTTAGACAGCTTGACAGCATTTAGCCCGTCTAGGTCACCGAGGCTTAGCCAGCCTTCTTTAATCAAATCAGCAAACACAAACAGCAGCGCTGACTCTCGATCGTCATACTTGCCGTCAAGTTCGTGCCGACGGGCGCTGAGAAAGTCGTGCAGTTGCCAAACGTCATCAGTACTAGCAATAGAACTCGCCTGTTCCCGTACCACCTGCACCAATGCCTGAATTTCTCGCTGGTACGCCTGGTCAAAGGCGGCCTTAGCAATGGACTGCTCCTGTATTGTCCACTGGAGTTCGCTAGTCTGCATGATTCAAAGATTGAAAAAGAGGATGAAAAACTGCCATAGATGACTCCCGAGAATGCACTCAGCACCATCGCAGTGCTTGAAGCGACACCTCAGTTGGATAGGGCTGCGGCTGAACCCTCAGTGGTGGTCAGCCCCTGTCTATATTTGTGTAGCAACCATGGATATCTATCTATATTAAGGAATATTACAGAGCTTTGCAAGCTCTCATAAACCATAGGCCACCCCCAACTGAGGGTGGCCTGTAGTCTGTTTAGGTTTAGGCAAGCCCAGCTAGGCAGCTAAACCAGAAACCGGCTCTTTGCTAGAGGGTATCCGCCGATCGCAGTTCAGAAACCCGGTTTCTGGCTACGCCTCGTCAAAACTCTAGCGGACTAGGTTTAGCAGCTCTTTAGGAGAGGCCAGTAGGTCGATCGCCACAAAGAAAATCTTGCCCTCAGGGTTGAGCAAAAATCGCCAGGCAATATTCATACCGACACCAGCGCCAAACCAGGGGGTTTGCACCTTGCCAGTCACCTTAATTTGGGTAAAGCCATCAGCGGCAGGTTCGGTAACCCCGCGCTCAGGGATCAGTTTGAGGTTTTGGCAATCTTCCTGAAAGAAGCGCAGCACGTTGGCCTTGCCCACGATGGGCCGCTGGAAGGGGGGTTGCAGGGCACCATCATCGGTAAATAGCTCGATGAGGGCAGTAAAATCGTTGGCATTGAGGTTGTTCATGTAGGCCAGTACCGTTTGGTTTGTGACCCCCTCAATGGAAACTGGGCTGCGCTTGGCCACATCCTGGGGTGGCACTACAGGCTCGGCTACGCGGGTGTAAGAGCCCATTTGCTTGGGGTCAAAGCCCATGTCAACCACGGCATTGCGCAGCACCGTAATCTGCTGCCCCGACTCCAGGTTGCGGATCGATTGCAGCACCGCTGAGGCGTTAGCCGACAACTGATAGCCTTCGGGAATGGGAGCGACAAAGCCTTCCTCCATCCACTGACCCAGCTTGTACCAGAACCCCAGCTTAATGTTGGGCGACCAAGTGGAGTAGGTGCGGCCAATGGGGGTGTCGGCCCGGTTGGCTAGGTCGCACATAACCTGCGACTGCTCCTGGAACGACATGGCTTTAATTTCGTTCATGGTGGCTTCAGCAAACTGCATGCTAGCCGCGCCGGGAGCCGCAATGGTGATGCCCTTGCCCATATCGAGGTAGGCAAACCAAATTAAGGCTAGTTGGTCTTCTGCACTCAGCTGCGTAAAGCGAGCAATAGTAGCGGGTACCGCATCAGCAGTCAGGGTACTGGGGAAGATATTGCGTGCTGAATCGAGAGTGAACGGCATGTTATAGCTTCCTTAAGGATTACAGAGTGAAATGATGTAGGTTTTGAAACATTTCCTAACAAAACTTAACATTCAAGGTCTATTCCCGCAAGCTCAACGGAAACGATGCGATCGCGCGCTTTGATCTGGGGGCAAAATCCTTAGAATGGAGATGGCCTCTCAATACTTTTGGTAGCTATAGCCCATGGAAACGCTTGCCCTTACCCCTCCCAACGTGGAACAGGTTCTAGATGAACTGCGTCCTTACCTGCTGGCCGATGGCGGCAACGTAGAGCTAGTTGAAATTGATGGCCCAGTGGTCAAACTCCGCCTCCAGGGAGCCTGCGGCTCTTGCCCCAGCTCTGCTATGACGCTGCGCATGGGCATTGAGCGTCGCCTGCGCGAGTTTATTCCTGAAATTGCCGAGATTGAGCAGGTATTTTAGGAATGCTGATATTCTGATCTATTGGCAAGGGGTTTCCTGTCAAAGAATCAGATTTCAGATTGTAGAGGGCTGCTGTGCTAGATCTAAAGCAAATACGAGAAAACCCGGAGCGGGTGCAGTCTGCTCTGGGTAAGCGGGGCAAGTACGATTTGACCCCGCTGCTAGAGCTAGACCAGCAGCAGCGCCAGATAGAGACGGTGCGATCGCAGCTCCAGGCCCGCGGCAACGAGATCGGTAAGCAGGTCGGCCAAACCATCAAAGCTGGGGCCGCCCCCAGCGGTCCCGAAGTCACCGCCCTCAAGGACGAAGGCAACCAGGTCAAGGCTGAGCTGCAAACCCTGGAACCCCAGGAGCGCGAGATTAAAGCTCAGATTGAGGCTATTCTGCTCGGCCTGCCTAACTTACCCAGCGACACCACCCCCGTCGGCAAAGACGAAACTGAAAATGTAGAGGTGCGCCGCTGGGGCGACGAGTATTTACCGAAGCAGCCCGCCAAGCCTCACTGGGAAATTGGCGAAACCCTAGGCATCCTCGACTTTAAGCGCGCCGCCGAAAAAATTGCCCAGAGCCGTTTTGTCGTCCTTAAGGGTGCAGGTGCCGCGCTAGAGCGAGCGCTGATCTCCTTCATGCTCGATCGCCACACCAAGGCGGGCTACGACGAAATTATTCCTCCCTATCTGGTGAATTCGGCCGCGCTGACTGCCTCAGGCCAGCTACCTAAGTTTGCCGAAGAAAGCTTTCAGTGCCGTAACGATGACCTGTGGCTCACGCCTACCGCCGAGGTGCCTCTTACCAACCTGCACCGCGACGAAATCCTTGCGGCTGACCAGTTACCCATTCACTACTGTGCCTACACCCCCTGCTTTCGCCGCGAGGCCGGCAGCTATGGTAAAGACACGCGCGGGCTAATTCGCCTCCACCAGTTCAACAAGGTGGAGATGTACAAGTTTGTGCATCCCGACATCTCCTTCGACGAGCTAGAGGCGCTGGTGGGCGACGCCGAAGACATTCTGCAACAGCTCAAGCTGCCCTATCGCGTGCTGGCGCTGTGTACTGGCGATCTGGGTTTCTCCAGCTGCAAAACCTACGACCTCGAAGTGTGGATGCCCTCTTCTGAGAGCTATCGCGAGATCTCTAGCTGCTCAAACTGCCTAGACTTCCAGGCCCGTCGTGCCAACATTCGCTTTAAATCAGCGGGTCAAAAAGGCACCCAATATCTACATACCCTCAATGGCTCGGGGCTAGCCATTGGCCGCACCATGGCCGCTATTCTCGAAAACTATCAGGAGGCCAACGGCTCAGTGCGAGTACCTGAGGTGCTGCAACCCTACCTCAACCGCGAGTATCTGTAGACGCTTACAGGGGAAAGCGATAGACAATTGCCCCGGTATCTTTGACATCAAAAGACGCATCGAGAACCTGAGCTTTTTGGTCGAGAAACGCTTTGGCCTGCTCAACTGGCATCTGTGCAGCCGCCGCAAACTGAACAATGGTGAGGTCGCCCGCTTGGTTTTGAAGCAGCTGTAAAAACATCTGCTCTTGCTGTAGTGACAGTGATTGGGATGTTTGCTGGTTACTGTGGCGCAGATTCCATGCCAGCCAGGTGCCCAGCGCTGCGGGAGCAACGCCAAACAACATTAAGGCAACCCCGTCAGCTAGATCGTCCATCTCGTCGTCGGAGTCGACAATCTGGACGGTTGCCAGCAGCGTAATAGATAGTCCAAACAGCAAACAAGTCCCGGCCAAAGCTTTCTGTAGCATTCGCATAGCCGTATCCTCTTCCGATCGCTCTCGACTTTGACGGTTATCGTAACCATTGTTTCTCCAGCTCGCCCACGGAGATTGGCTACTTCTAACCCTCTATATAATAAGAAGCAACTCAGTTGCCGTGGCAAGCTATGACTATCCCACCGGATACTCCAGTGGGCAGGCCCGTCTATCTAGCTCGCAGACACCTATAGGGGAAAGCGGTAAACTACGGCCCCATTGTCTGAAACGTCGAACGAGGCATTCAGCTGCTGCGCTTTTTCGTCTAGGTAAACTTTGGATTCTTCCAGCGACAGTTGGGTTGCGGTGGCAAACTGAAGCACTGTTAGGTCGCCCTTGTGGTCTTGAAGAAGCTGTAAAAACCGCTGCTCTTGCTGATCGGCTAGGTCTTCCAGCGATCGCTCGTGTTGCTGGCGCAAATTCCAGACCAACCAGCCTCCTAAGGCCGTTGGCGGCAGTCCAACAACCAGCAGCGCCGCGACAGAGTCCGCTCGATCCTCAGCATCGTTGGTAGGATTAAGGATCTCAGCTGTTAACGCAAGCACAATGAACAGCCCAAGGGACAAACAAACCCCAGCCAGCACCTTTTGTAGCAGCCGCATAGGTATCCTCTACAGAATCCAGATCGATGTGGCAGTAATTTTGCCAATCAATGTCCCTAGCTTACCCGCAGACATGCAGCCTGTTTAAGCTCCATTCAGGTTGCTTGACTCGATGTTCAACAACTTGAATGAAGTTAAAGGCTTAGGTTCGCAAAGCAAACAACTGCTTGAGCACCGACAATCGAGAACAATCCCAATAGTCAATATGGGATATTACCTTGCCATCTTCCCCTAGCCCAAGCTCGCTGCGACCGGGGATACTCATGCGCGGCTGCCAAGGTACTGGGGCTATCCAACTCAGCGTCCAGCGAGTGTCAATTTGGCTGGGGCTGGAGTACTCTATCCCGTGCAGTTGTAGGTCGACATCCTTGAACCAGCGGCTGATAAAACCAATCATGCGCCGATAGCGATCGACGCCGCGAAACTTATTCAACGGATCCTCAAAGTACACGTCGTCGGCGTAGAGGTGGTAGCTCTGATCGCAGGGGAACCGCTGGTAGTCCAAGCGAATTTGTTCAAGAATATCCATGACGTTAAAGCCTCAGGGCAATGCCGTAGCCTAACCCTAAGTTTGACTCACTGATGCCAAAATTCTACTGTCAGCTACGCCGAGGCTAAGGTTTTGTTCTGTATCTACAAAATTTGAGAAAGGAATTTTTGGGTGCGGTCTTCGCGGGGGTTGCTGAAGAACTCTTGGGGCGTATTTTCTTCAACCAAGTAACCGCCATCCATCAGCACCACGCGATCGGCCACCTCGCGGGCAAAGCCAACTTCGTGGGTAACACACACCATGGTCATGCCTGATTTGGCTAGACCTCTCATCACATCCAGCACTTCCCGCACCATCTCAGGGTCGAGGGCGGAGGTGGGTTCGTCGAACAGCATGACCTTGGGCTGCATGGCGAGGGAACGGGCGATCGCCACCCGCTGCTGCTGCCCACCCGACAGCTGACCGGGGAACTTATGGGCCTGCTCCAAAATACCCACCCGCTCTAGCAGCTGCATCGCGACTTCTTGAGCCTTAGCCTTGGGCCAGCGGCGCACCCAGATCGGGGCCAACGTCACGTTTTGCAGCACTGTCAGGTGAGGGAACAGGTTGAATTGCTGAAACACCATGCCCACCTCACGGCGGATGGCCTCAATATTCTTGAGGTCGTGGGAAATGGTGATGCCATCGACCTCAATAGAGCCCTTCTGGTAGGGTTCTAGGGCATTGAAGGTGCGAATAAACGTCGACTTACCTGACCCAGACGGCCCCATGACCACTAGCACTTCGCCCTTATAGACCGTCATGCTGACGCCTTTCAGCACGTGAAAGCCGTTGTCATACCACTTTTCCACATCGCGAGCGACAATCACGGGCTCGGTGCTGGTAGCGTGGGCCGATGGTTGCTCCGTCTGAGACTGTGTCATGAAAGGTTTCCTCTTTATCGCGCCCTCGGGGCTGCTAACAACTCACGAAATGAACGTTCTCAACATAGCTCGACCCGACAGAACGGGGCGCTAGCGCAAGATAATGCTATTTTGCCTTAACCCTAGGAGGTTTCTGAATTCCAGACTGTCAACTGTTACACGGAGAGATATTTTGCCGGGGAGCATCTAGTGTTCGGTGTTGAGCTTCTCCTCAATTTTGCGGCTGGCCAAGGACATGGCGTAGCAAAAGAACCAATAAATCACCGCTAGGAACAGGTAGACCTCGGCGTAGCGCCCCAGGTAGGCCGGGTTGGCCAAGATTGATTTACCAATGCCCAGCAGCTCTGCCAGACCCACAATCGATAGCAGCGTCGTGTCTTGAAACAAACTGATGAACTGCCCTACGATCGCCGGAATCGCAATTTTGAGCGCCTGGGGCAGAATAATTAGGCCCAGGGTGGTGGGGGTGTTGAGCCCTAGGGACATCGCGGCTTCGCGCTGGCCGCGAGGCACCGCCTGCAAACCGGCGCGCACGTTTTCGGCCAGATAGGCAGCGCTGAATAGAGCCAGGGCAATGACCGCCCGTAAAATGCGATCGGGCCGCGACCCAATCGGCAAAAACAGCGGAATCATCACCTGGCCCATGAATAGAAAGGCCACCAGGGGCACACCCCGCACCAGCTCAATGTAGACGGTAGACAGCAAGCGCACCACCGGCAGCGCACTGCGCCGCCCCAGGGCCAGCAGCAGCCCCAGCGGAAAGCACAGCACAATGCCACTCACGGCGGTAAACAGCGTCAGCACCAGCCCGCCCCAATCGTTAGTGGACACAGGGGTGAGCCCGAGGCCACCGCCAATTAGCCACAGGGCCACGAAGTACGACAAAAACCAGGCCAGGGACACCCACTTGCCAATGCCGGGGAACTTTCGCCCGACTTGGCGACCCGCTACGGCTGCGATCGCCACCAGTGCCACCATCGGCAGCAGCTTTAAGGAACTGGGCCGAGTTGGCGGAAACAGCACAATAAAGGCACACACTAGCCCCAGGCCAATCAGCACACTGCGGCTAAACAGGGTAGAGACATTGCGCCCCAGCACGCCCCATGACAGCCCTGCCAAACCGCAAACCACGGCCAGTAGGGCCCAAATGCGGGCATATAGCTCCGAGGGAAAGGTTCCGGTCATAAACAGGCCGAAGTTATTGGGTATGACCTGCCATTGGGCGGCGGTCAAAGCCCAGGAAACCAGGCGAAAAATACCCCAGCCGAGGATACCGACAATAATGACGGTCAGGAGACTGTTGAACCAGTCGCTGAACAGATTTTTTTTGGCCCAGGCCACTGGTCCCAGGGCCAATATCTCAGGGGGTGCAGAGGAGAGAGAGTCAGGCGTTACGGAGGTCATAGCTTAGCGCTCCTTAAACTGCACAGATCGGTTGAACTGGTTCATCACCACAGTTATGAGTAGACAGAGGGTTAAATAGGTGGCCATCATGACCACGAAGACTTCAACCGGTCGGCCAGTTTGGTTGTAGGTGGTGGTGGCGATCGAATAAATTTCAGGAAAGGCGATCGCAAAAGCCAGGCTGGAGTTTTTAGTCAGGTTCATGTACTGACTGTTCATCGGTGGAATAATCACTCGCAGGGCCTGGGGAAACACCACCAGCCGCATCACCATGCCCGCATTTAGCCCCAGGGTGCGGGCGGCTTCCCACTGCCCCTTCGATACCGACTGAATGCCCGCCCGCACAATCTCGGCCACAAAGGCGGAGGTGTAGAACACCAGCGCCGTCAGAGAGGCCACATACTCCCGCGACAGACGCAGGCCCCCAGTTACGCCACCCCCTTCAACACCCGCCGGGACAGTCCAGTTCATACCCAGGGTGATGATGGCCAGCCAGGCTAGCGCTACTACCGCCAGAGCAATGGACTGAGCCTGGCCGCCGACCCCAGTTTCAATGCGAATTTTGGTGCGCCAGCGCCAGAGGAAAAGGGCGGCGATCGCCGCCCCAACCGTAGCCGCAATGCCCAATATTGCCAGCAGCGCACTACTGGCCCAAGGAATATAAACCCCCCGATTATTCAAAAAAGCCAGCCCCAGTATCCCAATCTGGTTAGCCGGGTTGGGCAGGGCACCAAAGATAGCGAAATACCAAAAGAACAGCTGCAACAACAGCGGAATGTTTTGCACCAGCCCCACATAGACACGGCTGAGCTTTTGCAACAGCCAGTTCTTAGAAAAGCTTGCCACTCCAGCTACTACGCCTAGCAAAGTGGTCAAAACAATACCGCCTACTACCAAGGTCAAAGTATTGCCCAAACCCACCATCAGTGCCCGCCAGTAGGGGTCGTTAGGGCGATACTGAATCAAGCTTTCGCCAATGCTGAAGCCAGCCGGGTTCCGCAAAAAGCTAAACCCAAAGGCCCGCCCCTGCTGAATCAGGTTGCGATTCAAATTGCCCAAGAAAAAGCTCAGCAAGAGCAGGACAACGAGCAGCGTAATCACCTGGAAGGCAATCTTCCAAAAGCGCTCATCCCGCAGCATCGCCTTCAAGTCGAAGGATCTGCTACCGCTATCGTGGGCCATTTACGTCACCTGCGTTGAGTCAGTGCAAAAGCTTTAAGCAAAATAATCCAAGAGGGATGTCAAGAAAAGTTCAATTTGTTACAAGGATTTATGAAAAAGGCGCAGTCTAGCTGCGCCTTTCAACGGGTAGTTTGGGGGAGAAAGCTGCGGTGAGGGCTAGAGCCTCCTACCAATCAGCCGGCCTTCCCTAGCGGAAGGGGGGAGAGTACATCAGGCCACCCTCGCTCCACAGCGCGTTTTGGCCGCGCTCTAGGGCAAACTCAGAGTCAGCCCCTACGTTGCGATCGTAGACTTCGCCGTAGTTGCCCACCTGGGTAATCACCTTCACCATGAAGTCGTTGGGCAGCCCCATATCGGTGCCCAGAGTGCCCTCCTGACCCAGGAAGCGAGCGATGTCAGGGTTCTCGGTGGCTTCAAAGGTGGCAATATTCTCAGAGGTAATGCCAAACTCTTCAGCCTGAATCAACCCATAGGTGACCCATTTGACGACGTCGTACCAGCTGGAGTCGTTGTTGGTGGTCACAGGGCCCAGAGGCTCTTTAGACATGGTGACTTCGAGCAGGGTATGCTCGTCGGGGTTGGGCAGGGTGCTGCGGCGAGCCACCAGCTGCGATTTGTCAGAGGTCATGCCCTCGCAGCGACCTTCATCATAGGCAGCATAGGCGGCATCAGCATCTTGAAACACCACCGGTTCAAAATCGACACCGAGCTGACGCATTTGGTCAGTCAGGTTGAGCTCAGTGGTGGTACCGGTTTCCACACAAATGGCCTTGCCGGCGAAATCTTCCAAGCCAGCGATACCGCTGTCTGTACGCACCAACATTCCCTGACCATCGAAGAAGGTAGTGGGCGCAAACTCAAGGCCCACGCTGGTGTCACGGCTGATGGTCCAGGTGGTGTTGCGGGAGAGCATATCAACTTCCCCCCCCGAGAGAGCCGTAAAGCGCTCAGTCGAGTCTAAACGGCGATATTCTACGGCTTCGGCATCGCCCAAAACGGCGGCGGCAACGGCCTTACAGATATCGACATCGAGACCGGTGTAGGTGCCGCTTTCATCCACGAAGCTAAAGCCCGGAATACCACCATCCACGCCACAGATCAGCTGTCCACGCTCTTTAACAACGTCGAGACGGCCACCACCAGCGGGAGCGGCTTCCCCATCAGCGTTGGTGGTAGTAGTGGTTCCGCCACCACAGGCGGCCAGCGTTAGCCCGAGGGCAGCTGCGAGTAAACCCCACTTGCGCATGAATCAATCCTCACTCACAAAAGACACTGCAAAATTTACACCCAAACCGTTGGAGTGTTGCACTGGGTTAACACTCCAACGGTTTGGGTTTTCATTTTGCATCAAGGATAACAATATCCTGGCAGGGAATCTAAACCCATCCGGATCCATCTGCTTGACGGTCCAGGAGAGCCTCAACCTTACGCCTAATGAAGTTGGTTTAGTGCTCCTGTGCCAGGTCGCGAATTAGAGGAATTTTGTCGCGAATGTAGTGATGAAGCTGATCGGTTTCGGCCTGATTAATCGGCTGCTGCCCAACGAATTGCTCTAACAGCCAGCACACTAAACCGTGGTCATCTAGGGCTAAAAGATGACTGCTTTGGGACCGTTCTACCAAAGACCACAGGTGTCTTAGAAGCTGGGGGTTCATAGCAGCTCTTAATAATTTCTTTAGATTTATACTAGGGCATTGACTCACTGATGCACCAGGGTCAATAAATTATTAATATTTCCTAAGGAAACTATAGCCATCTACCCTAGGGTCGAGGTTTTCTTGGATGCGGTGGAGGTTTCCCAGACCGTAGGGCGGGCGACAGTGCAGATGCCCTCTACGGCGATGTCGCTGCGTCGCAGGGCTAGGGCCGCCGATTGAGCCGTGGCGCCGGTGGTGAAGATATCGTCGAGCAGCCACACCGTAGATTGCCGGAGAGTCTTGAGCTGGGCCGGAGCGACGGCAAAGGCTTGGGCCAGATTTTGCTGGCGGCTGAGACGGTCAAGGCTGTGCTGAGCTTGGGTGGCCTGCACTCGCAACAGGCTTCGGCTGTGTAGCGGCAGCCCAGTCAGCCGACAAAACCATTGGCCGATCAGGTCGGCTTGGTTGAAGCCCCGCTGCTGCAACCGGGTGGGGTGGAGGGGAATAGGGACGATCGCCACCGGACCAGCCCCTGCCCTAGATCGAGGGTTGTGATCAAGCCAGGTTTGCCCTAGCTCAGTGCCCAAGAACTGAGCCAGGCCAGTGTGGCCGCTGTATTTGAGGCTGCCGATCGCTTGGCGCAGGCTGTCTTCGTAGCGCCCCCAGCTCAGTACTGTCAGATCTGGAATACTGCGATCGCAGGGTGTTGAAGCCTGGCACTGACGCACCTGGCGGCAGCAGCCGGAGCAGAGCACGGCGGATGTTGATCGCTGACACAGGGGGCAAGGCTCCGCCAAAAACAGGCTGAGCATCTGGCGTTTGCCCTGGCCGAGCCAGGTCTGGATAGAGGAGCGGCTGTGCATGAGATCTGCCCTAATAGCTAATGGCCGAGATGGCGCTGGATCTATTGTCAGAGCCACAGCGGGCAGGAACGAGGGTAGAAATAGGGATCTCTGGTAGGAAAGCACCCTATCCCGCTAGCAGGGTAGAGGGCGAAGACGATGGCCATCGCGTAAACTCATAGATATAAGATATTGACTTCAAATAAAGCGCTTCGTTGCGATCGCCCCTTGGCACCGCCAGCCTAGAGTTGGGGCAGGTTAAGCAGCCGCAAGGGTCAGCGATTCTAGCGTTATAAAACCGAATAACTTGGCCACCTCCCTCACGTGACAGCTGAGGGCTAGCCCTGTACCCCAGCATGACCTGGCTTCGACAACTGCATACGCTAGACATCGCTGATCTGCAGGCCGTCGGGCAGAAAGCATATTATCTGGGCTTGCTCAAACAGCAGGGGCTGCCTGTGGCTCAGGGTTGCGTATTGACGGCAGCGGCCTGGCACCACGGTCTAGAGCAGATGGCCTGGCCCAGTGACGACGGTGATCGGCTGGCTCCAGCGTGTCAAAGCGGGTTTAGGACCTTACAGCAGAGCAGCCAGCAATGGCAAAAAGCCCTGCAAGACATTCCTCCGATCGCGGCGATCGCAGGCAGTGGATTAGATTGTCCAGAACCCGATGGCTTTATCCCCGCCGCTTGGATGCTGCGCGCATCGCTCTGGGTAGACCCGCTGGGTTTAGACCAAACAGATACTCCTAGATTGCTCAGCCCAGGCCTGTTGCCGGCCCAAATTGAAGCTGACCAGGCAAATCTAGTCGGGGCGCTGCCACAGTTTTGGAGCCAGGCGCTGACGGCTCGCTGTCTGCCAGTCTGGGATCTCCACTGCCAGCGACTGCGCGATCTCAGCCTGGCCACGCTGATTATGCCGGTGTATCCAGCCCTGGTGTCAGGCACACTCATTCTCAGCCAGGAGCAAATTGCTGTAACTGCGGTAGCGGGGCTAGGCAAGGCCCTTACCCAGGGAGAAGCCATCCCAGCCTGCTGCTGGGCAAGCTCCGGCAAAGTTGCTGAGGCTACCTGGCTGCCAGGATTTCAGGAGCGCATTTACCAGCTCAGACCCGCCTCTAAATATCGCCCCCGCCCGTTGGCCAGTGCCCAACCTATTCAGGTGATCGATCGCGATCGCCCCGAGCTGATTGCTCCCCTCACCCAAGACCAGCTCGCCCGTCTAGTGCAGGTGGCAGAACGGGCTCAATCGGCCTTGGGTGGAGCGGGGGTGCGCCTAGAATGGCTGCTGCATCCCAGTGCTAACCCCGACCAGCCTACCTTGATCATCACCGAAGCCGGCCCTTGGCCCGCCCCGTCAGTGACGGCCCCCGCCCCAGAGCGACCAGCCCCAACCCGGGCTCGGTCTCAGCCCCCGCTACTGCCCTTGGCCAGCACGGTTGTGCGCGGCATTGGGGCTGCAGCGGGGTGCATTCAAGGGGTCGCCGTAGTCGCCCAACGCCCCCAAGACTTGCCGAAACCACTGCCTGAGGGCTGCATCGTGGTGCTGCCCGACCTGCAGCCCGATGTCTTCTTTCAGCTGCCGTCGGTGGCGGGCATTGTCACCGAGCGCGGCGGTGCCACTTGTCACGCCGCTATTTTGGCAAGAGAGGTAGGCATTCCGGCGGTGGTGGGTGCGCCCCAGGCCACCCAGCTGCTAGACAACGGCATGGTGCTCTGGCTCGACGGCGATCGCGGCGTAGTCTACGGCCTCACCGATGAGGCAGCGGCTTCGTTTCGCCCCCCTGTGGCCCCAGTCCCCGAACCGCTACCCACCAATCAACCGGGCCGCTACCACCGACTGCGCACCCAGGTCATGGTCAACCTCAGCCAGCGCCAGGGCTTAGCCAACCTTTCTCTCAACCATGTAGCGGGGATTGGCTTACTGCGATCGGAATGGCTACTGCTGGAGGTGCTAGAGGGTCGCCACCCGTGGGACTGGGCCAACCAGGGCCAGGAAGCAGAGCTGCAAAATCGCCTGGTGGAGCAGCTAGAGCCGATTTTGCAAACCCTGGGGCCTAGACCCCTGCGCTATCGCAGCCTCGATCTGCGATCGCACGAATGGCAGGCCCTTCGAGGCAGCCCTCCGGTAGAACCCAATCCCATGCTGGGGCTACGCGGCACCCTGAGCTACGACATTGATGACCGCCTGTTTCAGGTCGAGCTGGGGGCATTAGCCGCGCTGCAGCGGGCCGGCTATGACAACCTACAGCTAATTTTGCCCTTTGTCCGCAGCGTTGAAGAAGCCATTGCCTGCCGCCAGCGGGTTGAGCGGGCCGGCCTCACCGACGTTACGGGCTTTGCCCTGTGGATTATGGCCGAGGTTCCCTCGGTGTTGTTTTTGCTGCCCGCCTACGCCCAGGCCGGTATTCAAG
This sequence comes from Nodosilinea sp. FACHB-131, assembly GCF_014695395.1. Taxonomy (GTDB): domain Bacteria; phylum Cyanobacteriota; class Cyanobacteriia; order Phormidesmidales; family Phormidesmidaceae; genus Nodosilinea. The sequence goes on from NZ_JACJOF010000033.1 coordinate 152,191, forward strand.
GCATTGCCATTGGCTCTAACGACCTTACCCAACTGCTGCTGGCCATCGATCGCGACCAGCCCACCATGGCTTCTGCCTACGACGAGCGCCACCCGGTCGTGCGCCTAGCCATGGCCCACCTAGTGCAGGAGGCCCGCCGCAACGGCTTGCTCTGCTCGATCTGCGGCCAGGCTCCGGTCCGCCACCCCGAACTGATCGCCGATCTAGTCGGCTGGGGAATTGACTCTATTTCGGTAGAAGCTGCGGCCCTGCCGTTTACGTTAGAGGCGATTTGGCAGGCGGAGAACAGTGTAGGGAGTGAAGGGTGAGAGTTGGTTCTAGCGGAGTCGTTGGTGTGGCCTTCCTGACAACCCCCAGGGACAGGGAGCCTGCCGATAGGGTTGGGGGGATTGGCCCGATAACCGGGCGAGGATGATCGATAATAACAACGTTGTGCAGACCGTTACCCCCTATGTCTCTTCCTTCTAACCTCGCCACCCTAGACGGTGCCCCTTTAGCTCCCGAAGTGCTAGCTGACAAGGTGATTCTCTTTGTGAACGTGGCCAGTAAGTGCGGCCTGACGCCCCAGTACAGCGGCCTGGTAGAGCTGGATAAGGCCTACGGCGATCGCGGCCTCGTGATCGTAGGCGTACCCTGCAACCAGTTTGGCAAGCAAGAGCCCGGCACCCCTGAGGAAATCAAAGACTTCGCCAAAACCAAGTACGACGTCGACTTTACCCTGCTCGAAAAGCAGGATGTTAACGGCCCCGATCGCAGCCCCCTCTACCAGTTTCTTGTTGGCGACGGCCCCGACATCGGCTGGAACTTTGGCAAGTTTTTGGTCGGTCGCGACGGCCAGGTGATCGAGCGCTTTGAGCCCCAAACGCCTCCCAACGACCCGGCTCTCAAAGCTGCGATCGAGCAGGCGTTGGGCTAGAGTGCGATCGCATTCAAACGAGCGTTCCTAGGCCGAGACAATTCAGCGCGGGTTTACAGGTTGAACCGTTTGAGCGGTTCAACCTGTGAATCTCAACGGCAAAGTCAGGGCTTTGCGATCGGCTCAAGCCTTCGCCGAGGCCAGAGTCACGACGACAGTACGTCCCGCAGCAGGTCTTGGTGCATGAGGGCGCGATCCACCCGCGAACTGATTTGTTCGGGCGACAGCGGGTCGCCGTTGGCATAGACCTCTAGCCAGGTTTGGGTCATTTGCTCGGGACTGTCCGGCCAGCGATGGCTCACCGCCTGGGGGTTAAGGTCAAACCCTGGCAGATCGAGGTCAGCCATCAGGTTACTAACCTTGGGGTCGTAGCTCAACCCAAAGCAGCGGCAGCCCTCCGCCGCTGCCATAATTAGCGCGTGCAGCCGCATGCCCAATGTCATCTCGACACCGCGAAACAGCCCCTTGAGCTGGTGCGGGTTATCTAAAGCATAGATGTGGCTAGGGCCAGGCAGCCGTGGCTGAATATATTCGGCAATGGGCAAGTCTTTGATCGGTTGAAAGGGCACTAGCAGCAGGCAGGTCTGGGTCGCCTTTTGAAACGAGGCCAGAGCCTGGGTGAACTGGTCTAGGCGACCTTCGGTCAACCAGGGATGGGGTCGCAGGGCAACGGCCACCCGAGGGGCCGGCAGATCCCAGAGTCTGTCTACTGGTGTAGCCTCCAAAGCCCACACCGGGTCTGGGGCCTGCATGCCTGGCACCTGCCAGCGAGCCAGCCAAGCCGCCGACCCGTTGTCTCTGACGCTGACGGCGTTGCAGTGGCTCAGGGCGTAGCGGCCCAGCCCCTGACTGAGAGGGTGGCTAAGGGGGCCAATGCCCTGTCCCCAGGCGATGGTTTTGAGCCCTAACCACTGAGCTAGCACCATCAGCCCGCCATAGTAAACAGGGTTTTGCAGACTGGTGGCATCTTGTAGCAGACTGCCGCCGCCCCAAATCAGCACCTCAGCCCCCCGCAGCGCGCGAATGACTGGCCCTAGGGCCTTGCGGGGCACGGTTTCTACGCCGTAGCGCTGAGCGGTTTCGATAGGGTTGCCCGACAGCACCACGGGCGTCACCCCCGCAGGCAACATTTGCAGCAGGGTAGCTAGCAGGGCTTCGTCGCCGCCGTTGCCCATGCCATAGTAGCCACACAAAACCGCTCGCATGCTCACCTGCCCCTAGCTAACCCGTAGGTCAAACCGCTATACGCCATACACTGACCTCTCTACAATAGAGGCTGTTGTTACGCCCTGAACCCCATGCACGCTCTCTCGCTGCCCACCTGGATGATCCATATTTCAAGTGTGCTGGAGTGGATGGCGGCGATGTGGTTTATTTGGCAGTTTGCCACTGTGACTCAGCGGCTAGTGTGGCGCTGGTTGGCGATCGGTATGCTTCCCGCCCTAGTGAGCGCCATGGCCGCTTGCACCTGGCACCTATTCGACAATGCCCCTGGGCTAGCCTGGCTCGTCACCCTACAGGCCGCGATGACCGTGATCGGCAACTGCACCCTCTGTCTCGCCGCCTGGTGGATCTGGCGACAAAGCAGTATCTCGACCGCCAGCCCTAAGTGAACCCAAAATTAACACCTGGGAACGCTAAACGTGGCAAGCTCTAGCGGTCTAGGGTTCAGGGTTTAAGGTATACGGTTTAAGGACTGCTGTGAACCTTAGACCCCCACTAACTTCGGCTTAGCAAACTACTAGCGAATTTTAAAACTGCGGGCTCGAATAAAAGATTGCCTGCCTAAATTCTCCTCCTTCCACTCTCCTACCTATCCACTCCTCCACTCTCCTACCTATCCACTCCCCCACTCTCCTACCCATCCACCCCCTACCCATCCACTCCCCACTCCCCCATGCTCGACAAAAACACTCTCTTCGCCATGTCCCTCTTCCCCTACCTAGGGTTTCTCTGGTTTATGACCCGCACCCAGGAGACGCCACGGCTGGCCCTAACTGGCTTCTACGCGCTGCTGGTATTTGTGGCGGTCACTATTCCGGCAGGTATCTATGCCAAGGTGGGACTTGGGGAAGAGCTGGCGAACGTGGACTGGCTCCACGGCAGCGCAGAGGCGTTTTTAACGCTGTCAAACATTCTTGTGGTGCTCGGGTTTCGCCAAGCGGTTGTGCAGCATCGGGCGGGGACGCAGGCGGAGGGCGATTAGATGAGGGGATGAGGATAGGCCTCATTCTCCTATCGCCTCACCTTACTCACCCCCTTATCTGCCTTATCCCAACCCGATCAGCTCCTCCGCGGTGCTGGGGTGAATTGGCAGGGTGATATCAAAATCGGCTTTGGTGGCACCCATGGTCACGGCGATCGCAACCCCCTGCATGAGCTCTGCGGCGTGGTTGCACACCATATGCGCCCCTAGCACTCGGTCGGTAGATTTTTGCACCACTAGCTTAATCAAGCCCTGGGTCTCTCGGTCAGAGGGCCGGTAGTACAGAGGCTGAAAGCGGGAGCAGTAGGTTTGAATGTCGTCTTTGCCAAACTTTTTGGCGGCTTCTGCTTCGGTAAAGCCAACGGTACCCATCTCAGGCGTGGTAAACACAGCGGTAGGAATGGTGTCGTAGTCGAGGGTGACGGCTTGGTGACCAAATTCGGCGTCAGCGAATAGGCGCCCCTCCCTGATTGCTACAGGGGTGAGGCTGACGCGATCGATGATGTCTCCAATCGCGAAGATGTGGGGGACGGAGGTGCGATAGTGGGCGTCGACGGCGATCGCCCCCTGATTGAGGGTGACACCGGTATTCTCTAGCCCTAGGCCCTTCACGTTGGGGGTGCGTCCGGTGGCCGCCAAACTCACCGCATCGCTAAGCACGGTCTTTTGCCCCTGCTCGGTGGTTACGGTCAGGGTTAAGCCTGACTCGCCGGGGGCGATCGCAATCTGATCGCTGTTGGTCACCATGGTGATGCCCTGCCGCTGCATCGCCCCGTGAATTTCACGGCGCAGGTCATCATCAAAGCCGCTCAGTATTTTGTCGCCCTGAATGATCTGGGTAACTTCGGTGCCCAACCCATTGAGAATGCTGGCAAATTCGCAGCCGATATAGCCACCGCCAATAATGACCATGCGCTTTGGCTGCTGAGGCAGATGAAAAATATCGTCGGAGGTAATGGCGTGCTCAATACCGTCAATATTGTTGGGCCGGGTGGGCTGACCACCAGCGGCAATCAAAATTTTCGCGGCGGTGACGGTGGTTTCGCCCAGGGCCAGGGTGTGTTCGTCAACGAACTGCGCCTGGTAGCGAAAAATCTCTACGCCTGATTTGTCGAGCAGGTCTTGATAGACACCCCTGAGGCGATCCACTTCCTGATTGACGGCGGCGATTAGGGTAGGCCAATCAAACTGTCGCTCGCCAACGGTCCAGCCATAGCTGGTGGCCACCTCAGACTGTTCTGTGAACTGAGCGGCATACACCATCAGCTTTTTGGGTAAGCAACCGCGATTGACGCAGGTGCCGCCCAGCTGCCTTGCCTCCACTAAGCCGACCTGAGCACCGTGGCTGGCAGCCCGCCGCGCCGCCGCGATGCCGCCAGAGCCCCCACCAATTACCAGTAAATCGAAGTCGTAGGTCACAGCCTTCCCCAGCGTAATATCGCTCTCTAGGATCGACCGCAATCTATCTTAAAAACATCCTCAGTTAGGCACAGTTTGAGGCGATCGCCGTCAGGAGCGCGATCGCGGCGGGCGAACCTCTCATCCTAGGCATGGAGTAAACGCCCTATTGAATAGACTCGTCAGCGGTGAAGGCCATTTGCCAGAAGGCCGCTTCGAGGTCAGCCACCTGCAAAAAGGCGGCTTCAGCCTGGGCCTGAACCGCTGGGCTAGCCGTAGCTAGAACGGCATCAGCCTGGGCAGCCAGCAGATGCACGTAGTCGGTAAAGCCGGGGTTGCCCCAGCGATCGGCGAACTCGGTATAGGGCGCGGGCATGGGGCCAGGCAGCTGCCAGCCCTGATTGTAGGCATACTCAATGGCCCACAAAGCGGTAGCCTGCACCGCGTAGGGCTGCGGGGCCAGGCCGGCCATAAACTCACAGTAGCGCTGGCAGGTGGGCTGGGGTGAGGTAGACAGGTTGAGCGATCGCTCGGCGGCCTTGGCCTCAAACCACAGCAGCTCGTCTTTAAGGGCACCGAGCCCCGCCAGCAGCCCATCGATATGGTCATCGGGGGCCGCCCCCAGCACCCGCCCCACCATGCGGGTAAAGTCTTTGACAAATAAAAAATCCTGCACCAGCCAGGTGTTGAACTGAGCGGGGTGCAGAGTGCCGCTCTGGCAGCCGGTTAGAAACGGGTGGGTAGTGGCGCTGTGCCAGGCGGTGGGGTGGGCTTGCAAGAGAGATTGACAGGTCAGAGGCATGAAAGTTTTCTTAGGAATGAGGGGGATTGGGGAGTAGGTATAGGGGCTCGGGTTTCAACTCGGCTTAACACCTTGTACCGCACACCCTACACCCTACACCTGCCCCTGGCACCCCACCTCCCATCTCTCAGTTCGGTACGATCTCGGTCACGACGCGGCCCCCGTCAACCACCACGGTCTGGTTGTCGAGGCGCCCCACGGCGCGCGCCCCGTTGAGGTTGACGTTGGGGTTGGCCTGGCGATAGTTGACGCCACCCTCAGCAACCAGAGTTTGGGTGTCTACGTTCCAGTTGAGGCGATCGCTGGTCATGCGGGCCTGGTTAGCTTCACCCACGGCCACCACATCCTGGGAGAGAAAAATTTGCTGCGCCGCCAAATCCATGCGGCCCTGGCGGGCGGTAACTCTAATTTTGTTTTCGGGATGGATTAGGGTGAGGGGCTGGTTGACGGTCACCTGCTCTTCGGCCACCTGCCAATCCAGAGCTTCGCTGGCCATGTTGAGCGGAATATCTAGCATCTGCATGGCCACCTGCCCGCGCAGGTTCACCAGCTGCGTAGCCAGGTTTACCGTGCCGCGCTGGCCCACTACCACATCGGTAATCGCGTTTTGCTTAAACTGCTCTACCCGCAGGGGCTGGGCACTGTCGATGCGTTCTTCCTCCCAAAACCAGGCGAGCTCCTGGGCCTGAAGCTTCAGCCAGGGCTCGGTTTTAGAATCGGCCACCGTACTGGCCACCACATTGCCGGCTAACTCCATGCGGTTTTCGCGGTTAAATACCCGCGCCTCGTCGGCCACAGCCCGCAGCTGCGGGTGGGTACCGGTAATTTGGTCGCGCATGACCAGCACGTCATCCTGGGGACGCCATTCCATTTCGTTGCCCCGCAGCACGGAGCCATTCTTGACCCCAGTGGCCACAATGTTGCCGCGCAGCAAAATTACGCTGCCGTTTTCGCGCACCTCACCGGTGTCGGCCACCACTTGGTAGATTACGTCGCCATCCTGAAACAGGTCACCGTCGGGACGGGTGATGAACGCCACCTGCTGATCGGGGCTGTAGGTCACCTCCTTACCCTTAACCCGCCAGAGCAGTTGCCCCTGTTCATCAGGCTGCTCCAGGGTGACATCCCGCAGGGTCAGGCCCGGTGCCGGGTCTTCAGCGGCTGGGCCTTCAGCACTCGGCTTGGGGCCAAATCCGGGACCAATTAGGCTATACAACCCCACGGCTAGAGCTGCGATCGCAGCCCCACCAATCATCAACCGCCGCCATCGTGCCATGGTGCTGCGCCTGTAAACACTACTCGCTAATTGTCAGGCCGTCGTCTACCGCATCGTCGGCAGCCGCTAAATTAGATAGGGGGCGGTAGGTGTAGCTGTGACTTGCAGAGGTGCGGGGCATTTTTCTAATGTCGTCTTTGACCCCTTCGAGGTCGATGTAGCGATCGGCCACATTGATCAGGCTGTCGCTGGTCATCGATCGCAGACTCACCACCTCAACCCGTGCCCCCCGATAGCTAGCGGCATCGGCAGCATAGGCCAAGTCGCCATCGCCGCTGACCAGCACGGCGGTGTCGTAGTAATTGACCAAGGCCACCAAATCCACCGCTATTTCGACATCGAGATTGGCTTTTTTCGAGCCGTCGGGCAGCTGCACCAGGTCTTTGGCAATCACCCGATAGCCGTTGCGCCGCATCCACAGCAAAAAGCCCTGCTGCTTTTCGTTAGTGCGGTCCACCCCGGTATAGAAAAACGAGCGAAACAGCCGCGAGCCAGCCGTGAGCTTGCACAGCAGCTTGGTGTAGTCGATCTCGATGCCCAACTGCAGAGCGGCGTAGAACAGATTTGAACCATCAATAAAAATGGCTACCCGGCCCCGATTGTCGAGCACTTGCTCAGGGGTAAAGACGGCGTCTTCGCCCAATAAAGAGTGGTTGTTTAAGGAATGGCTGTGAGTATCTAACATGGGTTTTTATTAGGGTATTAAATCGAGCTAAAAACAAACATGAAACGAGCTGGAGCGGTTTTCGGCTAGGGGCTGCTTACGGGTTCAGGCAGCTCCAGGCGCTGAAATACGGGGGAGGCTTCTCCCAATAGCTGACCGGGGGGCAGTTGACCCCAGGCGGCATGGTCGGCATAGCTAATCTGCTGACCGATGGCTTTGTCGTCAAAATCTATGGCAAAGCCCAGCTGAGCATAAATTTGGTTGCTAATGCCGGGAATCACCGGCGACAGCAGATAGGCGGCCTGCCGCACCGACTCCAAGACGGCGTATAAAACGGCTTCGGTTTCGGCCTGCTTGCCCTGTTTGTAGAGACTCCAGGGAGCTTGCTCATCCAGGAACTTGTTGCTGGCCTGCACTAGCGCCAAAATCGCGGTGCAGGCCTGGCTAAAGGCCAGGTGAGTATAGGCCTCAAAGACGGTTTCAGGCAGCGCTGTGCCGATCGCCCGCAGGGAATGGTCAGCCGCAATGGTCTGGGGGTCAACCTCAGGCACATGGCCATTACAGTAGCGCCCGGCCATCTTCAGAGTGCGGTTGAGCAGATTGCCCAGATCGTTGGCTAGATCAGCATTCAGCACATTGATGAAGCGGGTTTCGTTAAAGTCGCCGTCCTTGCCAAACTCGATTTCGCGCAGAAAGTAGTAGCGCACCGCATCGGGGCCGTAGGTTTCTACCAGCGCCACCGGGTCTAGGGTGTTGCCCTGGCTCTTACCCATCTTTTGACCGTCTTTGGTCAAAAAGCCGTGGCTAAATACCCGCCCTGGCAGCGGTAGCCCCGCCGACATCAGCATGGCTGGCCAGGAGATAGCGTGAAACCGCAGAATATCCTTTCCGGTCAGATGGATATTAATGGGCCACCACTTGGCCACTGCCCGCTCCAGGCTCGGTGGTTCGCTGGGGTCTTGCAAAGCCGTTAGGTAGCCGAGCAATGCGTCAAACCAGACGTAGAGGGTTTGGTCAGGATCAGTCGGCACCGGAAAACCCCAGTCGAGGTTGATGCGCGAAATTGAGAAGTCTTGCAGCCCCTGTTTCACAAAGCCCAGCACCTCGTTGCGGCGGGCCTCGGGCTGAATAAAGTCGGGCTGACTAGCATAGAGGTGCTCTAGCTGATCTTGATATTTCGATAGTTTGAAAAAGTAGTTTGACTCATCGCGCCACTCTACCGGCTTGTTGGTGTGAATGGCGCAGTGCTGGTTGGGCAGCAGATCGCGCTCTTCTTTAAACTCTTCGCAGGACACACAGTACCAGCCCTGCTGCTGACCCTTATAGATGTCTCCCTGATCCCACAGGCGCTGAAAAAACTCGTTGACAATGGTGTTGTGACGAGGGGCAGTGGTGCGAATGAAGCGATCGCAGTCGATATTTAGCAGACCCCACAGCCGCTCAAACCCAGCTACAAACTCGTCGCAATGCTCCTGGGGGGAGACCCCGCGCTCTTCGGCGGTGCGCTGAATTTTTTGGCCGTGTTCATCGGTGCCGGTAATCATTAGCACCGGATGCCCCATCAGCCGATAGAATCGAGCCACTACGTCGGCGGCAATGGTGGTGTAGGCGCTGCCGATGTGGGGTAAGCCATTGACGTAATACAGCGGCGTAGTAATGGCAAAGGGCGGTTGGTCTACAGGGGTAAAAGTCATACAAAAACTGAAACATCAGCCCACTAAGAGGCCCATGAGATAACTGCAACAATCGGCACGCTAGCCTCTAGACAAAAGGCTGTAGACTAAACCCGACAAATACTAAGGATAGCAGCGCCAGGAAAAAGCTAAACCGAGGCCCCTTGCAAACCCAAAAGCCCAAGCTAGTATCCTAGACTGCTATGTTAAGGTTCCCTGAATAAGCCCCAGAAGTTTTAAGCATCTGGCTACCCCTCACCCTAAAAACTGCCAATCAATCGTCAAGCAGGCCCAGGCGATCGGGCGGCCAAAATCGCACTACTGCTTTGCCAATGATATTTTCTTGGGGCACAAAGCCCCAGGCGTGGCTATCGTAGCTGCTGTTGCGATTGTCGCCTAGCACCAGGTACGAAGCTTCGGGCACTTCTTCCGGGCCCCATTGGTAGTCGGGCGCAGCTTTGATGTAGGGTTCAGTCAGCACTTCGCCATTGCGAATCACCTCACCATCGCGCACCTCGACCACGTCGCCCGGCAAACCAATGATGCGCTTAATAAACGCGTCCCGGCGCTTCCCTGGAACCGTAAGGCTGTCAGGTGGCCAAAATACGACAACATCCCCATGTTCTGGAGGGTTGAGGTGATAGCTAATCTTTTCGATCACGAGGCGATCGTTAATTTGCAGCGTGGGCTCCATTGAGCCTGAGGGAATGTAGCGCGCCTCTGCCACAAAATGTCGGATACCCAGGGCCAAGAACACGCTCAACACGATGGTTTGCAGCCCTTCCACCCAGGGATTAGGCTGGGGTGCCTGCTGCTTTTGAGCCGGACCTGGCTTTAGGGAGGACTCGGGCGGCAGCGAAGATTTATTAGACTGATCGGTCACAGGTGTGTCCCCGAAGATACAGAGAAAAATTAGCCCCAGTAGCTTCTAGGGCAAAGTCGCCCCAAACGTACCCGCTAGGCCTGTTCTAGTGTAGTCGATCTACTTTGCAACCATCTGCTTCGGGTAGACGGTTGGTTACAGAGATAACAGACAGCGGATTTAGCTATTTTCAGAACTCTCCTCTATGGCGTAGCGGGAGCTAAATCCTCAGACCACAACCCCTTTTCTTCGAGCCAGGGACGGTTGTAGATGCGTGACTGGTAGCGGGAGCCGCCATCGCACAGCACAGTGACGATTTTGTGGCCGGGGCCAAGCTGCTGAGCTAGTTTTACCGCCGCCGCCACGTTGATGCCCACCGAGCCACCCATAAACAGCCCGTCGTTGTAGAGCAGTTGGTAGATGGTGCGCAGCGCCTCGGGGTCTTCGATTTGGATGGCGTCGTCGATGGGCGCCCCCTCCATGTTGGCGGTGATGCGGCTGTTGCCGATGCCCTCGGTAATGGAGCTGCCCTCGATGTGGACTTCGCCGGTCTTGACGTAGCTGTAGAGGCCACTGCCCATCGGGTCAGCTACCACGCAGCGAATGCTGGGGTTCTTCTCTTTGAGAAACATGGCTACGCCGGCGTAGGTGCCACCGGTACCCGTAGCTGACACCCAGCCGTCGACAGTGCCCTCGGTCTGCGCCCAGATCTCGGGGCCGGTGGTTTCGTAGTGAGCCAGGCGATTGGCCAAATTGTCGAACTGGTTGGCCCAGACGGCGTTGTCAAGCTCTGCCGCTAGGCGACCTGAGAGCTTCACATAGTTGTTGGGGTCGCGATAGGGCACAGCCGGTACGGTGCGAACCTCAGCGCCGAGGGTGCGCAGTAAGTCAATTTTTTCCTGCGACTGAGTATCGGGGATGACGATCAGGCAGCGGTAGCCTTTGGCATTGCAGATGTGGGCCATACCAATGCCAGTGTTACCAGCGGTACCCTCAACTACGGTGCCACCGGGCTTGAGCAGCCCCTTTCTCTCGGCGTCTTCAACAATGTAGAGCGCAGCTCGATCTTTGACCGAGCCACCGGGGTTGAGAAACTCTGCTTTGCCCAAAATGTCGCAGCCAGTGGCCTCACTGACGCTGTTGAGGCGAATGAGGGGAGTGTTGCCAACTGTGGCGACAAAACCTTGTTTGATATCCATGCCTTCCGTAACCGTTGACAACAGCCTGTTCGGGGCCAGGCGATCGCCCACCCTAGAGCCTGCCTAAGGCTATATCCCCAGCGCAGGTCGCCTCTTCATCCTACGGTGAAACGGCTGGCTTCACGGCTAGAATTGGGCAGTTTTTGGGGTTTTGTCGACAAGTTCAGCTTATAGGTAGAGTTTTCTGACCGGCAAAATTCCCGTGCTGGACTTCGCCTTTCTGAGCATAGATTTGGGTTATCGTTGCGATCGCTTACTCTATTATCTTTATCCCCTGTTCTGTGCCGCGATGAAAACCCTTGAGGCGCTAATTTTTGATGTCGATGGCACCCTGGCCGAAACCGAGCGCGACGGCCACCGCGTCGCCTTTAATCAAGCGTTTCAGGAGTTTGGTCTGCGCTGGCACTGGCCCGTGGGTCTCTACGGGCAGCTGCTGCGGGTAGCGGGGGGCAAAGAGCGGATTCGCCACTACGTTCAGCGCTATCAGCCTAAGTTTGAAACTGAGAATATCGACGAACTGGTGGTGGCCCTACACCAAGCCAAGGCTAAGCACTTTCAGGCGCTGGTCGAGAGCCACGTGATTCCGCTGCGGCCAGGGGTGCGGCGATTGATTGAGGCGGCACAGCGGGAGGGAGTGCGGCTGGCGATCGCCACCACCAGCGCCAAAGACAGCGTCATGCCTTTGCTCGAACACCTGTTGGGGCCAGACTCACCCAGCTGGTTTGAGATGATCGCGGCCGGAGACATGGTGCCCGCCAAAAAACCCGCCCCCGACATCTACAATCTGGTGATCGACGCGATGCATCTCAACCCCGCCACCTGTTTGGTGATTGAAGACAGCCCACAGGGCTTAGAAGCAGCGACTGCCGCTAGGCTCCCCACTGTGGTTACCGTCAACGACTACACCCGAAACTATGCTCTGCCCGGCGCTCGCCTCGTTATCAGTCATCTGGGCGAACCCAGCCTCCCCTTTGAAGTCCTTTGGGGCAAGGCCAACAACGCCTACTATTTCTCTCTGGATCTGGCCCAGGCGCTGTTATCACCTCCAGCAGTCCAGGGGTAAGGATTTTGCAACCCACAATTCTTTAGCAAGTCTCCCCTAGGGCACACACCATGCGCCCCTGCCTTAGGTGTTTCAGCAATCTCCCTACCCATCCACCCATCTACCCATCTACTCCCCATGTCCCTCTCCCTAGCCCTCTGGCACGCCAACGATGACCTGGCCCAAGCCTGCCTCCACCACCCCTTCGTCCAGGGCATTGGCGATGGCAGTCTGCCCGTGGAAAAGTTTGCCTACTACGTGGGGCAAGACGCCTTTTTTCTCGAAGCCTTTGCCCGCGCCTACAGCATCGCCGCCGCCAAAGCGCCTACTTGGGAAACCTTTCAAGTATTTCACCAGCTGGCCGATGGGGTGCTGGCTGAGCTCAATCTGCACGGCGGCTACGCTCAGGAATGGGGCGTCGATCTGGCTACGGTAGCGCCCGGTGCCGCCACCCGTCGCTATACCGATTTTTTGCTCAGCACGGCCTGGGGGCAAGCGCCCGGAGCAACGGCGGTAGCGATGGCCCCCTGCATGCGGCTCTATGCCTTTTTGGGTCAATCCCTGGCGCAGCTCAACCCGTCGCCCCATCGCTACAGTCCCTGGATCGATACCTACAGCAGCGACCAGTTTGAACCTCTGGCCGCCCAGCTCGAAGCGCTGATTGATGATCAGACAGCAGATAACCCCAGCAATCAGTCCGCCTACCGCTACGCCATGGAGTGCGAACTTGCCTTTTTTGAAGCCGCTTGGCAGATGGGCAGCTTACAACCAAAAGAATGACTTTAAGGGTGGCTCAAGAGATAAACGTAGGTTAGGAAGGGTTTTAGCCTATTGATCAGCGGCTGATTAGCTGTTCAAAATTCTGCGGGCTCCAACTCGGCAACAGCTAGAAAGCAGCATCGTAGAGAATGGTTAGGTCGACTGTCTCCGCCAGTTGCCAGGTTTTTGTGTGCAAGCGATCGCTGTTTAAGTAATAGCTTTCAACGACTCTAACGTTCGCCACCGGGCAAGTTTCAGAAAGTTTAGACCTTCAAACCATCGCGGTAACGCTGCCACCAACAATTTGCCAACCGCTTTTGCCTCTGCGCCAAACTCTCATGTAGCGGTAATCACCTGCAAAGGCATTTCCTAAATACGTGCCGCTCAAGAAGATGTGAGCCGCTGCCAGAACAAAGTGTTCGCTCAAAACTCGTATCTCTAGCCCTTTGGGCACAAACTCGTGAAACTGAGTACCCCCAGTACGATGCAAGTCTAAATCCATCGCTTTGGTTGCCAGTTCACCAGTTGGCCCAGCGAAAAGCAGATCGTCAGCAATGAGCACATCTAATTCAACCTGAGTTCGGGATAAGGAAAGGAGGGGCTTTGTAAGCTGATATCAACCAAACGATTCAGCAGGCCCCCCTATGGACAGTCTAGAAGAGCTGTTTTGTCATATCGATGATTTCTGCCAGCAGTTCGAGCCGAAATGGCACCGCCTGTTACTGACTGAAGGGAGTCAACACCGTCAGCGCCAGCGGTCACTGAGTTTGAGCGAGATCATGACACTCTTGGTGTGCTTCCACCAGCAGCACTATCGAAACTTCAAAGCGTTTTACTGCAAGCATGTCTGCGCGCACTGGCGAGAGGCGTTTCCCGGACTGGTCAGCTACAACCGCTTTGTGGAATGGATTCCGTCTGCCCTGTTGCCTTTGTGTGTGTATCTCAAGCACTGCTTTGGTACCTGTACCGGCATCAGCTTCATCGATAGCAGCAGTCTCAAGGTGTGCCATAACCGTCGGATTCAACGTCACAAGGTGTTTCGAGGCCTGGCGGCGCGGGGCAAGACCTCGGTTGATTGGTTCTTTGGATTCAAGCTCCATCTAGTGGTCAATGACCAGGGTGAGTTGCTCGATATTCAGATCACACCGGGCAATACCGACGACCGCAAGCCTGTGGAAGACTTGCTCAAAGACCTCCATGGCAAGGTCTTTGCTGACCGGGGCTATGTCTCTAAAGCGCTAAGACAACAGCTGTTCGCAACCTATGGCATCGAGTTCTTCGCCAAACCTAGGCGCAACATGAAAAACCACTTGATGCGGCTCACCGATAAGTTACTGGCCCGCAAACGAGCTATTGTCGAAACCGTTATTGACCAGCTCAAGAACATCTCTCAGATTGAGCACTCCAGGCATCGTAGCCCCGTCAACTTCATGGTCAATGTCATCTGTGGGCTGATTGCCTACTGCCATCAGCCCAAAAAGCCTTCCCTCAATCTTGACTTCGCCCTTCCTCCATCGGCTTAACCCGAACTCAGGTTAATTCAGATACGTCGGAGGCTGACATTGCCGTGTAAAGTCGCGTTTCACACTCGCGAATTTGAGTTTCAATTTCTGAATTCATATTTCCTACTACAGTCCTGACTAAACTTAGCTACTCATTACCGAGCGCCCTATTAATATGCCGCCACCAATGGCTTCTGGGACTGTGATGATGCTATTCAGTGTAGCTGTGGCACCATTCACTAGTGGTGAAATCGCCTTGGCCAGGGATAATAGACGCGGAACCCTCTACTGGTTGACCCATGACTGCCGACATTCGTCTACTCGTGCTCGATATCGATGGCACCTTAGCTGGCGTGTCTAACGAGATTAGCGAGCCGGTGCTGGAGGCGGTACACGAGGTGCAGCAGCGAGGGATTGCGGTGGCGATCGCCACCGGCCGCATGTATCAATCGGCCCTGCGGTTCTACCAGGTGGTGGGCTCGACCCTGCCGCTGATGGCCTACCAGGGGGCGTTCATCAAAGACCCCAACACGCAGAAACTGCACCGCCACACGCCGCTGCCCCGACAGCTGGCCCTCGGAATTCTCGCTTACCTGGCCCCGATGGAGGCCAACAACGACCTGTCGATTCACCTCTACATCGATGACCAGCTCCACGTGCGGGCGATTATTGAAGACACCAAGGCCTATGCCGTGCGATCGGGCGTTAACCCAATCGCAGTAGGGGACTTAGCCGCTCTACTGGCAGGCAACGTCGCCATCGAAACCACCAAGCTGCTGACCCTGAGCGAAAACCTGGACCTACTGAGCAACATCCTCAGCGATCTGGGGCAGCGCTACCCCCTCGACGATGTATATCTGACGCGATCGGTGGAATATTTTGTCGAGGCCACCCATCCCAAAGCCAATAAGGGCGAGGCGGTGCGGTTTTTGGCCGAAGACCTGCTGGGCCTCAAGCCCGACCAGGTGATGACCGTGGGCGACAACTACAACGACCTCGAAATGCTGCGCTACGCGGGCATTGGCGTGGCTATGGGCGACGCCCCAGAGCCGGTCAAGCAGGGGGCTGACTGGGTGGCACCGGGGGTTGAGGCGGATGGGGTGGCGGCGGCGCTGCGGGAGTTTCTGCTGTAGACTCCTTGGCCAGGCTATCGTACAGCTCCGAGAGGGTGCCAACGCGGTAGCCCTGGCGATCGATCAGCGCCAGCAGGGTGGGCAGGGCGTGGGCGGTCTGAACGCAGCGCTCCATCGAGCCGCCGTGCATAACAAAAATTGCTCCCGGAAAAATAAACTGCGCCAGGTACCAGGTGTTGAGGTTGGGCGTACTCAGCCGCCGCATGGTGTCGAAGGGAACCATGGAGGCCAAAGCCACCAGCGACTCGTAACCTGGAGTGAGCCGGATATGCTCGACCATGGCCCGGTTGTAGAGGCCGCGCCCAGGACGATACCAGCGCAGGGGCTGCTGAATCAGGTCGGTAATGCGATCGTGGGCCTCTTGAAAGTGGCGAGCAAACTGGGCCGGCTGCAAGATGGCCGGGGTGGTGTCGGTGGTGCCGTGGTTAGCGATTTCGTGGCCGCTGGCGAGAATGTCTTGCAGGATGGTGCTGCCGGGGTTGAGGTGGTCGGTAATCACAAAAAACGTGGCATGTACCGGCTGCTCAGCGGTGCGGTTGTAGTTATTTAACGCGTTGAGAATCAGCCGGGTGGAGGCATCATCGCGATCGCCCGGCGTCGGCACGTCATCGATGGTCAGCGCCACCAGGGGAGCCTTGGTCGGCGCATAGAACAGCGCATCCGGAAACATCCGGGCGACCTGGGTCAGCAGTTGGTGATGGGGAGGAGCCATAGCGTTAGCGGCTGGTGGGATCTAGACTATCGCGGAGGCGATCGCCCAACGTGTTAATGCAGAGTACTGTGAGAAAAATTGCCACACCGGGGGCCAGCACCAGGTAAGGAGCGCTTTCGATGTAGTTTTGGGCATCGTAAAGCATGCGACCCCAGGTAGGCACATCGGGCGGAAATCCAACTCCGAGAAAGCTCAGGGTAGACTCCGCCAAGAGGGCATTGCCCACCCCAATCGTCGCCGCCACAATCACCGGGCCGAGAATATTGGGTAGCAGGTGAGTTTTGACAATGCCCCAGGGTCGCGCCCCTAGAGCTACTGCCGCCTGCACAAAGGTGCGCTGCTTGAGACTTAAGAACCCGGCCCGCACCAGCCGCGCCACCGACATCCAGCTCAGCCCGCCAATCAGCAGCACAATCAGCAGAAAAATGCCCCGCTCTGGCCCCAGGGCGCGGCGCACCGGGTCGCCCAGTAAATACACCACCAGCAGCACTAGCGGCAGCTGCGGCAGCGCTAAAAACAGGTCGGTAACGCGCATTAAAACAACATCCACCCAGCCGCCGCAGAACCCGGCCAAAGCACCGATAGCTACCCCCAGACTAATGCCCACTAGGGTAGCTGCCAGCCCCACCGCCAGAGAAATGCGGCCGCCAATCAACAGTCGGGCCAGCTGGTCTTGGCCCAGATCGTTGGTGCCCAGGGGCTGTCCTATACCGGGCGGCAAAAAGGCGCGGCCAAAGTCAATGGTGCTGGGAGAGCCGGAGTAGAGGAGAGGGCCAAGGGCGATCGCCAGCATCAATATTCCCAGCACTACTAGGGCAAGCTGGGCAGTGCGATCGCCCCATAGCCGTTCCCAAACCCGATTTTTGCTCCCCGCTGGCGCGACTTGCCCAAGCGCAAGGTCGGTATTAATGGCCATAGCGCACCCGAGGGTCAATAATGCCATAGAGCAAGTCAGCCACCAGGTTAAACGCCACCACCAGCACCGCGTAGATAAACGCAATCCCCATCACCACCGGCGTATCGCTGCGGTAGATCGACTCGATCAGCAGCGCCCCAATTCCCGGCACCCGAAACACCTGCTCTGTCACCAGCGCCCCCGTAAAAATCGTCGGAATATCCAGCGCCACTAGCGTCACCACCGGAATCAGCGCGTTGCGCAGCATGTGCAACGTGACGATACGCCAGCGGCCCAGGCCCTTCGCCCGCGCCGTTTTCACATAGTTCTGCGGAATTTCTTCAAGCATGGCGGCCCGCACAAACCGCAGCAGCACCGCCGTTTGAAACAGCACCAAAGTTGCGATCGGCATGATCGACTGCTTCAGCCACCGTCCTAGGGTCGCGGCATCGCTCACCACCAGCTGATTGTCGTAGATAAAGGGCAGCCAGCCCAGCCGCACGCTCAGCACAATGATCAGCACCAGCCCCGAAAAAAACGGCGGCGTCGAAAACCCCATAAATGCCAGCGTCGTAATCGCCCGGTCAATCCAGGAATTGTGCCGCAACGCCGCCACCATCCCTAGGGGCAGCGCCAGGGCCACGCTCAGCAGGTAGGCCACCCCAATCACCCACAGAGTGACCGGCAACCGCTGGGCGATTAACTCCGCCACCGGCAGGCGACTAGTAAACGAGTAGCCCAAATTACCGCTAAACAGCGCCACTGTCCATTTCAAATAGCGAATGGGTATGGGTTGGTCAAGGCCAAGCGATCGCATAATATTCTCCCGCACCTCCGGCGTGATCGCCGGATTTGTCGCCAGATCTCCCAGGGGATTACTGGGCGCCATCGCCAGAATGAAAAAGATCACCGCGCTAATGGCCAGCAGCGTGGGAATAGCGATCAGCAGGCGTTTGAGCAGGTAGCCGAGCATTGGCGGGTGGATGGGTGGGAGGGTGGATGGGTAGGCGGGTGGATGGGTAGGCGGGTGGATGGGTGGGAGGGTTAATGGGTAAAGGGATAGGGGATTGGAACGGGAATTATGGCCTCTTCACCTTTCCATCGCTCACCTCACTGCTCATCTACACCCCTGCACCCCCCACGCATCCACCCATCTACCCTCCCACTCTCCCACCCATCCACTTCCCCACTCCCCTACCCCGCCCTCGGCGCCAGCGCTGCCTTCGGGTAGGCAATCCGCTTGTGGTTGTACTGCTGCCACACCTGCACAAAAATCTCGGCAATTAGGGTCATGTGGTCGCGGGTGAGGCCCGATTCTACCAGCTGGTTGTCTTTCCAGCGGGCGCGCAGAATACGGTTGACCATGGCCAGGGCCTCGTCGGGGGTGGCGTTGGTGAGCGATCGCAGCGCCGCCTCGCAGGAGTCGGCCAGCATGACCACCCCGGTTTCCGGCGATTGGGGAATGGGGCCGTCGTAGCGAAAGTCGGCTTCTTCGACAGTCAGGGTGGGGTCGGCTTTTGCCATCTCCTGGGCCTGGTGGTAGAAGTAGCTGATCAACATCGTGCCCTGGTGCTCGGGGATGAACGATCGCACCGCCTTGGGCAACCGACATTTGCGGGCCATCACAATACCCTCAGTAACGTGCTTTTTAATAATGATGGCGCTGAGCCAGGGGTCATTGAGTTCGTCGTGCTTGTTGGGGCCACCCATCTGGTTTTCGATAAAGCCCTGGGGGTCATGCATTTTGCCAATGTCGTGGTAGAGCGTACCAGCCCGCACCAGCTCAACGTTGCAGCCCAGAGCGCGAGCAGCCGCCTCGGCCAGACTCGACACAAACACCGTGTGCTGAAAGGTGCCCGGCGCTTCAGAGGCCAAGCGCTTCAGCATAGGGCGGTTGGGGCTCGACAGCTCGGCCAGACGAATTGGGGTAACCAGGTCAAACAGGTGCTCTAGGTAAGGGCTTAGGCCCTGGGCCGCGATGCTAGAGATCACCCCGTAGATGCCCTGGAGAGCAGCCCCAGTCAGCATTCCCGACCAGGCAGAAATCAGAGACACTGGGCTGACCACCAGGGTCAGCAGCAGGTAAACCACCCCCTGGGTGAGACCGACACCGCCGCCCAGTAGGGCCAGCTCTTCGCGCGATCGCATGCGGCTGGCTAGCAGACTGCACACCAGAGCCCCCGCCGCCCCCGCCATCAACGAAATGCTGCTCACGGCCGAACCCACCGGCAGCAGCACCGCCACCAGCACCACCAGCGTGCCGCCCAGCACCGGGCCGTAGAAGCTGCCCGCCAAAAGACCGATAGCCGGTAAGCCGTAGGCCGCTACTCCAAAGATTTGCATCACCCCGGTGCTGACCACCATTGCCGACAGCAGCAGATAGTCTTTTTGGCGCAGCCGCTGGGGTACCCAGTGCTCAACCAGCAAAAACAGACCCACCCCACCTGCCACTAGCCCGCCAAACATAGCCAGCCCCCAGTAGTTGAAGCGGCGCTGGCTGAGATTAAAGCTGTCGAGCAGCACAAACTGTTCCTGGCTGATGGGTTCTCCAGCCGAGACAATGAGCTCACCCTGCTGCGCCTCTATAATCACCGGCTTCACGGCCTCTGCGGCCATGTCGGCCAGCTGTCGAGTGCGATCGCTATCTTCGACCAGGTTTGGCTCTAGGGTCGAGAGCAAGAGCTGGCGAGCCAGGGGCTCAATTGGGTGGGGCAGGGTGTCTTTGAGCTGAAGGTAGGCCGCCCGGTCGAGCATCTCGGGCGGCAGTCCAGCATGAATGCCTTGGGCTAGCATACGCTCTGCGGCTTTGCGAATCTCGACTTGAGCACTGACCCAGTCTTGCAGCGGTAGATCGAACAGGGGAGGAGCCTCGGCAACGCCCTCGGCTTGGGCGGACAGCAGCGTTAAATTAGCCATCGCCTCTTGATAGCTCTGGCGAGACTTTTCCACCGCCGTCAGCAGTTTCGCCAGTTCTTGACTACTAGACCGCTGACCGTATGCCCACAGTTCCCCCAGGGCCGTCTGCTGATCGGGGGTAATGGTTTGGTTGCGCAGCAGCGTTGCCAAAGGCAGCTGCTCACCCCTGGCGCTGTCTTCGGCCAGGGGGTCGATGAGGCTGCGCAGCTTGAGCCAAGTGGCATCGTCGGAGCGGCGCAGGTAAACCTGTACCTGGGTCGACAGTTTGCTAGTCGCCACAAAAGGTACTCCGCCAGCCTGGCGGCGGATATCGCCCACCTGATCCATCAAAGCGTTGAGCGATCGCAGCACTGCGTCATCGACGGCGGGATCGACCTGGAGCACTTGCAGGGCACCGTTGCGGGCATCGCGACGCCGCGCTTCGGTGGTTTCTTTATCTTCTACTCGTACCGTGCTTGGAGCCAGCACGGTACTGGGGGCAATGCTGCCTACCTGCAACCCCGGCTGATTGTAGAAACGCTGCCCTAGAATGGCTGTCAGCCCTAGCGTGGCGATCGCAAAGGCAAAGTGGGGATGGCGAATATTTTTGCGCCGCCGGAGCGGGCGACAGGGCTGAGGCCAACCTTCCGTGCGGCGTTGGGCTGAGGTAGCGATCGCCTGCGTATCCACCGCCTCCACATTCAGGGATAGCGATCGTGGCGACAGCGTAGAACGGGGTGCAGTCGGCTTCATAGCCTGCTGCTCTAGGGCCCACCAGCGCTCGACCGCAGCCACAATGTCCTGAATTGCCTTCATAAATTGAGACATTTAAAGGGGGCGGGCAGAGGCTGGGGAACCCCAGACTAAAGCTGTGAGAGCACCGCTTCTCCGCAGCCGTCAGGGCTTTGAGCTCAACCAAGACCTCTCAAAAGCTATTATAGGCGGCGGCTGTGGTCCAGCGCCCGCGCCCGTCGAGTCAGCCCCTCAACCCCGGGGGCAAAGTAGAGGATGGAGTGGAGGGCGCTATTCCCGCCCAACGGCGATGCAGCGTTGCCGCCAGGGCTGCTAAGGCATCGGCGTCTACCCCCCGCCAGGGGTCGGGCGGGGCGGGGTGGTAGTCAAGTAGCCAGCGCTGACGAAGTGCGGCACCAAGCCCAGCGCGGCCGCTAGCCAGCCCCGCTAGCAACCCCACTAGGGCGATGGCGCAGCCTCCCCGGAGGGGAATCGCCTCTGCCGACCACTCTCGATGACGAGCCAGGCCTAAAGCCACCGCAAACTGCCCCTGGCTCTGCACCACTAGGCTAAGGGCCTGCGCCACCGGGCCTGCGTCACCGGGCAGGACGCGGGCTAGAGCACTGAGGCTGTGGGTGGCTCCCATCTGCTGACACAGGACGGCAAACATCTGCTCGCAGGCCACCGCCGCCGCCGGGGACAGCTCCGACTCTTCTATCCAGCAGTGCACAGCTTTTCGGTGGTGGCCATGGACATCGGCCATTACCCACAGATAGGGCAGGGCGTTAATCGCCGCCGCCGCGCTGGACAGCGATTGAAAATGGGCTTGCCAGCGCGGTGACAGCAGTCGCTCTCCCCTGGCGCAAGCGGCAGCCGCTTGCAGGAGACCCTCCTGCCACCCCAGGTCTTCGGTAACCCTGGGACGGACAGCGCTGCGATCGCTAATCACTACAGCTTCTAGAGCCGCTACCAGGCGATCGTGCTGTGAACCGATTTGAACCATCCAATAAAGACCCTGTTGAATTTTAAGGGGTGTAGTAGTCTATTTGCTGACAGCAATCCTATAATGCTTGCTGTCAAGCCCTTGGGGTTCTCTTGCGTTCTGTTACCCTGCCTGGAGCCAAGTCTATGTTCTGCGTCTCCCCTTTTATACAACGGATGACTCCAGGGGGGGCCAGCCAGCGCGTCTGGGGAGCAGTCGCTGCGATCGCCTTGAGCCTGAGCCTGACCACTTCCGTCACCTGGGCTCAAACCCCGACGGAGGAGAAGCCCCCTGCTAGCCAACCCGCTACACCCACGGTGAGTGGCGGTCGCATTGTGAGGCCTACTCTTCAGTTGGGTAGCCAAGGGGAGTCAGTACGAGAACTACAGTCTATGCTGATGCTGCTGGGCTACTATCCCGGTCCGGTGACTGGTGTCTACCAAGAAGACACCGCCACCGCCGCCC
Organism: Nodosilinea sp. FACHB-131; assembly: GCF_014695395.1. Classification (GTDB taxonomy): domain Bacteria; phylum Cyanobacteriota; class Cyanobacteriia; order Phormidesmidales; family Phormidesmidaceae; genus Nodosilinea. The sequence continues at coordinate 174,304 of NZ_JACJOF010000033.1, forward strand.
GCCGGTTTCAAACCGCTGCGGGCGTTACCGCCGATGGCATTGTTGGTCCTGCCACCTGGAGCCGCCTGTTCCCGACTCCGCCAGGAGAGGCCAACCCACCGACAGCTGCGGCCCCTAGCGGTACAACCCCACCAGCGACCACTCCCTCGACTACGACCCCCAGCGGTACAACTCCCCCAGCGACTACTCCCCCAGCGGCTACGCCCCCAGCTACGACTACGCCCGCAACCCCTAGCAGCGGTACTCCAGCCGCTCTCCCCGTGCTGCGCCCCGGCATGGAGGGAGACGCCGTGCGGCAGCTCCAGCAGCGCCTGCGCACTAAGAAATTTTACAGCGGTGCCGTCGATGGAGTATTCGGCAGCCAAACTGAGGCTGCCGTGCGGGCTGCTCAAGCTGCCAATGACCTAACTGTAGACGGCATTGTTGGCCCAGCCACATGGCGAGCGCTCAACTAGAAGAATGCTGTCGAGTTTAAAGTCGGGCCAGAATCTGCCACAGCAGTTTCAAGGTGGCGGGCAGTAGTTCTATTTTTTTCACCAAACCACGATGGGTCAGTGCTAAAACCGCTGCATCTAATGGTTGTCTGCCGCAAACAGCCACTAAAAAGCCGCCGAAGATGTAAATTCCTAGGCGGCTTAAGCATAGTTCTGGCAGGCGCAATCTTAGTCTGGCTGAACAAACCAGTCGTTTAAACCATTGGCTAACTCAGGCAGGGTAGCGCTGGCATAGGTGAAATAGGGGATATCTGAAGCTTCCATAATGGACATCTGCTGGCCAGCATGATCCATATAGATCATGTAGTTACCCATGAGAAAGTAAACCCCCATTAGGGCAGCAGCAGAGGATGCCACCAAAAAACCCGCCAACATCAGGGAAAATTCCTGACCTTTGACAGCCTGCTCCATTAGGCGGAGCGCCCAAGCCACCAGGGCAATAACAATAGTCAGGATAAGCAGCAGCATGGAACAATGACTGTTGTAACGATATGAATAGTCAGATTAATGACTGAGTCTATATGTTACACATCGTAACAGGCATTCATAAAACTGGCGTGGCATCCACAGAATGTCTTTAGGTTTGTCCAGCAGAGGGGCCAGACTAGGTCAAGCGCACAGGTACCTGGCGATCGCGCAAATGCTCCTTCACCTGCTGCACCGTTAGCTGCCCGTAGTGTAGCAGCGAGGCCAGTAGGGCCGCCTCGGCTTTTCCCTCGGTGAGGGCCTGGTGGATGTGGTCGCAGTTGCCGGCCCCGCCGGAGGCAATCACCGGCACTGGTACTCGGTCGGCAATAGCGCGGGTGAGGTCGAGGTCGTAGCCTGCCTGGGTACCATCGGCGTCCATGCTGGTGACCAGCAGCTCGCCCGCTCCTTGGTTAACGACTTCCTCGGCCCAAGCTAGAGCGTCAAGCCCCGTATTCTCGCGACCGCCGCGCACGTAGACATCCCAACCTGGATTGCCAGGGTCGGGGCGGCGACGGGCGTCGATCGCCACCACAATGCACTGAGCGCCGAAGCGATCGCTGGCCGCCTTTATCAGCTCAGGCCGCTTCACCGCCGCTGAGTTAATGCTGACCTTGTCAGCTCCGGCCCGTAACAATTTTTTAATGGTCTCTAAGGATTGTACGCCTCCCCCCACCGTGAGGGGAATGAACACCTGCTCCGCCGTGCGGTACACCACGTCGTAGATGATGTCGCGGTCTTCGTGGGTGGCGGTAATGTCAAGAAACACCAGTTCATCGGCTCCTGCCTGGTTATAGGCCTGAGCGAGTTCCACCGGATCGCCCGCGTCGCGCAGGTCGACAAAATTGACCCCCTTCACCACCCGGCCGGCTTTTACATCGAGACAGGGCACAATTCGTTTGGCCAGCATTGCGTTCTCCTTGCCCAACGGCAACTAAACCCCTTCCCCGGTTCCACAATAGAGGATTATGACGATCATCAGGGGCCAAGACGCTGATACACTGTCTCTTGGTTTATCGTTGGAAACGCAGTTGGAGCCCTTAGTAGACATGGCTTTAGAGATTGGCCAGAAGGTGAAAGTATCCCGTCTTCGCGATCGGGTTTCTAAGAATGTAGCGGCTTACCTCGGCAAGCGCGGTGTCGTGAGCCAGTTCAAAATGGTGGACGGCAGCGACGTTGGCGTCGTAGTCGAGTTTGAAGACAACTACACCACCTGGTTCTTTGAAGATGAGCTGTCTGCAATTCAGTAGCGGGCGGTTGCACTGAGGCGGTTTTTACAGCGGCTAGGCTCCCTGAATCATGTCGTTTGCCCTCTCTGATTGAGGGGGCAGGCGGCGATAGGCTTCTTAAATTTAGGGTTTTGAAAGCGAAGTAGAGGGAAAACCTGGAGCCGATCTCCTCTTTTAGAAAGATTTCAGCGCCATCAGGCCCCGAGATGATCGGTATTGATTCCCTTAGTCTAGGATGCAGGGCAGCTCCGCTCTAGTGCATCCTTGGCAAAAGCATGGGAGCAGCGACGACCTGACTAACGCAAAGGCCCCATTTTTCTATGGCATTAATTCTCACCTATCTGGGTAAGGGCGGCAGCGGCAGTACGACTGTAGCGATCGCCGCCGCAAAACAGCGGGCACGGGCCGGGCAGCGGGTGCTGCTGGCCATTCAAGATGTGACGCCGGCTCCAGCGCTGCTGCTGGGTCAGCCCCTGACCGTTGAGCCTGGGGAGCTAGAGCCCAATCTGTGGGTCATGCAGTTTCAAAGCGCAGCGCTGCTGGAGCAAAGCTGGGATGAGGTTAAAGCCCTGGAATCTCAGTATCTGCGAACGCCCTTTCTTAAGGCGGTCTATGGTCAAGAGCTGGGGGTGATGCCGGGCATGGACAGCGCCCTGGCTCTCAACACTCTACGGCAGCTCAACGCCAGCGATCGCTACGACGTGATCATCTACGACGGCAGCGATGCCCTGGCGACCCTGCGCATGCTGGGCATGCCCGAAATTTTAGATTGGTACCTGCGGCGGTTTCGCGGCGTGTTTCAACAGTCCGATGTGGGGCGGGTGTTGTCGCCCTTTCTGCAGCCCATGGCCGCAGCGGTGCTAGCGGTCGACTGGTCAGGGGATGTGCTCGACCAGCCCACCGGACAGGTGCGATCGCAGCTTGAGGAAGGTCGCCAGGCAGTCACCGACCCCAGCCGCATGGCCGCGTTCTTAGTCACAACGCCTACCCCTGGGTCGGTGGCGACGGCCCGCTACCTGTGGGGCAGCGCTCAGCAGATTGGCCTCACCGTAGGCGGCGTGGTGGTGAATGGGGGCTCCCTAGACGATGAGCAGGCGACAGCCTTTGCTCCCCTGCCCCAGGTGGCGCTGCCCTCGGTAGTAGAGCAGGGCTGGGAAAGCGCGATCGCCGCCCTGCCCGACCCGGCCCAGTGGGCGACGGCAGCTCCTCGCCCGGTTAGCATAGATGCGGCGGCTAAGACCGTGCGGCTCTTCTTACCCAGCTTTGACAAAACTCAGGTCAAGCTCACGCAGTATGGCCCCGAGGTCACGATTGAAGCGGGCGATCAGCGGCGCAACCTGCTGCTGCCTCCAGGGCTGCAGGGCAAAGCGGTAGCCGGAGCCAAGTTTCAAGATCAGCACCTGGTAATTTCCTTCAGCTAAAGCGATCGCACGGCCTCCTTAGAGGGGAATCGCTGATGACGGCTCAATGTCACGGGTTGGCAGGAAAATCTTCCCCACTTCGATTGGGGTTTGATTCTGACCCGGAAAATGTGGCACCGTGAGTAGTGATCGCGATTCCCCCAGGGAAGGCTGGGCGATCGCCTAATTGTTGAGTGACCCTAGTTTTCGACCTGTAGCATTCCACCACCATGGCTGAACCACCGTCCTCCACTCCGGTCAACGACGCTCTAGACCAGACCCCTGCTGCTGAGATTGCTGCTGAAATCGCCCCCGAGGCCCAGGGCAACGCCGCTCGTCAGCTCTTAGGCATGAAGGGTGCCAAGTCGGGCGAGACCTCGATTTGGAAGATTCGGCTCCAGCTGATGAAGCCGATCACTTGGATCCCGTTGATTTGGGGCGTGGTGTGCGGAGCGGCCTCCTCCGGCAACTATCGTTGGAGTTTGGAGCACGTGCTGATCGCTGCTGCCTGCATGCTGTTTGCGGGGCCGCTGCTGACCGGCTACACCCAAACCCTCAACGACTTCTACGATCGCGAGATCGATGCCATCAACGAGCCCTACCGACCCATCCCCTCGGGGGCGATCTCCATTCCCCAGGTGGTGACCCAGATTCTGGTGCTGCTGGTGGCCGGTATCGCCATTGCCTTTAGCCTTGATCGCTGGGCGGGGCACAGCTTTCCAATTATCACCGCCCTGGCCATTGGCGGCTCGTTCGTGTCGTATATCTACTCGGCCCCACCGTTGAAGCTGAAGCAGAACGGCTGGCTGGGCAACTACGCTCTGGGGGCCAGCTACATCGCGCTGCCCTGGTGGGCGGGCCATGCCCTGTTTGGCACTCTGACCTGGAAAATTGTGGTGCTCACCCTGTTCTATAGCCTAGCGGGCTTGGGCATTGCGGTGGTCAACGACTTTAAGAGCGTAGAGGGCGATCGCCAGATGGGCCTCAAGTCGCTGCCGGTGATGTTTGGTGTCACCACCGCCGCGTGGATTTGCGTACTGGCGATCGATATTTTTCAAGGAGGCGTTGCCGCCTACCTGATGGCTATTCACCAAAACCTCTACGCGGTGCTGCTGGTGCTGCTGATCATTCCCCAGATCACCTTCCAAGACATGTATTTCCTGCGCGATCCTCTGGGAAACGACGTCAAATATCAGGCCAGCGCCCAGCCTTTTTTGGTGTTAGGTATGCTGGTAACAGGGCTGGCCTTGGGGCATACGGCGCTTTAGGGATCCGCGTAATCACGGACTGTACCCTTGAAGAAATGGCCGAAACCCCATACAGTTCACAGAGGATGTGAAAGGCAACGCTGCTATGGCTCGATCTTGGTTAACCCGGCTGCCGTTTCTTTCGAGGAAATCGTCGCGGCCCTCAGGGCGCAGCAGATCTAGGGGCGGTGTGGTCAATGGCTCACGGGTTTCTCCCCAGCGGGTAGAGCCCCAGTCTGGGCCATCGGGCGAAAAGCCAGAGTTACCGCGCAGCTATCGGCCGCTGTTTTTGCGCCCCCTGTTTTGGGCGGTGCTGCTGGCTGGGGCGGGCATAGCCGGAGGCGGCACCCGCGCCTACCGCGTGATCGAGGCGACGAACGCCAATTTGCCCGACCCCAACCAGGCCCTCACCTACCAGCGCGACGGCACCATCACCATGACGTCGGCAGACGGGGTGATTTTGCAAAAGCTTGGCCCCGCCACCCGCGAAACGATCACCTACGACGCCATGCCCCAGCACCTGGTGCAGGCGTTCATTGCTTCAGAAGACCAGCGCTTCTACGAGCACAACGGCGTTGACTACCGAGGCATTGCCCGCGCCGTCTGGGCTAACGTGCAGAACCGAGACTTAGTGGAAGGGGCCAGCACCATTACCCAACAGCTGGCTCGCATTGTCTTTCTCGACCAAGAGCGAAGCTTTCAGCGCAAGATCAAAGAAGCCATGATGGCCTCCAAGCTGGAAGAGAGCTTGACCAAAGAGCAAATTATCGAGCGCTACCTCAACCTGGTGTACTTGGGCTCTGGAGCCTATGGTGTAGCCGACGCCTCCTGGGTGTACTTCGGCAAAACCATCGACCAGCTCACCGTGGCCGAGGCCGCCATGATTGCCGGTATGGCCCCAGCCCCCAGCCTGTATTCACCAACGGTGAATGTCGATGCGGCCCGCAGCCAGCGCAACCGGGTTATTCGCCGCATGTTGGCCACCGAGGCCATCAGCGGCGTTGAATCTGAAGAGGCGATCACGGCAGAGGTGGCGGTCACCCCCAACCAGCCCAAGTTTCTCTACAGCGAGTTTCCCTACTTCACGATTTACATTCAAAAGCAATTGGAAGCGCTGCTGCCCCCTGACCAGCTAGAAGCAGGAGGGCTGACGGTAGAAACCACCCTCAACGTAGTTTGGCAGCGTCGGGCTGAGGAAACCGTTGAGGAGGCCGTCGCCGACTACAGCGGTTGGCAGAATGTGGGCCAGGTATCTCTAGTGGCGGTGGACCCCCGCAACGGCGAGATCAAAGCCATGGTGGGGGGCACCGACTTCACCAGTGAAAACCAGTTCAACCGGGTGACCCAGGCGCAGCGACAGCCGGGCTCTACGTTTAAGACTTTTGTGTACGCAGCGGCGATCGCCGGCGGCATATCGCCCTACAGAAGTTACATGGATGCCCGCTACGTAGTTGACGGCTACGAGCCTAAGAACTACGGCAAAAACTACAGCGGCAACATGGATTTGCTCCAGGCCCTGCGCAACTCGGTCAACATTGTGGCGGTGAAGCTGCTGGTGGATGTGGGCTTTGACCCGGTGGTGAAACTAGCGGAGCGCATGGGCATTGAGTCGCCGCTGCTGCCCGCCTACTCCCTCGCTCTGGGCACCTCTGAGGTCAACCTGCTAGAGCTCACCAGCGCCTATGGCACCCTGGCCAACAAAGGCATTCATCGCCCTGCCCACGGCATTCGCCGGGTGCTGAACAGCAGCGGCGAGGTGATCTACGAGCGCCCTAACGAGTCGGAGCAAGCGATCGATGCCGACAGCGCCGCCATTATGACCTGGATGCTGCGCGGTGTTGTGGAGGGCGGCACCGGCAGCAATGCCTACATAGGGCGGCCAGTAGCGGGCAAAACCGGCACCTCCGAAGAGTATCGTGACCTGTGGTTCGTCGGCTACATTCCTCAGCTGGTGGCTGGCGTGTGGATGGGTAACGACGACAACACCCCTACCAGCGGCGCTAGCAGTATGGCCGCTGGGGTGTGGCGCAACTTTATGGCTAAGCTCACCGACGACATTCCCGTCGAGGAGTTTCCCAGCCTGCCTCGGCTGGGCGGGCGTGAAGGCACCATTACCCTCAGCCCGGTCAAACCCGGTCGCGTGGTGGCTGAAAATGGCCCGTCGCGATCGTCAGAGGCGGCCTCTAGCTCCGGTGGCGGGGAAAGCCGGCGATCGCGACGGTCGGAGAGTAGTTCTAACAGTGGCGGTGAAGCCGCAGCGCCTCCGGCACGAGCCTCTAACAATAGCTCCAGCAGCAGCCCACCAGCCTCACCCGAACCGGCAGCCCCGGCCCCTGTCGTTACGGAGGATCCCCCCGCAGCAGTGAACCCAGCCCCAGCCCCACCGGCTCCCGCCCCGGTAGCTCCCGCCCCACCGGCTCCTGCTCCCGCTCCGGCCCCACCGCCGCTTGTGGCGCCGCCGCCGCCCCTCGAAGCGCCGCCGCCAGCCGGTGGGGAATAGGCCTTGAGGTAGAGAGTTAGGGTTTAACACAAGCCTACAGACCTCCCAAGGGTCAGACCTGGGGGTGATCCCTGGTAGTAACCTGCCGTCGTAGGATGATACACAACTGATTTTGGAGTTTAGTTAGCTATGTCACTCTATTTTGCGACCGCAGCGACCGCAGGTGAGGCTGGTGCAGGTTCATCTCTTGTGCTGGTGTATGTAGTGGGCTTTATCGCCGCAGTTACCCTTGGCTCCGTCGCCTGGTATAACTCCAAGCGCCCCGCAGGTTGGGAAAACAAAGAGAAGCCTGACTTCGTTCCTACCGTTGATGCAGAGGAAGGCAAAGAGGTCTAGACCATCCGAAACCGCTACAGCTTCGGCCTCACCATAGGCTAGAGGCATTTGGGATGGCGTTCTAGCGATCGCGCTGCCGTCTGAGCTACGAGCTTGGGCGGCGTTTGTTTTAACTTTTTTGTTGCGGCCTGCCTTTGGTAGGGCAAGTCATCAGCTAGACAATATTAATCAACCACCCGCAGTCGTCCCTGACGAATCGCATCAAACACCCGCTGGGCCGTCGCATGGTCTTGATTGCTCAGAGTGGGTTGGCTGAGCAGAATCTCCATCAACTCTCGCTGCACTTGGCGACTTATGCGGCGTTCGGCAAAGATTTGATCGACGAGAGCTTTAAGCGACTGGCTAGTGGTTTGAGGCATAGTGACGACCTGAGCTATTGAGGCTATACCCAATATCACCTGTAACTCTCAATTAAAGAGTGATACAGCCTTTTGCCAAGCATGATCCTAAGCTGGTCAAACGGTGATAGAAAGCAGCTCTGGTTGTGGTTTAAATCACCACAAAACAGTTTCTATGCAGTAAGCGAGCCACTGCTGAATTGAGCGACACAAATTAATCAAGCCCAATGAGGTGAGCGGCCTGAATATTGCATTTCCTCTATAGAAGCTCAAACCTCCCAGCAGGTTCCCCAGACCGGCAGGTCGATTGTGGCCCTAGATTTTCTGGCGCTGGCGATCGCCCCAATAGCGCACATATTCGGCTAGCCCAGCTAGCAGAGCCGAGCCCAAAATCAACATCACGCTCAGGGCGTTGATGTCGGGCTTGACGCCAGTGCGTACCCGGCTAAAGATTTCGATGGGCAGAGGGTTAGCACCGCCCCCAGCGGTAAAGCTAGAGATCAGCAGGTCGTCCATGCTGAGCACAAAGGCCAGCAGACAGCCTGCCAGAATACCGGGCGCTAGCTGGGGTAGCAGCACTTTGAGCATCGCCTGGGTATGGGTTGCCCCCAGATCTAGAGCAGCTTCTTCGAGGTTGGGGTCGAGGCGCTGGATGCGGCTAGACACCACCACCGCAATGTAGGCCAGGCAAAATACCATATGCGCGGCGATGATGGTGCCCAGGCTGAGGGGCACCGCTACCGATGCCAAAAAAACTAGGGTTGCCACCGCGATCGCAATGTCAGGAATAATCAGCGGCAGATACGACATGCCTCGATATAGCCCTTTGCCCGGAAACCGGTGACGGGCCAGACCAATCGCCATCAGGGTGCCCAGCACCGCCGAAATCGCCACGGCCACGATCGCGATGACCAAACTGTCCTGCAGGGCCGCCAGCAGACGGCGATCGCTAAACAGCGCCCGGTACCACCGCAGGCTAAAGCCCCCCCAGCTCGCGCTGTAGCGCGAGTCACTGAAGCTATACGCCCCCAGCACAATGATTGGGAAGTACATGAAGGCGTACATCAGCGCGGTGAAGAGGCTAGGCCAGGTGACGGGGCGGGAGGGCATGGGGAGGTGGATGGGTAGGAGGGTGGAGGGTGGGTTAAGTCGTGGTAGCGATCACAGTTCGACAAATCTTGGGTGCGAGCTGTGAATTAACACCTTTAGAGGCGAACCTCAGGCTTCGGTGATGGTGTTGCGATCGCCGTAACGAATTAGGAGAGCGATCGCTAGGCTCACCGCCAAAATCAGTACCATGCTAAGGGCTGAGCCAAATCCCCAGGCGCGGGTAGGACCGAGAAACTGGTTGTAAATTAGCCGCGAAATATTCATCGACGAGGCGCCACCAAGCAGCGTGGGCACTACAAAATCGCTGAGGGTGCTAATGAACACCAGCAGGCTGGCGGCGGCGATGCCGGGTAGGGTTTGGGGTACGGTAATTTTCCAAAAGCTTTGGCGGGGGGTAGCCCCCAGGTCAGCAGCCGCTTCTAACAACCGCGTGTCGAGCTTTTCGAGCGAGGCGTAGAGAATCAGCACCATATAGGGCAAAAAGCTGTAGGTGAGGCCAATGAACACCGCCGTAGGTGTGTTTAGCCAGTTTTGGGCGGGCAGCCCGATCGCCGCCAGCATCGCATTGAGCACGCCGCTGGGGCGCAGAATGGTCGTCCAGGCGTAGGCCCGCAGCAGCGACGATGTCCACAGGGGCAGAATAAAGGCCACCAATAGTAGGTTGCGCCAGCGCTGGGGCGACATCAGCGCCAGCCAGTAGGCCACCGGAAACCCCAGCAGCAGGCACAGCGCCGTGGAGCCGACCGCAAACGCCACCGATCGCCCGATCACCCGCAGATACACCGGCTGCAAAATTTGCAGGTAGTTACCCAGGCCGTAGCCACCGCTGGGCTGCCCCAGCCGCAGCCCCGGCACCAGGCTGATCTCAAGAATCAGCAGGGTGGGCAGCACCAGCAGCACCAGCAGCCACACCCCCGCTGGCCCCAGCAGCGTCACCGGTCCCAGCCAGCGCCGGGGAGCGAGGCGATCGGTCCAGGTTACAGCGGGAGTAGGTGAGGGGGCAGGGGTCATAGGGGAATGGGGATGGATGGATAGGGAGTGGATGGGTGGGTAGGGAGTACGGGCTGTTACTGCTTCATTCCTCTATCTAGTTAGCCCACCCATCCACCCGTCTACCCATCCACCCATATCCTCCTTAAGCGCTGGTCACTTCAGTCCAAAACTGGTCAAACAGATCGGTGCTGGCGGTATCGACGGCCACAATGCCTTCGCTCTTAGCCAAAATCTCGTCGGAGGGGTAAAGGTCGGCGTTGTTTTGAATGTCGGCGGGCAGCAGGTCAAAGGCGGCCTGGTTGGCAGTGGCAAAGAATAGGCGCTCCACGGCGGCGCTGGCCACCTCCGGCTCCAGCAGAAAGTTAATCCACTGGTAGGCGGCGTCGACGTTGGGAGCGGTGGCGGGGATAGCCAGGGTGTCGGTCCACAGCGACGCTCCGCTGGCGGGAATGATGTACTGCATGCGGTCATCTTCGAGGGTGAGGGCGATCGCATCGCTGGAGTAGGCCATTGACACACTCAGGTCACCACTGAGCAGCTCATTCTCAAAGCCCGTGGTCTTAAAGGCAGCGATATGGGGCCTCAGCTCTAGCAGACGGTTGTAGGCCGCTTCAATCTCCGCCGGATTGTTGGAGTTGTAGGAGTAGCCCATCGACTTTAGGGTAGCTCCCAAGGTTTCGCGCATGTCGTCCAGCATGGTGATGCGGCGGGAGAGTTTAGCCTGGTTATCCCAAAGAAAGTTCCAGTCGATGGGTTCGCCGGGGGAAGCCTCGCGGTTGTAGAGCAGACCGGTGGTGCCCCAACAAAAGGGTATGCTGTGGGCGTTGTTGGGGTCGTAGGCGGGGTTGCTCCACTGGGCTCTGAGATTTTCTAGCCCGGTGAGCAGGCTTTGGTCGAGTTCGGTGAGCAGGTCTAGCTCCAGCATTTCCGACACCATGTAGTCAGAGGGGTAAATGATGCTGTAGGCGTCACCGCCCCCTGCCTGCAGGCGGGTTAGCATGACCTCATTAGAATCGTAAATATCAATTACTACCGGAATGCCCGTGCGTTCGGTAAAAGCTTGGGCCAGGCCATCATCGGTGTAGTTGGCCCAGGTGTAAATGCGCAGAGTGCCGTCGTTTGCGCCCCCGCCCGCTGGCGGCCCTGCCAGGTTTTGGCGACAGTTGGTTGCCGCTAGGCTTGCCACGACCGCTGCTGACCCCTGCAAAAACCGCCGCCGGCTCACGGCAGAACGGCGCGAGAAGGAGGGAGTTTGTAGTCGCGTTCCAGGCACAGGCATTCTCCGGGGGGCTAAGGGGGCTAGGAATAGCAGCGGTCGGCGCCGACTTTAGCGCTCAGAGGGAGTGACCTCATCTTTAGCTTCTAAGTATATGGCGATCAGCCCAGGGTAACGCTCAATAGCCGCGATCGCCGACCTGAAGCAACCTGCCCTTAGGCCGGGTCGAGCACCAGGCAATCGTCAGCGGCCCAGTGCACATACACAGCGGTATCGACTCCCAGCGATTCGGCCCGATTGGGCTGGCGCACCATTAGGGTCTCGCCTGAACCTAGGCGCACTACGCAGTGCAGGTGCGTGCCGAGGTACATCAGATGGCTAATGTGCCCTTGGTAGCAGTTATTGGCGGCAGCCGGCGCACTGAGGCTGAGGTTGATTTTTTCGGGTCGCACGCTCACCACCACGGTCTGGGCACCGCCGCTGCTGGCCGTACAGGCCAACACCCGCAAACCACTGTCGGTAGTGACCTGCACCTGGCTGGGGTAGGCCTGGTCGATGCGCCCAGGCAGCAGATTGGTATCGCCGATAAAATCAGCGACAAAGGCGGTGCGGGGACGGTCATAGATGTCGCTGGGAGTGCCGATCTGCTCAATCTGACCGTTGTTCATCACGGCGATGCGGTCAGAGAGCGACAGGGCCTCCTCTTGATCGTGGGTGACCATAATAAAGGTGATGCCTAGCTGCCGGTGCAAGTTGGCCAGCTCGACCTGCATCTGCTTGCGCAGCTTTTGATCTAGAGCACCAAGGGGCTCGTCGAGCAGCATCACCGCTGGATGGTTAACCAGAGCGCGGGCTAGGGCCACCCGCTGCTGCTGCCCACCAGAAAGCTGGGCTGGGTAGCGGGCGGCCATGGTTTCCATACGCACCAGGCGCAGGGCTTCGGCAACGCGATCGCGCACCTGGAGCGACCCCATGCGGCGAATTTTGAGGCCAAAGGCAATGTTGTCTTTAACCGTCATATGGTCAAACAGGGCGTAGCTTTGAAAGACGGTATTGACGGGGCGGCGGTGGGCGGGCACGGTGCTCACGTTAGCCCCTTGAATCAGCACATCGCCAGCAGTGGGAGTTTCAAAACCCGCAATCAGGCGCAGGGTAGTAGTTTTGCCGCAGCCTGAAGGGCCCAAAATACTAAAGAATTCGCCCTGGTGCACCGTCAGGTCAAGATCGCGAACGGCTACCTCTGTCCCAAAGGCCTTCACTACCCGCCGCAACTCGACATCCGACTGGGTTGCTGGTGTTGCCGTCACTGCGGCAGAACGCACCGTCTGAGCCATAGCCATGTCTCCTGGGTTCACCCCAACTGTAGCGATCGCCCTGGGATAGACAAATCGCTGCGATCACAACCACCGCCCTAGTTTAGACCGAGGCCAGAGCAGCACTGCCTCTACTTTACCCACCTTGGCGATCGCAGACGCATCCTGCCCCAAAAAAGCCATTATTCCGCATCTTAGCCGCCAAAAAGGCGGCATCGACAAGCTAGCAAAACGCTACCATGGCACCAAATAGTGCTCGGGAGTACAGTTATGCCCGCGAAACTTGACCAGTCGCCGCTTCAGCGCCGTCGCCCTACCCTGGCGTGGGCAATGGCGATCGCCGCTGGGGTTGCGATCGCCGGCTGCCGCCCCAGCACCCCTCCCCAAACCGAAGCCGTCAACCCTGCTCCAGCAGCTCCTACCGACTCTGCCCCTGAGCCCGCCGTGCCGTCCACTGAGGCTCCAACAGCCACCCCAGCCGCCCCGGCAACTACGCCTACCGCCACCCTGCCCAATGCCCTCGTCAAAGAGTGGCAGCCCCTCAGCGACGTGCTGCTTGCCTTTGGCCCTATGACTTTAACCCCCGACCAGGTGCAGTGGGGCAGCGGCCAAACCAGCTCCTACACCTTGATCAGCACCGAAGGCGGCTACCTACTGGAGCTAGAGGCCAACCCTAGCTTTTACGACACCCAAAACCGCTACATCAAGCTCATTCCCAAATCCGATGCCAACGCAGCCAACTCCATTGAGGTCGCCTTTTACCCTAATGCTGACCAACTTCAGAGCGACGAATACGTCATGTATGGCGGCTACTTTGCCGAGTAGGCACCGATTCTGTGTATAGCGATCGCCATGGTGCTGAGGCCACAAGTTGCTACCACTAGCAAAAACGGAGCGGCGCACTGACCAATAGGCAACGCGATCGATGGCAATGCATAGGGTCTCGACCAAGCCGGCAATCGCTACAGAAGCGGAAGAAAAAATTGGGGCAAAGGCGCTTCATTATCGCCTCTGCCCCTTGAATTAGTGGTCTCTTCTACAGAAGAACCGTGAACCTTTGCCCACCGAAATAGTCAGTCCTCGGGAGGAAGCCAGCTTATTCCTCCTGTCGCCCTCGATTTTCCAGAATCTCTTGCACAGACTCACTGGGGGTGTACTGATACCCAAAGGTTGACTGGTCTGAGTCATCCAAAATCTGCGGCGTCAGCAGCACAATTAGCTCTCGGCGCTGATTGTCGGTAACTGTGCTGCGGAACAACGCCCCCAGAATTGGGATATCACCCAGAATGGGAATCTTGTTGACGCTGTTGCGCTCCGACTCTTGGATAATGCCGGAAAGCAGCAGGGTTTGACCATCGCGAATTCTCACCTGGCCGGAGCTAATTTGACGCTCCGACAGCAGGAAGAACGTACCGGCATCACTGGTGAAGCTGTCGGTCGGGGCTGAAATACTGGGAGCCACCGAGAGCGACACAAAGCCATTGTCATCGATGCGATCGACGTCAATTTGCAGAATTAAGCCAGCCGGCTCGGTTTCAATATCCAGGGTAGTCAAGGTTCCCGTCTCAGTCACCTCGATGGTCTGTGTCAACTCAGTTACCACATCTTGAGTCAGCTGAACCGTAGCCGTCTGCCCCTCTTGAACAATCAAAGTAGGGTCAGTAATAATCTTGCCGTTGCCATTCTGTACCGTCCCTAGCAGCTGAGCCAAGAAATTGCCGGAGGTGGCATTGGTACCGGGGCCACCCAATGTACGCGGCAGAATGGGCGTACCCGTAGGAGTTGCCTGGCTTGCCGGGTTGGGTGTACCACCATCCCCAATGTTGAGAATACCGAGACCGCCAGAGCTGAGCACCCCAAACAGCCCGTTTTGGAACGAGAAGCTGGTACCAAAAGCATCAAGAGAGTTGAGATCGATATCAATAACTCTGACGTTGACGGCAACCTGCCGTCTCCGCAGGTCAATGCGGGTGAGCTGCTCGGTGGCAATAGCGATCAGATCGGCTCGGCCGACGAGCGTTACTGAGTTAGTGCGCTCGTCGGCAACTACCTGCAACCCGCGAAGAATCCCTTGGCTATCTTCATAGTCAACTCGGCTCACCTCAATTTGATCAACCGTTGAAGTCTGGGTTTCGGTGATGGGGGGGGTTCCCTCTGCAACGGTCACAGCATTGACGTTAGTGACCAAGCGCTCTCGGCTAACGGCGCTCTCCGCTCCCAGGGCTACCAGAAAGTTGGTGGCCACAGTGGCGTCAACTTGATTCAGCCGTAGAGTTCTAGCAGAGACGTTTTGGGCTGAGACTGGCAGAGTTGGGCCAACGTAGACACTGCGGCCTACCCGGTTAGCCTGCAAGCCAGTCACCCGCAGGACGTGGTTAAACACATCCTGCACAGACTCGTTTTCAATATCTAGACTTACGGGTGGACCATCGGCGCTGGTGCCTTCTGCCCCAGCCCCAGCCTCAGCCCCCCCGCCGGCAGGAGTAAACACTAGGTTGAGGCCTGCAGCTCGTGCCAGCAGTGACAAAACCTCGCGGGCCGGAGCGTCCCGCAGCAGCAGTTTGGGAATCCGCTCGTTGCTACCTAAGTTGATGTTATTGAAGGAGGGCACTCCCTCCGCTACAGCAATATCGCCAATCGGAGGCGCTACAGCACGGGGCAAGAAGGGGGGCGTTTGCTGCACCTGGGGACGAGGTACGGGAGCACCGTCGATAGTGACTTCAGGGTTGGGTACCAGCACATCGGGACTGGCCGGTGTGGGCACCTCTGGGGCCGGCTCTGGGTTAGCTTCGGGAGCTGGCTCTGGGGCAGCTTGAGCCACAGCGGGAGGAGCGGCTGGAGCAGGCACGGTCTCTATCTCAGCAGGCACTGGGGTAGGGGCTTGGGCGGTCTCGCCATCGTTGCGAATCGACAGCACCACCTGATTGTCGCTGGATTCCACTTCCCCAGTGGGGGGCTGGCTGGTGCCACTGACGGTGATGCGAACGCTGTTGGCATCGAGGGGGACCACGGATACCTGACTGATGCCGGGAGCGGGGTTAGCCTGGTTGAAGCTGCCCCCATCGGGCAGGTTGAGCTGAGCACGGGTAATATCGGCTTGCAGGGTGTTGCCCTGGCTTACTGTAAAAACGCTGCTGTTATCGCCTCCCTGGGTTTCAAACACCAGGTCTAACCCCGTGGCGGTGGGGTTTAGACGGACATTGGTAATGCTGGTTACTGAGGCCAGGCCAGGCTGGGCAGCTAGGGCAACGAGGGTGCTGCCAAGTAAAAATGGTTGCAGGTTCATTAGACGGTTCACGGTTCACTCCTCCATCACAGATGCGGCCAGGCCGCGCGGGGTTGACTGGGCTAGGTGGGTAGATCGGGCCACTGGGGTGGCAGTAGCAACGGGGCTTGAAGGTTTGGCTTAGCCACCCTCAGGCGGAGGCGTGCCTTCGACGGGGGCTCCACCCTCGGCGGGGGCTGCACCCTCAGCAGGAGCGGGCGGCGGGGGCGGCTCGGGCGGTACGCTGGGGTCGCCAACGGGCACGAGCACTTCGAGGGTGTAGTCGGTGAGCAGCAGTCGACTAATGCCCAGCAGTTCCTCTTCGGTGGTATCAGCCGGCGGCGGCGCAATACTCTGCTGCACATCTTTAATGATGATCAGCGGCTCTAAGCGCTCGATATTGCGCATGATGCTGAGCGTCTGAGGGAACAGCGCCTGCATCGACACATCGACGGTGACGCGCTCTAGCTTGCCGCTTAGTTCTGGGCCAAGGTCAGTGACCGGCTCCGCCGGGCTGGGGTTAAACCGCAGTAGCTCCGAAGAAAAGAGCTGCTTTTGCACCTGAGGAGTATCGGCAAACTGAGTCTTGACCCGCTGAATTTGTTCTCGGGTCAGCCCTAGGGCAGCGAGTTGAGCGTTGTCGAGGCGAGCCGGATCGGCCCGCAGCACGTCGGCGATCGCAGCGTTGCTGTTCTGAATCTGCTGGTTGATGTCGAGCAGCAGAGTGTCCAGGGTTTGGGAACCGCCTAAAAGGCTGTAAACGCCTACCCGCTGCTCCAAGGCCGAGTTCAGCTCAGCCTGCAGCGCAGCGCGATCCTGAAGACTGGCCCGCTGCTGGTCAACCTGAGCCTGCTTTTGGGCAACCTCGGCCTCTAGAGCAGTTTTCTGCTCCTGCACGGGCTTGACTACAAAGTTGTACAGAGCAAATGCGCCAATCAGCCCGAGTACCGCCAGGCCAATGCCCTGCACCTTGGGGGTGAGCTCAATACCAAAGGCTGTGGGGTAAGTAGGGCCGACGTCTAAAGCCTGGTCGTCGGCGGGAAGGAAATCACCCGATGCGGTCATTCGATCACTCCTTTTTCTCTCAGGGCCTGAAGACGGGTTACTAAGCCGACGGTACCCTGGCGCTCAAGCTCGTCTACCAGCTGGGAGGCTGGGGTATCAGTAATGTTGGCCCCGATGGTGTAGTCGATTAAAAAGTCAGGGTCACCCACAGGGGTGCCTGGGCAGCGGCCTTGGGTTTGGGGGTCGAGCAGGGTGGGTTGCTGCTGGGCCTGACTAATCGCCACGGTTTGGGACTGCAGCAGGGGCGATCGCTGTAACACCAGGGCAAAGTCGTTGATCTCGTCGTAGGAACAGGCCACACCGTTAATAGAAATTCCTTCAGATGACTCCGGCACAACGTTGGGATCAGTTGCCTCGGGGGTAGTCGTCGTCTGACTGAGGCCGACGATTTGAACGCGAGCCGGAGTGCGGGTGCGAATATCTTGCAGCAGCGCCGACCAAGGCAGAATATCGTTGAAGACCGTTACGAAAGCGTTAATCTCAGACCGAATGAGGTCGATCTGCCCCTGAATACCGCTGATCTCCTGGAGCTGACCCTGCAGCTGAGCCGTCTCAGCGTCCAGTGCAGCACTGCGGGTTTGAAGCTGGTTGACCTGACTGCGCGTCACCGCCCAGTAGCCGCCCACCAGTGCTAGGGGCACCAGCGCCGCCGCCAACCCCAAAACTAGCGGTCTGCGATCGCCCGGGGCCACCCCGCCACCCCGAGCCCGGGGCTTGGCCTCAAAGACGCGAACCTCGCGGTCCTTGAGAAAATTAATATCGAGACCGTACATAGCTACACCTCCCGCATGCCAAGACCAATTACCGTTGCCAACCCCGCCCGCTGACTCTCGGGAATATCTTCAGCCACCTCCAACGACAGCGCTGAGATCGGGTCGATTTGGCTGGCGGGCAGACTCAGCCGCTGGGCCAGAAACTCGTCGAGCTGCCCAATGGAGGCTCCCGGTCCGGCCAGCAGCAGCTGCGCCACCTCCATGTCTTCGCCCTGGTTGAGGTAAAAGTCAATGGAGCGGCGCAGTTCGTCAGACAGCTCACCCAGCACCCGCAGCATGGCGGTGGTGCCAGGGTTGGTATTGCCCAGCTGGGGCGCACCCACGGTATCCATGGTCTGAATCGGTACCGTCATGCCCTGGAGCAGCTCAGTGTTGCGGGAGGGGGGCAAATTCATGGCGCGGCTGAGGGCGCTCTGAATTTGAAAGGTGCCAATGGGTACGGTGCGCGAGAAGTGGGGCACCCCGTCAACCACAATGGAGATCTCGGTGTTTTCAAACTCGATATCGACTACGGCGGCGGCCTCCTGGGGCGTAAACTGCCGCAGCTGTTCACGAATGGTGCGAATCAGGGCAAAGCTGGAGGTCTCGAGCACGTTGAGCGCCAGCCCCGCCTGCTGAAACACCTCAATGTAGGGGTCGGTGAGGTCTTTGCGCACTGCCACCAGCAGCACCTGCACTTTCTCAATGCCGTCTTCGTCGACAAAGTAGCCGAGCTTTTGATAGTCAACATCGGCCTCCTCGCGGGGGAAGGGCAGGTAGAGACTGGCCTCTTGGTTGAGCACCATTTCGCGCAGCTCGTTGTCGTCGAGCTCGGCGGGCACAGGAATGACGCGGGTAATCGCTCGCCCTGGAATCGCGGTGGTGGCCTGCCTGACCTTGAGCTTGCTCTCAGCGAGCACCGTTTGAATGGCGTCGGCCATGGCGGCGGTGTCTAAAATTTGGCCTTCCTCGTAAATGCCCTCGGCCAGTTCTACCGAGGCCAGGGCTTCTAATTTAAGCGAGGCTCCCTGCTTTTTTAGGCGGGCCAAATTAACTCTTTCAGGGGTGAGCTCAATGCCAACTCCCCGAGGCTTGCGACTAAAAATGGCTTTGAGACTATCCACGGTAGTATCCGAAAAACAGGTGGGTATATAGAAAACCTGCCCGGTTAAAGTGACAACCAAGCAGACCCAAACGAGTCCGTTTCTTTCTTCCCAAAAAGCCTTTTTCAGGCACTCAAGAAGAGATCCAGCGGCCCAGCAATTATCCCTGGGGGAAAAGTGCTAACGAATGGTACACAATTTAATTCAGATTTTCCACTTTTCTTTTTAAGCACTATTTTCTGGGTTGGGAGACAGCCGATGCTGTATCTCCTACCCGCACACCCAATGGTCTCGCCGTTGATCCTGAGGTAATGCCAAGCCAACTAAAGCTTGGTATCACCAGCGATGTTACACACAATTCTGAAAAGTGAGCACCTAATATTGAGAAACTATGGCCCTGTCGCTGTATTTCTTTACGCGCTGTCTTTTTTATCCGCCTGGAGCAACTTGTTATGACTACTCCTCCATCACCCCTGGCACCCCTGGGCACCCCCTTAAACAACGATGCCCAGCGATTGCTGCTGCTAGGGTCGGGTGAGCTGGGTCGTGAGGTGGCCCTTGAAGCGGTGCGCCTGGGTCTGGAGGTAATTGCTGTCGATCGCTACGACCATGCCCCGGCCATGACCGTGGCCCACCGCCGCCACGTCATCGACATGCTGGATGGCAGAGCGCTCCGCCAAGTCGTGGAGCAGGAGAAGCCAGGGCTGATCGTGCCGGAGGTGGAGGCGATCGCTACCGAGACCCTTGTAGCACTGGAAGCCGAAGGCTGGCGGGTAATTCCTACCGCTCGGGCCACCCAGCTAACCATGAACCGCGAGGGCATTCGACGGCTGGCGGCAGAGGAACTGGGGCTGAAGACCTCGCCCTTTCGCTTTGCCGGTACCGAGGCCGAGTATTTAGAGGCGATCGCAGCGATCGGCCTGCCCTGTGTGGTCAAGCCGATTATGAGTTCTTCTGGCAAAGGTCAGAGCACCGTGCGCCAAGAGTCTGAGGTGCTGCCTGCCTGGACGTATGCGGGGGAAGCGGGTCGGGGCAAGAGCGATCGCGTCATCGTTGAGGGCTTCGTGCCTTTTGACACCGAGATCACGCTGCTGACGGTGCGGGCGATCGACGGCACCCACTTTTGCCCCCCCATCGGTCACCGCCAGGAGGCGGGCGACTACCGCGAGTCGTGGCAGCCCTGCGCCCTGCACCCTGATACCCTGGCGGCCTGCCAGGAAATGGCCAAAGCGGTCACCGATGCCCTGGGCGGCTGGGGTCTGTTTGGAGTCGAGCTATTCATCGCCGGAGCGGCAGATCAACCTCAAACCGTGTACTTCAGTGAGGTCAGCCCTCGCCCCCACGACACCGGCATGGTGACGATGGTGAGCCAGCACCAGTCAGAGTTTGAGCTGCACGTGCGGGCGATCATGGGCCTGCCCATTGGCGAAATCACTTTGGTGCAACCGGGAGCCTCGGCGGTGATTTTGGCCAGTGGAGCCAGCGACCATCCCCAGTATGCCGGCCTGGACGAGGCGCTGAAGGTGCCCACCAGTAAAGTGCGGCTGTTTGGTAAGCCCACTGCCCATCCCAACCGCCGCATGGGAGTGGCTCTAGCCCTAGGAGATACGGTAGAAGAGGCCAAGGAGCGGGCGATCGCCAGCGCCAGCGCCGTCCAGGTGATTCTATAAAACCCCCGCCACAACCGCACAAATTAAGCGAAAATGAACAACCGTGACTGGGTGCGCCCTTTTTCCGCTTCGTTCTTCCTTCTTCTTTTTTCGCCATGAGACTCCGCCCCTACGCCCGCTTTGGTCTGTTTGCCCTGCTGGGTCTGATGATGAGCTGGCTAGTAGCCTGCGGTGGCGGACAGCCCAGCGCTACCGCCCCCGCCGAGGGTGGCAGTCAAGAAGTCGAGTTTTGGACCATGCAGCTTCAGCCCGACTTTACCGACTACTTCAACGGGCTGATTGCCGACTACGAAGCGCAAAACCCCGACATCACCGTGCGCTGGGTGGATGTGCCCTGGGCCGACATGCAGAGCAAAATTCTCACTGCCGTCACGGCTGGCACCGCTCCCGACGTGGTCAACCTCAACCCCGACTTTGCGGCCCAGCTAGCCAGCCGCAATGCCTGGCTGCCGTTGGATGAAAAAGTGTCTGCCGAGGCCAAGCAGGTCTATCTGCCCAACATTTGGGAAGCTAACACTCTCAATGGCCAGAGCTTTGGCATTCCCTGGTATCTGACCACCAACGTCACCTTGCACAACCAGGCGCTCTTGGATGAGGCCGGGGTGGCCCCGCCCACCACCTATGCTGAGCTAGCCGAAGTGGCCCGTGAGGTGAAAGAAAAAACCGGCAAATACGCCTACTTCACCACCTTTGTGCCCGAAGATTCTGCCGACGTGCTGCAATCTTTTGTGCAGATGGGGGTCGAGCTGGTGGATGACCAGGGCCAGGCCGCCTTTGACACCGCCGAAGGCCGCGCCGTCTTCCAATACTGGACGGACCTCTACCAGCAAGAACTGCTGCCCCAGGAGGTGCTGACCCAGGGCCATCGCCGGGCGATCGAGCTGTTCCAGGCAGGGGAAGTGGCGCTGCTGTCTACCGGGGCCGAGTTTTTCCCCACCATTGAGGCCAACGCCCCTGACATTGCTGCCGTCACCGGCAGCGGCCCCCAGATCACCGGCGACACCGGCAAAACCAACGTCGCCGTGATGAATGTGGTGATTCCGGCCGGGACCGATGTGCCCGATGCGGCGCTCGATTTTGCGCTGTATGTCACCAACGACGCCAACCAGCTCAGCTTTGCCAAAGCCGCCAACGTCCTGCCTTCTACCACCGGGGCGCTTGAGGATGGCTACTTTGCCGCCGAGGGCACCAAGGGCGTGGAAAAGGCGCGATCGGTCAGCACCGAGCAGATGAACCAGGCTGAGGTGCTAATCCCCGCTATGGATGGGGTTAAGGAACTGCAAGCGATCATCTACGACAACCTGCAAGCGGCAATGCTGGGCCAAAAACCAGTAGACCAGGCAGTTAGTGATGCGGCAGCAGCGTGGAACGCTCGGTAGTGATGCCTCTGAGCGGGAATGCTTCTGCCAAAGCTCAGCTAAATTCCGTTGTCTCCAACTTCGGCAATTCGTTGCAGCGTTTTCTCACCGATCGCAGCATGCCTGGGATGATCCATTAGGCCAGTATCCAGCAGCACCACACCAAAGAAAATGGCCCATCCCAGGGCTCGCTGTATGGTGGCCTCAGAAATAGGACCATAGGCGGCGATCGCCCCTCGCCTAGCCGTCCCATCCTCAAACAGCATCCACACCGCTGCTAAATCAGTAGCGATATCACCCGAGGTGATGTCGCCCCAGTCGATAATACCGGTCAGCACGCCGTCTTCAACCAGGATGTTGCGAGGGTGGAGATCGCCGTGGAGCCAAGTAGGTGGGGTATCGATCGGCGCACTCAGAGCTGTCTGCCACAGCGCTTTGAGGGTGGGCGTAATCAAATTGGTTTTGGGTTCTAGGCGCGCCAGGCGCTCTGAAATTGCTGCTGCCCGGTCTTTCAGCGGCACGCCACGAAAGGGATTCCTAGGCGCATTGGCTGGCGCGGGAGTATGCAAGGCTCGGAGAAATTCCCCAAAGCGGCTGGCCTGCTCTGGATGGGGCGGTTCTAGATCGGCGGGGCTGCCGCTGAGCCAGGGCAAAATGCTCCACCGCCAGGGATAGCCGCAGGCCGGAACGCCCACGCGAAAGGGAACAGGAACGGCGATCGGCAGTTGGGCGGCAAGGCGCGGCAGCCAGGTTTGCTCATGCTCGATTAGGGCAGCGGCGATCTGGCGGCGGGGAAGCCGCACAGACAAGCGATTCGCGCAGCGTAAAGCCTGCGGCATCCTAGAAACGGGAACCGACTCGAAACCAGTATCCGTCCCGGAATCGCCCAGACGAAACATGGCATTATCCCAACCCGCATCGACTGGCACAATGTCTAGGTGCGCCAAATCGGGGTGCTGGTCGTGCAGCAACCGTTGAACGAGGATGCTGTCGATCAAGACTTCAGCGTCTGGTGTTTTAGCTAAACGCCCAAAATCTTGTGGCAGCATAGCTAGTCCCAACCTTAAAAGTCCGATGGCGTGGGGAGTGCATGACGGTGAAGCGGCATTTGAATCGCTAGCCATCTGACCACAGAACGGCCAAAGACACCCTGTGGATAATTACGACTTGAGCAGCTGATCTAAAATCGCTCGGGCCGGTTGGGCGCGCTCCAGTGCTCCTTGGTAGTCGCTGTAGAGCTTCAGCAATTTAGAGAGACCGCTAATGCCGCCGCGCAATTCTTCTAAATCGTCTCCCGATACCAGTTCGCCATCGAGCAGCCGCACAATTAAAGGCTTGATATCGCCCACATCCTGCCGGGCTTTTTGCAGCTTTTCGACGGTGCTCAGTAAGGTCTTGAGGTCCTTGAACAGGTCGTCGATTTGATCATGATCGACCGCTTCAACAACGGTGTCTTCGCCATCGTCATCGACTGGAGCCGCCGCGTCTAAATCTACAGTGGCGCTGTCTGACTCTGCGATCGCGCCGTTACGTTTTGCCTGTGCCATTGAGCCGTCTCCGTAGAAACCGTGGATGGGGAGAGTATAGTCTAGCTTGGTTCAAGCGTACTATGAATAACATTGGCTAGTTCGCTTAGGCCAGTACTGATCGCCTGTAGTCAATACTAGGGCAGCGGACTGACGGATAGCCATCGCCTACGAGCTACCGATGAAAACCTCCTAACCTTCGTAGCGACGACTATGACTCACTGCTTTCCCTGAGTTTTACCACGCTCGCCCCTCTGGAGCACGTTAAGTTGCACGAACAGGCAGTTCTAGAGGCAACGCATCCCTCTGGAGCAGATGCCTTTACTCAAACACGATCGTCTCCTGCTGTTGGAGCTGCTTGCGCTCGCGTTTGGTGAGTTTGCGGCGGCGACTGGTTTCCTCTAAACGCTGCTGCAACCGCTCTTTTTGGTCAATTTCGGGCAGTTTGAGCACAATACCCGCTGCTAGCCAGTAATACACGTTCACCGGATCCACATCCAGCGGGTAATAGTAGGGAAAAATGCTGATAAACAGCACAAACACCCACATAGAAGCGCCGTAGCCCCGCAGGTTAGGGTCTTTGATCGACCGATAGGCTTTGAATGTGGCGACGGTGAGCGTGAGGTATACCGCCAGGGTGGCCAGCAACCCCAGGGGACCGATTTCATACATCAGCTTGGGGTGGTAGGTTTCGACCAGCTCGGTTTTGCCGAAAATGCGGGCAGCGTTGGTGGCGCGGCCCACCCCCCGGCCCAAGATACCCTCCTGCTGCTTTTGAGCCCACTCAAACTGCTGCACAATAAACTCGTGGGGCGGCGAGGCGCTCCAGCGGCTTTCGAAACTTGCCCACCGTTCGTTGACCACCGCTGGATTTTGGAGCATAAACACGCTCAAGATCAGCGCCAGACCAATACCAATTGGGAGAAAGCGCTTCAGGTTGGCCACCTGACCCGTCAGCACCAGCAGGCCCACAATGGTGACAGGAACCAGGGCTAGGGCGATGCGTTGCCCCGAGACCACCGCCATCACCCCCACCGCTGCCAGTGACCCCAAACCCACGATGCGCCAAAGCGGGCTGCGATCGCTAAACGCCGTGCCAAAGGCAAAGAAGCCGCTCGAAATCAAAAACCAGCCCCACTGCCAGGGCGCGTTAAAGGTGCCGGGCAGCCGAATTTGCCCCTGGGCTGGAGTGTACAGCAGCGACCCACCAACAAAACAGCGCGACTCTAGCGATGCCTTAAACAGGTCTTCGCCCTCGCCGATGGTGCCCTGGCAAATGCCCAGTCGCAGCATCATGTATTGAATAAAGCCTAGGCCGCAGCAGACCAAAATCAGCACCACTTGCAGGCGCAGCAGAAAGTAGACGTCTTCGCGATCGCGCAGTAAATAATAGATACACGGAATAATCAGCACGTAGCCGATTAGCACCTTTAAGCCCAGCACCCCAATCAAAATTGGCACCTCGCCCCCGGCCGCATCGAGCTGCTGCCCGCCGTTGACCACCAACATAGTCAGGCTACACAACCCCAGCAGCACCAGCAGCGGCACTTTGATCAGTTGAGGAATAATCAGAGGCTGCCGAGTACGACGACAAAACTGAATCACGCCGAGGAGCGCTGGGATGTAGATCGCATCTTTAGCCAGCTGCAAAATGCCGCTGCCCCCGAGCGCGTAGGTAACGGTGCCGCTAAAGGGCACGTAGATAATCAGCCCATAGATGGCCTGGCGAGGATATTTGAAGGAGAGGGCGAGACAGGCGATCGCCACCACCGCTGCCAACGCCAGCTTAGGCTCCCCCAACAGCGCTAGCAGTACCCCGATCAGCCCGGCGACAAACAACGTTGCTGCTAGGTATTGAATCAATTCTTTGCGCGCCTTTTGGGCCTTGCGCTTTTTAGCTCGCTCCTCTTTACGAGTGAGAACAGGAGCTTGCTCCGCCTTATCCTGTTTGCCTTTGCCTCGCCGCCGGGGTCGAGCCGCTTTTACCTGAGTCTGGGGATTATCTACCACAGCACGATCCCATGGGGCTTGCACTGTCAGGGTAGCCTCTAGCTAGACGCTTTGAGCAGCATGCGCCCCATCGCCACACATTCCATCACAACGAGCGGAATCCAGAGCTAGCATCTGGATTCCGCTCACTACTTTTCTTGAGGCTAGAGTTCCAAACCTAGTTACGACTCAAACCCAAAATCCCAGACGATCGGCTCCCAACCATAGGCATCGCCCTGGGCACGCACGTGGCCGAGGCCGGGGAAGGGCATGTGGGGCACCAGCAGCAGGCGGCGATCGCCCACAACGGTTTTCAGCAGTTCTTTTCGAGTTTCCACTCCGGCCTGGGGATCGGTGTCAAAGGCCACTTCCCAATCGGGGTTCTCCAGGTTGAGGGGGTCGCTAAAGAACACGTCCCCCGTGGCCAGCAGGCTGTCGTCGCCAGAGGTGATCAGGTAAGAGGATTGCCCAGGGGTATGGCCTACCGAAGGCACCGAGACAATGCCGGGGATAATCTCGTCGCCGAGGGCAAAGCGGGTGGTGCGGCTGGCGATCGCCCCTAACCATTCCTTCGCTACAGCCACCGTACTCGCCTGGGTGTCTGCATCCGCCAGCGAGTTGGGCATTTCCACCGTTGGTGCCGTCCAGAAGTCCCACTCGGTTGCAGAGATGTAGTAGCTGGCGTTGACAAATACCGGATTGCCGCTGTCGTCGAGAATGCCGCCGATGTGGTCGGGGTGGGCGTGGGTCAAAATAACGGTGTCAATGGTATCGGGGGCAATGCCCGCCGCCTGCAAATTGTTCACTAGATAGCCAACCGTGGGGCCAAAAGTGTTGCCCGCCCCGGCGTCGATCAGCACCCGGTGCTCATCGGTTTCTAGATACAGAACGTTGAGATGGGCTAAGACATTGTCGGTCGGCAAAAAGTTGTCCGCCAGCGCGGCAGCGGCATCAGTAGGATCGGCATTGGGCACCAAGAACCCCACAGGAAAAGTCAGCGTGCCGTCGCTGATCACTGTCGCCTTAGCATCGCCAATGGTGAAGTGGTAAACCACAGCGTTGGTGGGGGTCGCCCGCTCTACGGCAGGCTCAGCTTGGGCCAAAGCGGTTGAAGGCTGCCCACCGAGCCCGCCCAGCCAGAGGCAAAAGCCAAGGGTCACCGTGGCAACGAGGGCCATAAAGCCCAGGCGTTTTAAGGGTTTTGTGGCAGCTAGAAGGTTGAGCACGTATCCTCTCCTCAGTACAATGTCAGGCTTCTATCGGGGAATTCTCCATATTCTTACCCATGGTAGAGCAGGAGGTTTGCCACCGCAGGCAGCTAGATTAGGATAGAACCAGCGATCGCCCCCTACCTTGCTAGGGCTAGGCAACCCATGCCACCACTCACCACCGATCTGCTCGATCAAATCACCCAGCGTTTGGTGTCTGCCCTTCAGCCAGAGCAGATCATTTTGTTTAGCTCCTATGCCTATGGCGAGCCCAACGAAGATAGCGATATTGACCTACTCATGATTGTTTCGCAGTCAGACGAGCCCCGCTACCGACAGGCGCGCGTTGTCTACAGAGCACTGCAAGGGTTAGGTATTCCCAAGGATATTTTGGTAATGACCCGCGAAGAGGTCGAACGCAAAAAGAACGTAGTGAGTTCCGTAGTCTGTCAAGCGCTTCGACAGGGCAAAGTTCTTTATGGCTGAGGATAAGCGTGCAGAGGTCGAGAAATGGCTAACCAAGATGATGCAGCGGATATCTTAACTCCCTACGCCACAGTGTTTCGCTATCCCTCACAGCCTCAAATCCGAAGAAAAAGATGCCCAACAGGCCATAGAGTTAGCCACAGCAATTCTGAATTTTGTCACTCAAAAATTGACCTAGATGTCTATGTTTCAGGCAACTCGGCGGCGACTGGCGCTCTGGTATACGGCGGTAACGGCGGTGCTGCTGCTGCTATTTGCCAGCGGCTTTTATCTCTACGTGCGCACCACTCTAGTTGAGCGAGTGGATGACACGCTCAATCATGTGGTGGAAATTGTGGAGCGATCGCTCGTCATTGAGCCCGACGTCGGTCCTGACCACATCTTCGCCACCGTTGACACCAACGACCCACCGTTACGCGTCAACGTAGAGGCTAGTTTTCGCGACAACGCCCGCACCGTCGAAGACGACCACATTGACCTGGAGTGGTTTGGCCCCAGTGGGCAGCTGCTGTGGTCTACCTTCACCGATCTACAGCCCGTGCCCCTGCACGTGAACCCAGCAGGTGAAACGGTGCGGGTGGGTCAAGAGACCTTTTTTCGCCAAATCACGGAGCGGGTGCAGGCTGATGGCCAGGTGTTGGGCTACCTGAGAGTTAGCCACCCCTGGTTTGAGGTGACGAAACCCAGCCGGCGCTTAATTGTGGATTTAGCTCTGGGCACCAGCCTAATGGTGGGGGCGGTGGCGGCGATTGGCTGGCTGCTGTCGGGGATCGCTATGGCCCCCGTGCGCGACTCGTACCAGCAGCTCAAGCAGTTTACCGCCGACGCCTCCCATGAGTTGCGCAACCCGATCGCCGTGATTCAGACCAATGCCCAGGTGGCGCTGTCGGACCCTAACCCCGATGTAGAGATTCAGCAGAGGCAGTTTCAGGTGATCGAGCGGCTTACCCGACGGCTGGGGCGGCTGGTGGATGACCTGCTGTTTTTGGCCCGTCAGGAGAGCGGGCTGATTGCCCTAGCCCCCGCTTCCGTCAGTCTGGAGGGGCTGCTGGAGGATGTGCTGGAGGAACAGCAGGTGATGGCCACCGAGCGCCAAATCGCGCTGCGGGTGAATGTGGCGGAAGACATTCCTGGCAAACTAAGGTCTAAATCCTCGGCCCTGTTAGCGACTCCCCCGACCGCTAATTCCAGGATTTTGGGCGATCCCAGCCAGCTCACCCGGCTATTTACCAACTTGATCAGCAATGCGGTGCAGTACACCCCCAGTGGCGGCACCGTGACGGTCAAAGTCAAGCCTACTAAGCACCAGGGGCAGCCAGCGGTTCAAGTAACTGTGCAGGACACAGGCATTGGCATGGATAGCGAGGCCATCGCCCATGCCTTCGATCGCTTTTACCGAGCCGATCCCTCGCGGTTGCGCAGCGGGGAGCAGGGCACGGGGCTAGGGCTGGCGATCGCCAAGGTAATCGTCGATACCCATCGAGGGCACATTCACCTCGACAGCCAGCCCCAGGCGGGCACCACAGTCACCGTCGTGCTACCCCAGGGAGGCGTGGGCGGGTAGGAGCCTCATCTAGTTTTACAGCCCTTCTTCTCTCCCACGGTGGATGGGCAAACCGCCCGATTGTCGTAGTTTAGACGGTGAGTTTAGGTCGTTGACTCTGTTGAAAAACATCAACGGAGGTTAAGCGCAAGCGGCTGATTTTCATAAAGAGAGTTAAAATCAGCAAAGTTATATTGGGTAAAAAAACAACCCAATGACGTCAGTTGCTCCCAGTGCCCGGTGTGACCAGCTCGGTCCCTAGTTGATCCCCAAGTGACCCTAACGGCACTCACGGTCTTTTACCTTTCCCGCCGCCGCATTGTTCTCTGGACTTTGATCCCCGGCTGCCAAAGTTTTTTCCAACCCGTTCCCCGGTAGTGGCACAGCTCATGGTTAGGCTGGCCACTTTGCCCAATTCCTCACTCATTTTTCTCCTATGGCTGACTCACTCCAGCATTCGGCATTGCAGGCTCATTCTGCGACCCCCACGGCCTATGAAAGACCCAACGACGGACTGATCCCCGCTGTTAGCACGGGGGTTTTTGTTTGCGTGCATGGCCACTTTTATCAGCCGCCTCGCGAAAACCCTTACCTAGATGCGATCGAGAAGCAGCCCAGCGCCGCCCCCTTCCACAACTGGAATGAACGCATTCACAATGAGTGCTACCGGCCCAATGCCTATGCCCGCATTCTCAACGAGCGCGGCGAGGTGGTGCGCATCGTCAACACCTTTGAATACATCAGCTTCAACATTGGCCCCACCCTGCTGAGCTGGATGGAGCGCCACGACCTGGAAACCTACCAGCGGATCATCGACGCCGATCGCAACAGCTGTGCGCGGCTGAGCGGCCACGGCAATGCGATCGCCCAGGTCTACAACCACATCATTTTGCCTCTGGCCAACTCGCGTGACAAAGTCACCCAGGTGCACTGGGGCATCGAAGACTTTCGCCGCCGCTTTGGCCGCAACCCTGAGGGCATTTGGCTGGCGGAAACCGCCATTGATTACCCCACGCTAGACGTACTTCACGCTGAGGGGATCAAGTTCACCATTCTGGCGCCGTCGCAGGTGCAGCGCTGCCGCCCGATGGTCAGCTACAACGGCGAACGCGACACCTGGCAAGAGGTGGGCGGTGGCCAGATCGACCCCAGCCGTCCCTACCGCTGCTTTCTCAAACATGCCGACGGCAGCCCCGACCCCAGCCGCTACATCGACATTTTCTTCTACGATGGTCCGATTTCCCGTGACATGGGCTTTAACGACGTGCTGAGTTCATCCCAGCACTTTGTCGGGCGCATTGGCCAGGCTATCCACGGGGATCACCGGCCCTTTCAGCTGATCTCAGTTGCCACCGATGGCGAGACCTTTGGCCACCACCGGGGCGGGGCCGAAAAAGCCCTGGCCTACGCCCTCACCGACGAGTTTCCCCGCCAGGGCTGGACGGTAACCAACTACGCCCACTACTTGGCTACTCACCCGCCCACTTGGGAAGCCGAACTCAAACCCGTCACCGCCTGGAGCTGCTCCCATGGCGTCGATCGCTGGCAGGATGACTGCGGCTGTGGCGGCGGCGGCGAATGGCACCAGCAGTGGCGACGCCCCCTGCGCGACACCCTCGACTGGCTGCGCGATCAGCTAGTTGCCGTCTACGAAACGCATGGGTCTGACCTGCTGCGCGATCCCTGGGCGGCGCGCAATGCCTACGTGGCAGTGATGGGCGATCGCAGCCCCGAGAGTCTTGACGCGTTCTTTGCCACCCACCAAACCCACAAACTCTCGGCGATCGAGCGAGTTACCGCCCTGCAACTGCTCGAAATGCAGCGCCACGCCCTGTTCATGTACACCAGCTGCGGCTGGTTCTTTGAAGAACTCTCTCGCCCCGAGGGCACTCAGATTCTGCGCTACGCCGCCCGCGCCATGGAGCTAGCTGGCGAAGTCGCGGGGATCGCCCTGGAAGCTGAATTTGTGAAGCGCCTCGGTCTCGCGCCCAGCAATATTAGCGAATTTGTCCACGGATCTGGCGTCTACGAGGCTCTGGTAAAGCCCTCTCGCATTTCGCTAGAGCAGGTGGTGGCCCACTACGCTATGGGGTCGCTGTTTACCGACTACCACCGCGAACAGACCGTCTACTGCTACACCGTCGAGCAGCACGATTACCGCCGCCAGCGCCTGGGGCCGATTTCCCTCGCGGTGGGCCTGGTCGAAATCACCTCCACCATCACCCGCGAAAGCCTCAGCCTCGCCTTTGCCGTAGTCCACCTGGGCGGCTGGGATTTCCACTGCGGGATCAAGGGGGTGCGATCGCGCCTCGACTACACCCAGGCTAAAGCCGCCGTGTTTGAGAGCCTCAGCCAGGCCAGCGCCGCCCAGGTGATTCTCGCCATCAATAGCGCCTTTGGCCCCCACACCTACGGCCTGCAAGACCTGTTTGCCGAAGAGCGCCACCGCATGATGGGCCTGCTTTCCCAAGACACCCTGCTGCGCCTCGACCAGCTCTACGCCCAGGTCTACCGCGACAACTACGGGGTGCTGCGCGCCTTCCACCGCGACGGCCTGCCTGTACCGAAAGAACTGCAAGTGGCGGCAGATATTGCCCTCAGCCATAGAGCGATGGAAGTACTCCAGTCGCTCGAACGCGAGACCAGTGACCCCACTGCCAGCCCCTTACGCCAGGGGGAAGACTATTTGAATGAGCTGGAGGCGATCGCCACCGAAGCCAGCACCTGCAATGCCTCGCTGTCGTTAGCGGCAGCCAAGCCCATGCTGGAGCGGCTGATCGGGCGATCGGTCTGGCAAATTCTCAACCAGGAACCCACAGAATCCCTCGCCGCCGATGTGGATTGGCTGGGGCGACTGGTTAACCTGGGCCAGCAGCTCAACTTGGGCCTTTCGTTAGAACGCCCCCAGGAGCTGTACTACCAGCACCTCAACCGCCAGGTGTTTGCCCTGCTCAAGCAGGCAGCGGTGTCTAGGAAGCCCCTCGGCCAGGATAGCCGCGCCCAAGTCAACGACATCCTCCGTCTCGGCGAATACCTATCGATGGACGTGGGTGCAGTATTAAAAGCGCTAGATCACCTCGATCCCGGTCGACCTGCTTAGGAGAGCAGCACAAAAGCAGCCCTTTCCCAGGCGGGAGAAGGGCTGCTTTTAGCACTTTTTGGCCATAACGCATAATGGAAGGAAACGTCCAAAGGCAGGAGTCAGACTGTGGCTGAACCCGTCACCATTGACGATATTTATGCCCTATTTCAAGCCTCCCAGGCAGAGGCCGATCGCCGCTTTGCTGAATCTGAGCGTCAGCTGCAAGAGCTAAAGCGCATTGCGGCCAATACTAGTCGAGAGGTCGCCGGGCTAACGACCCGCTGGGGGCAGTTTGTCGAGAACCTGGTTGAGCCTTCGGTGGTGCGCCTGTTTCAAGAGCGGGGTATTCAGGTACAAGAAACGTCTCGTCGCATGCGATCGCGACGACCGGGTGCAGAGATGGAGATCGACATTTTTGCGGTCGATGGGGATGTGGCTGTCGCCATTGAGGTGAAGTCGCGGCTCTCTCGTCAGGATATAGACGATTTTCTGGCCCGGCTGGATTGCTTTAGGCAGGCGTTTCCCCATTACAGCGACTACCGCATCTACGGAGCCGTAGCGGGTATTGAGGTGGATGAAGGGGTAGATCGTTATGCTTACCAGCGAGGCTTGTTTGTGATTAAACAAACTGGCGATATGGTTCTGATTGCCAACGACACTACCTTTCAACCTACTGCTTGGTGAGTGACAGGATATGTTTACTCACCTTATCTATAAGATATTCAAGATATAGCTGTGGTCATCTAGGTTAGGACGCGGCTTGCTTGAGCACGACTTCAATAGCGGCACGTAAGCCGTCGGCATGGGGGAGGTGTTTGCGAATCCGGCTCTTTAACCACCC
>NZ_JACJOF010000034.1 GCF_014695395.1 Nodosilinea sp. FACHB-131
ATGGCGTCGATGACCTTTTGCCTCAAATCGAGGCTGTAGGGTTTGGGCATAGCACTTGGAGGAAAATGTCTCTGCTTATAGCTTACGTCCTAACTCACATGGCTGTAGCTATAATGACCAAATGATTATCGAAGGCGATCGTCGGGAAATTGAATGGCTCTGCAATGAATTAAGCGAGTGGGCAGACATTCAGGCAATGACTTGGAGAGATCTCTGAGTTCTAATGCCTGACCGTTATTTATCCATAGGGGCGTGGATAGGGTTTGAGTAAGGCGAGGGGTTTGGGCTTACACCACCTTTTATGAAAGTGTCTTGAGGTCGCTGTTCTAGCCTTGCTTAAACCTTGCACCCCAGAGCTTCATCCCTTTAACTGCCCGATCGCGCCAAAGGCTCCGACGGCGGAAACGGCAGCGGCCGATACCACTGGGGCCGGGTTTGGGGAAACGGCGAGGGCTGCGTCAGCTGCTGCTTGACCTGGTTGAGATCCTGGTTGAGCTCGCGAATGCGGCGCGAGAGCAGGCGAATCACGTTGACCGCAATGCCGGGAGTTTCGTCAATGGCGTCGTAGAGCTGCTGCTGAGTGAGCACCAGGCAGGCACAGGGTTCCAATGTAGTGACCGAGGCCGATCGCGGCTCGGCATCGAACACCGACATTTCGCCAAAGCATTCGTCTTCTTTGAGCTGAGCCACTTCCTGGCCGCCAATGTGCACACTGACGCGGCCCGACACCACAATGTACATCGATCGCCCCTCCTGGCCCTCGGTGATGATGGTGTAGTTGCTGTCGTAGAACACCTCATCCATCACCGAGGCCAGGCGCACCAAAAAGTCATCCCGCAGCTCTTTGAACATGGGGACGTTGCGAATAAATAAAAGTCGTTCGACGCTGTTTAGCATGAGGGGGCGGTTTGATCTACGGGGCAACGGCGGGTGAACGGGGCCAGAATGCGTCAGCTAGCGGAGGGGCTCGGCTCCAGATTATAGGTGTTGATCAGCTGTTTAACCTGGGCCAGCACCAACGGGTCGGCGTCTTGCTGCATCAGGGGCAGCAGCTCGCGCAGGGCGCGGGGCGAGGCCACAGCTAGGTAGGTCAGCACAGCCTCGCGCACAAAGCCGGTAGGGTGCTGAAGCGAGGCCAGGGTATGCTCGGCGGTGAGATTCCACCGCTGCACGCGCGCCAGGTGAAAGCAGCAGGCAATGGTCCAGTCTGACAAAAAGTTGCGCAGGTCGAGCAGTTGACGCAGGCGATCGCGGGGTAGCAGTGGTCGGTAGGCAATCAGCGGCGTAGAGAGGGCCAGCAGCTTGAGCTTGTCGACATCCACGCGGCGATCGAGCAAGATCAAAATTGACCGTTTGTTGGCCACATCCACCACGTTATCAAGAATTTCAATGCCCCTGGCCCACTGGGCGGCCGACCCGCTAAGGCTCACCTGGGCCGCTTGAATGGCCGTGGCGGGCGACACAAACCGCAGCAGCATAAACAGCCGCTCGGTGGCATCGGCCTGTAACCCGTCGAGGGCTTTGCGTAGCAGGTCGGCCTCAATGCCATCCACTCGGTTAGCAGCCAAATCGACCTTGGCGGCCAGCATTTGCCCAGCAAAAGCCAGCTCAGTATTGATCAGATCTTCGATGCCGCTGCGGCCCAAGCCGCGATCCAACACCCCGTCAATCAGGGACGATCGCTTCACCCCCGACTCCTGATACAGGCTGAGCAAAATCCGCAAAATGTGGCGGCGGGTGTTGCCCCAGGTGGTGATCAGGTTTTGAAGCAAAAACTCTAGGGCGGGTATGGTGCCAATGTTGCCAATCACCTGCCAGGCCTGGTTGCGCAGAATTTCGGGACGATAGCTGTCGAGAGCCAGTTCTTGAAGCATGGGCAGGGCCTCGTTGCCCAAGCGGGTGAGGGCGGCTATGGCGGCCTCGCGGGTTGACTTATACTGGAGCGCTTTGAGCAGCGAGGGGTAATATTTTTTGTATTGGGTGGCGGCGATCGCCTCTAATATCGCCCGTCGCACCCGCAGTGAGGAGTCTTGCAGCAGGTCGTCAATATAAATGCTGAGCGATTCCATATAGTCGGCCTCGCCCAGGGCGCGGCAGCCCATCACCCGCTCCCGCTCTTCGTCGTGCACCAGCATTTTGCGCAGGGTGGCGGTGGCCTCAGCCCGCTCCTGCAAGTTGCCCCGCCGCAGCATCAGCGAGGCTGCCGTGCCCCGCACCACCGCATCCACCTCCGGCGGCAGGTAGGGGCGCAGATCGTTGATATCAAAGCGTTCCTGGGCCAGCCACACGTAGCGCAGCGCCTGGGCCAAAATTTCAGGAGTCTGGTTGGGCACCTCCAGGATCTCCTGCACCTGGGTGGTGTAGGCCGGGTTGGGATACTCTAGCATCGCCTCTAAACTTTGACGCTGGAGGGCGGGGGGCAGAGCGGCCAGGCGGGGCGCCAAAATCTCGCCCACGTTTCTGGGGTCGATGTGGCTCAGCAGCTCAATACACGATCGCTTGTTGGCGTCTAACCCGGGCTTTTCGAGCTGCTCAATAAAGGCGCGCTTGAGTACCCGCAGGTTGGCGTCAGAAAAGGTCAGCAGGCCGCGCTCGGCCCCCCGCACCAGCAGGTTGAGATAGCGCGATCGCAGCATTACCATAATCGCAAACCACACCAGCGCCGCCACCACGGTGCCCAGCAAAAACAGCCGCGCCTGCACCAGGGTATCGACCAGCCCAATGCGGTTGCAAACGGCAATCGTAACCAAAATGGCCACCCCCGTGCCTCCCATCGACAGCGGCTCGGCACTCCCCCCCACCCACGACTGCACCGTGCTGCGCACCTGGTCAGGAATCGGCTGAAACAGAATCGGGCGCGTGGTGGCCACCAACGTATAGCGCAGCCATTCATCAAAGAATTTCAGCACGATCAGCCCGATGAACATGGCCATTAACCCCATGCGCACCGGGTAGCTGGCCACCAGCGTCATTACCCCAACCACCACGATTACTGAGGGCAGCACCAGGGCCACCTTAAATACCCCTTCTCGCTCGATCAGTCGGCTGGAGGTAAACCACTGGGTAAATAGCTCAATTAGCCCCAGCAGACCGCTAAAGAAGCCCAAAAAAGCCGCGATCGCATCGACATCGAGACTGGTTTCGAGCTGGTTAAAAAACTGAAACTCAATCGAGAACAACAACATCTGGGCCAGCACAAAGAACGAAAACAGCAGCACCACATACTGCTGGATTGGCCCTTGAAGTCGCTGACGCGACCTGAAGCTCTCCACCGTCTCAGCATCTTCCGCCTGACGACGGGGCGAGTCGGGGAAGGCATGCTCATAGTTGCGGCTGAGGTGATACAAAATGACCGCCCCCACTACCATCACCACAAAGGACAGCAACAGCACGTTTTGCAGCCCAATCAGCTTGAGCAGCAGGTACACCGAAAAGCCGCTGATCACATCGGCCACCAGATTGCCGCTGCTAATAATCGGATACGCCCGTTTGATCTCGCGAATATTGAACAACTGGTTGGCGGTTACCGACAGGTTGAGGTCATTGAGCCCATAGATAGCCTCAATCCACAGCCGCATCGAAAACACCATAGGGGCCGCCAGCCACGGTATCGTTAGCCCCCAGCGAAACCCCAAAATCGGCACAGCCATCAGCATGGCGATGATCACAATCACCCGGCGGAGCGGAAACAGCCGCTGTAGCCAGGAATAGACCACGCTCAGCCCCAGCCCCACCCCAGCGCTAAAGATATAGATCCACGGCAGGCTGGCCGCCCCGTAAGCCCCCAAAAATAGCGCCGCCGAACTCACCTCCAGCCACAAAATGCCCATGGAGGTGGCGGTGTAAAAGGCAAACATGAGCAGCGTGCGCTCTTCTTCCCCAGGGCGCAAATTGATCAGGTCGAGAAAGCGCCCCTTAAGGGACTGCATCTCTTTAACGGGGCCAGATAAGCTCATGCCAAATGCAGTGACGGTTAGGCTAGTGCCTCAAGGATACCCAATCTGGCGGATGTGGACGGGCTTTGAGGGGTTTGTGAAGCCAAGCTAGATGAAGATGTGTGGATGCGATGGGCGAGGGAGAGAGCCAGTGCCTGTCTGTGTTAACGGCTTTTAAGCAGCAGCGAAGATGTTTGTCTTTTAAGTGGGCTGAGCACAAAGCTTTTGCTTGGCGATCGCCCACGCAAAATGTCTCTCGAAAGATAAAGGGCAAGGGAGTTCAGTGTTTTCTACGAGAAATGGTGAATGAGCGTAGGAGGGATGGTTTTAAGGCAGGGACTTTCGGGATAGTATTGAGGTTTGTTAGTTTTGCAACTCTCGCGAATCAGCGCTGGTGCTGAAACCTTTTACATTCCCAGGCCCTATGGTTAACCCTTCTATTCTCCCCAGTTCGGCTGTGGCTCCTCAGCAGGCCATCAAACACACCCTCTCTGTGCTGGTTGAAGACGAGGCTGGGGTGCTGAGCCGCATTGCCGGTCTGTTTGCCCGGCGCGGGTTTAACATCGAGAGCCTAGCGGTGGGGCCGGCTGAAACCTCGGGCATTTCTCGCATCACCATGGTGGTGCCCGGCGACGATGCGGTGATCGAGCAGCTCACTAAGCAACTCTACAAGTTGATTAACGTGCTCAAGGTTAACGACGTCACCGACACGCCTTGTGTCGAGCGAGAACTGATGCTGCTCAAGGTCAATGCGACCAGCACCAGCCGCTCTGAAATCATCGAGTTTGCCCAAATCTTTCGGGCGCGAGTGGTAGATGTGTCTGAAGACTCTCTCACCCTGGAAGTGGTGGGTGACCCCGGCAAGATGGTGGCGATCGTGCAGGTGCTCAACCGCTTTGGCATTCGCGAAATTGCCCGCACCGGCAAAATCTCTCTGCCTCGCGAGTCGGGGGTCAACACCGAGTATCTCAAGTCTTTAGAACGCAAGTTTCAGTAGTCAGCCAGGCGGGTCTGGGGTTGAGACGTTAGAAACGTCACGACTGGTAGCCTGTTGATTGCTGGACTTGCCGACCTGCTAGTTTTCTTAGCCCGCTAAACGAAGTTTTTCTATGTCTACCCAATCGACTATTCCCGTCGTGGTCAACGGAGCCTACGGCAAAATGGGCCGCGAGGTCATCAAAGCCATCGATCAGGCTCCAGATATTACTCTGGTAGGGGCGATCGGCAGAAATCCTGAGCTGATGGGCCAGGATATTGGCGAGGTGATCGGCTATAAGCCCTTAGAAATACCGGTTATGAACGACCTAGAGGCAACCCTGGTGGCTGCCCAGAGCGAGGGCCTAGCGGTAATGGTTGATCTCTCCCATCCCGATAGCGTGTATGAATCGGTGCGGGCTGCGATCGCCTACGGGGTGCGTCCTGTGGTCGGCACCACTGGCCTGAGCAACGCGCAAATTCGCGACCTGGCAGAATTTGCCGATAAGGCCAGCACTGGCTGCCTGATTGTGCCCAACTTTTCCATTGGGGTGGTACTGATGCAACAGGCCGCTCAGCAGGCCGCTCAGTACTTTGACCATGTTGAGATTATTGAGCTGCACCACAACCAAAAGGCCGATGCCCCCAGTGGCACTGCCGTACAAACCGCTCAAATGCTGGCGGAGGCGCAAAAAACCTTCAACACTCCGCTGGTCAAAGAAACCGAGACGATTCCTGGAGCCCGAGGCGGCACAACTGCCGAGGGCATTAACATCCACAGCGTGCGGCTGCCGGGGCTAATTGCCCACCAGGAGATTTTGTTTGGCTCGCCGGGTCAGCTCTACACCCTGCGCCACGATACCAGCGATCGCGCCAGCTTTATGCCTGGGGTGCTGCTCTGTATTCGCCGGGTGATAGCCCTAAAATCGCTAATCTACGGGCTGGATAAGGTTCTCTAGCCCAGAATGGTTTTCTAGCGGACGCTGCTACCGGGCATTCTGGCGCGATCGCACCCGTTTAATCAGCGGTAGACCTACAAAATAGCTGGCCACTCCCGCCACCAAGCCCACCACCGTGCTGCCCAACATTAGCCGCACCGACACCTCAGTGCCCATGTCCATCCAGCTTTTGAGGGTGTCGAGGTTGTCAAAGGCCTGGGTGGCTTTGCCCCCCAAGAGCCACAGCCCCACTTGGTAGTTAAAGGCGAAAATAGGCACGTAGGTGAAGGGGTTGCTGATCCACGTGGCCGCTGCCGCCATCATGCGGTTGCCCCGCAGCACCGTAGCTACGGCCACCCCAATAAGGATCTGAAAGCCAAACAGAGGAAAGCAGCCGGAAAATATCCCCGAGGCCATACCCCGAGCCAGCTGTTCAGGAGTGCCCTGAAGGCGCAAAAAACGCAGGTACAGATAGCGGAGCTGCCGCCGCCACTGGGGTTGAGCCGTTTTTCGCATCACGGGCTTGGGGTTAGGGGTCGAGTCAGTTGTGGGCGTGGTGATCATAGACGAGGGTATACCAGAGGCTAAGTTCCCCCAAGAACCTAGGGGAAGTGAAAAATAGAGACAGCTCAACAGTTAGGTGGGTAGCCCTTCCTAAAGGCTTGGTAGACTACCCTTTGGTAGGCAGAAAAACTCAGCGGTAGAATCTTAGAGGCACGTAAAGATTCTTTTCTATTCTACCCAGTAGATCGGCGCTTTATCAGACTCGCCCTGGGCTTCAACATCACTTCACCCTGCAGGATAGATGCTATGAATAGCGCTGCCGCTCAGCAAGAGGCGTTACCCTCGACAGTTCAGGGCGAGACAATCGCGGCGATCGCTACCGCCATTGCCCCCCAACAGGGTAGCGTCGGCATTGTGCGACTATCTGGAGCAGAGGCCGTGGCGATCGCCCGCGAGCTATTCTATGCCCCCGGCAAACAACCTTGGGAAAGCCATCGCATTCTCTACGGTCAGGTGCGCGACCCCCGCACTCGGCAGCCAGTGGATGAAGTGCTGCTGCTGCTTATGCTGGCCCCTCGTTCTTACACTCGCGAAGATGTGGTGGAGTTTCACTGCCATGGCGGGCTCATGGCGGTGCAGCAGGTGCTTCAGCTCTGTCTGAGTCAAGGGGCACGGCTAGCGGAACCGGGCGAATTTACTCTGCGGGCGTTCTTGAACGGGCGGCTCGACCTCACCCAGGCAGAAGGGGTAGCCGATCTGGTGGCGGCCCAGTCAAACCTGGCGGCGAAGACAGCCCTAGCTGGTGTGCAGGGCAAGCTCACCCAGCCCATCCGTCAGCTACGCTCAACCTGCCTTGACGTGCTGGCCGAGGTGGAGGCCCGCATTGACTTTGAAGACGACCTGCCGCCTCTAGATGAGAAGACGGTGCGATCGCAATTAGTCGCCGTGCTGGCAGAGATCGAGCGCATGTTGGCCACGGCAGAATCGGGGGAACTGCTGCGCACTGGGCTCAAGGTGGCAATTGTGGGTCGCCCCAATGTGGGCAAGTCAAGCCTGCTCAACGCCTGGAGCCGCTGCGATCGCGCCATCGTTACCGAACTGCCCGGCACCACCCGCGACGTGGTGGAGTCGCAGCTGGTGGTGGGCGGCATTCCCATTCAGGTGCTCGATACGGCAGGCATTCGTGAGGCCAGCGACCCGGTGGAGCAGATGGGTATTGCGCGATCGCGCCAGGTAGCCCAAGGCGCAGACTTGGTGCTACTCACCATCGACGCCGCCGCTGGGTGGACTGAAGCCGACCAACAACTCTACGAGTCGGTACAGAGGACTTGCCTAATTTTGGTTGTTAACAAAGTGGATCTGGTAGCCGTTGATGCCGTGAATCAGCTCATACTGCCCGGCAACTTGCCCATAGTTCACACCGCCGCTGCCCAGCAGCAGGGGATCAATGACCTGGAGCAGGCAATTCTCGGCGCGCTCCACGCCGATCAGCTCACCACGGCCAACCTAGAGCTCACCGTTAACCAGCGCCAGGGAGCCGCTCTGACGACGGCTCGCAATGCCCTCCACCAGGTGCAACAAACCATTGAGAATCAGCTACCGCTGGATTTTTGGACAATTGATTTAAGGATTGCGATCGCGGCTTTGGGCAGCATTACCGGCGATGAAATCACCGAATCGATGCTCGATGAAATCTTTAGTCGATTCTGTATTGGTAAGTAATTCTGCAGCCTTGAGGAATCACTCTATCAAATCGCCAAACTGTTCGCGGTAGCGGGCAAGCTGAGCTTCTAGTTCGGCAACCCGCTGCTGCTCTTGCTGCAAAGCTTGGGCCAGTTCATCAGGAATTAGTAGCTTTTCGCCAGTGTCGAGACGATAGAAGCCGATCAAATTGCCTTCCACTACTAAGCGCGGGTTAAGCTGGTGGCTAATGCTATCGGTAAGGGGAATATAGTCTTCCCCTTGCAGGTGATAGCCCCTGAGCTTTTCGACAATCCATTCACCCTTAGGGTCAAAAAGCCAGTATTCTTGCACCTCTAGCTGGGCGTAAAGAGTTTTCTTAAACGACTGATCCTGCTCCTGGGTGCCTTTGGATGTCATCTCAAAAATGACGGCGGGGGCTTGACCTTCTTCCCAAATTTTGTAGTTGTCGCGGCCCCCTGGCTCAATCTCAAAGATCACCATTACATCCGGGGCAACACGCAATTTGGGATAGCCCTGGGCATAGTAGAGAAACTGGTTGCCCAACACCGTAGCCTGCTGCCCTGCCAGATACTGGCGCAGTACCTCCAGGGTAATCAGCATGGCGTAGAGATGGACAAAAGTTTCGGCCACAGGCTCGCCGTCTGAGGAGGGGTAGGTAGGAGTGGAGACCGATACAGCTGTCATGGTCGTCCCTGCGTTCAGCTAGTCCTAGCTTAGTACGTTGGTTATGACTCCCAATTGAATCCTGCAAGATTGATCCCTACTACTTCTTCATCGCCAGGGTAAGGCCGTCGGCGATGGGAACTAGGCTTGCGACAACGCGATCGTCGTTATGGATCGCGTCATTGAGGCGGCGCAAGGTGTTGGTGCGGCTGTCCTGCACGGCAGGGTCAGCCACCTTGCCCGACCACAGCACGTTGTCTAGGGCAATGAGGCCACCAGGGCGCACCAGCTGTAGCGCCTGTTCATAGTAGGTGGGGTAGCCGCTTTTGTCGGCGTCGATGAAGGCAAAGTCGAAGCTGTTAACTTCGCCTACCTGAATAAGCTGGTCTAAGGTTTCGGTGGCGGGGGCAATGTGTAGATCAATTTTGTGGGCGACCCCAGCTTTCTCCCAGTAGCGGCGGGCGATCGCAGTGTACTCCTCACTCACATCGCAGGCCACTAGTTTGCCTTCTGGGGGCATGGCCAGCGCTACCCGCAGCGCACTGTAGCCCGTAAAAACGCCGATTTCTAACGCCTTGGTCACCCCCAACAGCTGTACCAGCAACGCCATAAACTGCCCCTGCTCGGGGGCAATTTGCATCTGAGCCATGGGGTGCTGAGCGGTTTCGTAGCGCAGGGCAGTAAGCACCTCAGGTTCATGTACCGAGTGATCAACCAAGTAGCGGTAGAGGCGATCGTCGAGGGGTAGGGTTTGATTGCTCATAGCAACAGAGTAGGGCGCAGAAGTACAGCATAGCCCAGGGAAATTGAGAAGAAAGTTGGGGTTTTTGCTAACCCAAGGCCAAATCTGATTTACCATAGCACCGCACAGCTCTGGCCCTCGCCCTCAAGTTGGGATGGGTCGTAGGCCTGCGGGAGGATGCTGCGATGGACGCGGATTCGGTCGTGCAAGTTTCAGCCATGACCGGCTGGATTATTGGCGTCAGCCACAATAAAGACCGGGGCTACCAGTGCTGGATTGTGAAGCCTGACCTGGATGTGCTCAGCGATGGCACTTTTTACACCACCAGCAGTGCAGCTATGTCGGCCGGGCGTGCCTTCGTAGAGCGCTACAGCTAGCAGACCAAGCAATCTTTAACCCGTTGGGCAGAAGCACAATTTTGCTACAGAGCAATGGCATATGCCGCTGACGCAATTTTTCAAAGAATGAGCGAAGGTCGCTCCCTTCGGCTGGTCCTAGGCAGCGGCGGTTTTTAGGACAAGTTTGCTGCGATCGCAACCTCCCTCTCCTATAGACCGCCGCTGCTTACGCCACACCGTAGCGGGCGCACAGCACCCGTCTCATCTGACGCATGTTGCCCGGCAGATCGGTCTTAATGGCCTGTTCAATTAAAAACGAGGGTACTGGAATGGTCGGTGCGGCCTGCACTGAGTAGGTCAGCAGAGTGCCCTGGTTGAAGTCTTGCAGG
Organism: Nodosilinea sp. FACHB-131; assembly: GCF_014695395.1. Taxonomy (GTDB): domain Bacteria; phylum Cyanobacteriota; class Cyanobacteriia; order Phormidesmidales; family Phormidesmidaceae; genus Nodosilinea. The sequence goes on from NZ_JACJOF010000034.1 coordinate 10,189, forward strand.
TGCAGATCCGCCGCGAAGTGGGAGAAGGTGCCCTGCTCTAGGCGAAATTGGATGGCTTCGCAGGCGGTTTCGACCACCTTGAGATAGATTTCGACCTGGGCGGTCAGCAGCATAAACCCCTTGCGCCCTACCTGGTAAAGACGGCGATAGCGCTGAGTTGCAGTTTTTACGGTCTCTAACACTTCGCTGTGCACGATGTTAGGAAAATACTGAGTCCAGCAGCTGTAATTAATTACCTGGGGCCAAATCTGAGGGCGGGCTAGGGGCACGTACATGTGAGCAGTGACAGCGCCACTGGTGTTGCCGGTCGGCGACTGGAGCAATACATCTCCTCGGAGCAGCGCCACCTGGTCACTAGGAGAAAACTGGGCGAGAAACCCGTCCTGCCTGACCTCGTGGATACCTTGAGCTTCGCTAGTAACCATTGCTCTATTTCTCCTAACGATGCGATCTGGTCTTGATGTCAGCAACCCGCAAATGCCTGCTTAGGCTATCGACAGATGTCTGAACTCCAGGGCGATCGCAAACCCCGGTCTTGCCCGCTACCCTGGTAAGGGCTGCGGCATCTGGCCATGCTAGCGCTGTGTCGCTTGCTTTTCTATTAAAGGTCAGACAGTTTTTTAGCCTATGGGGGGCTGTAGTATCATTACGGGGCTTTTACCAACGCCCCTCAGTATTCCCCCGTAGCCTAGTCATAGCTTTACAAACGGAGATGTTGTTGCCATGGGCCGTCGTCGCTATCCTCTACAACCTCTGACCAAACTCTTTTTAGCGGCCCTGGGTCTGACCGCCATTGTCTGGGTTTTACGAGGTCTATCACTGCTAGCCTTTCTACCGGGTCTGGTAATCTGGCTACTGATTTTGCTGTGTTTTGGCTTGGGGATTGTTAGCAGCCTTCAACGAATTCGTTAGGGGTTGGCAACAAGTTGTGGCGATCGCATAGCCCCCTAGTAGGCCTGAGAAGCTTGCCCTAGCGGCCGAAGCATCAAGACATAGATCAAGGTCTTAAGCTCGAAAAATTACGTCCAGATCCCCCAACGAACTGGTACATCCCAATCGAAGTTGGCATAACTCAATTCCGACGCTTGATTTTAAAGGAATCGAACGATGGTGGCGGCGATGTAGGTATAGGCCGCGCCCAAGGGCGATGAACGACTTCCCGATGGCGCAGAATGCTGAGGTTAATTTGAGCTCCCACCGGCACTAGCAAAATCAAACCATACAGCGTCCCTAGGTTGAGACCAAGGGACAATAGGAGGTCGTAGGCGATCCCCTGGCGGGTCAGCCAGCTGAATCCCCAGTGCCGCAGCCCCACAATTCCTAGGCCCAAGACTAAGACGACCCTGACGCCAGGCCATAGCCCTAGACCGGGTAGCCAGCGCTGCGGAGTAAGTCGATATACCAATGCCAGACCGGCGGCCCCAATCCCAATGGCTAATAGCCAACGCCCTAGACAAATTAAGGTATTCCATCGGCTAGCGATCGCCGCGTCGGTCGCACTGCCTACCAAGCTAAACACCAGCCCCGCAACTCCCGAACCTAGGAGAGTAATTCCCCAGGGCAGCAGTCGGTCGCGCCAGCGAGCCGGAGGGGTGGGACTGCTGCCTGCAACCGCTGCCACCAGCTGCACCAGCTTCTGCGTGCCGGCCACTAAGCAAAGCCAAGCCCCCAAACCAACCAGACTTAAACCCCAGAGCCCAGGAGCGGTGGTTGGTGGGGTAGCAGCCATTCCCAGCATAGTTTGAAGTCCGTGGGCCAGCGCCAGCGCCCCAGGAGGAAGCATTGCGCTTTGCTCGCCATGGAGCATCACAAAACTGAGGCCCAGTAAGCCCAGCAGCCAAAGGAATGCGATCGCAGCGCTGACCTCTGCCCAGCGCGATCGGGCGGCCTGTTGCCTTACCTCACGCCAGAGTTTGCTGCTGCCATAGACAGACAGCGTGCTGCTCCAAAGAGCAGGGCTTAGATAATGCAAGAACCGCTTCACCATGGCCCCTATCTTGCCATAGGCCTCGGTGTTTAGAGCGCGCTAGTTCAGGAGTTAGCGGCGGGCGATCGGTCAATTAAACCTAGGCTCGATAGACCGGTAGGGTAAAGAAAAAAGAGCTACCCGCTCCAGGGGCCGAGTCAACCCAGATTTGCCCGTAATGAGCGCGCACAATACGCTGGCAGAGAGCCAGCCCCAGCCCATAGCCATCTTGAGTAACGTCACGCTGAAGACGGTAGCTTTCCTCGAAAATTTTGTCGCGGTTTTCGGGCGGGATGCCAGGACCAGTATCCACCACTGCCACCTGTACCTTTTGAGTAGTGCGGTGTAGCGCAATGATCGAGACCTGCCCCCCCTGAGGCGTGTATTTGATAGCGTTGTCGAGCAGGTTAGTGACCACGCGCTTAACCTGGGTGCCGTCAGCATAAACCGTGGGCAGATCTTGAGGAATTTCGGTGGTTAGACTCTGCTGTTTTTCCTGAAGCCGGTTTTGAAAAGCATCGACCACCTCCATACACAGTGCAGGCAGGTTGAGCTCGTGGGGCACAATTTGGAGCTCCATAGAGGCTCCCCGAGCCGCCTTAAGAATGTCGGTAATCATCCGATTGATGGCTCGAATTTGAGTTTTGGCGTGTTTTAGCAGCTGACCCGTGAGCTCAGGGCTCAGAGTGATGTTGCGGGTTTGGTTAGGGGCATAGCCCAACTCCAGGGTTTCAACCGCAATGGAGGCAGCAGTGAGGGGATTGCGCAGGTCGTGGGCCATCATGGCGATGATGCGATCTTTGAAGCGCAGCTGGGCCTCGAGTTCTTCGCGGGTCTGGTTGAGCCGAAAGATCTCGTCGGAGAGTTTTATGAGTTCGGCGGAGGTGGTCAAGAGGTCGGCTTGTTGTGCCAGGGGGTCAGCTGATAGGGCTGATTCCGCCTCCACCCCGAGCGAATTGAGGGCATCGAGATGCTCTTGCTGCCACTTGGGCCACCAGCGCTCTAGCTGATTAACAATGTCGCTACCAGCCAGCATCTGCTGGGGTGCTGGGGAAATTTTAATCAGCGCAGGGCTGGCTACCAGCTTGTAGTGCTCGGCAAGATAGGGCTGTTCACCAATGTCAACCACATCGAGGTTGAACTCAAAATGGGTCTCTAAGGTTTTCAGATACTGCTTAATCTGGCGCATTTGCCGGGCCAAGCTGGGCCGCTTGTCAATAAATAACAGCAGTTTGAGGGGCACTCGAATGTCATCAAAGGAAGTGGAGGAACCCTCCATTGCTGTCTCCTACAAGTCTGAAAACCGGTTTCTACCTACGATTTTACCCTGACTCTCAAGTCTCTACAGCCCAACTGGGGACCTCTACCAATTTAACCAGTTGCCAAGCTGGCCCATCGACAGATGTTTAATTGAGGTATTGGCCCGAAACTATACCTAGTGGCAAGACAAGTTATGTATAGCGCGATCGCCCCGCGGTGGATAGCAAAATTCATAGCTAAATTAGGCCGATTGCAAACAAATGACCACCACTGACAAGAGTTGTTACGGTTCGCCGTTTGGGTGTAAATCTGGTTGCAGAGGTCTACTACATTGAGATCAAGTCACAGAACCCGAAAGGGGCATGGAGCGGCGCATTGGAGCATTGAGCTAGGACAAGAACTGAGTCTTCTCAATGACCGATTAGCAATTTATAGAGATAAATAAAGGGGGCAATAAAATGGGTATCAAAAAATTTCAATCCACCCTATTTTCTTCCCTGGTAAATCGAGTTGCTAGCCAGGGCCTGAGTTGCGATCGCCGCTCTTTATCCTACGTATTGTTGGGTGCAGCCACTGTTGCGGCGTTGGGCACTGCTGCCCAAGCTCAAACTGTAGATAGTCGCACCTCCTCCGAGGCGTTAGCGGTCGCTCAGACTGCCGCTGAGCCCGTGGGCGAGCGCTATCTGTTTGGCCAAGTTCCCCAGCCCGACCAGATTGGTCAAGGCTATGTGGTGTTAGAGCGCACGGGCGATCGCGTCTATGGCGCGCTGTACTACCCCAGCTCATCCTTTGACTGCTTTGAGGGCCAGGTGCAGGGTACTGAGATCGCCATGACCGTCATCAACAGCTACGACCAAGCCGATACCTACCCCTACAGCCTTGCCATGGTTGAGGATTCTGCGGTAGCGTCTAGCGATGCCTCTGGTGAGTTGGTTCCCTTTGGTCTCGATGGTTTCCACGCCATTGGCGACCTGAGCGAAAACGACCACCGCATGCTCGAAATGTGCAGTGGGGTTGTCAGCTCAGCTCAGTAACTGCGAGCTAGGCTGAAGTTGTCCAAAGTTGGTTCAGCCGTTACCCAGTTAACTGTTGAAAGGGGAGCGCTAGTTTATGCTTAAAGCTCCCCTATTATCGTTGTAGGTCGCGTGAACGCAGCAGAACAGGCCAGCAGCATTGAGTTTGCCAGCAAAATTGCCGCCGTAGTGGGTCTCTTCAAGACTGAGTTTCCCGATCTGCGAGCCGACCTCAAGCCTTGGGCCAATGACCCTGACACCCGTGACTTGGTTGATCCCGACTCTATTGATGTAGGGTTTCATTTTCCTGGGGTGAGTCGGTTGTTTCAGTGCCGCAGTTTGCTAGTGCAAATTCGCCTGCACAGCGATTTTGAAGATGATGGCAATCAAAAACTGACCCCCCAAGAAAAATGTCGGGTGATTGGTCTTGATCTTGCCGGGTTTGATCACCGCGGCAAGCGCTGGAGCCTATCGACCATCGACAACTGGGCATTCTCAGGCGAAGTTACCCCTGATCCCACCTGTCGTGAACGGTTAAGGCGCTGCTGTCGGCAGGTATTTGCCCTGTTTAACGCATCGCCAACTAACTCTGAGCCAGACTGCTTCTAGAGCACTGCTAGTTCTAGGATCTTTAGGGGTTCTGTAGGATAGCAGCTCAATCTAAACGGTGCAGGTTAGAGGTCATGGCGCATACCTAAGACCCAACGTTTACCAGTGGGTCTTTAGACCTTGCAGTCGCATCGCCTCCTGTAGCGATCCTATGGAGCCGCTGGGGATCACAGCGACTGGCTCCTTAACAGGCGCGTCAGCTGACACCAACCAGCCTGCAGTTACCCCGGCGGCGGCTCCTACCTGCCACTCGCCGTAGTGGATGCGGGTTGAAGCACTAGCGATATGGGTAGCCGCCAAGGCTTTACCGCCCATCAGCAAATTGTCGACTCCCTGAGGAATTAGACTCTCTAACGGCAGCTGCACAGGCTTGACTCGAGGCTCCTCGGCTGGAGCCGCAACCGCTTCTCCCGAAGGCAGCCAGTTGCGGTAGCGGCAGCCGTGGATGTCGATCGCATAGTGGGTCAGCCCGACGGTTGTGGAGCTAAAGTCGCGCTGACCGGGGAAATCGTAGCGCAGATCGTTTTCACGAATCATAAACTCATCTTGGCCATGGGCGGCGCGGCCCACGATTCGTCGCCCCTCGCGAAAGTAGGGCACCATGCTGAGGCCCGACAGCGTGCCCATGGGGCTATCGGCTCCATAGAGGTAGGCCAGCGGGTAGCTGGGGCTAGACTGGGTTTCGAGCAGCCAGCGAGCAAACATCAGCGCGTTTTCTTCACCAAATTTAAGCGCCGACGCTGATAGGCCCCCCATCCAATTTTGATGCTGGCCAGCGGCCTCTAGCTCAGCGGCTTTGAGCAGTAGCGGTGGGTCCATCCAGTTCCAGTCGTTGCCTTGGTTCCAGTTGATCATGGAGATGTCGCCTGCGACGGGAGAGCCGACGTAGGGGTTGCCCCGGTTTTGGCTGACGATGCGCCGGTAGTGAAAGACGCTCTTGCCCGCGAAAAACGGAAATCCCTCTAAATTAAACGAGGCCTGATGTTCATGAATGCCGTAAGTGGGCTGAAGCCGCACCAAAGCAGCTAAACTGTCGCCTCCGTCATCGTGAATGCCAAGGGCAAAGGGGTAGGTAAAGGCCTGGGTACAGTCGGGGTTGTCGAAAGCGGCGGCATTGGGTTCCCCCGTGGTCGCCTTTGATTCGGACCCCACTCGGTAGGGCACCTTAGCCCAGGCTACCAGTTCGCCAGTGTCGGTGGCATCGATCACAATCATTGACTGGCCAGGGGGCGGCTGTAGCTTGACAGGTACCCGATCAAACTCGGCAGTGGGCGACCAGCTATACCAGTCGGCCAGCTCCACTGACAGTCGCCCCAGGGGCCGATAGCCAGGGTCTTTGGGAATGCGTCGTACCCCGTATACTGCGGTGATGCGGCGGCCCGTAGCATCAAACTCAGCCCCCTTGAACGCTGTCATCGCGGCCCAGCGGCTAGCGGGGGCGCTGGGGTTAGTGTCGGCTAAAAACTGTTCTGCGGCCTTGGCACCGGCCTGGGGCGGAAAACACAGGGTGCCTACCCAACAGCTGTTGATGTCGGCCACCGATCGCGAGGTGCCGCCTGGGCTCCAGGCTGGTAAATTGACCACTTGCTGCTTAATCAGCTGTCGAAACCGCTGCCAGCTGGGAGATAGATTGTTGGCCTGGCGCATGCGCAGCGACTCATCGAGGGCGGAGACCCCCTGAGAGCTAATCTGCCCCCCTAACCAGGGTGCAACTTCGATTAGACAGGTGGTGGCACCGCTAGCCATGGCGTGGCCAGCGGCAGCCACCCCGCCCAGGGAACCGCCCACCACCACCACCTGGCACTCCCAGACCTCTTTGAACTGGGGCATCGGGTCGATGCGCGGGCGGCCATTAAACACGATGGGCTGCGGCACACCACGCAGTCGCAGGGCGGGGGTGATATCGCCGCCCGCCCCCGGCGATGGGGCAGGCGACCAGCGCGATGCGGTGAGCCCAGCGATCGCCCCAACCCCAAACATGATGGCGGCCAGCCCTGGTAAATGTCGCCACTGCCGCCAGATTCGCCGCTGAGTTTGCCTGCGATCGCCCTTCACACCTATATCCTGGTTAACGCTGCCAAGGTTTTAACACACCTTGCCCACGAGCGATCACCCTTTGGCACGCTCCGTTACAGGACACTCCAGACCAGGATGAACCTGATACAGTAGCCACAGATCCGCTACATTCTGCCCTATGCCCCCCGATTCGCCCTCTGTTGCCAACTCCGCTGACGGTGCCACCCCTTCCCCAACCTATGGATGGACTGGAGCAGCCGATGATAGCGGGGCGCTGCTGTCGGTAGACGCGGTGCAAAAATACCTCAACCGATCGCGGGCCTCGGTATACCGCTACGCCAATACCGACCCCGACACCCTTAACCCTCCCTACAACAAAACCAAGCTCAACCCTGAGGTGCGTCGCGACAAAGACGATCCCCTCGAGTTTCGCCCCCAGGAAGTGCGCCGCTTTGCTGAAGAAGTGCTGGGCCTACACCCCACTATTCAAGTGCAGCCTCCAGAGGAGACGTTGACCCATGACCTGATGCGGCAGGTCTTGCAGGAGCTACGAGCAATTCGGCAGCTGCTGGAGGAGCGGGGAGTGGGGGGGAAAGAGTAGGGAGATGGGGCGATAAGAAAGATGGGGGAGCGTTTGACGCGGCTGAAACCTTGAGTTTGGCGTTTAGGGCTTACGCAGAATTTGCGCTGTCTAAATCTATGGGATCTATACAAAAATTGGGATGCTTTCTTGGAAGCGAAGCTCTCCCTTTAGAAATCGCTCAGCGTCGATTGATCCCTTCCCTCCCCACCGCCCCCATCTCCCGCACCCTCCTCAACTCCTCTCTCCTCAGAGTGATATCCGTAATTCTCGCGGCTTTCAGGAATGCTAGATTTAGAATTGGTTTAAACCTACGGGCTTGGCGTGGCCAAAGGTTAAGCCTTTGGAGTGATCAATGTCATGGATTGATTGCTGTAGCCTTGCATATAGTTTCAATGGAACCGTTTTCCACCTCAAGATCGTCGATACTCTCGTTTAAGATGAGCACGCGCTGGTGGGCTCAGCCGAGTCTACCCTCGATGGTTGGATATTGGGGATGATCTGGGCTCTCTAGGCTTCGGCCTTGACCTCAGATTTGTGTCCCTTGTTGAGTTCAATTATTTCACTGTATGGATTCTGCCAGTCAACCGGATACCCCTGCGGGGGAACCTCCTAGTCCTTCATCTAACGTGTTGGGCATTTTAATTGCGGTACTAACCCTAACTCTGCCATTGTTTGTAGTCGCCCATTTTTCAACGGCGACGGCAGAGCTCGAACAGCCCCCGACCTTCTCGGTACCAGCTTCAGCGGGGCGCTAGGTTACTGCCTAAGGCGGGGTTAGGGCGCATTGGAGGGGCATTCACTGAGTGTCCACGAAGGGGAATGGCCCCTTCTAAAGCCGCTGATTTGTTTGGGTCGGTGGCCTAAACCATGCGGAAAAGGGGCCACAGCCCCGTAAAATACTATGTCGGAAGGGCATTTGCGGAAGCCTGGCGACCGTATTTAGCAGTGCGCTGAGGGAGGCTTAAGCCTTCTGCCCTGTACATTCAGCTTTTTATTGATTGGAGTAGTGTTGTGGACCTATCTCGTATTCCAGCTCAGCCTGAGCCTGGACTGATCAACGTGCTGGTGGAGATTACCGGCGGCAGCAAAAACAAGTACGAGTTTGACAAAGACTTAAACGCGTTTATTTTAGACCGGGTGCTGTTTTCGTCCGTGAAATATCCCTACGACTACGGCTTTGTGCCCAACACCCTGGCTGACGATGGTGATCCCCTCGACGGTATGGTGTTGATGGATGAGCCCACCTTCCCCGGCTGTGTGATTGCGGCGCGGCCTATTGGCATGTTGGAGATGATCGACGGCGGCGATCGCGACGAGAAGATTCTCTGCGTGCCAGCTGCCGATCCCCGCTACACCAACGTCAAATCCCTAGACGATGTAGCTCCCCATCGCCTCGACGAGATCGCTGAGTTCTTCCGCTCCTACAAAAATTTAGAGAAGAAGGTGACTGAAATTCTCGGCTGGCAGAACGTTGACAAGGTCGCTGCTCTGGTAGAGCAGTGTATAGCGGCGGCGAAGTAACGTCTTTGGTGCGCGCTTAAAGTACTAGCTACAAAAAAGGATGCTTCATTGATGAAGCATCCTTTTTTGTCAGAAAACCCGTTTGGAGGCCTGGTCGCGCGGCGCGCGACCAGGCGCTTCAGACCTAGTAGAGTTCTTCTTCTTGGTGGGTCAAGATGGTGCAGTCGGAGGTGGGGTAGGCAACGCAGGTCAGCACGTAGCCAGCACCGATTTGGTCATCATCCAGGAAGGACTGATCGGACTGATCAACGGTGCCAGCGGTGATTTTGCCAGCACAGGTGGAGCAAGCCCCAGCCCGGCAGGAGTAGGGCAGGTCTAGACCCTGCTCTTCAGCAGCGTCAAGAATGTAAGTATCGTCATCGACGTCAATGGTTTGATTGAGCCCTTCAGCCTCGTTAATCAACGTAACCTTGTAGGTTGCCATGGTGCTATCCTCTCGTCAAATACAGATTGCAGATCGATCTTTAAGCTACAGAACACCCTTCGGATAAGGTTTCCAGGATTTGTTCTGAGCAGACCTAACACAACTTTGATACTACGGGAAAACCTGAAGCCTGTCTTGCCTTTTTCGGCCCTGGCTGAACGGGATTCGTAATCAAACCGATTAGTAATGGATTGGTTTGCTTATACCCTGTTAGGATCCCAAACGTAAGGCAGTGGCGATCGCACCTTCAATCACGTAAAGATTCTCAAATGCAGCGTTGGCAACTGCACTTAAGACCGGAGTCGCTACCACCAGCAAAATTGGGGTAGCGCACTGACGTATAGGCCTCGCTGCAAGGGGTTATGCAGATTGTTCTACCCAATCAGGCAATGGCTATAACTATTTACAAAAGTAGGGCAACCCATTGATCGGGCTACCCCAGCAGCGGCGTCAAACAGCAGTTCAGAAACACCGAGCGCCTGTACCTGGCGCCCCAATCGGTGATGAATTCTGACGCCTCGGTAAAGACCTAGGATTTGCGGCTATTTTCAGACAGTTGCAGATTGAACTCAGCCTGAGTCAGCAGGGCAGCCACCTGGCAGGCCACGTCAGGTGACAGGGCCGGCTGACTCTCGGTGACAAAATCGAGGTAGCCATTGAAGGTGCGCATGATAATTTGCTTATTTTGCAGCATGGTTGATCTCCTTAAGGTGAGCCGCCAACAAACGGGTGCTGCCCCATGATAAAAGCTCCCTAACCCGAGCAGCTAATGTCGTTATACTGAATCGGTTTGCTGAGCAAGGGTGAGCTGCATTCATGGTCGATTTACTGCTGTTTTGGCACCGTCGCGATCTGCGCCTGGGGGACAACGTGGGGCTGACAGCGGCGCGCGATCGCACCCCCCAGGTAGTCGGCGTATTTTGCCTCGACCCCGGCATTCTCAACAATGGTGATGTGGCCCCAGCGCGGGTCGCCTACATGATTGGCTGTCTGGAGAGGTTGCAGGACAGCTACGCCCAAGCCGGCGGCCAGCTGTTCATTCTCCAGGGCGATCCCCGCGTGCAGATCCCAGCGCTGGCCAAGGCGCTGGCCGTCGATGCCGTTTACTGGAACCGTGATGTAGAACCCTATTCGCGCCAGCGCGATACGGCGGTTGTCGATGCCCTCAAAGAAGCAGGGATTGAGTTTCGCACCACCTTTTGGGATCAGCTGCTGCACGAACCTGGAGACGTGCGAACCGGCGCAGGTGAACCCTACACGGTTTACACCCCCTTCTGGCGCAACTGGGTGAAGCGATCTAAGGCAGCGCCCCTACCTACGCCAGAGGGGTTGCAATCCCTCAGTAACCAGCAGGTCGAGGCGGCGAAGCAAGCGGGCTGTATCAATCTGCCCAGCGCTGCCGATTTAGGATTTGCTTGGGAAAACGGCTTTCCCGTTGAGCCAGGGGAGCAGGGTGCCCTGGAGCGGCTGGAGGAATTTTGCGATGGCGATCGCGCCATCGACAGCTACGACGAGCAGCGCAACTTTCCGTTTGTGAATGGCACCTCCAGACTCAGTGCGGCGTTGAAGTTTGGGGCCGTGGGCATTCGCACGGTGTGGGCTGCCACCGAAGCCGCCTACCAACAAAGCCGCAGCGACGAAACCCGCAGCGGCGTGCAAACTTGGCAGCAGGAGTTAGCCTGGCGCGAGTTCTACCAGCACGTGATGTACTTTTTCCCGGAGCTGGCTGAAGGGCCCTATCGCGCTCAGCTAAAGGACTTCCCTTGGGTGAACAACGAGGAGCAGTTTGCCGCCTGGTGTGAGGGACGCACTGGCTACCCAATTGTCGATGCCGCCATGCGCCAGCTCAACGAAATGGGCTGGATGCACAATCGCTGCCGCATGATTGTGGCCAGCTTTCTCACCAAAGACCTGATTGTCAATTGGCAGTGGGGCGAGAAATACTTTATGCAGCATTTGGTGGACGGTGACCTGTCATCTAACAACGGCGGCTGGCAGTGGAGCGCCTCTAGCGGTATGGATCCTAAACCGCTGCGGATTTTTAACCCCGCCAGCCAGGCACAGAAATTCGACGCTGAGGCCGAGTACATTCGCCAGTGGGTGCCGGAGCTCAGGTCGCTGGACACCGGGCCGCTAGTGACAGGGAAAATTGCGGAGCGCGATCGCGGCGACTACCCCGCCCCCATTGTCGATCACAAAATTCAGCAGGCGCTGTTTAAAGATAAATACAAAGCCCAGAAGGCCTAACATCTGACAAAGTTGGTTGTGACAGGAGCTACCTAGGGTTCAAGGTTTAAGGTGTACGGTCTACAGCCTTCCTTGAACCGTACACCTTAAACCCTGAACCCCACCCATCGGTCATCCTGGGCTTGGCAGACTCCTAACCGCAGAGCCTTTAGACCGCTCACGGCCTACCGTCGCCGTCGCGGTCGCACAATGCTAAACAGCAGCCACAGCCCAAAGAAGCTAGCCGCCGCAAACAAGATAATGCTCAAGATCTGCCCCTGGGATGTCTGCTGCCCCGTTGACACGATCGCCGCCCCAATGATTAACGCCGCCACCACGGTGCTAAAGGCATGGCGGTTGGAAGATTCATCCAGGCTGCGGCGCAGGTCATCTACCCCCTGAATGCTGAGGCTAAACTTGAGCTGCTCTGAACTGAGGCGATCGAGCAAAAAGCCTAGCTGGCGCGGCGAACTCAGCGACAGGTTGCGAAACTCTAACCCCGTGCGCAGCAACGCCAGCAGGGGGTCATCCCCCACCATCTGCTGGCGAAACAGATCGGCCATCAGCGGGCGCACCTCCTCGATTAGGTTGACGCCGGGGTTGAACTGCCGGGCGGCCCCCTCCAAGTTGGCGAGGGATTTGGTGAACAACCCCACGTTGGCAGGCCAGCGTAGGTTGTTGCGAATGCCCGCCGCCAAGATTTCGCCAAAAATTTCGGCGGTGTTGATCTGCTCTAGGCTGAGACCGTAGTAGCGGCCCAACAGACGGGTATAGTCGCTCTCTAGGCGAGCTAGATTGACGGGTTTGAGGGGTTCGGCCAGTTGTAGGGTGAGCTGGCAGCAGCGCTGGGCGTCGCAGTTGACAATCGCTAGCACCATCTCCGTCATGGTATTACGGGTGCGAGGATCCATATGGCCCATCATGCCGCAGTCAAGCAGAGCCAGACGACCATCTGCCAAGTAAAAAATGTTGCCGGGATGGGGATCGGCGTGGAAAAAGCCGTCCACAAAATACTGTTTGAGGAAGACCCGAAACAGCAGCGTAGTAGCGGCGGCTCGCAGGCCAACGACATCACTGTGGGCATCTTCGGCCAGCAAATCGGCCTTAAGCAGAGGAGTGCCCTCCAGCCATTCCATGGTCATGATTTTGGTGTTAGTCAGATCCCAGTAGATCTGCGGCACGACTAGCTGGTTGGCGTCGTACCAATCGCTTTTAGACAGGTTGCGCCGCAGCTGGTCGGTGTAGCCCGCCTCAGTAGTGAAATCGAGTTCGGCATTGATAGCATCGGCAAACTCGTCGGCCAAATCCACGACGTTGTAGCGCTGGCCAAACTGGGTGGCTGACACCAGCTTGGCCACATCGCGAATCAGGGTCATGTCGCGCTCGACCTGGCGCTCGATGCCGGGGCGTTGTACCTTCACCGCGACCTGCCGACCATCTTTGAGCACGGCCTTGTGGGTTTGAGCGATGGAACCGGCAGCGATCGCCTGATAGTCCAGCCGTTCAAATAGCTCCTCGGGGGGCTTACCCAGATGCTGACGAATGTAGGCCTCGATCTCCTTGGGGTCTACCGGAGGTACGGTGGTTTGCAGGCTGCTGAGCTCTTCGATGTAGGCCGGGGGCATGAGGTCGGGGCGAGTGCTCAACAGCTGCCCCAGCTTGACGTAGACCGGCCCCAGGTCAGTCAAAATATTGCGCAGCACCGCCGGGGGCGGAATCTCAGGCTCATCAGCTTGCCCCCCCACCAACAGCCGCCGCATGTAGTCCCAGCCGTTGCCGAGCACCACTTCAATAATTTCTTTTTGCCGGGCCAGACGAGACGATGAAACCATTGGGGGCAGAGGTAGGTTTTGCTCGATGCTAGCGCACCCGGGGTAAGGCGTTGTCTACCGTGTGGTGCGCCAGGTGACTATTGATAAACCAGCGGCGGGGCCGGATTCACCCGGTGCTATGATGCTTGGGCGCTGTCGGTTCCGGTGGGGATCAGCCACTGGAGGCAAGGGGGAAAGTGCAGTGCAAGGCTGCCGCTGTCCCGCAGCTGTAACGCTATTTGTGTTAATGGGGTATCCCGCTGAACACCAAATAGCTAAGCCAGAATGCCCGCCGATCGCTGCTGTTGTTCTTTCTTCGTCTGCGAGGTACGGATGAATTATCGCGTTGCTGCCTTGAGATCTATCAGAACCGGTCTGCTATCAAAGCCTGCGGTACGGAGCCTGATGGGGGCACTGGCCCTGCTGCTGCTGCTGCCCCTGCCCAGCTTAGCCCACCATCCGCTGGGGGGCCGAGTGCCCGCTAACTTTGCTGAAGGGTTTTTGTCGGGTCTGGCCCACCCCATCATTGGCCTCGACCATCTGGCCTTTGTAGTAGCCATGGGCCTACTGGCAGCCGTTAGCACCTGGGGGATCGCGATCCCTGCTGCCTTTGTGCTGGCAGCGATGGTTGGTACGGGACTGCACCTAGCAGAGCTAACGCTACCGGCAGCAGAGTTCGTGATTGCTGGATCGGTGCTTGGGGTTGGGGTGCTGCTGACATTACGCAACCGTCCCCAAAGTGGCGTAATCACAGGCTTGGCAGTGCTGGCCGGACTATTCCATGGATTTGCCTACGGCGAGGCAATCTTTGGTGCAGAATCTATGCCACTGGTGGCCTATTTAGCTGGGTTTACAGCAGTGCAGATGGGGATCGCGATCACCGCCTTTTTCCTAGGGCGACAGCTTACCCAGCGGTCTACGGCACACGTCGTGCAGCGGGCAGGCTTAGTGATCTGCGGCATTGGGGCCACGTTTCTTGCCACTGCGCTCCTCAACGGTCTGCTGCCTGCCTAAGAGCGTGAAGCGGGGGTTGGAACAACGCCATTGAGCGTCTGTCACTTCCAAATCCTGCTAAATTCTCCTCCTTAAGCTGAGCCTGTTGCGGAATAGGCACAAAGGCTAGGTCTGACTGCTCGGTCTGGCGGTATGCTTAATCCGTTCGGTTGAGCCAACGGTGCATTTCCCATGACCCTACCTCCTGCTTGGGCGGCGGCCCTATTTATGCCTGCAACGGTGGGGCTGCTGTATCAGGCGGTGCAGCCCCATCCTTGGCCCTATCGCCTGCTGGCTCTGTCGCTGTTGTTGATGAGTCTGGAGCAGGCCCACATGGCCCGAGTAGACCTGCGCCATAGCGAGATCGTGAGCCAGCGATCGCGCGATCCACGCCTGGGCCACTTTAGTCGCGTGGTCGTGCTAGCGATCGCCGGTCAAGTTGCGGGCTTCTCCATAGCCGCTCTGGGCCATCTGGGGTGGGGAATGGGGCTGATCTTGGTCAGCCTACTGGGGTTCAACTTAGCAGCCACCATTCGTCTAGAGCCCGCTAGCCCAAAACCGATTCAGTCAGCAGACTGGCGATCGCGCCTCGATGTGCTGGGGTTAGATGCGATCGCCCTCGTTCTCGCCATCCTGTGGATTGCCCAGCGCGCCCAAGGCTGGGTGGCTGGGGGGTTGTTTGCTATTACCGTGCTCTACGGCAGCAGCAAGCTGGTGGCCTACGTCACCACCGCTCTGCGCTCAGGTTCAGCGGTCCATGTCGCCCACACCGCTCAGGAGCATCCACAGACCTCCCAGCAAAATTAGCAGCGCTAGTCCGCCCATCAATCCGTCTAGCCAAGGGGTTGCGGTCATTAAATGTCTCCTTCTCCCTCAAACAGCGTCTCCAAGGGCATGGCCTCTAGGTTTAACGATTCTTGCAGATAGCGCGACACCACGTCGGACTGACCGTGGGTGACGTACACGGTTTTAGCTCCCGTATCTTTCACCGTTTGTATCAGCCCCGGCCAGTCAGCATGGTCAGAGAGCACGAAGCCGCGCTCGTAGCCCCGCCGCCGCCGCGCTCCCCGCACTGCCATCCACCCCGAGGCGAAGGCGGTCTGGGGATGCTTAAACCGCTTCATCCAGCTAGAGCGGTGGCCTGAAGGCGGGGCCAGCACCAGATCGCCCGTATAGTTGTGAGTGCGGGGCATATCTGAGGTGCAGATGGTGGGCACCATCGCCACGCCCTGCTGGCGGTAGATCTCGGTCAGCACGTGAATCGCTCCGTGAACATAGACCGGCTGATCTGTCAATTGAACCAGCTCACTCAGCACCCGCTGGGCCTTGCCAAAGGCATAGCAAAACAAAATTGATGGCCGCTCAGGATCGCCCTGCCACCAGTCGTAAATCTGGCGGGTAGTCTCAGCGCCACTTTCCCACCGGTAGATCGGCAGGCCAAAGGTGGCCTCAGTGATGAACGTGTCGCAGGGCACCACCTCAAAGGGAGCACAAGAGGGGTCAGCACCGCGCTTGTAGTCGCCCGACACGACCCAGACTTCGTCCCGATGCTCAACCCGAATCTGGGCCGAGCCCAGCACATGCCCCGCCGAGTGAAACGACACCCAGGTTTCCCCTAGCTTGACCGGGGCTCCATAGGCAACTCCCTGGAGCTGAATGTCTGCCCCCAGCCGCCGCCGCAAAATGCCCTCCGACTGAGCGGTGGCGATGTACTGAGTCGAGCCCGATCGCGCATGATCGCTGTGGGCATGGGTAATCAGCGCCGTCTCGACCCCGCGCCAGGGGTCGATATAGAAGCCGCCTTTTTCACAGTAAAGCCCCTCAGGGCGCACGGTAATCAATGTCATCGGTTTAGAAGATTGGCAAGCTGGCGGTCTCAGAAATTAGTACGTTAGCAGGCTGACAGGTTGATGGGGTTTCAGGGTGCAGGGTTTAAGGTTCACGACCTGCCTTAAACCCTGCACCCTGAACCCTAAGCCACTAGAGCTTGTCACAATCGGTTTGGTCAGGAATTAATCTTTCTTCTCTAGCCTAAACAGCAGCACCACAATCCCAATCACCCCCAGCTGCACCCCCAGGTTGGGCAGAGCGTTGCCGACATCGCGCCCGGCCAACAATTGGGTAAAGAACACAAACGCCCCGATCGCCCCCGAGGCCCCTACGGCCCCATAGACAAACTTACGCAAGCTTTTGTAGGGCGCTTGGGCTTCAGCTTTCAGCCGGGCATATTTTTCAGAGCTCATGCCCGGAGGGGGCGTGTCTGGCAGTTGGTCGGGGCGACTATATTCAGGGCGCATCAATTGGGGCCTTCATCGGGACATACTGTCATCCTACAAGGCATTCTCCTGGCGAGAAACGGCTGGCTAACCTGCCGCCCTGCGACAGTAACCCTAGAGAACTGCCCAAACCCTAGCTGCCCCCTAGTAAACTGCGCTACCGGAAATTGCAGGCTACCCCAGCCCACAAATTAGTAATTGTGCCGGTGGGTTCTGGCGAACTCAGCAGCCCAAAGAGCTGGCCAGCCGAAAATTCGACTCCCAGAGAACTGTCAAACACCTCAACGGTATAGGTTTCTTCTAGCTCCTGGCGGGTAGAGCCAATGCCAATGCCTGAGACGGTAGTCAGGGCGGTGTCATCGTCACTAGGCCGCATGGCCCAGCCCACGAAGGTGTCGTCAGCAGCATTTAACGCTAAACCATTAGACCAACTAGCGATCGTCAGCGGGCCGGAGGGGCACTCACTGTTTTCGCTAGTTTCCTCAGGTTCGCCCAAAACCTGCGTCACAGCATCCAGAGTGGTGGCCATGTCACTGTCAAAGGCCAGGGGGGTGGTCGATCCCGTTTGCAAATTTATCAGCTGTAGCCCTTCATCCGTCAGCGTCAGGCCCACGTCGGCGGCCTGGGGTGCTTCTGCCGAGTTGTCTGTGGGCTGAGGTGTCTCTGAGGTGTCTGCTTCGCCGGGGGTTGGTGCCGGGGCGGTACTGTTCCCTGTGCAGGCCGTAGTAGCCACCACCAGAAAGAGCCCCAGCAGCACTAGGGTTTGAGAAAATTGATTTTTCTTGGGCATCGCTTTAAAGGTTATGGGTTATGACTGGAGATATACAGCTTAGGCAGAAGAGCTTGCTAGGAATCTGCCGCTATCCATCAATTTAGCTGCGCTGGATGCTGGACCCAACGCACCTTCAGAATAGGCGGTGCTGGGTGACGCGAAAATTAAGTCTCGTTGCCGAACTCGACCCCTTGGGCAACCCCTTCTGAAACCGCATCTTTGAGGAAACCACCATGGCTGATGTCGCTGCCTTCTCCCCCGCCGATGCCGAAATTGTTACCGTGCGACCCCAGCACGACACCGCAACGCTGCAAAAGCTGCCCTACTTTGTCGGCATTTCTAAAGCCACGGCGGGCTCCCACGGCATTTCGATGAATCTAGTGATTATTCCCCCCGGGGCGTCGGCAGAGCCCCACTTCCACAAAGACTACGAGACCGCCATTTACATCCTCCAGGGGCGGGTCAAAACGGCCTACGGTGAGGGTTTGAAGAAAACCATTGTCAACCAGGCGGGCGACTTTCTCTATATTCCACCAGGGGTGCCCCACCAGCCAACAAATTTGAGCGACAGTGAACCGGCACAAGCGATCGTGTCTCGCAACGACCCCAACGAGCAAGAGAACGTAGTGCTCTATAACCCCTAATCCCCTAACCGTCCTTTACCCGCCCCCCCTACCCTCCCACTCTCTACCTACTAGGACGAACAGCCGGGGTAGCAAAAGCCTGCCGAAGCTTACCCACCCGCTGCTCGGCGGTCTCTGGCGGCGGTGAAATCCATAGCGATTCGTAGAAGAAGAAGGACATGCCAGAGTAGGCGCGATCGCGCACTGCCGCCATCTGGTCAGTGATAAAGTCCATCTTTACCGGAGCCGCCCGCAAACCACTGAGAATGCCGATATTCACCGGAATTTTGCGCCGCGCCGCCTGGATCGAAGGCTTATTCATCTCCCACATAAAGCGGTTTTGGTCGCTGCGATAGACCTGAATCACCAGCTCATCGACAATGCCCCGGTTGACCCAGGTGGGCCAGTCTTGTAGGTAGTTGGTAAACGCAAAGGGGTAGGGGTTAGGCGAAATCGACACCACCGCATTAGGCCGCCGCGCCTTCACCAGCTTGTGAACCTCGGCCAAGAAGTCGGAAATCTTGTTGGCCCGCCAGGTCATCCACTCGGCGTCTTGAGGATCGTTAGGCGGGGCCTGACCGTTGTGCTCGGCCCGGTACAGGTTGATGGTGAAGGGGTCGTAGCCAAAGTCCACCGGCAGCCCCAGGTGGTCATCGAACTGAAAGCCATCCACCTCGTAGTTCGAGACCAGCTCATTAATTAGCTCCAGCTGAAATTTCTGCACCTGGGGATGAAACGGGTTCATCCAGCGGCGTGGAATCACGTTGCCCTCCATCCAAATGCCGGGGTCGCTTACGACATCGGGGTCAGGGAGAAAGTCGTCTTGGGCGAGCCACTGGTCGGCCCGCTGCTTTTCGCGGGCTAGGTCCCCCGCCTTGGGCATATCCAGCGCCGGGGTTAGCTTGGCAGCCTGTTTAGCGTTTGGACTAGCGGCCAGCTTGGGCACATTCCCAGGTCGCGTAGAATCGCGGGGGGCAAGGGGCTCCGGCTCAGGGGGCAGCGGCTCAACTCGCTTTTGGGTAAACCAGTCGGGGTGGCGGCGGTAGAGTTCGTAATTGGCGGGGGCCATAAAGCCAAACTCAAACCAGGGCACCACGGCCATGCCCCGGGCGTGGCCCATGGCGATCGCTTCACGCATCATGTCGCGTTGGCCTGCCGGTCCTTGACCATCGCTTTCGCTGGCGGGGCCGGGGGCGCGCAGGTCACCGTAGAGGTGCTGGCTCACCCCCAGCTCGCGCCGGGCGGTGGGGCTGGGGTAGAGGGTGTGGCCGTAGTTCCACACCACCGGATAAATCGTATTGAAGTTGAGGTCAGCTAGACGGGTTACCGCCGCTTGCAGCGCCTCGGTAGAAAACAGCACCTGGCTATCCACATTAGTTAGCCACACGCCGCGCATCTCGCGAGCGGGCGAGGCCACGGCAGGGGTCTGGGCCTGGGCCACCCAAGCGGGGTCGATTGTTTGCTGCAGAGCAGGGTTCGGTGCGGCGCGGCACAGTAGAGCCGCCGCTTCTCCGCGAGTCAGCCGCTGGGTCGAGTTGAGGCGGTTGGCCTGGGGATAGTTCACTACCACACCCTGGGTGAGGGCGGCGGCTACACCTTCGCGGGCGTAAACGGGCACCTGGCGGCCATCTTCCAGGCTGGCGTTGATGATTGTGTTAGCGGCAATTTGGTAGCTGCCGCCCAGCTTGGTAGCCAGGGCCATAATGCCTTCGGCTCGCACCAGGGGGCGATCGCGCTGAAAGTAAGCATCGGGGTAGTGAGCCGCCACCGTGGGCGATATCTGAACCCCCAGCGCCCGCTCTAGGGGATTTGCCCATGATTGGGCTGGCCCCGCGGGCGAGATCAGGTTCAGCAGGGTCACATAGTCACCCCAGAGAATGGGCTCATCGGGGTAAAACAGCCCTCTAGCATCAGGAGTGATCAGGCGCTGTTCAGTTAGTTCCGTGATGCAGTCCTTTGCCCAGTGATTTTGAATGTCGGAAGGAATAACGACAGGAATTGAGGGCCGGGGAAGATTGGGTCGTGGAAGAGCGGGTCCAGGCTCCGTCTGATCACCTAATTCCTGCTTAGGGGCAGTGGCCTGGGCCACCTCAACCGGAACCATTGCCGCCGCCTTGGGCAGCAGGGGCAGTAGCCCTGAGCCACTCACAGCTAAAGTCAGCGCCGCGCAAAAACTCAGCAGCGATCGCCGCCACCCCCTACCCATCCACCCCCTACCCATCCTGCCCATACCCTTCAACCTCCACTCCGTTTGGCCTGGTAACCCTTAGCCACCAGAAGTTCGACTAGCTTTTGGGCGTGGTCGCCCTGAATTTCAATCGTGTCGTCTTTGGCGGTGCCGCCGGTGCCGCACTGGGCCTTAAGCTGCTTGGCCAGGGCCGTGAGCTGGTCGGGGCTGTGCTGAAATCCGTTGATGATGGTGACGGTTTTGCCGCCGCGCCCTTTGCGGCTGACCTGCACCCGCACGGTTTGCTGATTGGGGGCGCGATCGGGTACGCCCCTCGCCATAGGGTCAGTGGGGCCAAACTCGCGGTAGGCGTGACGGTCACCGGTTCCAGAACTATTGCCAGCCTTCTTGCCCATAGCCGTCTTGTTAAAACTGCATGATATATACCACTGGCAGGGGCAACTCGGGGTATTGCAGTAGGCCAGATTCCAAAGGGGAAATGTTTCGGGACACAGTAGCCATACAAAAGTCCGGCAGATCCAACCTAAATTTCAGAACAAAATTCAGCAAGGCGTCCCCTCAATGGGAGGACTACACTAGGATCAGCAGCCTTATCCCCTCCGCAGCATCCTTCCCATGCAACTTCACCTCAAGGTCTGGCGCCAAGCCAATGCCGCCACCCCTGGCCAGTTCCACACCTATACCGTGGCCGATGCCCACCCCGATATGTCGTTTTTAGAGCTGCTCGACGTGCTCAACGAGCAGCTAATTCACGCTGGTGAGGTGCCGGTGGAGTTTGACCACGACTGCCGCGAGGGCATCTGCGGTTCCTGCGGCGTGATGATCAACGGCAAAGCCCACGGTGGCCTGCCCCAGACCGCCACCTGCCAGCTTTACCTGCGCCACTTTAAAGATGGCGATGAAATCACCGTCGAACCCTGGCGGGCTAAGGGCTTCCCTGTGATTAAAGATCTAGTTGTAGAGCGAGCCGCGCTCGATCGCATCATCATGGCCGGGGGCTACATTTCCGTCAAAACCGGCTCGGCTCCCGAGGCCAACGCTATTCCTGTCCCCAAGGCCAACGCCGACGCGGCCTTTGACTACGCCGCCTGCATCAGCTGCGGGGCCTGTGTTGCGGCCTGTCCCAACGCCTCTGCCTCCCTGTTCACCGCCGCTAAAGTAGCTCACCTGGCCCTGCTGCCCCAGGGCCATCCCGAACGCCACCAGCGGGTGCTGGCCATGGGCAATCAGATGGCCGCCGAGGGCTTTGGCGACTGCTCTAACCACAGCGAATGCCAGGCCGTGTGTCCCAAAGGGATCTCGATCGATGCGATCGCCGCCATGCGCCGGGAGTATGTGCGGGCGACGTTAGGCTTTTAGAATATAGAGTTTTGAATTTTGAATTGAGCATCGCCGCCATGCGCCGGGAGTATGTGCGGGCGACGGTAGGCCTTTAGAATCTAAAGTTTTGAATTTTAAGTTTTGAATTTTGAGTTAAGCACGGCATTCAAAACTCAAAACTAAGAACTCAAACCTTAAAACTCTAAGCCCAAGACGTCACTCCTCCTGCCAAATGCGAACGGTGCCGTCCCATCCGGCGCTGACCAGAGTCTTGCCGTTGGGGGCAAAATCTACACCCCAAACCCAGCCCTCGTGGCCATGCAAAACAGATACTAGTCGGCCCTGCTCCATGTTCCACAGACGAATAGTGCTGTCGTTGCTGGCGGTGGCCAGCAGCTTGCCGTCGGGGTTAAAGGCGAGACTGTTGACCGGGGCCGGGTGGGCCTTAAAGCAGGTGGTCTGACGGCCGCTGTTGAGTTTCCAAAAGCGCACAGTGCAGTCGGCGCTGGCGCTGGCCAGCAGCCAGTTGTTGGGGCTGGCCGCCACCGCCAGCACCTCGCCGGTGTGGCCGGTGAGCACGTGGTTGCGCCCTTTGCCCTGAATGCGATACAGGCGAATGGTCTGGTCTTGGCTGCCGCTGATGAGCGTGGTGCCATCGTGGCTGACGGCAATAGAGCGCACCCAGTGGGTATGGCCATTGAACTGGTGCACGAGGGTGCGATCGCTCAGCCGCCAAACGCAAATCTTGTGGTCTTGGCCGCCGCTAAACAGGTACTTGCCGTTGGGGCTAAAGGCAACAGCTCGCACCCAAGAGGTATGCCCCGCCAGGTCGCCCCAGGATTCGCCAGTGGTGAAATCCCACAGTCGAATGGTGTTGTCGTTGCTAACGCTGGCAAAGCAGGTGCGATCGGGGCTCACGGCCACAGCTCGCACCCAGGCCCGATGGTTGTCGATCACCCGCATGGTGTGCCCCGTGGCCAGGTTCCACACCCGCACGGTTTTGTCGCCGCTGCCGCTGACGATGAAGTTGCCGCAGGTGCTTACGGCCACCGATCGCACCCAGCTGCTGTGGCCTGTAAGCACTTGCGTACACACCCATTTAGTGGCCCGGCGCAGCGGCACAGCGGTCGTGCCCCGGTCAAGGGCAGTGGCCATATCCACCAGTTCAAAGGCAGAGGGATCGCCATCCGGATCGCCCTGGGAAAGAGAGTCAGGAGACTGGGGGGGCATGGCAAGGGTACGCTTGGCATAGAGCTCTATCGGTCGTTGACGACAGCAAACATAGGCGCAGACTGGCCCCAGCCCGCAAATTCACTGTCGACTACACCCTGACAGCATCCTATTCCGAAATACTACTTAACATGGAGCTTGACCAAATCTGTCTATCGCTCTGTCTTTTGAGGTCGCCGTCCTAAAGTCGCCAAGATCAGGCAATGCTGCCGCGCTTGCGGGCCTCTTTATAGGAGGTGCCGACATTCTTAAGCCCGGCACGAATCATTTCTTGCTCAAGCAGGGCAAAAAATCGGCTGCGATCGCCCCCTTTAACCACCGCCTGATTGTGCGCCTCCGCCAGCGTCACCGGATACCCATACCCCTTCTGTACCTGGGTTAGCACCATCCTCAGCGCCATTTCACAGAGCGCTTCATCCGCCATCACCCACTGGGGTACTTCCACCCGTGCCACCTCAGGGCCGACATTGAGGTAACAGAAGTACACCCGATGGTCGCCGTACAGATCCAAAATGCTGGCAGTGCTGCGCCAGAAGGGGCTGCGCTCCCCAGGCATTAGTTCTGTCGCCCAAAAGGTTGCATCTCGCAGCGGCAAAAACTGCCCGCAGGGGGCCCGGTCGGCGGGGCTGCCTTCGTCGCTGCTGCAGTGGGTTTGGCAGTCGGGCTGCAGGAAGGGGCAGGCCGCAAACCGCAAAAAGTTCATTGCTTCGCCGCTGCGGCTGGCGCTGAGGTAGCCCACCAGGGGAATGTTTTGCCGTCGCAGTCGCTCCCACGAGTCGAGGATGGGGGGGAGGATGCGATCGCGTGCCTCCCCCGGTAACGCCTCCAAAAACCAGTAGATTAGCGATCCATCTACCAGCGCCAGCACGGGCACCCTGGCCGCCGTGGGGTTAGCTTCAACCAGGCTGGCGTGAACGGCCTCCCCCACCTCGGCCAGCACCACGGCCTCGGCGACAGTGCGGCGATGGCCCATCCATTCCTCGGTGCTAATGCCCCACTGGCGCGACAGGTAGAGATCTTCGGCCCGATACACCACCTCAGGCAAGCTGTCGAGCAACGGGAATCGGCTCTGGCCATAGTGAAGCACGACGCGGCCCACGTTGATCAAATAGCAGTAGGCGATCTCATGGTGGCTGGGGGAAATTTGTGAGCCGTCGGTGGCGATGACGGTATGGGCCTCAGGGGCAGCGGCGATCGCGGTGCGAATGGTAAGAGCTTCAGTGGGCTGGGCGGCAGTGAAAGGGGCGCGATCGCCCCAAATTTCAGCCTGGGTGACCAGATCGCGCTGGCGAGTGGCGGCGATCGCCAACAGCTGACGGGCTGCTGTTATGCGCTCCTGGGCGGCAGCAGCTTCCTGGCTAAGGTGCTGGCTAATGCCCTGCATCTGCCGGGCCAGCTTCATCAGGTCGAGCATGGCAGAGTCAATTTGGTACGCTCATACTAACATCCCCTTTCAGTATTTTTCGCTAGAACCTGTGCCCTACGGATGTCACTTTGGTTCTCATCGTTATACTGTCGGGTGGCTTAGGTCTTGGTTGTGTTCTGGTCGTGCTTATGGAGTCAAGATGGCTCACCTTAGGGCTCACCTCAGGAGCGTTAGCAACTCTGGGTGCCCTAGTTGTGGCTGCCCCCGCTAGGGCTGCAACCCTGCAATACTGGTGGTTTGATGCTCAAACCAACCAGCTGGTGTTCACCACCGATAGCCAGGTACAACCTCGGGCTCAGCTGCTGGTTAACCCCACCCGCATTGTGGTTGACCTGCCCAACACCCAGATGGGCAGCACCAACGCTAGCCAGTCCGTTGGCGGTGCCGTGCGGGAAGTGCGGGCGGGCCAGTTCGATCGCCAAACCACTCGCCTCGTCATTGAGCTGGCGCCCGGCTACAGCCTAAACCCTCAGGATGTGCGCGTTCAAGGGGTTCGCCCCAACCAGTGGGCAGTACGGTTGCCCGCCCTAAACCAGGGAGCGGCGCCTGCCTCGGGGGCTCTACCGCCCCCTACCGCCACCGCCAATCGGGTGCAGGGCAACACCGGCACCGGCGCTGGCTCCATTCTCAGCGGCGTAGTCACCACCGGCGACGGCTTCCTGATTCGGCTCAGCGGCACTTCACCTACTCCCACGGTGCAAATCACCAGCGACAATGCCGACAACCGCTTCGCCATCATCGATCTGCCCAATACTGCCGTAGCGGTCAACCTGCGCCCCGACGACCTGCCCAATTACCGCTACAGCATCATCGCCTGGGATGTTACTCAGCAACCCACCAATCCCCCCTCTACCCGCATTACCCTCAGGCTCTCTCCCACCAGCCCCGACTGGCGTGCCCTGCGCAACAACAGCGGCGTGATTGTGCTCCCCCCCAGCGGCGTGCCGATCAGCAGTATTGCCGACGAACCAGCCCCCCTCGCAGCCGCTCCGGTTAGGCCACCCCAGGCCCAGACGCCCCCAGTTCAGACGCCCCCGCCGCAGGCCCAAGCACCCAGTCCCACACCGCCGCCTACGCGCTCGGCAGAGCCACCGGCTCTGCCCTCTGTACCGAGCGGCCGAGTGGTAGTAGCTATTGACCCTGGTCACGGTGGGCGTGATCCTGGGGCAGTGGGCATTGGCGGTCTGCAAGAAAAGCAGGTGATTTTTCCAATCTCCCTGCGGGTGGCTGAGCTGCTCGAAAGCCAGGGAGTTGTGGTAGTGATGACTCGGCGCGAGGACGTTGCCGTCGAGTTGCAGACCCGAGCCGACATTGCCAACCGGGCCCAGGCCAACCTATTTGTCAGCATTCACGCCAACGCCATTAGCCTCAGCCGCCCCGATGTCAATGGCATTGAGTCGTACTACTCCTCAGAAACCGGGCGTCGGCTGGCGACTACTCTCCAAGCCAGTATGCTGGCGGCAACGGGCATGCGCGATCGCGGCGTGAAACAAGCCCGCTTTGCCGTGCTGCGCCAGTCCACCATGCCCGCCACCCTGCTCGAAATTGGGTTTGTCACTGGCGCTCAGGATGCTCCCCGATTGGCTGACCCTGCCTGGCGTGAGACTATGGCCCAGGCGATCGCCAGTGGCATTCTGCAATACATCCAGCAGGGGCTGTAGCGACAAATGGCTTACTGGTTCGCCGGGCAGCTCCGCGAGGGCACCGATCTTGCCCTCGCCGTCAATGACCCCGCCCTGCTCTACGGAGCCACGGTGTTTACCACCCTACGCATCTATGGCCAGAGCCTTGATCATCCCCTTACCCAGTGGGCCGCCCACCAGCAGCGTTTAATTCACGGCCTAACCGATTTTGGCTGGCCCAGCCCCGACTGGGATCGAGTGCGTCAAGGGGCCGAGGCCTTATTAAAGGAATATCCCGTCCTGCGAATCACCTGCTTCCCCGACGGCCACGAGTTGGTGACCGGGCGCAGTCTGCCCCCAGACTTAGAGACAATGCAGACCCATGGCATTGCCGCCTGGGTGGCGCGGGGTGAGATGTATAGGCGATCGCAGCCCGCCTACAAAACCGGCAACTACCTCGGGGCTTGGCTAGCCCTACAGGCCGCCCAACAGCACGGTGCCCGCGAAGCCATCCTGCTGGATGCCCAGGGCCAATGGCTGGAAACTAGCACCGGCAACCTCTGGGGCTGGGCCAACGGTCAATGGTATACTCCCGGCTTGGCCTCGGGCCTGCTGCCGGGAATCGTGCGGGCCCACCTGATTGAACATTTGAGGCAGCAAGGTAGCCAGGTCGATCAGTCTCCCTGGCCACCGGGAGTAATTCAGCGCTTTGAGGTGTTGGCCTATAGCAACTCAGGGGTGCAGATAGTACCCATTCACACAGTTTTGGGCGATCGCAGTAGACTAAAGGTTAACCCCAATCACCCAGCCCTAGAGGCTTTGCGGGCTGCATTCAAAGAAAATTAACCCCTATTCCAATTATCGATTAGCCCATTCTGACAGATGACGTTAACATAAGTTAATAACTCTCTAATCATTACGGCCTACTCAAACATTGGCCCCAAACAGGTTTCATTAGAAACGGTTTCCAAGCAACAGTTCATCCCAAGAAGTAAGTGGAGGCATTAGCCCGGTGAACAAACGGTGGAGAAATGCAGGTTTATATGCCCTGCTGGTCGTTGTAGTCATTGCCCTGGCGACCGCAATTTTTGACGGTTCTGGCCCCGAAACCCAGACCTGGCGCTACAGCCAGTTTCTAGACGCGGTGCAAAATAACCAGATCGAGCGCGTCAATATCAGCGCCGATCGCACCCGCGCCCGCTTCACAGACCCTGAGGGTAACGGTCAGATCATTGTTAACCTGCCCAACGACCAGGAGCTGATCAGCACCCTGGAAACCAACAATGTCGACATCGTCGTCATGCCCCAGAGCGACGATAGTGTCTGGGTTCGCGCCTTTAGCACGCTGCTGATTCCCATTCTGCTGCTGGGGGTGCTGTTCTTTGTGCTGCGCCGCGCCCAAAGCGGCCCTGGCAACCAGGCGATGAACTTTGGCAAGTCCAAAGCTCGAGTGCAGATGGAGCCTCAGACCCAAGTTACCTTCGGCGATGTGGCGGGCATCGAGCAAGCCAAGCTAGAACTCACCGAAGTCGTTGACTTCCTCAAGAATGCCGATCGCTTCACCGCCGTCGGTGCCAAGATTCCCAAGGGTGTGCTGCTAGTCGGTCCTCCTGGTACCGGTAAAACGCTGCTGGCCAAGGCCGTAGCTGGCGAAGCGGGCGTGCCCTTCTTCTCCATTTCCGGTTCTGAGTTCGTTGAAATGTTCGTCGGTGTGGGTGCCTCCCGCGTGCGCGATTTGTTCGAGCAGGCCAAGGCCAACGCTCCCTGTATCGTGTTTATCGACGAGATTGACGCCGTTGGTCGTCAGCGGGGCGCAGGTCTCGGTGGTGGCAACGATGAGCGTGAGCAAACCCTCAACCAGCTGCTCACCGAGATGGATGGTTTCGAGGGCAATACCGGCATCATCATCATTGCTGCCACTAACCGCCCTGACGTGCTCGATGCGGCCCTGCTGCGCCCCGGTCGTTTTGACCGCCAGGTTGTCGTGGATCGTCCCGACTACGCTGGTCGCCTCGAAATCCTTAACGTCCACGCTCGCGGCAAAACCTTCTCTAAGGATGTCGATCTGCAAAAGATCGCTCGCCGTACCCCCGGCTTTACCGGGGCTGACCTGTCAAACTTGCTGAACGAGGCCGCTATTCTCGCTGCCCGCCGCAACCTCACCGAGATCTCTATGGATGAGGTCAACGATGCGATCGATCGCGTCCTGGCTGGCCCCGAGAAAAAAGACCGCGTCATGAGCGAAAAGCGCAAAGAGCTAGTCGCTTACCACGAGGCCGGTCACGCCCTAGTCGGTGCCCTCATGCCCGACTACGACCCCGTACAGAAGATCAGCATCATTCCCCGTGGCCGTGCCGGTGGTCTGACCTGGTTTACCCCCAGCGAAGATCGTCTAGAGTCGGGTCTCTACTCCCGCTCTTACCTGCAAAACCAGATGGCCGTAGCCCTCGGGGGCCGCATCGCTGAAGAGATTATCTTTGGCGAAGAGGAAGTTACTACCGGTGCTTCCAACGACCTTCAGCAGGTGGCTCGCGTTGCCCGTCAGATGGTGACCCGCTTCGGCATGAGCGACAAGCTCGGCCCCGTGGCCCTAGGTCGTCAGCAAGGCAACATGTTCCTGGGCCGCGACATCGCTGCCGAGCGCGATTTCTCTGAGGAGACCGCCGCTACCATCGATTCTGAAGTGCGGGGTCTAGTCGACCAGGCCTACACCCGCGCCAAGCAGGTGCTCACCAACAACCGCCACGTGCTCGACCAACTGGCCACCATGCTGGTGGATAAGGAAACTGTGGATTCTGAAGAGCTGCAACAGCTGCTTGCCACCAACGATGTCAGCATGGCTTCGATCGTGTAAATCACGCTAGAGCTTGTTAGCAGGCAAAGGGACGTCCAGCAGGGCGTCCCTTTTTTTGTGGGCATTTGCCTAGCGATTGATGCCCATACAGAGACAGGGACATTTGGCGATCCCTGGGGGCTGTGTAACGCTTTGCAAGCAATGCTGGGCAAACCGTTAGAAATCATCGACGCAGACAGGCGTAAGGGCTAGGGTTGTCGTTGTTTTATAGAGCCACAGGCCGCGAGATGACCGTTCAACCTCGATCTTCTGCACCAACCATCATTCTCACTAACATCGAAACTGTCCCTGGCAAAACCATTACGCAACACATAGGCTTGGTCCAGGGCAGCTCGGTGCGAGCCAAGCACATCGGCCGCGACATTGCTGCTGGACTCAAAAACATCGTAGGCGGCGAACTCAAGGGCTACACCGAACTGCTGCAAGAAGCGCGCGAAGAGGCCACCAGCCGCATGGTGCAAGAGGCCCAAAAGCGAGGCGCAAACGCCATTGTCAATGTGCGCTTTGCCACTTCATCGCTAACCCAGGGCGCAGCAGAACTGTTTGCTTACGGCACCGCCGTGCGGGTGGAATAGTTATGGATGAGCTCATTATTTTTGCCGTACTGCTAGGAGTCGGATACTTTTTTGGTAGCCGAACGGAAAAGCAGCATTTTCGTCAGTTGCAACAGCGGGAACAGGCTATTCAGGGTTTGATGCTCAGCACGGCTGGAGCTAAAGTAGCTTTGCCTAAAGCGCATCAGGCACAACTATTCACCGGTAGCGTAGTGATATCATCCGACTTTTTTAAGACGTTTATTGCGGGGGTATTAAATTTCTTTGGCGGACGCATCAAGGTTTACGAAAGCCTGCTTGAACGGGGCCGCCGCGAGGCCATATTGCGGATGGAAGAGTCAGCCCTGGCTTGGGGCGCAGACCAGGTAGTCAACATCCGCATTCAAACTGCTGAGCTGAGCGGCAACAACGGCAGGGGCGTTGTTGCCCTCGAGGTGATTGCCTACGGCACAGGCGTTCGCTAGACTGCCGGGCAGGTTGGCCCCGTAGCTAGCTTGCCCTAAACCATTTCCACGGCGGCAACTAGGCCAAAGATGACAAACAACACTCCACCGACGGTCGTCAGCCAGCGCTCCGAAATGCGTCCGGCGACGAGTTTGCCGCAGGCGACGGCGATCGCAGCACACACCGCATGTCCCAGGGTCGACCCCAACACCACTCCTACTGGGTGGTTAGCCGCTGCTAAGGCAATGGTGGCAAATTGGGTGCGATCGCCCCACTCAGCTACAAAAGTCAGGCTAAAGGATTGAATGAGCACGGCTCTAACCGACCATTTTTTGACTTCAGCCTCACTTTCTTCGACGGCCTCTAGGGCCTCGGCCTGCTCATCGGCCAGGCTACCGCCCCCAACCATGCGGCTAGCGTCGTACAGCAGCTTGAGCCCAAATCCTAGAAACAGGGTTACGGTTAGCCCTTGAACGTAGTGCTCAGGAAAAATAGTGACGGCCTGCCCGATCGCTACCGACAAAACTGTCATGACAAACAGCGCGGCTGTAACCCCCACAAATACCCAGCGACGGGGGTGCCGGGTGGCTAGAATCATACCGATAAAAAAGGTTTTATCCCCTAGCTCAGATAGGGTGATGAATAATAAGCCAGCGGTAAATCCGGTCAGTGGGTGCATGCTCGTCTCCAGGACTATAAAACCTGAGCGGGCATGATGGATGATCACAAGAACTCCACCAAGCCCACGTCAGTTGTGGACTTAGTGAAGGTCTCGCTTGCGAATGCACAGTTTTAAGTCACAGTGCTAATTCACCATCTGAACCAGGCTCATCGCCAGTATGTTGATTCAGATGATTGGGTTAGATACCCAAAGCTACTCCCCTTCATGACTTAAACCATACCATGAGTAAGAGATTTAAGCCTAATTGAAAATACTGATTGAAGCTATAAGAAATAGACTTTTATTTCATAATTCAATCATTTTTGAGATAGCTCAGTTTCATTTTTGTTCATCTTCTACTGTTTGCTATAGAGGTATTTTCTGACCTATCATATTTTCCGGGCAGATAAAATTATATTAAACGGTGGCTCAAAGTGTCTAAACTAATTCCCTATCAACCTTTAATTTTAAGGCTTTTACACAGCATCGCTGGTTTGCTGGCCATTGGTGCCTTAATTACCGGCTTTTTGGTTTACAACACCTATGACGGCCGATTCGGCTTTATTCCTCTACCCGTGCTGCCAGACATTCAAGGCATTCATGGTACGTTTGGTCTTTTCTTTTTGCTGATACTTCCCGCTCTTGCTATCTATAGTTTTCATTGGGGATATCGACGATTGTTGTTCCCTGACTTTTGGGCTCGGCTTACCCATCAGGTGGGTAAACCTGGCTGGTGGGTCAATCTTCAGCGACTGTTAAACACCGCTATGCTCCTGGCCGCTACATTGTCCGTAGTTACCGGCAGAATGATGCAAGAAGCGTGGTTGCCCGCTGGTCAGTTGTACCACGTTTGGTACAGGCTACATTTGACGGCGTGGTTAGTGTTGTTACTGACTTTGTTGGCTCACATTGCCATGGGTCTCAAGGTCGGGGGAGCACCCCTACTGTTGTCAATGGTTCAGACAACGTACCGTCCTGAAGAATCGCCATCTCTGTGGCCGGGTTATCTGCGAGAGAAATTTCGCGAGCGATTTGGGCGTTAGATATTGTTTGATTATCCTCAAAGAACTGCGTCTATGAAAAGAACAAATGCTCCATTGAAAGCTGTTGAAGTAGTAGTAATCAGCGGCATTTTTGCCGCGTTCGTTTTGCCGCTGTTGGCCTATTTATCTAACCTGTAGCGGCTGCACAGTTGTTGAACAACCGCCCAAACTTACCGATCGCAACTATTCACAGAACTCGCATGCGCAACTCGACGGCACTGATTGACGCAGGCTAGGGCCAGTCTGCGATCGCAGTAGTTGACTGCACCCGATGCATACCAGCCTCGGCAAAGCGCTGATAGGTATCCTCTGCCTGGTCAGTGAAATCGACCACGCCGGGGACAACCACCGACGAGGCACAGTCGTCAAGAAGATAAACCTTTTGGGCTAGGGTGGGGTCAGTGGCCTCAATGTCGCTCAGCAGGTCAGCCACCGTCCAGGCAACACAGTGACTTTTAGCCTGACCCGCAACAATCACCCCGTCAAACTCCAGCAGGGTTTGGATGAGGGGAGTATTTTTCTGCGCGATCGCCTGCCCCTGGCTATCCTCCATCACCTCGGGGCTGAGCACCGAGTAATTCTCCGTGAGAGGGTTGCTGCCCTTGAGTTCAAAGCGAGTCTGACTCTGACGGGCAATGGTGTGAAAAAAGCAGGCTTCTTCGATCGCTGGCACTAGGGCGTGGCCAATACCCCCCAGCATTGAGTGGTAGGGCCAAATAGTGAGGGGATACTTGCCCCGGTCATCTAGGGTTTTGGTGTAGTGCAGGGCGTACTCTTGCAGGTCGTGGGAGGAGGTGAGATTGGCAGCCATCGCCGAGTTGACCCGCCACTTGCCCTGCACTACATCGTCGTAGTGAATCATGGTCATCGGCGGCGGATTTTTGCCCTCGGCATCGACCCAAAACTGGGGATGAAACACCTGCATTGCCTGATGGGTATCGAGGGTGGCGGTAATGGTGGTAATCTGCCCCAGGTTGCGGTAAATAAACTCGCCCAGACGGCGATTATCATCCACGGCTCCCTGGCCCGATCGCCCGCCCACATACAGCTCAAAGCCTGGAATGCAAAAAGTATTCTGTACATCAATCAGTAGTAGGCAGAGGCGACGACCATCCTCGGCGGCGGGGGCGATGTGGTGGGCTTTGGCCCAGGCTTTGGCGTCTGCGGCGCGCTGCTGGTAGGGCACCGACCACACCTCACCGACCCGGCTGGGATTATAAAAATCGGGTACTGGCAGCAGGGCTGAATCGGTCATATTCCTGAGGCTCCGCAAAATGTCGCATGGTTAGATGCTCTAATTTTAGGCTCAATGGCGGGGGCGCAGCACTGGGCTAGAGTGCCAGGCTCACCAAGCTTCATACAGACCATTGCCCGCCGTTTGGCTTGGAAAAACACTGCA
The DNA here is from genome assembly GCF_014695395.1 of Nodosilinea sp. FACHB-131. Lineage (GTDB taxonomy): Bacteria > Cyanobacteriota > Cyanobacteriia > Phormidesmidales > Phormidesmidaceae > Nodosilinea. The sequence continues at coordinate 43,023 of NZ_JACJOF010000034.1, forward strand.
ATAGGCATTGCATCTTAAGTAACAGCAACTATTGAATGCAGCAATTTCTGCAAAGATGGCAGCATGAATTGAAAGCTTCAACCTTTCATCGCTTTTCCTTAGATGCTATTACTTAGCATCTAGCCAATGGATTACCCTCCCTTCACTATCCCTTAAATAACCGCTAAACACCCGTTAAACCAACCGTTACCAGGGCCACATAATATTTTTTCGTTACTCAAAAAGCCGATTGGGAGCCCTGACCATGGCGAAGAAGCAAGATATCCGCACCATTCTTAAGAAAATGGTCAACTTTGAGGATGAAAACCACAACCCCTCAAACAACGACTCCTTCAACCAAGTTTTAGACCGCGCTCGTTTAGGTCGACGAGGATTCCTTAAGGGCAGTTCATCCCTGGCTGCAGCCGCCATGCTGGGGACGGGTTTGGCATTGGTAGCCGATTCCGCCAAGCAGACTGGAAAAGCCGCCAAAGCCGCTACCAATTTGCGCTTCAGCTTTAGCCCCGTCGCTAAAAGCACGGTCGATACGTTGGTTGTGCCTGAAGGCTACACCGCTCGCGTGCTTCTGGCGACCGGCGACCCGATCAAAAGCAACGTCACTCCCTACAAAAATGACGGCACCGACAACGACTTTGAGGTACGGGCAGGCGACCACCACGACGCCATGCAGTATTTTGGCATGAACCGGTCTGGCAATGGCTGGGACCCCAACGGCAGCGATCGCGCCCTGCTCTGTATCAACAATGAAGTCTGCGAAGACCTGGGCTTTGTGCACCCCAGCGGACCGACCAACTATGGCCCTGAGAGCACCGAGGCCCGCCCTGCCGTTGAGATCGACAAAGAAGTTGCTGCCCACGGGGTCACTATTGTCGAAATCGCCAAGCAGGGTTCCACCTACGACCTCAACCGCAACTCCCGTTTTAACCGCCGCATTACCGCTGCCACCACGTTTGAGATCGCTGGCCCCGCCCGCCGCAGCCCGATGATGGCTACGGCCTTTTCCCCCAACGGTCAGCAGACCCGCGGCACCCTCAACAACTGCGGCCACGGCTACACCCCCTGGGGCACCTTCCTCAGCGGCGAAGAAAACTGGGCTGGGTATTTCAACCGGCGCGAAGACGATGCCGTTCGCACCGCAAAAGAAGTGGCATCCTTTAAGCGCTACGGCATTGGTGGGGCCACCTCGGGTCGCTACAACTGGTCGCGGGCCGAGGCCGCCGGCAACACCAACCTCTATCGCCGCTGGGATATCAGCAAAACCGGCAGCCGGGCCGAGCAAGATTTCCGCAACGCTGCCAACACCTTTGGCTGGGTAGTCGAAATTGACCCCTTTAACCCCAACGCCATCACCAAAAAGCGCACCGCCCTGGGGCGGTTTGCCCATGAGGGCTGCTGGTCAGCCACGCCCGTTGCTGGCCAACCCCTGGTGTTTTACATGGGCGACGATGCCCGCAACGAGTACATCTACAAGTTCGTCACCGCCGCCGCCTGGGACCCGCGGGATGCCAACCGGGGTGCCTCTGCGGGTGACAAATATCTTGACGAGGGCACGCTGTACGTGGCGAAGTTTAACGACGACGGCACCGGCGCATGGCTGCCCCTCACCTTGGATAACCCCAATATTGCCAACTACGCAAGCTACGACTTTGCCGACCAGGCCGATGTGATGATCAACGCCCGCATCGCTGCCGATGCCGCCGGAGCAACCAAGATGGATCGACCCGAGTGGGGCGGTGTCAACCCGGCCACTGGCGAGGTGTATATTACCCTTACCAACAATGTGTCGAGCAGCAATGGTCGGGGTGTAAAGACTCCGCTCGATGCCGCCAACCCTCGGTATTATGCTGAGGAAAAAGAGGCTACCGTTAGCCAGGGCAATGTCAACGGACACATCATCCGCTGGCGTGAGTCAGACAATAACCCTGCTGCCATGGTCTTCAACTGGGATGTCTACCTCTTTGGGGCGCAGGCCGATGCGGCGGCGGATATCAACCTGTCGGGACTCACTACCGAGAACGATTTTTCTAGCCCCGATGGCATTTGGTTTAGCCAGGCAATACCCGGCCTGCTGTGGGTGCAAACCGATGACGGCTATTACACCGATGCCACCAACTGCATGATGCTGGCCGCACTGCCAGGTACTGTGGGCGACGGCGAATCCAAGATGGTGACGAACAAAGCGGTGCCCAGCAACGGCAACACCGACCAGCAGGTCAAAACCTACGTGGGCCAAACGGCTAGCCCCACGGTGCTGAGTCGTTTTTTGGTGGGGCCGCGCGATTGTGAAGTCACCGGCATCACCGAATCGCCCGATGGCAAGGTGATTTTCGTCAACATCCAGCATCCGGGTGAAAGCAGCGAGTCGGTCACTGATCCGGCGCAGTTTACGAGTCACTGGCCCGATGGCGGCACCGCTCGCCCTCGTTCAGCGACGGTGGTGATTACCCGCAATGACGGCGGCAAAATCGCTGTCTAGACAGTGCTAGCTGACTCCTAATGCTGTCAGCAGCATCAAGCAAGTAGTGTCGGAGAGGGGAACGTGGCTAACGCCACGTTCCCCTTTTTTACGCAGCAGATTGTCCTGCCAAATCCTGTTTGCTTGCGCTCAACTCCATTTGGGCAAACGCCGTTTGCCCCTACCACCATTTAGCTGGGTCTCTTGGTCAACGACCTCTATTTTTCTAGGCGCACTACGTACCACTGCATGGCTTCACCAGGGCTGAGTTCTAGCTCGCAGGCGGTATCGCGCAGGTACAGGGCCTGTTCGGCAACGGTGGTGAAGCGTTGCAGGTCGCGGGGTAGGTCGTGCTGGCGATCGCCCAGCAACTCCGTCAACCGCTCTAGCAGCTCCTCGGGGGAAAGAAATTCTTCGGCGGCACCGGGCATGAGCACGACGAACATCTCTTCCTGGTACATAATGACATCGGGCATGGTGTTGCTCCTGAGGGGTTCAGTTTGATCCTAAACGGATTGGCTCTCTTAGATGGCGGTGGCGATCGCATTTGTCCACTCCTCCCCAAACCCTTCAGCCTCAAACGCTTCAGAAGCAGGCAGGAGTTTGATAGGAAACTGTGAACTTCCGTGGGTAAATCGCCCGAATCTTTGGATCCGATGGTAGGATAATGAAGCATTCACCGAAATCCCGACCGGATTACCGGTGAATTTTCGGTTTTGTCACTGTCCGAGCTTTCCGGGAATAGGCCGCTACGCGGTGCCATTGCCTGGATTTTTCTGTTTTAACGGTTATCGCCTGCCGCTATGGTTCAGACTCCTATCAAACCCAACTCTGCCGCCCCTGGGCCTACCCCTTCCAAAATGGAGGGCATTAAAGAAAACAGCCGTTTTTTGCGCGAGCCCGTGGCCAGCGAGCTGCTGCAAGATACCACGCACTTCTCTGAACAAGCCACTCAAATTCTCAAGTTTCACGGCTCGTATCAGCAAGACAACCGCGACAATCGCGCCAAGGGCCAAGAGAAGGACTACCAGATGATGCTGCGCACCCGCAACCCTGGCGGGTACCTTTCTCCTGAGCTCTATCTCACCCTCGATCGCCTGTCGGATGAGTATGGCAACGGCACCCTGCGTGCCACCACCCGCCAGGGCATCCAGCTCCACGGCGTACTGAAGCAAAACCTCAAGGCCACTATTGGGGCGATCGTGCGCAACATGGGCTCTACCCTAGGGGCCTGCGGCGACCTCAACCGCAACATCATGGCTCCCCCAGCTCCCTACAAAAACCGGCCCGAGTACCGGCTGGCCCAGGAGTATGCCAACAACATCGCCGACCTGCTGCGGCCGCAGACCGGGGCTTACTACGAAATTTGGCTAGATGGTGAGAAGGCGGTCTCCGTCGAAGAGCATCCCGACGTAGTAGCGGCCCGCCAGCGCAACGGCAATGGTACCGTCGTGCACAACAGCGAAGAGCCGATTTACGGCACCCACTACATGCCCCGCAAGTTCAAGTGCGCGGTCACGGTGCCTGGCGACAACTCCATTGATGCCTACACCCACGACGTCACTCTGGTCGTAATCACCGATCGCTCTGGGCAGCTGAAGGGCTTTAACGTGCTAGCTGGCGGCGGTCTAGGCCGCACCCACGGCAAAGAAGAAACCTTTGCTCGCGTGGCCGACGAAATTGGCTACGTTGACAAAGCCGATGTCTATGACTTGATGAAGGCGATCGTAGCGACTCAGCGGGACTATGGCGATCGCCACGATCGCCGCCACGCCCGCATGAAGTACCTGATCAACGACTGGGGCGTCGAGCGCTTTCGTCAGCAGGTCGAAACCTACCTGGGCAAACCCCTCAAGCCCTTCAAAAAGCTGCCCAAGTGGACCTTCTACGACTATCTGGGCTGGCATGAGCAGGGCGATGGCAACTGGTTTGTGGGCGTGCCCGTAGAAAATGGCCGTATCATCGATCGCCGTGAAGGTATTCAACTCAAAACGGCGCTAAGGGAGATCGTGCAGCGGTTCAACCTGCCGATGCTGATTACCCCCAACCAGAGCGTGCTGTTCTACGAGGTCAAGCCTGAAGATAGAGCTGAAATTCAAGCCATTCTCACCCGCTGCGGCATCGCAACCGAAACCGAGATTGACCCCCTGGTGCGCTACGCCATGGCCTGCCCCGCCCTGCCCCTTTGTGGTCTGGCGGTGACTGAGTCAGAGCGCATTATGCCCACGGTGCTGGGTCGCCTGCGTGCCCTGCTTACCAAGCTGGGTCTTGAGGAGGAGCACTTTGTCGTGCGCATGACCGGCTGCCCCAACGGCTGCGCTCGCCCCTACATGGCAGAGCTGGGTCTGGTAGGCAGTGCCCCCGAGTCATACCAAGTCTGGCTAGGGGGTTCGCCCAACCAGACTCGACTGGCTCGCCCCTACCTAGAGCGTCTCCACGACAACGACATCGACACCACTCTGGAGCCGCTGTTTGTGTTCTTCCGCGACGGGCGCAAAAAGGGCGAAAGCTTTGGGGATTTCTGCGATCGCGTCGGCTTTGAAGCTCTGCGGCAGTTTTCTGCCACCTACAACGCCGATCAATACACCCCACGCCACACTAAAGAGGGGCGGCACCGGCTGAGCATTTCCCACGATTTGTTCATGACCCTGCAATCCACTGCCGACAAAGAGGGGCGCCCCATGGCCCAAGTGATGGCTGATGCCCTGGCGGTATATCTGCAAAAGCCGGTACCTAGGGACTAGTGCAAAAAAGGGGATGGATCGTAGATTCATCCCCCTTTTTAGTAGAGTTGAGCACCAAGGGGTTAGGTATCTAGGGCAGCTAGCAAATTTTGCTGGCATAACCCAATAGGTACCTGACCCCTAAATTTGTGAGCCTATGGGTTGGCTGCGATCGCGCAGTACCTACACCACCATCGGGCAGGCTACCACGAGCATCAGGGTTGCAGCGGCAATGATTTTGAACCAAGCAACACGAGCAGTGTTCACAACTGGTTCGCCTGACCAGATATGACATCGCTTCTGCCTGCTTAACAGCAGGCAATTTTTTTGCTCAGATTCGCGACTTGGCAAACCACCAATTTGCAGCCTCGAAGATTACGCCTATTCAGCACCGATAAATGGACTCAAACTGAATACTTTTCAGCGGCGCAGGTAGAAATTTGAGCATTGCAGAGGTTGTCGCTGGGCGATCGCCCCTAGCCAAACTGCTTCTTGGCCGCTTCGTAGACCTCGACGGTAATCTGACTCATGCTCTGCTCTTGAGCAAACTTCTCAATTTTTTTGCGGGCAGCAGGGCGCACAAAGAAGGGAATCTCTTTGAGGCGGGCTTCAGCGTCGGCAGTCCATTCCATAGGTAGAGGCGCAATTTTGCGTAGAGCTTCAAACTTCTTTACGATATCAGGGGTTAGAGACATCTTTGGCCCAAGGTTTAATTTCGCAACGATAGGGCTGTAAGCCTTGCCTCACCCCGCGCAGATTCTTCCTGGGTAGAAGGAAAGCTAGACTCTAAAATCCTCTCGCCAGAGAGTTTTGGCCTCAGGTATCCAATCGTGTTTGTTAAATAAGGAGATCGCAGTGATCAGGAAACTCTTACTCGTCATGCTAGCCGCCGTGATGACCACGCTGGTGGCAGTGGGCCTATCCTCCGAGGCCAAGGCCAATATCGTGGCTGAGCCAGTAGTCTATAGCCTGGATGGGCAAACCTTTGAGGGCTATTTGGCCTTCAACCAAAACTTTGGCGAAACCCAGCCCCTGGTGCTGCTCGTTCACGATCGCGATGGTCTAGGTGACTATGAAAAACGCCGCACCCAAATGCTGGCTGAACAGGGCTATGCGGCCTTTGCGGTAGACCTCTTTGGCCAAGGTGTGCGGCCTACCAACCCCGACGAGGCGCGGGCCCAAACCAGCACACTTTATGGCGATCGCGCTACCCTGCGTGCCCGTCTGATGGCCGGCCTAGCTCAAGCCCAGGCCCAAACCGGAATCGATAGTAGCCAGGTCGTGGCGATCGGCTACTGCTTTGGCGGAGCCGCCGTGCTTGAAATGGCCCGCGCCGGTATGGATGTGGATGGTTTCGTGTCGTTCCACGGCAGCTTTGAAACCCCTGAAGGGCAAGATTACAGCCAAACCCAGGGCCGCATTCTAATTCTGCACGGCTCGGTCGACAGCGCCGCCCCCATGGCCGACGTGGCCCAGCTAGCGACCGAACTCGACGCCGCCGAAGTTGATTTTGATATGGAAATCTATGGTGGGGTTGACCATGCCTTTACGATCTGGAGCGATGCCAATCGCTACGACGGCCCCGCCGATCGCCGCTCGTGGCAAACCCTAATGACTTTTCTAGGTGATGTTTTGGGCTGACGCTGTAGCGCGGCGACCATCATCTCTCAACGCAGAGTATTTTTATCAAACCCCCGTAGGCTGAGCCTACGGGGGTTTTTGACGTGTTGAAGATGTCTCTAGTCAAAACGAGGACTTTAGGCGCAAAGGCTAGCGAGAGCTGCACGTTTACCCACTCTTAGGACTTGGTAGCGGTCGACTGAGTTTGGGAAAACTGGGCTGGAACAACCACTTTTTTCAGCATTTTGGATTGCAAGGAGCCCCTATGATAGCTACCAAAACTCAGCACCGGTTGGTCACGCGCAGCGATTTTGATGGTCTCGTATGCGCCGTCCTAATGAAGGATATGGATCTGATTGACGACATTATGTTTGTGCATCCCAAAGACATGCAGGATGGCAAAGTTGACGTCAATTCTAACGATATCACTACTAATTTGCCCTACGTTGAAGGGGTACATTTAGCGTTCGACCACCACTCCAGCGAAATGCTCCGCAATCAGGGACAGCGGGACAATCACATCATCGATCCCCAAGCCCCTTCGGCGGCGCGAGTGGTTTACAACTACTATGGTGGGGCTACCCGCTTTCCCGCTATTTCAGACGAAATGATGGTGGCAGTAGACCAGGCTGATTCAGCACAGTATGCCAAAGAAGACGTGCTGCATCCCAATGATTGGACCCTGCTGAATTTTTTGATGGATGCGAGAACTGGACTAGGGCGATTTAAGGATTTTCGAATTTCGAATTACACCCTGATGATGCAGTTAATTGACTACTGCAAAAATCACACGATCGCCGAAATCTTGGCTCTGCCCGACGTGAAAGAGCGGGTAGAACTCTATTTTGCCCAAGAGCCTGAATTCAAAGCCCAAATTTTGCGCTGCGCTACGGTACACAACAACTTAGTTGTGCTTGATTTACGGCGAGAGGCCGTGATTCATGCGGGCAATCGCTTTATGGTTTATGCCCTGTTCCCCCAGTGCAATATCTCGATTCATATGATGTGGGGACTAAAGCAGCAAAACACCGTGCTGGCGACGGGTAAATCCATCTTTAAACGCACCTCTAAAACTAATATTGGCGAACTGATGCTGAAGTATGGGGGAGGCGGGCACGATGCCGCTGGTACCTGTCAAGTCGAGAACGAGCGGGCCGAGCAGGTGTTGACAGACCTGATTGCCCAAATTAACGCAGACGGTTAGAAAGCACCTCAAGCATAGATTGACCTTGGTAAGCACACCGGCTAATTGCTGATTTAGCCTATGGATCACAACAATCAGCGGCAGGTGTGCTTCGGCATCATTAAGCCCATACTTCGTTGTATTTTTCAGTCGTTTTCTTCATCAAAAACGACTGCCGACTTTTTCCGACCTATTCCACCGCCGGAGATGGCTACGCTCCAGATAGGCCTTTATCGCTGTCGCTTCAGGTAAGACTATGGATCACTTTTCAACCCTGATATTGCTGCTGCGCGATCGCACCACCTTCCTAGAAGAAGTTCGCCAGGGCAAGAAGATTGAGTCTAAAATTTTGTCGCTGCTGGTAGTCAGCTCGCTATTTTTTGCTATCTATGGAGCCATCATTGGTTCATCGAGTGGCTGGCAACAGCTGCTGGTGTCGATGGTCAAACTACCAGCTCTCTACCTGCTAACCCTGCTCATTTGCTTACCGACGCTGTACTTTTTCGACATCTTATTTGGCTCTAAAGCCGACTTTAAACAGTATGCGGTGCTCAGTCTCACTACCGTTTCGGTAATTAGTGTACTGCTGTTTAGCTTTGCGCCAGTGACGCTGTTCTTTTTAGTCTCCATTCGCAGCTATCACTTCTTTTTGCTGCTAAATGTCGCCATTTTTGGCCTCACAGGCTTCATTGGGGTGAGGCTGTTTTATGCAGGCATTCGCTCTGTGATGGATTTCACTGAGGATACTCCCCAGATTCGCAACCGGCTGCTGCTGTTTTGGCTGACGCTCTATGGCTTAGTGGGCAGCCAGCTAGGGTGGACGCTGAGACCTTTTTTTGGCTCCCCTGATCAACCGTTTCAACTCTTCCGTGAGGTAGAAGGTAACTTTTACTCTCAAGTGATCCGCAGCATTGTTGCACTGTTGTTTGGCACCTAATCGATCGCTGCTACATAGGCAGGGGCAAATAGCCGCTTTTCCCAAAAGAGCCTTTGTATTTCTGATTCATAGTTTTAATTGGCAATCCTTGATTTTGCAAAGACGATGACCTCTGATTTGCAGGCGCTACGCATTACCCGGACTGAACTCGATCAGCTTACGGGTTTAGATATTGACTCGGTCTTTATGGACAGAATGATTCGCCCTTCTGTGTGGCGATCGCGGCGGCAACTGCTCTCTCTTTTTATTACAGAATGCCTAGTACTGGGGACAATTTTTGTAGTTTGTCTGGGGCTGGGCCTGGTGCTGGTGAGTCAGCAAGAGGGCTTTAACCAGTTCGGCGCGCTGCTGCTAGGGATTGCTGGGGCGATCGCGCTCGTCGCTGTGGCCTGGCATCTCTACCAATGGCAGCGCTCTAAAAGCTTTATCACCCTGGCGCGACTGCTGGATGAGTGCGATCGCCACAACGATATTATTCAGGCGATACAAGTAATGGAGGAACTGGAGAAGGCTCAGGGGGCAAGTCAAGGCCTTCAGAACAGTGAGATCCTGGTTGCCCTTCAGTCCACCCGAGACAGCCTGATTTCAGCGCTGATGACCGAAAAAATTTTGCGTCGCCACCGAGCGCTGCTAGAGCGCCGACAGGATTTGTTCACCACTATTGAAACCAACCTGGTGACGCTGCAAACCCTTCAGGTCAACAACCAGGCCAGCGAGTACCGACAGTTCTTGCAGGAGGCGCTAAACATTGGTCTCGCTGTGCAGCGGGAGATGGATGCTAGTTCCTATCTGCCTTCCGATCAGTAGGGTAAGCGGCGACCGCCCTTTGTGACTACGGCTATACATCAAATGCAGAACTTCTATAGGTCCTGAGGCTTTAACCCACCCCTGTGACATGGCTGCAGACGTTGCATCGGGCGCAAAACCTTGCGCCCCTGCCAGTGGCGATTGATTGTCTTCTTGTGGTGGATGCCTACTCCATACGCTCCGCTAGCTCCATCCAGCGCTCGGTGGAGGTGTCGATGGTAGTGGTGAGTTCGCCCAAACGCTCAGACAACTTTGTCACCTCGCTATAGTCACTGGGCGGGTTGCCGTAGAGCTGCTTTTCTAACGCCTCTTTCTCAGCCTCCATGGCGGGAATTTGAGTCTCTAGCTGCTCGTATTCTCGCTTTTCTTTGTAGGAAAGTTTTTTGGCCTTGGCGTCGGCGACTGAGTCTGCCTTGGCCACCGTCTGAGCAGATGCAGCGGCCTGGGCTTTAGTGGCAGCGGCCTGTTTCCCGTTCTCCTTCTGGATGTCTGAGGCCGCTTTTTTGTGGTCTAGATAGACCGAGTAGTTGCCCGGATAATTGCGCAGTACACCGTTGCCTTCAAAGGCAAAGATGGTGTTGACGGTGCGATCGAGAAAGTAGCGGTCGTGGGAGACCACAATCACGCAGCCGTTGAATTCCTCCAGGTATTCTTCCAATACGCCGAGGGTTTGCACGTCGAGGTCGTTGGTGGGCTCGTCGAGAATCAGCAGGTTGGGGGCTGAGAGCAGCACCCGCAGCAAAAACAGCCGTCGCCGCTCCCCGCCAGAAAGCTTCTCTAAGGGTGAGTATTGCTGGTTAGAGGTGAACAAAAACCGCTCCAGCATTTGGGAGGCAGTGATCACGCTGCCGTCGTTGGTAGTGACCAATTCGGCGGTTTCTTTCAGGTATTCGATCACCCGCTGGCTGGGGTTGGCGAACAGGTCTTCGGAGTGCTGGTCAAAGTAGCCGACGTGAATGGTGGCGCCAATATCGACGGTGCCGGTGTCGGGCTCAAGCCGTCCGGTGATCACATTCATTAGGGTTGATTTGCCGACGCCGTTGGGGCCAATGATGCCAATGCGATCGTCGGGGGCAAAAGCATAGGTGAAATCTTTGAACAACAGGCGATCTTCGTAGCTTTTAGAGACGTTCTCCAGCTCGATCACCTTCTTGCCGATGCGGCGCCCGACGGTTGAGATATCCACCTTGCCGAGGGATTCTTTGAACTCGCGGTTTTGCATATCGCCGATGCGATCAATGCGGGCCTTTTGCTTGGTGCTGCGAGCTTTGGGGCCACGCTTCAGCCACTCCAGCTCGCGGCGCAGCACGCCAGCGTGCTTCCTTTGGGTGCTCTGGTCAGCGGCTTCAGCTAACGCTTTTTTCTCCAGGTAGTAGGCATAGTTGCCCGCGTAGCCGTAGAGGTCGCCGCGGTCGATCTCAAGAATGCGGTTGGTGACCTGGTCAAGAAAGTAGCGATCGTGGGTAATTAGCAACAGCGCGCCGCGAAAGCCGCTGAGGTAGCTTTGCAACCACTCCACCGATTCGGCATCGAGGTGGTTGGTGGGTTCGTCCATCAGTAGCGCATCGGGGTCAGCGAGCAGGGCGGCGGCGATCGCCACCCGCTTTCGGTATCCTCCCGACAGATCGCCTACCTTGGCGTCAAAATCATCAATACCTAGGCGGCTGAGAATCGCCTTGGCGCTGCTCTCTAAATCCCAGGCATCGGCGGCGGCAATTTTTTCCGATACTGTCGAGAGCTTAGCCATCAGAGCATCGGCGTCGCCTGTGCCCTGGGCCATGTGGTGGGAGATGTCTTCGTACTCGCGAATCAGCGCCATCTGCTCGCCCGCATCGGCGAAGACCTGCTCTAGGACGGTGCGATCGGCCTCAAAGTCGGGCTGCTGGGGCAGATAGACGATCTTGGCTCCGGGGTTGACCCAAAAGTCGCCACCGTCGAAGGGCTCTAGCCCCGCAATCATTTTCAGCAGGGTTGATTTGCCCGAGCCGTTGGTGCCAATCAGGCCCACCTTGTCGCCCTCATCCAGGCTAAAGCTGGCATCGCGGAGAATTTCCTTAATGCCAAAGTCTTTGGTGGCAGAGCGCAGAGTAAACAGAGTCATGGGCAGCCGGGTCATGAACCCTTAGATCATAGACCCTAGAGTATGCTGGCGGGGAATCCGACAGGTATGCAACCCCATTCAGTAAAATTTCGATAGGCGCATGCGTGGCAGGCTATGAACATAGAATACGACCCCGACGTTGATGCTCTTTACTTACGCCTGGCTGAGGGTGAAATTGTAGAGTCTGACTCAGTAGAACTCGATGTGATATACGACTATGATGCCGATGAGCGAGTAGTTGGAGTTGAGCTGTTGAGGGTAAGCGCTAATCTACCAGAGTTGGCTATCAAGGCTTTTCCGTTTCGGAGCCTAGAGCAGCAGGTGGAATTTATGCGCTTTTTAGAGGCGATCGCCGATGCCGATCTGCAAGCAAAGCTCGCCTTCGCCAGACAAATTTTGCAAAACCAGCAAGCTTTGCTGCAAAGTGCCTGAGGTTAGTTGTTTAGTTGGGCGGTTCAGCGGCAGCGGCTTGGGAACTGGCGGCAGAACCACCCAACAACTGCGGTAGCAGCAACCCCGATCGCGCCTTGTAATCGGCAAACTCGGGATAGCGCGATAGAGACTGATCTTTTTTCCGCATGTTGGGCACAAATACTAAGGCCGCAACCAGACCCAAAATGGCAAAGGGCAACCAGTGCATCGCCAGTAGGGCGAAGGAGAGATAGATCAAGATCTCACCCAGGTAGTTGGTATTGCGGCAGCGGGCAAAAAGACCCTCGGTGATTAGCCCTGGCTGATATTTGAGGGTGAAGTATTTTTGAGCATCGCTGGCGTAGTGCAGAAAGATGCCGAGGATGTTGAGGGCGATCGCCCCTGCAACCAAAGGCAACGGCGGCTCTACCCCCCGACTAATCAGCAAAAAGGGAGCTACCCAATAGAGGCTGATGAACCCAAAGCCAAAAATTCCGGTGGCGAGGGGAATAGTTTGCTCCCACTGCTTGTCGGGATAGAGGCGATCTTTGAGCAGCCACACCAGGCCGTAGGTGCCATGGAGGGCCAGGTAAACCCACGGCCCCACGCCAAAGTTTTGGTAAGCCACCATTAGGGCCACAACGAAAACAGCCGTAGTGCCTTTGTGGAGGTTAATGACGTGCTTTATTTTCATTGCAGTGTCCCTAGATGGCTTCACTATCGTAGCGATGACGAAAATATATCGCTAGGCGGAACAAGGCACACCCCTCGCGCCTATAGGCTAAAGCCACCGCAGGGATGGCCCAAAGAGGTCCATCTTCCAGCGAAGATTCTCTCCGCCAAGACTACGAGATTTTCCTATGACGTTATTTTCCTTGTTCCGCTGCGATCGCATGGGACGACGCTTGCTGATGGTTGGGTTAGCCTGTTTCCTCAGCTTGACCAGTTTTTTAACTATTGCTGTACAGCCGAGTTTGGCCCAAATTCCCTTCGATTCAAAAGAGGCCCACGGTCAAACTAAAGACCAACTCACGGGTCGCACCGAGGGCAAACCGCTGAGTGCCGAAGAACGGCTAAACCGAGCCTATGACATGAGCGAAGCGACAGGCATACGGGAAGAAATGCGCCAGGCTGAGGGCAAAGTTGACCCTGAAGAGGACAATGAAAGCTTGGTTGAAAAGGCCACAGATGCCGTTAAGCGAGCTACGGGAGCATCGGGTAAATCGAACTGAAAGTTGTGATCAACTAACCGCTGATGCCTAAGCATCAGCGGTTACAGCCCCTAGCCTGCTTTTTGGGCGGTCATGGCGTTGCTGATGGAATAAGAATTGTAACGAAAATTAGTGGCACATCCTAGTGCTCTATCAATGCTGAAATTTAGGATGTGCCTATTTTTTGGCATGGTTTTTTAGTGGTGCATTGCTTCGCATTGGCGGAGCCTTGCCTTAGCGTTATGCACCCTACGGACCTATCGTAGTGATGAGGTTGGTGTAGGGGCTAGAACCAGGCACATCAGCGCACCTCCTGCACCCATCGGGTGAGCACTCGCATGAGTTTGCCTGAGCTATGGGGCATGACGATGCTCCACTCGCTGACATGGGCAAAGCCCCGCAGATGAAGCGTTTGCACAATAGTTTCGATGCCTTGAGCGCTGCCAATCACCATCAGATGTACGGACTCACGACCTTCAACAGGCGAATCAGTGGATCGTGGCATGGCAGTAGAAGCAAGGAAAGCAGAGTGACGGAGATGTAAACCAGAAGATTGATGAAGATCAGAAGGGTGGTTAGATCGAGCGACGGGTGGGTGAGTAGCCGGGTGAGCGGGAAGTTGATTTTCTGACATAACTACCTCTAAAGCATGTAACCAAATTGGTATAGCTAAAGCCGGTTAGGTTAGGACACGGCTTGCTTAAGGATTGACTCCATGGCAGCGCGCAAGCCATCGTCATGGGGAAGGAGCTTTCGAATTCGGCTTTTTAACCAACC
>NZ_JACJOF010000035.1 GCF_014695395.1 Nodosilinea sp. FACHB-131
ATGGCGTCGATGACCTTTTGCCTCAAATCGAGGCTGTAGGGTTTGGGCATAGCACTTGGAGGAAAATGTCTCTGCTTATAGCTTACGTCCTAACTCACATGGCTGTAGCTATACTTCGGTGCTGCTGGTCCTGGTCAATCCAGAGCCAGGACAAGATAACTGGGAGTCACCACCCAGGCTTCCTCACATGCCCCGCGAAGAACTACTTTCTTGGTGGCAGCCAGTGCTGTGAGTTAGCGGTCTAGAACGCGAGGAAATCGCTGGAAAACTGTGAATTGTCCAAAAAGGACGAATCCGAGTACGCCTAGAGCCACAATGAGTGCGTCATCCAGCCGATGCCGCTTTATTTACGACGGGATGCTGCTCTAGCACCTTGGCCAGGTACTGGCCGGTGTAAGAACCAGCCATCTGAGCTACCACCTCGGGGGTGCCCACTGCAATCAGCTCGCCACCGCGATCGCCCCCCTCCGGCCCCAGGTCCACAATCCAGTCGGCGCAGCGAATGACGTCCAGGTTGTGCTCAATCATCAGCACCGAGTTGCCCTTGTCCACCAGACGCTGCACCACGTCCAGCAGCTTGTGCACGTCGTAGAACGACAGCCCCGTGGTCGGTTCGTCAATCAGGTACAGGGTTTTGCCGGTCGAGCGGCGGGCCAGCTCTGAGGCCAGCTTCATCCGCTGGGCCTCGCCACCGGAGAGGGTGGGGGCTGTCTGCCCCAGGCGAATGTAGCCCAGACCCACATCCACCATGGTTTGCAGCCGGCTGGCGGCCTGAGGAATATTCTCGAAGAACCCAAGTGCCTCTTCGGCGGTCATATTCAGCACGTCGGAGATATTCTTGCCCTTATAGGTGACTTGCAGAGTGTCGCGGTTGTAGCGCGCTCCCTTGCAGACCTCGCACTGCACATACACATCAGGGAGAAAATTCATCTCGATCACGTTCACCCCCTGGCCGCCACAGGCCTCGCAGCGCCCGCCCTTAACGTTAAAGGAGAACTGCCCCGCTTTATAACCTCGCGCCTTGGCCTCGATGGTTTCGGTGAACAGGTTGCGGATGACGTCGAACACGCCGGTATAGGTGGCAGGGTTGGAGCGGGGCGTGCGCCCGATCGGCGACTGGTCAATGACGATCACCTTATCTAGCGCCTTGAGCCCGTCCAGCTTGTCCATGTGCTTGGGGAAGGGCACCTTGCTGCCAAAGTGGTGCTGAAGGGCCGGGTAGAGCAACTCGTTTACCAGGGTCGATTTGCCCGAGCCCGAGACGCCAGTGATGCACACCAAGGCCCCCAGGGGCAGTTCGACATCCAGATTTTTGAGGTTGTTGCGGCGAACATTTTTCAGGGTAAGCGATCGCCCATTCCCCGGCCGCCGCTCTGCCGGCGTAGGAATTGACATCCGCCCCGACAGGTAGGCTCCCGTGAGGGAATCCTTCGCCGTCATCAGGGTTTTGAGATCGCCCTCGGCGACGATCGCCCCGCCGTGCACCCCCGCCCCAGGGCCAATATCAACTAAATAATCGGCGGCTCTGATCGTGTCTTCGTCGTGCTCCACGACAATGAGCGTATTGCCCAGGTCGCGCAGGCGGTGCAGGGTGTTGAGCAGGCGATCGTTGTCGCGCTGGTGCAGACCAATGCTGGGCTCATCCAGCACGTAGAGCACTCCGGTGAGGCCTGAGCCGATCTGGGTGGCCAGACGAATGCGCTGGGCCTCGCCCCCAGACAAGGTCATGGCGGTGCGGTGCAGGGTTAGGTAGTCTAAGCCCACATCCATCATGAATTGCAAGCGGGCGCGAATCTCGCGCAGCACCAGTGCCCCGATCTGGAGCTGCCGGGCCGAGAGCTTGGGGGCCTCGCCCTCTTCGCCCACTAGGTTGCGAATGCGGCTGAGGCACTCGCGAATGGAGACGTTGGTGAGGTCGCTGATCGAGTGAGGGCCAATCCGCACCGCGTTCGATTCGGGCTTGAGCCGGGTGCCGTGGCAGACCTCGCAGGGCTGGTCAATCAGGTATTTTTCGAGCTTTTGCTTGTGCAGCTCGGAGGTGGCGTCTTTATACTGCCGGTCGAGAATGGGCAGCACCCCCTCGTACTGCCGCTGGTAGCCCTTGCGCTCGCGGTAGCGGGAGTCTGACTCAATGTAGATTTTCTCGTCGCTGCCATAGAGCACGATGTGCTGCTGCTCGGGGGTGAGCTGATCCCACCGGCTCTGGATCTCAAAGCCAAAGGCCTGACCGACGCTGTAGAGCAGCGAGAAGTAGTAGGTGTTGTCTTTTTCCGACCAGGGGGCGATCGCCGCGTAGACCGGCAGGGCCGGATCCGGCACCACCAGCTCCGCTGAAAAGGTGCGCAGGCTGCCCAACCCGTGGCAGTGGGGGCAGGCCCCATAGGGCGAGTTAAACGAGAATAACCGGGGCGACAGTTCCTCCATCACCGCGCCGTGCTCGGGGCAGGCGAAGTTTTCGGAGAACACCAGCTCCTTGGGCTGGCCGTAGCTGCCTTCGGCCTCGGCGGCCTGGGGCAGGCGGTCGGTTAGCGACACGACGTTGCTGCCCGGCTCTGTAGTAGCCGTCTCCTGGGGCTTCTCCGCCAGAATCTCGATCATCGCGATCCCCTCCGATCGCTTCAGGCAGGTGCGCAGCGAATCGGCCAGGCGATCTTGCAGGCCCTCTTTCTTCACCAGGCGATCGACCACCACCTCAATGTTGTGGCTGTAGTTTTTGTCGAGTTCAATGTTATCGGTCAGCTCGCGCAGTTCGCCGTTGACCCGCACCCGCACAAACCCCTCAGAGGCCAGGCTAGAGAGCAGCTTTTTGTGGGTGCCCTTTTTGCCCCGCACTACGGGGGCGAGAATTTGGAAGCGGGTGCGATCGGGCAGGGCCATGACCCGATCGATCATTTGGTCGATGGATTGCGGGGAGATGCTGCGATCGCAGATCGGACAGTGGGGATCGCCCGCCCGCCCGTAGAGCAAGCGCAGGTAGTCGTAGATTTCAGTGACCGTACCCACGGTCGAGCGCGGGTTGTGGGAAGTCGATTTTTGGTCAATGGAAATGGCTGGGCTCAGCCCCTCGATCGCGTCCACATCGGGCTTATCTACCTGGCCAAGGAATTGGCGAGCGTAGGCGCTGAGGGACTCCACATAGCGGCGCTGCCCTTCGGCAAAAATAGTGTCAAAGGCCAGGGATGACTTGCCCGAACCAGAAACCCCCGTAAACACAATCAGCTTGTTGCGAGGAATCTCCAGGTCCAGATTCTTCAGGTTGTGCTGCCGGGCTCCCCGAATGCGAATGACGTTGTCGTCAATGGCGGCGTGGTGGTGGGCGAGGCCGGTGTGCTGGTTGCCATTGGTGGACGCTCGGCCTTTGCTAGAGGCAGCGGTTTTCTTGGCGGAAGCGTCCGATTTGGGCATATCTGGGGGCTTAGTGAAAACGCTTTATCAATTTAACATTTATAAACACTTGTCAAGGTTGTCACCACGGGGGATGGGGCGCTAGCCGCCAACCCAGTAAAGGTCCTTAGATGCATTGATCCCCGCTACGGACTTAGCAGGCGCTCCGCACTATTAATATCGATCGCCTTCCGCAATCCTCGAACCGTGGGGGTGACTAGGCGGCATCGGAGTAGGCAAGCGACTTTTCGATGAGGCTGGTGGACAGACAGGCGAAGTAGGGCATCGCATCGATGGGCGATCGCCAGTCGCTCAGCTAAGGACTCACCCACGGTAGGGGCAACCCATCCGGTTGAATGCACCAGAGCTTCAGAGAAGGTATTAAAAATGCGGTATACAGTAGAGCACTTTGCTAGTCGATGTTGACGTAAGCTAAGACCCTACAATGTAGGATCCATAAGAAAACCCAACGCCGTCAACCACTGAGGCCGCTGTTGTCACACTTATCAGCTCGGGTTAACCTTGGGCCTAACGTTCCCTTAACGTTCGCTGCTCAATGGTGAAGGAACCATATGGCTAAGGTTTGTAAACACTAATACGGGGGCGATCGCCGGTAAAAATTGATTTGGCGTGCCAACTTTACAGATCACTAATTAAGTTCTGTTTCTTTGGACCACTTTGAGTCCTGAAATTTCTTACGTTGACAGTGATGTCTGGAAGCCTCGCTTATTTTGCTGCCGGATGTTACTCAAGAGAGAAGTCAAGTAACTAGATCACCCCTCAACTAATGAAAGCAAAGGCAATCGTTGCGATTAACCGACTTGAGTTGTAAACTTGGCACAGCTTTAGTGTAGCACTCATATTTCTTGCCAGAGGCACGGGTGAGTGCACACAAAGGACCCCTAAGGAAAGCTTAAACTGTCAAGATACAATCAAGGTTGCAGATTATTTCATCAAAACTTTAGAGTATATAGTCTGGCAATTGCAGAATTGACCGTAAAGACTTTTATGTCTATTAATCATGCTCTAAAGAGCGAAGGCCATCCCTTTAAGTCCATTAAATTTTATTAGAAAGAGAGCCAGGTATGGGGTTGTCATTTGTTGAAGTTCTGCCTGAGATAAAAATTCCTGCTTCAATGATTTTTTCTCACCCCACGGCGCTAGGAGATACGTTGCGCCCTGCAATTGAAAGAATATTTCTTCCTGAGGAATGCTTACATCCCTTACAGGTCAAAATCGACGTCAAAACCGGCCAGACTGGCCCTAGAAAACCAGGTTCTAAACGCTCTAAACTCTATAAAGCACTTTGCAAAGCTGTAAAGGGGACTCAGGTATTAGACTATCCAGAAAACTTTTTGTTTGATGGTCGACCAGAGCTAGATACCAACATAGGGCACATCATTGAAAACTTGGCGGCTCCGGCTTTGCTGGCAAAGCAAATGCTGAGTAAGCGTTTGGGCCAAGACGTAAATGTTCACGTCATTCTTAGAGAACGAGCACCGAATTTGGCTCGTGAAGTCTTTGAGACGTTGAGTATTCCAGTAATTTACACCGATGATAGCGTCTATGGCGAAGTGATCTCTATGTCAGTCGCTCGCTCTGATGCAGCAACTGGTACAGAAGCACCCCAGTTCTTCCCGATCATCAATCAAAAACTAGTTGCTGAGATTGATTCAAAGCTTTACAACCTCCATGCAGCTCTGTTTAACGAGGTTGAGTTTTCGGGCTATGAGCCTTTGGAGGCCGAGAAAATTTTTATTCCTCGTAGAGGAAGTCGCTGTTTACTTAACAACGACGAAGTAGTCCAGTTTCTCGAAGAAAAGGGCTTCAAAACTTACTACTTCGAAGACTTAACCTGTGCCCAAAAATGGTCGATTACCCGCGATGTCAAGGTCGTGGTAGCTGTCCATGGTGCCGCCCTTAGCCATATGGCTTTTAATCGCTTGGGGCTGCAAAATCCTGAGCTGCTCGGTAGCGGAGTTAAAGTAGTCGAACTTTACTCTCCGGGGTGGTCAAGTCGCTGGGCTCATCGCCGCCATGTCAGTGGGTTGAATGGGCAGTGGTGCGGTGTTCGTGGTCAGGTTACCCCAGAGTTTTTGAAGACTATAGACTTTCCTAAGCTGCCCAATGGGGTTGTTCGACCGTCGCCAAACTCCTTCAAGATTGACTGTGCATCTCTTCAAATGGCGCTTGATTATTTAGACGCTTAAATCACCAAGCTTTGATGAATTTCCACGCGTCAGGTTGGTTCTGTTGACTTTTGAGATGTGGTTTGGCAGGACGTGAATGGCTCATTGGTAGTTCGCCAATAACCGTGAGTCTAAATAGGGCACAAGCGTTGCTATCGCGCTGCTACAAACCTTTCCCGAGCTGTGGTTCGCAGCCGCTGGATGTCTTCTCGACGGGTAACTGACAGGGGAACAGTGCGTTTAATCTCTTCGAGCAGCAGGGTAGTGTCGGCGGGGCGATTTTCGTAGAGCGCTTGGTAGTGGGCGGTGATGATTGCCTGTTCAATTTCGGCTCCGCTGAAGCCTTCGGTGGCAACGACCAATTCGCTGAGATCAAAGGTTTTAGTACCGTGCTGCCGTCGCCCTAGGTGAATGTGCAGGATGGCATGGCGCTCGTCGGCCTCGGGCAGATCGACAAAGAAAATTTCGTCAAAGCGGCCTTTGCGCAGCAGTTCTGGTGGAATGGCTGAAATGTCATTGGCGGTGGCTACGACAAAAATTTCCTGAGATTTTTCTTGGAGCCAAGTGAGGAAGTAGCCGAATAGACGACGGCTAAGCCCGCCATCGGCTTCGCTGCTGCTTTGACCCATGCTCTTTTCGATCTCGTCGATCCACAGGATGCAGGGGGCCATGCTTTCGGCCATGGTGACGGCGCGGCGGAAGTTTTTGTCGGACTCGCCGATGTACTTGTCGTAGAGGCGGCCGGCATCGAGCTTGAGCAGGGGCAGACTCCACTGTCGGGCGATGGTTTTGGCGGCCAACGACTTACCACAGCCTTGAATGCCCACGATCAAAATGCCTTTGGGAGCAGGCAGGTTGTATTGACGAGCTTGGGGTGTAAAGCCCACTTTGGCGTAGGCTAACCAGCGCTTGAGCCCCTCAAACCCACCTAGCTCGGCCAGGTTGGTTTCGGGCGGAAAGTAGTCGAGTAGACCCTCTTCGTGAATCACTCGGGCCTTGCGCTCCAGTACCCACTTCACATCACTGACATCGAGTTTGCTGTCATGCCGAGCCGCATAGGATACGACTTTTCGAGCTTGGTGTAGGGTCATGCCCTGGAGAGCTGACACCAAGGCTCGAACATCATCCGGATTTAAATTAATTGCGACTTGACCTTGGAGGGTCTTCACTGTCTCGGAAATAGCTTTATAGAGTTCTTCGGGTTCGGGCAGCTTGATATCTACATAGACAGCGTTCTGTGCAATGGTTAGCGGCAGAGCATAGCCGCTGCCGCTGAGCACCAGCGTTGAGCTGTTGAAAGAAAACTGTTGGGATACTTCTCGAAACTGACGGGCAACTACCGGATCTTTGAGGTGTTCAGCGAAGTCTTTGAGCCAAAAGATGGCCTTGAAGCTCATCTCTTGAATGTGGCGCAGCATGTCGAGGGGTTCGGTGGTTTTGGGCAGGGCTTGACCGCGCTTGGTGCCGGGGGGCGCATACTCGTTTTGCCAGCGGTGGTCGGGGCTGACGGGCGATCGCATCAGCCCCTGGGCAACGCTCCACTCGAATACAGCCATCTGCATGTCAGTGCAGGCGGCGCTAATCAACCCCTGTACCCGTTCTTCTTCTACCGTGTCGATGACTATGACCGGGTGAAAGGAGGTCACCAGAGTTTGAAAATGCTGCACGCTGGCCTTAAAAGACATGGTTGGCAGAAGTAACGTTAGGGCTAATGTGCCCGCTTCTACCGGCAATGTCCGCACTGGGCCATCTGGTTGAGGTTGCTCAGGCTTAATCGAGCACGTCAATACCCTGACGAGCGTAGCGAATGCGCAGCTTTAGCCCCAGGGTGATCTGCTTGAGCACCCAGTAGAGGCTGGCCAAAATGATAAAGGTGACAAAAATAACCGCCGCCGGCCGTTTTGACGTGAGCGCATCTAGGGTGTCGGTAAGCACGCTGGTGGGAGCAGTGACAATATCCCAGCTGTTGAGTCGCAGAAATCGCCCTAGGTAAATGCCTACGGCACACAGGGCGTGGATGGTGAGCTCAATGGGTAAAATCAACGCTCTGGCACCGTGCTGCTTGAGGTAGCTTGCCAGGTTGAGAATGGAGATCACATAGGCCTCAAACCCCAGTAGAATGGCTGCTGCGTGTAGGGGAATAAAGACCAGGGCCACCACCCAGACCGGAATTTCCCCAGAACTGGTGCCGCGAATCAGGTGAATGATATCGGTCAGCACATAGGGAGCGTTGGGTAAAAAGGCGAAGAACACCACCAGCCCCACCCACCAGAGCCAGCCCTTGGGAGTTTGCTGCTTCTTGAAGATTCTGATGGTGAGGGCAGCGGTCAAGGCGATGACAACCAGCAGCCACAGCAGGGTGGCTGCGCCGCTGGCTTGAAGCAGGTTAAATAGGCCTCGCCCTACGCGGGGCATGCGAGGCAGCACCCCTGCCACTCCACAGGCGCCCACCACGATCCCCGCCACCCACCACCATGGCTTTGGTATGGCCTGGCGGCGAAAGAGACCAAAGCTCAGCAGCAGCGGAACAAACGCTAAAAATAGGTTCCACAAAATCCAGCCGCTGTAGACGTTGTTAAAGGCGCTGGCGATGTCGAGCAGGAGCCATCTCATCGCGGGGTAACTCCTAAGGCAGATTGGCTTAACCCAATTTAATCGTTAGTGAGCCATGTGTCTGCTTCTGGGCGAGTGGGGATGCGCGATTCTGAAGGCGACCGACCGCGCTATAACAGGTAGAGTCTTCAACCCCGCATCTTCATGCCAGATCACACCCAACGTCAGGGCAACACCACCGAGCACATGCTGGGCAACCAGGCCTACACCGCCTCAGCCCAGTGGCAAACCCTCTACGAACATGACAAGCCCGTGGCCGAGCTGTTTCACGTGGCCTACACCATTGCCAACCAAAACCCAGCCCAGCGACCGATTACCTTTGTGTTTAACGGGGGGCCAGGGGCGGCATCGGCCTACCTGCACGTGGGGGCTCTAGGTCCGCGACGGGTGGTGTTTAACTCCGACGGCAGCCTGCCGCGCCCGCCGGTAGAGGTGGCCGATAACGACGAAAGCTGGCTGAGCTTCACCGATTTAGTTTTTATTGACCCCGTGGGCACGGGCTTTAGCCGCGTTTTGCCCCAGGACGGCGACAAAGCTGAGAAGTCTGACGATAAGCCCGCCGACAAAGGGGCGGACAAACCCGACGAAAAGGCGAAAAAATTCTGGACGGTCGATCGCGACCTCAACGCCCTGGGCGAGTTTATCCAGGGCTATCTCTCGGCTCACCACCGCTGGCTGTCGCCGGTCTTTATCGCCGGGGAGAGCTATGGCGGCTTTCGGGTGGCGAAGCTTTGTCGCAAGCTTCAGCAAGACTATGGGGTCGGCCTGTGCGGGGCCATTCTGATCTCGCCGGTGATGGAGTTTATGCTGCTGGAGGGCAACGACTACAGCCTCAGCGGCTGGGCGACGGTAATTCCTTCGATGGCGGCCACGGCGGTCCATCACGGGCAGGTTGATACCACCGACAGCCCCATTGCCCACGGGGCCAAGGCCGCCGACTTTGCCCGCAAATCCCTGATTCCGCTGTTGGCTTTAGGCAGCACCGCCTCTGGCGAAGACCAGCAGCGAGTCTTTGGTCAGCTGGCCCATCTGATTGGCCTGCCGCTGGAGGTGGTGCAGCGCCACCGGGGCCGCATCGACATCGTGGTGTTTGCCCGCGAGCTGCTGCGCCACCAGCAGCGCATTTTGGGTCTTTACGATGGCTCGGTTACTGCGATCGATCCCTTCCCCGATCGCCTGATGCACGAAGGCACCGACCCCACCCTAGAGGGCATCGATCGCTTGTTTACCGGCGCTATCAACAGCCACCTGCGCTCGACTTTGGGCGTAAACACTACCCTGACCTATAACCTGCTCAGTTTTGAGGTGTTTAAGGCCTGGGAGTTCTTGCCTGAAAGCGAGTATCGCCAGGGCTTTGTGGGTTCGGTAGACGACCTGCGAGTGGGCATGGCCCTCAACCCCTACCTCCAGGTTTACATCACCCATGGCATCTACGATCTGGTGACGCCCTACTTTTCCTCAGAGCACCTGAGGGATTTGATGAACCTCAACCCGGATCTACAGCCAAACCTCACCCTGCGGCATTTTCAGGGGGGACACATGTTCTACACCTGGGCTGAGTCGCGACAGCTCTGGTTTGAGGACATGCAGCGGTTTTACCAGCGGGCGTCGGGCAAGTAGGGGACGGCCAAAAAAAACCGACAGTCCCTTGCGGGCTTGCCGGTTGGTTGTGTGTTCCCTGTAGATGACTCGGCTAAAGTTGAGTCAATTTCAGTATCTCTGGAAGGTTCCTGAAAACCTAGCGGATTTATCACGGCTAACGGTGAGTTTGATCACAAAGTTACGTATTTTGGCGGATGCCACGGAGAGACATAGGGGATCAGCCGAAACACGACTCCAGGTAAAGACTCCTCACAACGGGATTGCGTCGCGTCGGCTTTAGGGCAAAAATAGGGGCATACAGGGCTTTGTGCCAAGGATACCAGGAAAAATCGCCATGACCGAGTCATCCATGGGCACCGCAGAGGCGCTGGCCAGCATTGCGCTAGTGGCGATCGCCGCCGACGGCTACCTGGCCGACCAGGAGGGTCAGGATATGACGATGCTGCTGTCACGCATGGCGTTGTTTAGCAGCTACTCCAAAGACGCCGTGCACCATCTGTTCGATCTATTGCTGACGCGCCTCAAAAATGAGGGGCCGGGGGTAATGGTCGACCGGGCCAAGGCCGTTTTGCCTCAGGATTTGCGGGAGACGGCCTTTGCGGTCGCCACCGACCTGGTACTGTCTGACCGCACCGTTACCCCCCAGGAGCAGGCGTTTTTAGAAGACCTGTACCGAATTTTAGAGATTCCCAGCCCCCTGGCCCAGCAGATTGTCCAGGTGATGACGATCAAAAATCGGGGCTAGACACGGCTGAACAGAATGGCGGTCTGCGATCGCTTCAGACAGATTTCTGGGGCGATTCTCAGGCGCTTTGCCTCGCTGGTGGGTCTGCTCTAGCTGCCCCTGTAGGTCAGGTATAGTGAGGCTTTACGGCTGCCGGGAGGTCGGGGCATGAATACAAGCAGCAATGTAGTCAAGATTTTGTCGGCGGAGGAAATGCGCCGCACGCTGAATCGACTGGCGTCGGAGGTGGTGGAGCGGGGCGGCGACCTGAGCCGTCTGGTGCTGCTGGGCATTTACACCCGAGGCGTGCCCCTGGCTCATTTGCTGGCCCAGCAGATTCAGCGGTTAGAGGGGGTAGAGCTGCCGGTGGGGGCGCTCGACATCACCCTCTACCGCGATGACCTGGATAAAATTAGCACGCGCACTCCGGCCCGCACCGAGATTCCCTTCGACATCAGCGATCGCGTGGTGGTGTTGGTGGACGATGTCATCTTTAGCGGGCGCACCATTCGCGCTGCTCTCAATGCGGTGATTGATTACGGCCGGCCCAGCGCCATTCGCCTGGCGGTGCTGATTGACCGGGGCCATCGGGAACTGCCCGTGCGCCCTGACTTTGTCGGTAAAACCCTGCCGACGGCGAAGGATGAGTCGGTGAAAGTGTTTTTGCAGGATACGGACGGGCGAGATGGGGTGGAGCTTTTGAAGCGGGTCTAGGAATGGGGGTGTTACGTCTGGTGTGCGATCGCGCCAAAAGCGTCCCGATTTTTCCTAGGATAGGGAGCGTTGATTTTGCAAAACCCCTGTGACTCTACTGCCTGTCGCCCATGAGACCCAGGCCCGCAAGGCCGACCACCTGCGCATTTGCCTGGAGGGGCCGGTGCAGTGTGCCCAAGTCACCACCGGGCTAGAGCACTATCGGTTTACCCACTGCTGTCTGCCAGAAATCGACTATCAAGATATCGACTTGAGCACGGTGTTTTTGGGGCATCGGCTGGAGGCACCGCTGCTGATTTCGTCAATGACTGGGGGCACCGAGGCGGCGCATCAGATCAACCGGCGGCTGGCGGTGGTGGCCCAGCGCTATGGGTTGGCGATGGGGGTCGGCTCCCAACGGGTTGGGGTCGAAAATCCTGACGTGATGGAAACATTTGCGGTCAGGTCAGAGGCTCCAGACATTCTGCTGCTGGCGAATTTGGGGGCGGTGCAGCTCAACTACGGCTACGGTCTGGATCAATGCCGCCGCGTGGTAGACAAGCTGGCAGCTGACGCGCTGATTCTGCACCTCAACCCGTTGCAGGAGGCGGTGCAGACGGGGGGCGACACCAACTTTAAAGGCCTGCTGGCCAAGATTGAGCAGCTCTGCGCGGTGCTGCCGGTGCCGGTAATTGCCAAGGAGGTCGGCAACGGCATTTCGGCCCCCATGGTGCGGCGGCTGGTGGAAGCCGGGGTCGCGGCGGTGGATGTGGCCGGAGCTGGGGGCACATCCTGGGCCAGGGTAGAAAGCGAGCGGGCGATCGATGCCCACCAGCGACGACTGGGGCAGACCTTTGGGGAATGGGGTTTGCCCACGGCCGACTGTATTGTCCAGGCGCGGCGGGTGGCCCCGACCCTGCCGTTGATCGCCTCGGGCGGGCTGCGTCACGGGCTGGATGTGGCAAAAATCCTGGCCCTAGGAGCCGATTTGGCGGCGCTGGCGATGCCATTTCTGCAGGCGGCGAGTGAGTCAGAGGAGGCCGTGGCGGCTCTAGCAGAGGTGCTAATGGCCGAGATTAGGACAGTGCTATTCTGCACTGGGCAGGAAAGTTTGACGGGGCTCCGCCAGGTAGGGGTGTTGGAGCGAGACTAGGCCAGGTTCGTCGATTGTATTGCAAACGCCCCTTGGGTTAGGGCAAGTTCGACTTAGGAGCATTGCACTGCAATGCCCCTGGCAAAAGGTCTGACTCTATTTAACCTGAGTTCGGGATAAGCTCGGTATTGCAGCCGCTGTGTGCCTTCGCTTGGCTGGCGTTGTAGCCCTCTCCCTAAATCCCTCTCCCTGAAGGAGAGGGATTTTGAGCGCTTCCGGCTCCCCTCTCCTCGTGGCAGAGGGGCTGGGGGAGAGGGCTGCCGGGGAACATCGCTACCATGCGTAACTCGAACTGAGGTTATTTAGCTGGAACAGTCTCAAGCAGTTTTGCCAGAGTGGCCTGGGTTCCCAACTCATGGAGTTGGTGTAGGTACTGGGTCACCGTTTCTACAAGCCGCGAGGACTGGGGCAGGTCGCCAAAGATCTCTGTCAGATCCAGCAGCGGCATGGGGTCAGTGCCGCCCGATCGCGCCCGTTCCGATAGCGTATCTGCCATGGGGTCATCGATCGGCATGGCATGGCCCTGATCGTCTTTGCCGCTGAGGTAGCGGAACCAGGCGGCAATAGTGAGACTCAGGTAATCGATCGCGCCATTCTGGTCCAGCTTGTCGCGCAGGGAGCCGAGGGCCCACTTGGGGATCTTGGCCGAGCTGTTGAGGCAGAGCCGGGGCAGCTGGTCGCGAATTTTTGGGTTCGAGAACCGTTCTACCAAGGTCTGTTTGTACTGGCTGACGTCGATACCGGGCACGGGGTGCAGGGTGGGGGTGACTTCATCCATCAAGCGCTCGACTGCCTGGCGAATCTGGGCGTCGGCCATCGCTTCGTGAACGTAGGCGTAGCCCTTGAGGGAGCCGAGATAGCCGATCAGCTGGTGGCTGGTGTTGAGCAGCCGGATCTTCATCATCTCGTAGGGATGAACATCGTCGGTCATCTGCACGCCGACGCTCTCCCAGTCGGGGCGTCCGGCACTAAAGCGATCTTCGACTACCCACTGAAGGAAGGGCTCAGCTACTACGGGCCAGGCATCGTCAATGTCGAACTGGTCGGCGACCATTTGCAGATCGCCGGGGGTAGTGGCAGGGGTGATGCGATCGACCATGCAGTTAGGAAAGGCGACGTTCTCTCTAATCCAGCCGCCCAGATCGGGGTTTTGCAGCTGGGCGAAGGCAGTCAGCATTCTGCCTACCATGTCGCCATTGCCCTGAATGTTGTCGCAGGAGAGCACCGTGAAGGGCGCGATGCCCCGCTGCCGTCGCCGCTCTAGTGCCGCCGTGAGAAAGCCGTAGACCCCCAAGGGCTGGTCAGGGTTTTGCAAGTCGTGCTGGATGGTGGGGTGGTTGGCGTCGAACTCGCCGGTACCTTCAACGACGTAGTAGCCGCCTTCGGTAATGGTCAGGGTGACGATGCGGCACTGGGGATCGGCCAGGGTGGCGATTACGGCCTCGCGGTCGGCGGGGGCGAACAGGTATTGGGTAATTGAGCCGATGACGCGGGCGTTGTCACCGGCAGGCGATCGCTCCACCAGAGTGTACAAACAGTCCTGGGACGCCAGGGCATCGCGCATTCTCTGGTCAAACTCCAGCAGGCCGATGCCGCAGATGGCCCAGTCGCTGCCGGGGTTTTGCTCCAGATAGTTATCCATATAGAGCGCCTGGTGGGCTCGGTGAAAGCCGCCGACGCCAATGTGGACAATGCCGGAGGTGACGGCGCTGCGCTCGTACCGAGGCACGCGCACCCGATCGCTCAACTGCGAGAGCGATCGCTCATTCAGCTTGACGAGGGACTTCGCGGGGTTGGATGGGCTGTTCATAGGTCTGCTCTAGCGTGGCTTCGGTGTGTAGCGGGACTTCGGGATGGCGGGTGAGGCTGAGGGGATGGCGCTCGGCTTTGGGAATCGCTTGGCCCTCGCCATCAAACAGGTGGCAGACGCTGCCGTCGATGGTGACAGGGACGCGATCGCGCACCTTGGCCCGACTGTTGCCGTCGGTCTGCACGATAAAGGTGTCGCCGCCAGCGACCTTGACGTAGAGGTAGGTTTCGCCGCCGAGGCGCTCCACCACCAAGACTTCGCCCATCAGGGTGGGGTTGGTGGCATCGATCCGCAGGTGCTCGGGGCGGATGCCCAGGGTGGCGCGATCGCCCGCCATCAGCGTTCTCGGCTGCACCGGAATGGTAATGGTGGCATCGCCCGGCAGGCGCACGGTGGTGCCAGAATCTTGCACCCCGGTGGTCTGCACCGAGAGAAAGTTCATCTTGGGCGAGCCGATGAACCCGGCCACAAACAGGTTGCGGGGATGGTGGTACAGCTCCAGCGGCGAACCAACCTGCTCGACCACACCGCCCTGAAGCACCACAATCTTGTCGGCCAGAGTCATGGCTTCGACCTGGTCGTGGGTGACGTAGATCATGGTGGATTGCAGGCTTTCGTGCAGCCCCGACAGCTCGATACGCATCTGCACCCGCAGAGAGGCATCCAGGTTCGACAGGGGCTCATCGAACAAAAACACCTTGGGGTTGCGCACCAGGGCTCGGCCGATGGCGACCCGCTGGCGCTGCCCGCCGGAGAGCTTGCCTGGCTTGCGATCAAGCAGTGGCTCCAGCTGCAAAATCCGGGCCACATCCCGCGCCCGCTCCATGCGCCGTTCCTTAGAAACCCCGGCCAGGCGCAGGCTAAAGGCCATATTTTCGGCCACGGTCATGTGGGGGTAGAGGGCGTAGGTTTGAAACACCATCGCCAGTCCCCGCTGGTCGGGCGGCACATCGTTCATGCGCTCGCCATCCACCAGCAGGTCGCCCGAGGTGATGTCTTC
The DNA here is from genome assembly GCF_014695395.1 of Nodosilinea sp. FACHB-131. GTDB lineage: Bacteria > Cyanobacteriota > Cyanobacteriia > Phormidesmidales > Phormidesmidaceae > Nodosilinea. Next base: position 15,169 of record NZ_JACJOF010000035.1, read on the forward strand.
TAGACCGGCGATCATGCGCAGTAGGGTCGATTTGCCACAGCCGGAGGGGCCGACAAAGACGACAAATTCTTTGTCGTGAATATCGAGATTGACGCCTTTAATAACTTCGTTATCGACGTAGGTTTTATGGATGTCTCTTAACGTGACGGTTGACATGGGTGGCTCACCTTATTGATGGGAGAAAAGAAGTTTTAAGCTGCTGTAGGGTGGATGGAACGGAGTGTTGGCGCAGCCTTGCCGAAGGCAATAAACCAATGGCTGATCTAGGTTTGTTGGGTTACGCTGACACTTCACCCAACCTACGGTTTTGGCTGGTGGGCAGTGCCCACCCTACGACTACGACAGGTCATCTACTTGACGGCCCCAAAGGTGAGACCTCGTACCAGCTGTCGTTGACTGACCCAGCCAAAGATCAGAATGGGGGCGATCGCCATGCTAGAAGCCGCCGACAGCTTGGCCCAAAACAAACCCTGGGGGCTAGAAAATGACGCAATAAACGCCGTCAGTGGAGCGGCATCAAAGGTGGTCAAATTGAGGCTCCAGAAGGCTTCATTCCACGACAAAATAATCGAGAGCAGGGCGGTGGAAAAAATTCCCGGCAGGGCCAGGGGCAGCAGCACATGCACCAGTTCCTGATAGGTGGAAGCGCCATCCATGCGATCGGCTTCGAGAATTTCCTTCGGCACTTCCTTGAAGAAGCTGTAGATCATCCACACCACAATCGGCAGGTTAATCAGGGTGTAAATGATGACCAGGCCAATGCGGGTGTCCAGCAGCCCTGTCTCCCGCGCCAGGATATAAATTGGCACCAGCACGCCCACGGCGGGCAGCATTTTAGTCGAGAGCATCCACAGCAGCGTGCTCTTGGTGCGCTTGGTGGGGAAAAACGACATGGCGTAGGCCGCCGGAATTGCCAGCAGCAGCGACAGAATCGTTGCCCCGAGGGAAATCACCACGCTGTTCCAGGCGAAGTTGAAGTAAGAGGCCCGGGTCTGCACCGCCACATAGTTTTCTAGGGTGGGCCGAAAGAACAGCTGGGGCGGTGTTGCCACTGCCGCTACCTCGGTTTTAAAGCTGGTGATAAACATCCAGAAAATCGGGAAGAACAGCAGGCAGGCCACTAGCCAGCCCAGCAGGGGAATCCACCAGCGGTGGGATTGCTTAGTTGCCATATCAAGTGTCCAAATTACGAGCAACACTGCGCATCAGGAAAATCGCCACGATGTTGGCCAGCACGACGGCAATCAAACCGCCCGCCGAGGCCCCACCGACGTCGAATTCCAGCAGCGCTTTGAGGTAGATGTAGTAGGCCAGGTTGGTGGTGGCGAGGCCAGGGCCGCCCCCGGTGGTAACGAAGATTTCGGCAAAGATGGTGAGAAAGAAAATCGTCTCGATCATGGCGACCACGGCGATCGCCCGGTTGAGGTGGGGCAGCACCACAAAGCGGAACAGCTGCATCGCGCTAGCGCCATCCATGCGGGCCGCCTCCATCTGATCGGTATCCAGGGACTGAATTGCCGTCAGCAAAATCAGCAGGGAAAAGGGCAGCCACTGCCAGGCCACAATGATGATGATCGCCAGCAGCGGGAAGTCGGCAAACCAGTCGATCGCCCCCAGGCCCAGCCCCCGCGTAATCTGGGCAAACAGCCCGTTGACCGGGTGCATCAGCATGTTTTTCCAGATCAGGGCGCTGACCGTGGGCATGACGAAAAAGGGCGAAATTGCCAGCACCCGCGCTATGCCCCGACCGGGAAACTCCTGGTTAAACAGCACCGCCAGCACGGTGCCGAGGCCGATGGTAATCGCCAGCACCGACACCACCAGCACCAGGGTGATGCCGATGGAAATCCACAGGGTCGGGTCGGTGAGAATGTAGGCAAAGTTGGCAAAGCCGACGAACTCACGATTGTCGGGAATCAGCAGGTTGTAGCGCTGGAAGGCAAACCAGATGGCCATCGCCAGCGGCACAACCATCCAGAGCACCAGCAAAATCACCGATGGCGCGACCAGCAGCCGGGCGGGAATCGAGCGGTGCGATCGCGCCCGCGCAGGCGGCGGTTGTTGAGGTCTTGTTGCTACAGAGGAAGTCATTGTAGGGAGAGGGGTGGAGGGTGGATGGGTGGATGAGTGGGAGGGTGGATGAGTGGGGGAGTGTTGGGTATTAGGTGTCAGGTGTTGGGAAAACCCATCTACCCATCTACCCATCTACCCATCCACCCCCCTACCCGCCTACTCGATATAACCCGTGTGTCGCATAAACCGTTCGGCGACGGTCTGTGACTGCGCGATCGCCTGATCGACTGAGACCTGATTGGTCAGGGCGGAGGCCATGCGCTGGCCGACCTGGGTGCCGATCGCCTGAAATTCAGGAATATCCACGTACTGCACGCCCTTGTAGGGGGTCGGCAGTGGGGAGGGGTTGGTGATATCGGCGGACTGGATGGAGGTCAGCACGGTGGCGGCGAAGGGAGCGGCGGCCTGGTAGTCAGGGTTTTCGTAGGTGGAGGTGCGGGTGCCCGGTGGGACTGAGACCCAGCCGTACTCATCCGCGACTAGCCGGACGTACTCCTTGGAGGTGGCCCAGGCGACGAAGCGCTCGGCGGCTTCAGGCGACTGCGACGTGGCTGGAATCGCCAGCGCCCAGGACCACAGCCAGTTAGAGCCATTGGGGTAAGACTCGACCGGGGCGCGGGCAAAGCCGAGGCGATCGGCCACCTGCGACTGCTCGGGGTTAGAGAGCAGCCCGGCGGCGACGGTGGCGTCGATCCACATGCCGCACTTGCCGGTGGAGAATAGAGCCAGGTTTTCGTTAAAGCCGTTGGAACTGGCTCCGGGCGGCCCGTACTGGTTCAGCACGTCTACGTAAAAATTGACGGCGTTTTGCCACTCGGGGCTGTCGATGGTGGGCTGCCAGTCCATATCGAACCAGCGGCCGCCGAAGGTGTTGACCAGGGTGGTGAGAAAGGCCATATTTTCGCCCCAGCCCGGCTTACCCCGTAGGCAAATGCCGTAGACGCCGTTGGTCGGGTCGTGCACCTGGCTGGCCCATTCGCCTACCTGGGCATAGGTGGGGTTGGTGGGCACCGTAATGCCCGCTTTGTCAAACAGGTCGGTGCGGTAGTAGAGCATTGAGCTTTCGCCGTAGAAGGGCACCGCGTAGAGGGTGTCTTCATAGGAAAGCCCAGTGCGAATTGGGTCGATCAGGTCGTCGACATCGTACTCAGCGGGGAGCCCGTCGAGCGATCGCAGCCAGCCCCGCCTGGCCCAAATCGGCGTTTCGTAAGACCCAATCGTCAAAACATCGAATTGACCGCCTTGGCTGGCCACATCGGTAGTGGTGCGCTGGCGCAGAATGTTTTCCTCTAGCACTACCCAGCGCAGTTCGATGTCGGGGTTGTCGGCTTCAAACTGGCTCGACAGGTCTTGCATCACCACCATGTCGCCGTTGTTGACGGTGGCAATGGTGAGGCGAGTGCGGTCCCCGGCTTGGGGGCCGGCTGAGCAGGCATTGACAAGCTGCACTAGCAGTAGGCCAATCAGGAATGCCACCAGCCCTCTGGCACGCATTCGGGCGCGGCAAAATAGGCGCATCGCACGGCTCCTCGGATTGCTAAAAAAATAAACTAAATTGAATTTATGCTCTGGTCATGGGCAAAAGCCCAATAATGGAATGATACTGATGTCGCTTCCCAAAGATGAGGCGCTCAGTTGTATTCGCAACAATTCTTGATTGCAACCCCAACTGTGAGGCCAGCTTTATGAGCGCGATCGCCACCTATGATTTCCAAGGCAAAACCATTCTGATCACCGGCGGAGCGGGGGAAATCGGCAAAGCTACCGCCCACCGATTTGCCGCTAACGGAGCCACAATTGTGTTGCTGGATATTAACGAGATGAGGCTGGCCGAGGTTGCCCAGGGGTTAAAGGACTACGGCAACCCCGTGTACACCGTGCGCTGCAATGTCACCGATGCTCAGGAGGTGGCCGAGATGTTTGCGATCGCCGTTGAGCAGGTGGGCCAGCTCGACTATGTGTTCAACAATGCTGGCTACCAGGGCGTGTTTGCCAAAACCAATGAGTACCCTGAGGAAGACTTCCAGAAGGTGATCGACATCAATGTGGTCGGTGTATTTCACATTCTCAAGGCTGCTGCTCAGCACCTGCGGAAGGCTGGTGGGGCGATCGTCAACATGGCTAGTCACGCCGGGGTGGATGGGCCGCCCAATATGCTGGCTTACGCCGCCTCTAAGTTTGCAGTGGTTGGCATGACCCAGACGGCGGCCAAAGACCTGGCCCCCTACGGCATTCGCGTCAACGCTCTGTCGCCGTCGCTGATTGGCCCCGGCTTCATGTGGACTCGGCAGACAGAACTACAGGCGGGGGTAGGATCGCAGTATTTTGACGCCGACCCCAAGGTAGTCGAGCAGCAGATGATAAACTCAGTGCCGCTGCGCCGCCTGGGCCGGTTAGAAGAAGTTGCCAGCGGGGTCGCTTTCCTAATGAGCGACGAGGCCAGCTACATCACCGGGTTCAACTTGGATATTACGGGAGGACAATAGGAATGAGCAAATATTCTCTAGAAGATAAAATGCTCATTCTCTCTTTCGGTAGATCTTTAACCGAATAAGATCACCCTTGGGGTAGTGGTGGATTTGGAGGTGACCAGTGGGAGATACGTATGCAGAGAAGCGCGATGGTCGGAGGCCGGCCCAGCAGGGCCATCGCAAACTCGACCTGGCGGCCCACGCCGCCTGGCTTTACTACATCGCCGGTAACACCCAGGAAGAAATTGCCGCCAAGCTCAACGTGTCGCGGCAGGCAGCCCAGCGCCTAGTGGCCCTAGCTGTCAGCGAAAAGCTGATCAAGTTTCGCCTCGACCATCCCCTCAGCCACTGCATCGCCCTGGCTGAGGCCCTGCGGGATCGGTTCGCTCTATCGATGTGTGAAGTCGTGCCCGACCCCGCCGTCGGTGGTGACCTCTACAACGGCCTGGGCGTCTGCGCGGCGACTTACCTGGAAACCTATCTAGTTGCCAGAACCCCTTCCATTCTGGCCTTTAGCTCGGGGCGCACCCTGCGGGCCATGGTGGATCAAATTCCCTCAATGGATCAGCCTCAGCACAAGATCGTTTCGATTGTGGGCAACATGTCGCACTGCGGGCTGGCCGGTCGCCACGAGGTGGTCATGCATCTGTCTGATCGGGTAGGGTCACAAACCTACCCGGTGCCCACTCCAGCGGTGGCCAACAGCGTGGAAGAGCGCGACCTGTTGCAGACCCAGCGATCGTTTTTGGCGGTTAAAGCCCTGGCGGAGCAGGCCAAGGTCACCTTTGTTGGCGTCAGCCACATCGCTTGGAACGCGCCCCTGCACGAGGATGGCTTTATCAACGATGCCGAACTGACCGAGCTGATTGAGCTGGGGGCTGTAGGCGAAATTGCGGGTTGGGCGTTCAACTCCGAGGGAAAGTTGCTGCAAGCAGGTACCAACAGCCGAGTTGCGGGTGTGCCCCTAGAGCAACCAGCCCGGCGTCTGATCATCGGCGTCGCTGGGGGCATGCGTAAAGCCGAAGCTATTCTCGCCGCCCTGCACGGTCAGCTGATCAGCGGGCTGATTACCGATGAAGCGGCAGCCACGGCAATTTTGAAGAAGGGCTGACTGTGACCTGCCCGAGATTGGCTGGCTCGGCTGGATTTGGAGCAATTTAGGAGAAAACTATGACCGAGCCCGTGATTTGTTTAGGAGAATGCTTAGTCGATCGCCTGTTTGAGGTCGGTGAAACGCCGGAGGCAGCCTCTAACCAAGGCACCGATTATCCTGGTGGAGCGCCCGCCAATGTAGCCGCTGCGATCGCCAAACTCGGCACCCCCACCCGGTTAATTAGCGCTCTAGGCGAGGATGACCTGGGCGATTGGCTAGTTGAGGTATTGCAGGAGCAGGGAGTAGCGTGCCAGATTCAGCGGGTGGCCGATATGCCTACACGCACGGTGCTGGTGCAGCGGGATGAAACGGGCGATCGCCAGTTCATTGGCTTTAGCGCCCCCGACCCCGCCGCCTTTGCTGACGCCCATCTCACCCCCAACTGGATAGATGCCGTCGATTTTGCCGGGGCGAGTTATCTGGTGATGGGGACGCTGGGACTGGCCTACCCCACCACCGCCCGCGCCATGGCGCGGGCGCGGGATAAGGCCCAGCAGGCCGGGGCCAAAATTGTGATCGATTTGAACTGGCGACCCGTGTTTTGGCCAGACGAGGCGATCGCTCCTAAAACCATTCGAGATTTTCTGAAGACCGCCGATCTGCTTAAGCTCTCTAAAGAGGAGGCCCAGTGGTTGCTAGATACCGACTCTGCCCTGGACGTCTGCCAGCAGTTCCCCCAGTGTGAAGCTGTGCTGCTCACCGACGGGGGCAACGGCAGCACCTGCGCCACAAAACAGCACAGCGTTTCACTCCCGGCCTTTGATGTCAGCAGCAAGGACACAACGGGGGCAGGGGACGCCTTTCTAGCCGGAATTCTGCACCAGCTTTGTCAGCGGGGATGGGATGTTTGGCAAGACCCGGCTGAAATTAAGGCGATTTTGCGCTACGCCAGCGCGGTGGGGGCGCTAACGACGCTCAAGCCGGGGGCGATCGCCGCCCAGCCTACTCCCCAGGAGGTCGATGCTTTTCTGCACCACCAGGCCGCTGCCTAAACCCCGAGGGCGAATGCCATTCGCCCCTACATACCCATCAATCAGGCAACCCTGTAGGGGCAAACGGCGTTTGCCCTAACCAAACTGGGCTAAATATAGGGGGTTTGGCGCGATCGCTCATCAGGCCAACTCCAGCCCAATCTCAAAGCGCCCAGTGTAGCCCTCTCCAGCCTGGGTAATGGGCAGAATTAACTGATCGCCGCCGCTGCGAAAGATGCCGTCATTTTGGTTGCGGGTGGTGCGATCGCCCCTAGCGCTGTAAGGGGTCTGGGTATAGATGCGATCGCTCAAAGCATCGTCAAAATAGAGCTGTGAGGTAAATTCGTAGCCCTGATTTGAGGTGGTATTGCCGCGAATTTTGAAGTGAATATGCACAGCCCGGCCTGGATACCAACCGGGATAAATGGTGGTGAACTCGACCATGCCGTCAGCATTAGTGACTTGAGCCCCGCGCAGAAACTTTTGGCCGAGGGTATTGGCTCTGCGATCGGCCACATCTGAATAGGCTCCCGTGGCATCGCAGTGCCAGACGTCTACCATTGCGCCTGCCAGCGGCACACAGGCATTAGCACCCACTTGGGAAACGCGAAATTGCAGCGTTAGGGGAACGCCTAGTTTTACCGAGCCAGTCGTCGGGTCAGAGCGAATATCAGAGCGCTTTAGCGCTTCATCAACAAAATAGGGGCCTTCGGTCTGCTGAGGGCGTACGGTGCAGGCAGGCTGCGCCGCCGCTGCCTCGGTCGGGGTTTGGGCTACGGTACTGCTCAGTTCAGCCGAGGCCGAGGGCTTGCGGAAGCAGCCGAACAGCGAAACCATCAAGGTGCCGCCGATGAAGCCTAGGGCATCGCGACGCTTGAGGTTAGGGCCATCTGTTCTTGATACGTATTGTCTGGGCATGGGGTAGGGGCATTGCTATATTGACAGCTTCTATTGGGCCAAACCAAGATTACGGTTTACTCCAAGCTTGAATTACAGCATTGTCATCATCCCTACCTCACCACCTTTAGCGACTCGTAGAGTGGGGTGTATCGTTCAAATGCCGCCTCATAGGCCGCGTGCTTTTGGGGTTGCACCGCCTCGATCGCCTCAGGCAGCATGTCAAACGCCTCCGCCAGCGACGGGTAGGCCCCTACCCCCACCATCGCCAAAATCGCCGCTCCGTAGGCCGCTCCTTCTTCGGCTTTGGGCGCGACCAGTTCGGTGTGCAGTACATCCGCTAGTAGGTGGAACCAGAGGGGCGATCGCACCCCACCCCCCGTTGCCAATAGCTGATTCACTGGAGAAATTTCCTGAATCACCTCCAGGGCTGCCCGCAGGCTAAAGGCCACCCCTTCCAGCACCGCCCGAATCAGGTCACCTTGGGTGTGAGCCAGCGACAAATTCACCCAGGCCCCCCGCGTGTCCGGGTCGAGGTAGGGGCTGCGCTCGCCGGCCAAGTGAGGCAAAAATAGCACGCCCCGCGCCCCCGGTTCAGATTTTTCGGCCAGAGTCATCAGGTCGGCAAAGGCGATGTTGGGGGCAAAGGTATCGCGGTACCAGCGCAGAGCACCCCCCGCCGCCAGGGTTACCCCCAGCAGGTGGTAGCCGCCATCGGCATGGCAAAACAGGTGCACGCGCCCTTGGGGGTCGGGGGTCGGGACATCGCAGGGGGCAAAAATCACCCCCGACGTGCCGATGCTGAGGCTGCCTCGCTTTAGGTTGCGATCGGAAATGCCGAGGCCAATCGCCGCTGCGGCATTGTCACCCCCGCCCGCCACCACGGGCAGTCCTGCCGGGAGTCCCGTCCGCTCAGCCAATTCCGGCTTTAGCCGTCCAGCGATCGCGGTTGATTCGACCACGGTGGGAAATAGGTCGGGGCTGATATCGAGAGCGGCAAGAATGTCTTGGTCCCACTGCCGACTGGCCAGGTTTAGACAGCCAATACCCGAAGCATCCGAGGGTTCGGTCACCGCTGCCCCGGTGAGCACGTAGCCGAGGTAATCCTTGGGCAGCAAAATTTGCCGCACCTGTTCGTAGGCCTGGGGTTCCTCGCTCCGCAGCCACACCAGCTTGGGCAGCTGAAACCCGGTAATCGCTGGATTGCCGGTGCGCTGAATTAATTCTGAGCGGGGCACCGCCGCTTCAATTTCCGCCACGGCGGCCCCCGTGCGCTGGTCATTCCAGAGAATTGCGGGGCGAATTACCTGACCGTCTTCGTCCAGCGGCACCATGCCGTGCATTTGGCCTGATAGACCGAGGGCGATCGCCCGGTGCCCTTCAATCTGTCCAGCTACCTCACCCAGAGCCGTCAAACTAGCTTCGACCCAGTCGGCAGGCTGCTGCTCCGTCCAGCCGGGGTGCGGCGTCAGCAGAGGATAACCTTGGGTCGTTTGGGCAACTACCTGGCCTTGCAGATTGACGGCGATCGCCCGCACTCCGCCGGTTCCCAAGTCTAAACCAATGACTACGTCCGCCAATTCAGTTTCTCCCGTCTACGATTCTGCAATGACTGGCGCTTTTAGCTCTCCTAAGGTGCGTTCTGGAGCATCATGCCGCTCCACCCGCTGGGGCTCCTGATCCACAACCATCGGCTCATCCAGACGGCTCTCTTCCCAGGTGATCAGCCGTGAACCGCCCTTGTGGGTGAAATAGCTCCACAACCACTGGATCATCACCACCAGCTTGTTGTCAAACTCAATCAGGTAATAGATGTGCACAAAAATCCAGATCAGCCAGGCGGGGAAGCCCCACAGCTTGAACCGCCCCATGTTGACCACCGCCGCGTGGTGGCCAATCACTGCCAGATTGCCCACATCGTCGTAGTGGAAGGGAGGCAGATCGTCGCCCCGAAGACGCCGTTGAATGAGCTTGGCGATGTAGGCCCCTTGCTGCATGGCCACAGGGGCAACCCCAGGCAGGGGCTGTTTCCCCTCCGGGGAGGCTGCGCCAAGGTCCTGGTGGGCAAAGTGCGCCAAATCTCCCACCACAAAGATATTTGGCTGCTCCGGCAGGCTGAGATCGGGATTCACCATGACTCGCCCCGAGCGATCGAGCTGGGCCCCGGCTCGGGCAGCCAGCACCTTGCCCAGCGCCGAAGCCCGCACCCCAGCGGCCCAGAGAATGGTTTTGGCCCGCACCTGCTCGGTCTGCTCGCCCTGGCGCACCGTCACCACATCGTCGTCGATGTCGGTCACCAGCGACTGGGTACGCACCGTTACGCCTAGCTCCTTCAGCGAGTCGGCGGCTTTGGCCGACAGGTCAGCGGGGTAGGGGGGCAACACGCGATCGAGCCCTTCCAGCAGCAGAATGCGGGTTTCAGTGGTGTCAATGTGGTGAAATTCGTCCTTAAGCGTGTGGAAAGCCAGTTCTGCCAAGGCCCCAGCCAGTTCTACGCCCGTTGGCCCACCGCCCACCACCACAAACGTCAGCCAGGCCCGCCGTCGCTCTGGATCTGACTCTTTTTCAGCGGCTTCAAAAGCCCCAAAAATTCGTTTCCGCATTTCTAGGGCATCTTCAAGGGTCTTAAGCCCCGGTGCGGCCTCGGCCCACTGGTCGTGACCGAAATAGTGGTGGCTAACACCTGTGGCTACCACCAGCGTGTCGTAGGGCAGGGTTGTGTGGGTTAGCGTCACTTGCTGCTGCTGAGGGTCAATATCAATGACTGCATCCATCAGCACCCTGACGTGGCGGTGAGCACTCAAAATAGCTCGCAGAGGCGACGAAATATCTCCAGGTGATAATTTCCCTGTGGCCACTTGATAGAGCAGCGGTTGAAACAGATGAAAATTTCGTTTGTCAATTAGCGTGACTTCAACCTGCTTAGTTTTCCCCAATGCCTTAGCGGCATAGAGACCACCAAACCCTCCTCCAACAATCACAACCTGATGAGGCTTAGTCTCAATAGCGGTATTTTTCATGGAATTAGCTCCATCTCAAATAGGCTCTGCTGAAGATCGCTAGGAAAAATTTCATTGTCAAGGCTACTTAAGGCCAGGGTGCGATCGCTCTATTTGACAAACTATTTCAGCCGATTTACAACGAATGTGGCTGGCTTTATCTATCGAAAGACATAGCTAATGCTGCTTTGCCGAAAAAGCTATGGCCTGAATGAACACTGGGCTAGCTTCAGTGTAAGTATTCAAAAGGGTCTTGTAGATTTCTCAATCTTTCATCACGATTTTCAAGACCAAAAAACGTGAGCAAGAACCCATTTTTGCGTTTGCAACCACAGTAATCGATCCACTCATGCGCCCCCCGCTCCAGACTGTAGGGCAGTTTTGGCGGCAGCGATCGCCGTCCTACCGCTCCAGGCTTGGCCAAACTGCTGCTGTTAATCGGCTAACTCCACCTGCGGCTAGACGCTACCCGCAGTTCAGTTACCTAAGCTGAAAATAGCTCTCGGCAACAAATCTGCCAGCTTCAGCGTGTGGCCTCAATGGTTAGCAGGTGATGTAACTCCCATGCGTCCGCAACGGCTAGCGCAGCCCATTGACTTAAAGCAAGCGGTGAATATTGGCTGTGCCTAGTTGTCTAAGGATGTGCTGCATTAATTTCAAGGGCAGGTTTTAGCCGAGAGCCATGCCAATCTAAAACCGACAGTTTAAACCTTAAAACCTCAGGAGAATTAGCATGGCTCAAGAACTTACAAACCGCAAAGTGGCGATCTTAGCCACCGATGGATTTGAGCAGGTTGAGTTGACCGAGCCCAAACAAGCTCTAGAGAAAGCCGGTGCCCAAGTGCATGTGGTTGCCCCCAAGGAGGGTTCTATTCAAGGCTGGAATCACCACGACAAAGGCGATACAGTGCCGGTCGATCGCACCCTTGATCAGGCTGACGCCAGCGACTATGACGCGCTGGTGCTGCCCGGTGGAGTGTTGAATCCTGACCAGCTCAGAACTAACGATCAAGCCATTCAGTTTATCAAGGCATTCTTTGCCGACAGCAAACCCGTAGCCGCAATTTGTCACGGGCCTTGGACCCTGATTGAGGCCGATGTGGTCAAGGGTCGCACCGTCACCTCCTGGCCTTCTCTCAAAACTGACCTGAGCAACGCCGGCGCCAACTGGGTTGATCAAGAGGTGGTCGTCGATCAGGGGCTGGTCACTAGCCGCAACCCCCACGATTTGCCTGCCTTCAACAGCAAAATTGTGGAGGAATTTGCTGAGGGCAAACATCTGGCTCAAGCTCAGTCGGTCTAGGCCAGCGCAGTCCCTAAGCCTCTGCCAACTCTTCACCTTCCTGTTGGACGCAGAACGCCGCTTGTCCTCGGCTGGTGCTCGTAACAACTTTGCTATTTCACTGCGGCCCGCTGTGGTGAAATAGCGAGTTTAGGGTGCTCCGACATCCAGGGCGATCGCATTGTGTACCGCTGGGCTACAGACCAAGACTCGCATTACAAAAGAGGCAATGGCATCCCAGCAGTTGCGAGAAGCCCCCAGGGCTATGGCGCTGCCCTCGACGGAGACCTATTCCCTAGCTCCGCGGCAAGTCGACACCTAACGCTGCGGGCGGCGGATAAAGCTATGCCGAACGCCTTATTAACGCCATGCTAGAGCTGCTCTGTGGGCCGCTCCAGCATGGCGTTAAACAGATTGGGGTGAAATGCGATCGCACAATCTTGCCTCCGTTCAATCAACTCGTTGAGATTAAACAGGGGCAAGATTGAACCAATCTGACCTAGCCAGCACAGCCCTGCCAGATGAATTAATACAAGACTAATTAAACACGGGTTGTCGTTGAAAGAATTTGGCAGTAAGCTTAAACCAAACCCTCCGCCTTACGTTTGTTGAGAGCTTAACAACAACGTAAAGCCTGTATGAAGTTGATGTATGTTTATGCCAATTTTTAACAAGTCATACTTCTACACCGATATCTATCAGCCTTTGCTGAAAGGGTTGCGCTTGGCCCGCTTGAACCGAGTTTGCTTACCGGTCATGGCGGTGAGAATTCCAGGCGGCTTGACTCCCCCTTAAACAAGAATTTATTAGAAGAAATGCGATCGCTCTCATTGGCTGAGAGCAGCATTTTTAGCACCCAGAATGTTCCAATTCAGCTCCTGTCTAGGACTAACGTTAGCTAAGTCAGGCGATATCAGGCTTTGCCTTGTTGATATTTGCTTTGCCACTAGCCAAACCTAGTGCTGTAGTTGCCTTTATCCTTAACAGTCAAATCGACTTGCGGTAGCAAATTGTCTGCTTCCTAGGAATGCGGCACTACAAGGATAAACATTCTAGTGCTGTACGGCGAAAATCTGGCTACCGATAATCAAGGGGCTTAAACTTCTTGCCTAAGCTGAACTCGAATTGGCAAAGTTTATGCCGTCGAGGATTGGTAAAGGGGAAATTCCTTTGACTATCATTGCGCTTGCGGCAAGCCAATAGCTTGCGCAACGGCGGACAAATTTATGCCGTGAAGTGCCAGTATTTAGCAGTTATATGCCTAGGTTCTTGGGGAGCAAAAGAATTATGAATAAACCTGTCTTGAAAGGCAAACCGCAAATTAAGTAAATCAAAAAATAGAGAACATAGAATCATGAGTTATTTGAGACGGGGCCTTGAATCAATTGTGACCGGAAGCTTAAGCGCCATCCCAACAAAGGCTGGAAAAGCGATAAGAGTTATAGGATTTCGGCCTTTATTTAAGCAGTTAGACAGTTCTGCAACAATCGGCTCAAGGGTTAGATTCAGCGGCACAAATCGTATTTCTATTGAAAAAGGTGTTTGGATCAATCAATATGCTGAGATTCATAGCGGGGGCAATCTCATTCGGATTCGGGCCAATGCAGCTATCGACCTCGGCGTGAGCATTAGAGATTGTGGCCATCAGGGTCAGTCAAGTGGCATTGTCATTGGAGAAAACTCGGGGTTAGGGCCTTACTGCTGTTTGGCAGGTCCTGGAGCAATCAATATTGGCAGCAACTGCATGATTGCATCGCACTGCTGCATATATGCCAACAACCACGGGTTTGATGATCTAACAAAACCTATGCATTCTCAGCCATTAACAACGGTGGGAATAACGATTGAAGATGACTGTTGGCTGGGCACAGGAGTCAAAGTGCTTGATGGAGTAACTATCGGCATAGGGAGCGTGATTGGGGCTGGGGCCGTTGTTAGCCGAGACATTCCACCATATTCGGTAGCCGTAGGGGTACCCGCTAGAGTAATTAAAAGTCGCAAAGAACAACTCTTTACTAGCTCAGATAGAAGATGAGCAATCATCTAAGAAACGGTGCACACAAAACCACTAAATTTCTAAAGAGGATGGAGTTGCCACAATGAAAGTTGAAGTTTGCGAAGACCTTAAAGCAAATAATATTAAGCTTCAGGAACCAGAAGTTGTTAGACCTAGCAACTCAAAAAATCACATATTTAGGAAATTGATATTTCCCCTGATTGAGCCAGTTCCTCGCCCTTTGGGAACAATAGCGAGAAAATTTCTCTATCCTCTTCTATCTAAAAACTGGGGAAAGACCCCTTATATTCAAGCATGGGTTGAAATTCTCGGTGTTAACAATATTACTACTGGCGACAATATCAGCATCCTTAGATATTCTATTTTGAACTGTAATTTCAAGAATAGCCAGCTGAGGTTAGGGAGAAATGTTTCCCTAGACCGAAACGTTAGTATTCGTTTAGGAGACAATTGCATCATTGATATTGGTGAGGGAACTTATATTGGTCCCTTCACCTGTGTATCCGGACCTGGAAATATTACCATTGGCCGTAAATGTATGATTGCTTCTATGGCCGGTATTTATGCCAAACAACATCACCACGTGGGCTCCAGGACAGAGGGCATCACGATTGAAGATAACTGTTGGATTGGTACTGGAGCCAAAATCTTAGATGGCGTGACCATTGGTTATGGTAGTGCGATCGGCGCCGGAGCAGTAGTGACTAAAGATATTCCGCCCTACTCGGTAGCCGTAGGAGTACCGGCAAGGGTTTTAGAAAACCGGAGAACTAGTCCTGACGATTAGTTTCTTGTTGAGTTAAAACACCATAATTTTTTGTGTGCGAACCAGCCTGCTGTTTCCTATCCATTTACCTCCTACCTTTCTGTTTTTACTGCCCAGTCATGGTGCTTCGTATGGAGTTTAGATATGGTATTCAAATAAACTTTTCCTTGTTTTAACTATGTTTTAATACATGTGATCGCAGCCACATATTAAAGCCGAAAGCTGAACTCTACCTAAAAGCATAGGACCCAGACCTGAATTTTATATATTATTGAATTCGGCTCTTAATAGCTCTAGGTGAACCAAATTTGAATTTTTATCTGGCTACAATAAGAGCTAAGCCATAGCGTCAGAAGCTGCATCTACCAATCGATAAGTCGCTACGTTAAACCTAAATGTTGTATGGCTAACATGCAACATTATGTGTAACTAGTAGCATAAAAGTCAGCCCCAAACGCACCCCTATTACTACTATGAGTCTCGATAAACAGCTGAGAATAGTCTACTCTTCGGCCCCTGTAGATGCTACGAGTGTTTATATGCATTGGGTTCTAGGTCAAGATGATCCTTCCCACTTTGCAATTACCTACGCTCAACATTTCTATGAGCTAGCTAGAAAATTTAATGCAAAATCTTGGCTTATCTCGGCAAGAGACAAAAAAGGCCTCATTCAAGATAACGACTTTAGGGTTGAATTTAGATCCTTGAAACATCAGTCTAGAAGTAGCGTCGCCTTCTTTGCTGGTCAACTTTGGTCAGGCCTAAGACTGATTTCTTCAGTGATTCTCTTCAAGGCTGATATCTTAGTCATTAGCGAAGATAGAACTTTTTGGTTTCTACTAGGTATTCTTCCTCTATTCGGCATCAAAGTTATTCCTACAATCCACTGCACTTTGTGGCCCAAGTATAAGCAGCCTAGTACCGTACAGCGGATTATTCAAAAGCTGAATAGTTGGTTCTTTCGGTACGGCTGTGTGGAAATTTGCGTCGTCTCTGAAGACATTAAAAACCAGATCGTCAAGATTACCGATGGTCGTAGCCGTCCTATCCGAACGTTTATTCCTGCCTATAGAAAAGAGTTTCTTGACGATATCAAGATTCGAGATTATGATGCCGGAGCTGAACCATTCCAGGTTCTATTTGCTGGTCGAGTGGAAGTCAGCAAAGGAATTTACCTGCTTTTAGAAGTCGCGAAGAGATTTATATCTGTTAACCCCAACTGTATTTTTAACATTTGCGGCACTGGCAGTCAGGTAGAAAAGCTTAAAGCGGCTGTGTTGGAGGCGGGCATTGAAAAACAGTTTGTCGTGCACGGCCATTGCCAGCGAGACAAGCTTCGCGAAATGTATGAAACGTCCCATATAGTTGTTGTTCCAACAACCAAAGATTTTGTCGAGGGTTTTAACAAGGTCGTTGCTGAGGGTGTCATTATGGGGAAACCAATCGTCACATCACCTGTTTGTCCAGCGCTGTCTATAGTGAGAGATGCAGCTGTGGAAGTCACTCCTGACGACGTGGATGATTATTTCAACGCTATTTTGAAGCTAGCAACGGACAAAGATTTCTATCGTCAAAAGCAAAAAAGCGCTGTGGCTCTGAGGAAACAATTTTTTACATACTCAAAAAGCTGGGAAGCTCAAGTAGAAGACGTCATTCAAAAAATCTGTAAAAATAGTCCAGATCTCAGTAAACACGGGCAGGAAGCAAATTATCATGCCAAGTTTCAACTTGAGGCAAACCGCGAGACCTTGTAGCTTAGCCGCTTGCGCTTGGCCTGCTCGCGAAAAGTGTCTAGATAAAAAATGATTGTAAGTAAAGCTCCTCAGAACGTGTTGGGGGGCTTTATTTTGTGCTGAGGTACTCGGTGACCCTTACAGGTGACCTCGGTGTATGTCACCGCTACCACCGAAGAGGTCTTAGAATAGCTAAGTAGTAATAGTCCAGCACAGTGCTGGACAAATTCTGGAACGTTTTACGAAAAAACTGCTGAGAAAGATTGCGATGCTGCTCTGTAGCGCCCGGCAACTGCTTTGTTAGAAAGGCCGCAAAGTGCTGTTGCAAAGTACGACACACTTCTACCATAAATTTGGGTCTTCAAAGGCCTACGGTGACAACCATCGCGGTTTGAAGGGCACGCTGGTCGATGGGCCACAGAAGTTGTCAGAACAGCAGTTGCCGTGTTGCAACATTCGCCACGCCCTTTGGAACCTAGAGCATGCGAGCTATTGGGCAAAGCAAAATTCTTTGGCTAGTTTCACGGTCCTTTTGGTAGTACCACCGCAACAAGCCTTCTCCTCATTCCGTCATGGATTGCCGTTGTGCTGCTAGCTTTTCGTATAGCTGGCAAGCTGTTTAGACTTTACACCTGCTTCCACCAGATCGGGGTTTTGGTGGTCAGCCACGATGGGTCGTTGGTACGGCGGCTGTGCGATCGCATCATCAATTTAGCCCCTGCCCGAGCCACTGCGCGTTAGTTTCTGACGCTGTTGAATAGTGGTTATAGGCGGGCTGGATGCGATCGCACAGCCCAATGGTTCACACATGGGTTAACCTTTGAGGCATTCTTAGGCGGTAGAAGACCAGTCAGGGCAAACTTGAATAGCTCAGTTGGTTTGCCCTATGGATCTCCGATTTAGAGACTACACAACCGCCTTATCTGAGTTTGAGCAAGCCGTTTGGGTTCAGTGTCCTCGGTGCAATGGTCCTGTTCTCTCTCGCTGTTTGGATGAGCGTCTGACATGGCGGATTGCCTGCCCGGACTGTAGCTATATCAAAACTGCATCTCGAAGCGCTAAGCAAAAGCCAATGCCCTGGTGGACTGACGGCTGGTGGGCCGAGTATCGAAAGCATGGGGACGCGGTAGATCCGGTTTTTGGCTTGCCGCTTTGGCTACAGGTGCCCTGTTGCGGACATGTCCTGTGGGCCTATAACGAGCTTCATCTGGAGTTTCTAGAGGCTTACGTGCAGGCCAGCATTCGAGAGCGGCAGGGGCGTAAAGGCAATCATCATGGCATCGCCGTTCGGCTACCCCGGTGGATGAAGTTGGCCCGCAACCGTTCTTCTATCCTGAAGGAGATTGGGTATTTACGGGCTCGGTTAACGGATCCTTGCCAAGAAAGGTAAGCTTTGCTGAGTTATAGCGGATCACACTTGCCCAACTTTTGGGGCGCCATTTCATTTACGGGCCTGCCGGCACGCTGCAAGAAGACTAACTACGAACTCAGCCTTCAAGCTAGAACTGCTGTGGCATAAATCACTCTCGACATTCCTAATGATCTTTCTCAAAAGTCCAGCCGGTTCAAGCCCAGCTGCCGCAGGTGCTAGAGCTGAATTTACAAGAATTGCAATCTCCAGCGGCAATGCTCAGTGGTGCCAGGTGCTGCTCAACCGACAGGCGTTCAGTCGAGGACTAACGGGCTTTCACTGGTGGATAGATGCTGTGAGCTAATTATGCCTGTCCAGACAGATTTGATATGAGTCAGATTTTCCATGGACGTAATCGTAGGGTTGCTTCCTTGTTGTAGAGAAGTGGCGCTGCTTGTGGCAAGGCACGATTGCTAGACTCGGCTTGGTTTGAGCAGGGTTACAATCTCGCGAACAAATCGTTCTGGCTCCAACGGTTTCGTCAAGTGGGTTTGAAAGCCCGCTTGGAGCGCTTTCTCTTGGTCGATTTCGGCGGCATAGGCAGTGAGCGCGATCGCTGGCACCGCACCGCCCTGTGCCGGTGGACGCGAGCGAATCTGCTGCATCAGCCTGTAGCCATCCATCTCTTCCATGCCGATATCACTGACTATGACATTGGGAATAAACTGCTCCAAGGCTTGCAGCGCTTCTATACCTGAGGCAACGGCTGTTACGGTTGCCCCGTGCTGCTCGAGCAGAAAAGACTGAAATTCACGAGTATCGGCATCGTCCTCGACGAGCAGAATTTGCACGTTGTCTAAGCGTGCTTCTGCACCGGATTGAGGCTGGTTTTGCTCAGAGAGAATCGACGTGGCCCGTTGCAGAGCCGGTAGCTGCACAATAAAGGTCGCGCCTTGATACTCGCCTCCACTTTCTGCTTTGACCGTGCCGCCGTGGAGGTCCACAATTTGCCGCACGATCGCGAGTCCCAATCCCAGACCGCCAAATTTGCGCGTCGTTGAGCCGTCTTCTTGCCGAAAATACTCAAACACATAGGGCAGAAATTTCGGATCGATGCCCTTGCCGGTATCGACGACTCGAATTTGGGCCACCCCATGGCCCAAGCTGCCTTCAGCAACAACTTGCCTCAGTTGGACCATTACCTGTCCGCCGTCGTCGGTGAACTTGACCGCATTGGTGAGCAGGTTCCAAACCATTTGCTGCAGCCGGGCCGCATCGCCAGAGACCGCAGCCACATCTGGGTCGAGGTCAAGCGTAATTTGAATAGTTTTCGCGTCTGCCGCTAAACTTACGGTTTCAACAGCAGCGTGAATGATAGAGGCCAAATTGACCGAAGTCACTGTTAAGCTCAGCTTGCCCTGCATGATGCGGGAGATGTCGAGCAAGTCCTCAATCAGTTGCGATTGCAGCTTGGCGTTACGCTCAATTGTGGCCAAGGCATCCATTTGACGGGCAGGATTGAGTTTGCCGCTCAGCAGCAGTTGTGTCCAGCCCAAAATCGGGTTCAGGGGCGATCGCAACTCATGGGACAGCACGGCGAGAAATTCATCTTTGATGCGATTGGCGTTCTCGGCGGCTTCTCGGGCGATTTGTTCTTGCTGTAAGAGCTGTTCTCGTTGAGCCTGGGCGCGTCTGAGCGCTTCAATGTCTGTGCTCGTGCCAAACCACTGCACGATTTGTCCCTGTTCGTCTCGGATGGCGATCGCGCGGGAGAGAAACCAGCGATAGGTCTGAGCTGACAAGTGTTTCAAGCGAAATTCGGCTTGATAGAGTGTCCCTGTCGTCAGCGCCGTCCGCCAGAGTTCACTCGTCATCTCAAAATCATCAGGATGAATGACTTGAGTGGCGTAGTGAATGTCTTGAGTTTGCTCTAGGGTCAGCCCGGTATAAGTTGCCCACTGCTGGTTCACATATTGCGTGTTGCCTCCAGCATCGGTTATCCAAACCTGTTGCGGCATGGCATCCGCGAGCTGGCGAAACTGCGCTTCCCGTTGGGCAATGGCGGCTTCTGCCTGCTTGCGATCGTGGATATCGACGGATGCACCAAACCAGTGAATAATCTTACCCGTTTGCGGATCTCGGTAAGGCTCGGCCCGCCCCAAAAACCAGCGATAGTCTCCTGCCGCTGAGCGAAGCCGGTGTTCGACCGAGAAACTGCCGCCGCTGCGTCGCGCTGCGTCAAACGACTCCATGGTGCGCTTACCGTCGTCTGGGTGAACAAAGCTAGCCACAGCTTCAGCCGCCGTCGTCGGTTCGTAAGGAACGCCTGTATAGTTGCTCCATTGTTTGTTGAAGAACTCCATCTGCCCTTGTGCATCCGTAATCCAAACGATCTGTGGGGCAGCATCGGCCATCAGTCGAAACCGCTGCTCGCTTTCACGCAGCGTTGCTTCTATCCGTTTGCGATCGCTGATGTCAGTAAACACGATCGCCACCTGGCGCGTTGCTACATCGCCAATCCGCGACGCCACAACGTCAAACCAGCGATCGAGCGCGTCCGAGCGCACTTCAGTGCGAATAGACTTGCCGGTGTGAACGACTTGGGCGTAAAGGTCATTCCAAAACTGTTCCAGTCCCGGTGCCAGTTCGCTTGCCCTTTTGCCTTCCGGATTGACAATACCGGACTGTCGCTCAAAGGCTGGATTTGCTTGCAGAATGAAGTGATCCACCGGCTTGCCATCGGCATCGAAGAGCACTTCAATCGTGCAGAAACCTTCGTCGATCGACTCAAACACCAGGCGATACTGTTCTTCAGATTGACGCAGAGCGACTTCTGCCTGTTTACGAGCAGTGATGTCTACCGCTGTCGCATAAAGTACTTGTTCGTCTGGGTGAGACTGTGCTCTCCAGAGCAACCAGCGGTAGGAGCCGTCTTTGTGCCGATAGCGGTTTTCAAAGGCAAACGTTTCGGCGCCGGCCAACACGCTGACGCTCTCCGCAATCGATGCGGCAATATCGTCTGGATGGAGAAAATCAGTCCAGGGGTGAGAGGTCATTTCGGCGGGTGTCCAGCCGAGAATACGCTCAAAAGCCGGGCTCACCCAGTGGAAGTACCCGTGGCTGCTCATAATTACTTGCAAATCTGACCCTGCGGCAAGAAAGCGCTCTCGTTCCTGCTCCACTTTTTGCCGCTCAGCCTCAATGCGCTTGGTCTCGCTAATGTTGGTAAACAAAGCGGCAAACTGATGACGTTGGGGCTCCCCAATGCAAAAGGCGTTGACATTAAGCCAACGGTTTAGCTCACTCTCTTGCGCCTCAAAGCGAACAGATTTTCGGGCGCGCACAACGCTGCCAAACAGCTCAAACCAGGGGGCATCTTGATTGGGAACCAGTTCCCGTGCCGTTTTGCCGACCACTTGCTCCAGCCCGGTGAGCCGTTCAAAGGCCGCATTGACTTCGAGGAACCGATAATCGGTCGGTTCCCCGTTCTCATCAAATAGCAGTTCGCAGACGCAGAAGCCTTCATCCAGTGACTCAAACAACGTGTGGTGTTTTGTCTC
This sequence comes from Nodosilinea sp. FACHB-131, assembly GCF_014695395.1. GTDB lineage: Bacteria > Cyanobacteriota > Cyanobacteriia > Phormidesmidales > Phormidesmidaceae > Nodosilinea. The sequence continues at coordinate 36,442 of NZ_JACJOF010000035.1, forward strand.
TAGTTCGCGCAGCTGAGCTGCCGCCTCGGCAGGTTCGACGGCGATCGAACTGAGATTGCCAGGCTGCTGTGGCTCAGTTTCTACCTGCATTTTTTCCGACTGCTGGGCCTGAGCGAGTTCCGTCAACAGAATCTGCGCCGCCGTTTTCAGGCTGTCTGGCCAAGTTTCGAGCGCACCCAGTGGCGTTTGGGACCAGTCGTGCGATCGCGCTAGCCGCACCAACTCCCCGTCTCCAGCGAACAATTGTTCAGGGGTTGGTTGTGGTTGTGTCATGCCTGCTCTCTGTGATGCCGTCCTTCAAAGCAGCCGTTACTAGGCTCACTGACGGTCATGTACTTGGCCAAAAGCGCCTGGCAATCTGCTTGTAAGCGTGGGTCTGAAACCTGTGCCAGTTCGACCAAGACGCTGTTGACTTGCTTCAGCGCTAGGGGCGAGGGCTGCATACGTCCGTTTTCCCAGCGATTGAGGGTGCTGAAGCTAACCTCCAAAACTCCCGCAGACTGTTTTTGGGTGTGGGCCATGAGTTGACGCAAATTCCGAATCAAGTGACCCACCTCCGGCTGACGTTGGGTTAAGCCAGGAAGGGAAAAAGCAGAGACCAGCTTTAATGCCATAACGCGCATACCCATAACGCTCGCCCACACTCTATAGCGCCTGCTATGACAACAGAATTGCCCAAAAGGTAGAAAACCCTGCTCTAGATCAATCCAGTGACCCTCCTTAATTACTTCTAGAGAGGCATTAGGCTGACATCTTTTTGACAGTCCCTAGCGGTATCATGGCTCTATTTTCAAGATGCTCGCAACAGACAGATCGATGCGACTAGCAGACTTCATTCTCGGGAACGTCGAGCTGATCCTCTCGGAATGGGAAACGTTTGCGCGCAGCCTCTCGCCTGGGGGGAAGATGACCAAGCTTGCCTTGCGCGATGACGCTGAGGCAATGCTGCGGGCCACTGCGCACGACATGCAGAGCGGTCAGAGCCTCGCGCAGCAGGCAAGTAAGTCTAAAGGCCACGGCGGCGCTGTTGGTGAAGAGAGCGATCGGCTCGATAACGCCTCGGTACGGCACGGGCTGGGCCGCGTAGGCTGGGGATTTGACATCCTAGAGGTTGTCTCCGAATACCGTGCCCTGCGCGCCAGCGTGCTCCGCCTGTGGACCGAGAGCCACCCGCAGTTCGACATCAACGATGTCAATGACATTACCCGCTTCAACGAGTCAATCGACCAATCGCTCGTCGCCGCCGTCGGCAGCTACACCAATCGCGTCGATCAGTCACGGCGCATGTTTCTAGCCATCCTTGGCCACGACCTGCGCAGCCCGCTGAGCTCCATCAGCATGGCCGCACAACTGATCTCGCGCACCGCAGATAAGCACCCAGACTCTCCTAGAGCGCTGTCGGTGATCGAGACCAACACAGAGGCCGTCACGCGATTGATCCGTGACCTGATCGACTTCGCCTCGACGGGGCTGGGCAGCGCGATGCCGCTGACGCGCGGTTCGGTCGATTTAGAACTACTCTGTCGCAACGTCTTTGAGGAATTCTGTGTTGCCCATCCGCAACGCACGCTGCGCTTTTTCTCAAATGGCGATCTCACGGGCGACTATGATGTGGCCCGCCTCCGCCAGGTCGTCTCTAATTTGATGGGCAACGCCATTCAGCACGGGTCCGAGGAGAAGCCAATCGTGCTATCGGTCACTTCGGACGGATCAACCGTAATTTTGAGCGTGCATAACGAGGGCCCGCCGATCCCGCCAGAGAACCTAGCGACGATCTTCGATCCGCTCATGCGCCACACTGAGCCAGACTCGACAGCGCAACGGGTTCCGGGCAGCATTGGCTTGGGGTTGTACATCGTGCGCGAGATTGTTGTCGCCCACGGAGGCACGGTAGAGGTCGTCTCGACGGCGGCGGCGGGCACAACGTTCACCGTCCGCCTGCCACAGTCATGCCCGGCTGAAGGCGATCGTCAGTAAACCCAGGGTGCTGCTGCATCAAATGGGCCTGCTTGTGCAGCTAGCCTATCTGCGGTTGCCGCAACCAGTCAACGCGAGAATGCAGTTTCCTTCGGCCGGATTAGGGTCATGTCCTCAAGCTCGATCGCTGCTATCTTGATTCCACTTCCCTGATTAAATCAAGCACCTGTTGCGCTTCTTGAGGGCGATTATGCTGACTTAGCAGCTCAGCATAACGGTGGTAAGGCTCTTTGAGCGACTCAAAATTAGAAGGTATGTATATATTCTGAGCTATCTGTTCAGCACGAATTGCCGCAAACACGTCAACAGATTGCCCGAAATAGTCACTTGCCAAGTCAGTTTGATTTTGAGCAATCAGCACCTTCGCGATCGATATCAGCGACCACATTTCCCCCTCGCGCATAAGCAACCGTATTTCCCACTGGCGCGTAAGCGGCCGTATTTCCTGCTCGCGCTGGTAAAGTAGTAAGGCTTGCTGGTAGGACTCAATGGCTTGCTGAGGCTGATTGATGGAAGCATAGACATTGCCAAGACTAGACAATGCAGCCGTTTCTAGACTAGGAGCACCGATTGCTTGTCCAATTGACAGTGCTTGTTGGTAAGACTCAATGGCTTGCTGAGGCTGACCCATAGAATCGTAAACAAGGCCAAGATTAAGCAGTGTCTCCGTTTCTCCGCTGCGATCTTCATTCTGACGAAAGCGTTCTAGAGCAGCTTGAAACGATTGCAAGGCTGCCTGATATTGATTGGCATTGAGCTGATCAAAACCCTGACCTAGGAGGCGATCAGCTTCTTCATCGCGGACAAATTCGATCTCCTTGATCAAATCAAGCACCTGTTGCGCTTCTTGAGGGCGATTTTGCTGATTTAGCAGCTCGACGTAACGGTGGTAAGGCTCTTTAAGCAACTCAAAATCAGAGGGTATGTATACAGCCTGATCTATCTGTTCAGCGCGAATTGCCGCAAACACTTCAACAGACTGCCCGAAATAGTCAATTGCCAAGTCAGTTTGATTCTGAGCAATCAGCGCCTCGGCAATCAATGCAAGCGACATCATTTCTCTATAGCGATCGCCCGTTTCTCGGTAGAGTGGTAGGGCTTGCTGATAGGACTCAACGGCTTGCTGAGGCTGATTAATGGAAGCATAAACAACGCCAAGATTGTACAGTGCAGCCGCTTCTAGCTCAGGAACACCAAATGCTTGCCCGATTGACAGTGCCTGCTCGTAAGACTCAATGGCTTGCTGAGACTGACCCATAGAATCGTAAACAATGCCAAGCATGTTCAGGACAGACGCCTCGTAGTAGCGATCGCCATTCTGACGAAAACGTTCTAAAGCTGCTTGAAACGATTGCAAGGCTGCCTGATATTGATCAGCATCGAACTGATCCATGCCTTGATCTAGGAGGCGATTAGCTTCTTGATTGCGCTGGATGTTGGTCGGGTCAATTTCGCTCGGGGTTTCTTGCGCTTGTGTAAGCGGCACAGCAACAGGCGTTAGAAGCGCTAGCGGAAGGGCGATCGACAACAGCAACGGTTTTGTGAAGCGCAGGGAGGGTAGAAGCATTTGCCTTCCAAGGGTGGGAGGGAGAAGATTATCGCTGACGCTTCAACCGTACTGTGGAGTTACTAAGGCAAACAAGGCTAGCAAAGGTACTTTAAGTAAACAAAATAATTGATCGGGCACTGGTTCGTTAAAAGGAGATATATCAAATCTCTTTCAGGCGCTAAGGCTGAGGTGAAATTTCTTTACGTCAAACAGCTCATCCCCGCGATCGCACTCTACCGCCCGAGCACCATGGCCTATAGTGGAGCTCGTTTGCACAAGCTTGAGACTCCCACTGGCACCGCTGGCCCGTGGGGGGTTCTGTTTTAACTGTAGTGACGGCGATCGCTCTTTTCTGCTTAAGGCGCTCACCCCCTGAAAGTGCAGCTATGGAGGGGACGGGTGAATCTTGGCAGGCACTACCCCACCGTTATCCCTTAGTTTTTTCTACATTCACGCGCTCGTATTGGAATGACATGACTAAGCCATCTAGTTCTCTCATTAACGCTTCAGCAGTACCCGTGTCCCCGTCATTTGAGGCTTGGTTGTAGGCCTCTAGCAAAATGCGAATTTCGTTGGTTATCATTTGCCACCCTTCTTAGTGCTGTGTCAGGTTGATGTCGCCGTCTACGAGATAACACTCGTCGTTGTTGAGGAGCTACGACCGAACGATAGGTTTTCCAGGCAGTCCTACTCTTGGTGCTGACTGCGCTGACGATCGCCTGTATCAAAGAAGAGGCTGGTGATGGGTTTATTTTGGTTTTTAGAATATCGGGGGGCAGCGATCGCGCTACACCAAACTCAATTGCTGCACCGCTTTGCTAGCTTGATCCGGTTTAGCCCCTGGTTGGCCTACTCTACGGCTCGGTCAATGCGGTTCATAGAAAACTGAACTAACCTTGATCTAATTTTTTGCGCAGTTATGGAATTTTGGGCATAAAAATTTGCCCCGACTGCTGGGGAGTCGCAGCTAGGGTGAGGCTGAAAGCCTTGAAACTCAACGGAGAGGGAGGGATTCGAACCCTCGTTGGGTTTCCCCAAAGCAGTTTTCGAGACTGCCGCATTCAACCACTCTGCCACCTCTCCAAAGGGGCGTTGCTATTCTACCGCTGAATTGGGTCCGTAGGTGATCCCAAAGCTGAAAACCCGCCAAAAACAGTTGGCGAAGCGGGCTTTTGGGATGAGCTATCTAGATCTGTGCCCTTTGCAGGGGTACCGCAATCCGGGAAGATGAAGTAGCTCTGTTACGCCCCTGCCCGCTAACTGCCATGGTGTCCGGTCTTACCGACGATTCGCTAGCTGAAAAACTCATAGACCTGGCCCTCGAACGGGGAGCCGAAGCGGCGGAAGTGCTGCAATCGCGATCGCGATCGCGCCCTGTCTTTTTTGAAGCCAACCGGCTCAAACAGCTTGAAACCTCCGCTGCCTTGGGCACAGCCCTGCGCCTCTGGATTAACGGTCGACCTGGGCTGGCGGTGGCCTACGGCAATGTTGACCCCGAGGCCATCATCGACAAGGCCCTGGCAATCAGCGCCCTCAATGACCCCGAAACCATTGACCTGGTCGCAGGTAACAGCCGCCACTACCCCGACATGGGCCAGGAGGTGCCGGTGGAGCAGCTGATCGAATGGGGACAGGCCATGATCGATCGCATTCGCAGCGCCTACCCTGAGGTGATCTGCGGCGTAGATGTGGAGTGCGATGTGGAAACCACTCGGATTCTCAACACCAAAGGGCTCGACTGCCACTACAGCGACGCCACCCTGAGCAGCTACCTGTCGGCCGACTGGGTGAGGGGCGATGATTTTTTGAGCGTCAGCGATGGCCAAACCCAGCGCGATCGCCTGGAGGTCGATGCTTTGATCAATCAGGTATTGCAGCGGCTAGCCTGGGCTGAGGAATCTGCCGAGGTCAACACCGGACGCATGCCGGTGATTTTTACTGCCAAAGCCGCCGATATGATTTGGGGCACGCTCCAGTCGGCCCTCAGCGGCAAGCGGGTGGTGGAGCGATCGTCCCCTTGGAGCAGCGCCCTGGGCGAACAGATGACCTCGCCCCGCGTAACGCTGCTGCAAGACCCGGAGGCGGGGCCGTTTAGCTGTCCCTTTGATGATGAGGGCACCCCTACCCAGCGCCTAGTGTTTATCGATCAGGGCGTAGTGACGTTGTTTTACTGCGATCGCGCCGTCGGCCGTACCCTAGGGGCTGGGTCGACGGGCAACGGTTTCCGGCCTGGCCTAGGCAGCTACCCTACCCCCAGTCTCTACAACACCCTGGTTGAACCGGGTACGCGCTCCCTAGAGGCGCTAATTGCTAGCATCGACAACGGGGTGCTAGTGGATCAAATTTTGGGCGGCGACCCGGGCATCGCAGGCGATTTCTCGGTAAATATCGACTTGGGTTACCGCATTCACCGGGGCAAGCTGGTGGGTCGCGTCAAAGACACCATGGTGGCAGGCAATATCTACACCGCCCTCAAAGATAACGTGGAGCTGGGCAGCGACGGCGACTGGAACGGCTCCTGCTACACGCCTTCGGTGCTGCTGGATGGGCTGTCCGTCACCAGCGGTTAACAACTCAACTAAGGTTCATCAGGGTCAATGCCCAGATTGCGTAGCTTGTCAGCCAGCCGATTGGCCCGCTGTTGCTCAGCCTGGGCTGTTTCTTCAGGGCTGAGAATTAATGTGCTATCAGCGGCGAAAAACCGGAGGCGGTTTTCGTGAATGCCGAGGAAAAGGCTTAGCTCTTCACTCCACAGCCGACCATGAGCATCTGGGGCGATCGCAGCATAATGGCCGCGCAGCAGGGCAAAGCCCTGAAATTCAAGGCTTTCTGGGTCAAACCAAAAATATTCTGGGGTGCGAAAAACATCCTGATAAAGCTGCTTTTTCAACCCTCGGTCAACGGCGGCGGTAGATTCTGACAGCAGTTCGACAATGACATTGGGGTATTTGCCATCTTCATCCCACACGACCCAGCTGCGGCGGGGTTTTGGGTCGCTATTTAGAACCACAAAAAAGTCAGGCCCTTTGAAATCGCGTGATTTACGTTGATTGGGGCTGTAGTAAATGGTGACGTTGCCAGAGACGTAGACATCTTGACGATTCTGCCAGTGCCACCGCAGCAGACGAATTAGCAGGTCAATTTGGTCGCGGTGCAAGTCAGTTTCCAAGGGGGGCTCGTCGCTGTAGAGATTGCCCGAGGGAAACGTAACCGATTCTTCTGCATAAAGCGCTGCGGCTGGGTCTTGGGCAGGAGACATGGCTAAACGCGCTGGAAAGATAATCCTAGTTTAACTGTTGGCACTGAGGGCAGACATAGCAACGCCTGCCACCGATCATGAGCTTGGCGATGGTGGCACCGCAACGGTGGCAGGGTTTGCCCTGTCGGCCAAAGGCCCAGTGGCGGTAGTCGCGGCGGCGGTAGCCGGTCTGCTTGAGGTGAGTGGCCAGGGCCAGGTCATTGGTAATGCCGTTGTGCAGGTATGACTGCTGGGGCAGGGCCAGGGCGGCCTCGGCAAAGGCGGCAATTTGAGCGGGTGTGCAGTCTACGGGCCGCTGGCCGGGATGAATGCCCGCCACGTAGAGAATTTCGGTGCGCAAATAGTTGCCGATGCCGCCGAGGAACCCCTGATCGAGCAGCAGGGTGGCAAACTGGCGGCGACGAAAGGGGGCACTCAGAGTGCGTTCTGCTACCGCCGCTGAAGTCAGGGTGCTGTCGAGGGTGTCGGGGCCAAGTTTGGCAATGTAGGGATGGGTTGGCACCGCCTCTGCATGGAGCACCTCAATGTCTGAGGCACTGTAGAGCAGCGCCCACCGACGGGGGGTATGTACCGCAAAACGCAGCTGACGACGGGAGGCGGGGACGGCATCGGGTTTGCAGATCACCCAGATGCCGTAGAGCTGGTTGTGGCTATAGACCCCCAGCCCGTTGTCAAAGGTGGTGACCATGGCTTTGCCATAGGGCTTCACCGCCGTCACCGTGCGGCCGCTCAGCTTCTCCTCATAGGGTTTGAGGTGGTCGAAGGCAAAGAACACATCGGTGGCGATGTGGCCTGCGATCGCCCGATGGAGCTTATCGGCCGCCCGGCGAATTTCGGGACCTTCGGGCATGGGCTACTGCTCATAGCCCCAGAAGGCCATCAGCTCCCGGGCGCGGGCTGCCCCTTCGGTATCGCCCGCGCGGCTATATAGAATTGCCGCCAGTTCCAGGTTCGAGAGCGCCTGGGCCTCTAGCCCCTGCCCATGGAGCGCTAGGCCCAGGTTATAAAAGGCGGCGGGGTCACTGGGTAGAGCATCGACCACCTTGCGGTAGGAGAGCACCGCCTGGAGGTATTGCTCTCGTTCGAGCAGCAGCTCACCCAGCAGGGCATGGGCGGCAACTAGCTCGGGGTCGAGGCGCACCGCCCGCACCAGGTAGTCAAAGGCGGCCTCGCGATCGCCCTGTTGGTAGAGTACATAGCCCATCTGGTGCTGGGCATTGGCGTTTTGAGGCTCTACTCGCAGGGCTTCGCGCAGGTTTTTGGTTGCCTCGGGGTAGTTTTCTTGCAGGATGTAGATGTTGGCCACACTGACGTGGAGGTCCCCATCGTTGGGATTGGCGCGCAGCCCCTCGTTGAGATAGGTGAGGGCCTGGTCATAGTCTTCCTGCTGAATGTAGAGCGATCCTAGCGCCTCAAACACTTGGGCGTTGCCGGGGGCAATGCGGGCCAGACTCTGGTAAGTGGTTAGGGCACCGTCGAAGTCGCGGCGCTCGATTTGAATGCCGCCAATCCCCAGGTGGGCGTTGACCTCCCGAGGGTTAGTGCTGAGAATGCCCTCGTAGGTAGCTAGCGCATCGTCAAGCTGGCCGTTTTTGTATTGGCTGTGGGCTAGACCGTAGCGAAAAGCCAGGTTGCTGCCGTCTAGGGCGATCGCGCTTTGGTAGGCATCGATCGCCTCGCCGTAGTTCTCCTGCTGCACGTAGAGGTAGCCAATGCCTGAAAACAGCCGAGGGTTGCGGCTGTCAATGGCGGCCGCCTGCTGATAGGCAGCGATCGCCCCGGCATAGTCGCGGGCCGTGACCTTGGCCTGGCCCTGGCGTAACAGCTCATCGACCTGCTCCTGCTGGGCAGCGCTGAGGCCGTTGCTGCTTTGCGCCAACCACAGGGGCGGTACCGGATCGGGAGCCTGCCCAAACTCGTTCAAAACTTGAGAAGGCGGCGCTGGCGCAGCAGCTTGAGCATTGGGAATAACTGCCCAACCGCCCATGAGCCCGCACAAAATAGCGATCGCTGCGTGACTGCGTTTCACAGGAAACTCTCCTTACTGGTAAGCCAAATCGTTAAGGGTGCACTCCATATATTACAACTTGCCAACCGCTGTAAAGAATGGTCACTGTCGCACCGCCAGCCTCGGGTGATCCCGTAGCATTTAAGTATCAGGGTACACCAAACAACAAAGCCCTGACCCGCTACAAGCATCGCTACAATCGCCTACATCAATATCCTTAAGCCGCGAGGTGCCAGTCATGAAAGGTCTGAATCTCTCAGTATTTGGCTACTTTTTTGATGGGTTAATGCAATATTTTGCCGAGCCTGTCAGCAGAATCTTTGGCCCCGACGATGACAACTATCCCAAAACCGGGGTACAGCCCTTTGATGGCGACACCTACGCTCAAACGGTCGAAACCCTCTAGAAAAAGCATGGTTTTTGACAACTCATTCTCTACCCAAAGCCCGTTTGCTAAGACAGTAAGCGGGCTTTAGCATTTATGGGTGGGCGGCTGTTTGGAATGCTCTGGAGTAAAGCCGATAGGATTTAGATCTGCATCGGCTTTAGGCGCTGTGCCGTGTCTCCAAAGCTCGTACTCACTGATGTCAATATCTTCATTCCAGACAACGCCGTACCCACCGGGCTCAACGGTAAAGCTCCTAAAGAAGGCAGGCTGCCGAAGGGGTGCAAACATTGGTTTTTCTAACAGCGGGCTGATGTCATAGTCTTTAATGTCTTGGTTGGTAAAGGTGACTCTGAGGATGCGATCGCTAATCGCCTCAACTCGACCGATTTTGGGATATTTCATGCCTGTATTCGACCTTACTTCAGATTTTGGGATATTTCATGCCTGTATTCGACCTTACTTCAAAGGAGGAAGCTTCCGAAACTCCTGGTCATTCCACATCTTTAACAGATCTTGCTGATACATTGCGGCCCAGTCGGTCACCATCTTCTGAGCACGGCCCGGTAGATCGCCCTCTATAATTTTTAGCGACTCAATGCTCACCAAGGCATTGTATTCGCCGTAGATTGCATGGAAGTGAGGTGGTGGATGATCGCCAAAGAAAACCTTGATAATAATTCCATAGAACCTTGTAATCTCTGGCATTGCTGATTGGCCTCTCTATCTAGGTCTATATCCATGCCTTTAAGGAGGCCTCTGAGCGCTTGTACTGGTCGAATGGGGATTACTATGCGGTCTTAATACAGCACGATCTAAAAGCGCTGCCCCTCAGACAGTCCCGATGATTTGCCTACTGCACTCGGAATCGTGAACTGTAGGTCAGCCAACACAGTGACAGCAACGCCAGCAAAAGGATCTTGGCTCATAGCCCCTATTCTAAATCTTCAATCTACTCATCAACTCCCCTCCACCAGCGCTTGAAACCGCTTGTCGGTGCGAATGGGGTCGCTGTCGGTGTTGTTTCTGAACATTTCGCGATGTTGGGGGTCTAGGGCAATGGCCGCTTGCAAAGCTTGAAGGGCGTTGTCGGCATTGCCCTGGAGACCGTAGCAGCAGGCTTTGTTATAGAGCGAATTGGGATCGTTTAGTTGGAGGGCTAATGCGGTACTGAAGCAGGCGATCGCCCTACCGCCGCTTCAGAGACCAAGTTTTTCGCGCTACATAGGCAGTGGGTTACGGCGGAGCAGAGGTAACGGGGTGTAGGCAGAGCCCAGGCTACCTAACCCACCCTACGAATAATCAAGGCCACCCCCTACCCATCTACCCTCTACCCATCTACCCCTCACCCATCCACCCCCTCCGCCCTTAACCAACTCTTACTGAATTAACTTCACAGCCTTGCCAGAGTATTGAATGATGGAGGTAGTGGATTTTTGCTATCCAAATTTGAGCGGTGGACTTGCTCTTTATAAAAAAACTCGCTTTGCTCCACGCCTCTCTCTCACCAGCCTATAGGACGAAACACTATGACAAGCTTTCCCATTGACCTGGGCGCATACCAGCGAATTACCCTCGATGCGTCTAACCCCACCCTCACCGACGAGCAGCGCAGTGCCCTCAAGGCCAACATTCAGCTGTGTCGGGATGCGATCGTGTTCTTCACTGCAACTGGCGCAGCGCGGGGCGTGGGCGGTCACACCGGCGGCCCCTACGACACCGTGCCCGAGGTGATGATTCTCGACGCGCTGTTTCGCGGTGCGGGCGACAAGTACGTGCCAATTTTCTTTGACGAAGCAGGCCACCGGGTGGCCACCCAGTATCTACTGTCGGTGCTCAACGGCGACATGCCCGCCGAAGACCTGATGCACTACCGCGAAGCCCACTCCAAACTGCCCGGCCACCCCGAACTGGGGCTCACCCCCGGGGTTAAATTTAGCTCTGGGCGGCTGGGTCACATGTGGCCCTACGTCAACGGTGTGGCCCTGGCCAACCCCGGCAAAGTTGCCTTCTGCCTCGGTTCCGACGGCTCTCAGCAGGAGGGCAACGACGCCGAGGCAGCCCGCTTTGCGGTGGCCAACCACGTCAACGTCAAGCTGCTGATCGACGACAACGACGTTACCATTGCCGGTCACCCCTCCAGCTACATGGGCGGCTTCAGCGTCAAGAAAACTCTGGAGGGCCACGGCCTGACCGTGCTCGAAGGCGACGGCGAAGACATCGACAGCCTCTACGCCAACATCTGTAAGGCAATCAACACCCCCGGCCCCGTGGCAGTGGTTAACAAGCGGGCCATGGCGGTCGGCATCGAGGGCATTGAGGGCAGCACCCACGGCCACGATGTGATCTCGGTGAAGGCGGCGATCGCCTACCTCACCGCCAAAGGCCACACCGCCGCCGTGGAGATCCTCGAAGGCATTACCGCCCCCAAAAATACCTACGAGTTTCAGGGTTGCAGCAAAGTTGTGGGGGCCAATCGCAACGTGTTTGGCGATGCCATGGTCGAAGTGCTGGGCGAGCTGGATGAAATGGCCCGCAAAGAAAGCGTGCTGGTAGTCGACAGCGACCTGGAGGGCTCCTGTGGCCTGGCCCAGATCCGCAAGGCCTACCCTGAAATCTTCATCAGCGGCGGCATTCAAGAGCGGGGTAACCTGTCGGCGGCGGCGGGCTTTGGCATGGCCGAGGGCAAGCAGGGCGTCTTCGCTACCTTTGCAGCCTTCCTGGAGATGTGCATCTCTGAAATTACTATGGCGCGGTTGAACCGGTCTAACCTGCTGTGCCACTTCTCCCACTCGGGCATCGACGATATGGCCGACAACACCTGCCACTTCGGCGTTAACAACTTCTTTGCCGACAATGGCCTGGAGGATGGCTATGAAACCCGCCTTTACTTTCCCGCCGACCCCAACCAGATGAAGGCCTGCGTCAAAAAGGTTTTCCACGACCCCGGCTTGCGCTTTATCTTCTCCACCCGCTCGAAGGTGCCGATGATCCTCGACACTGAGGGCAACGAGATGTTTGGCGGCGACTACACCTTCACCCCCTGCAAGGATGAGGTGATCCGCGAGGGCACGGCGGGCTACATCGTCACCTTTGGCGACTCGCTCTATCGCGCCCTCGATGCCGTCGAGCGGCTGAAGCAGGAGGGCATCGACGTGGGCCTGATCAACAAGTCTACCCTTAACGTGATCGATGAAGAGACCATGGCCAAGGTGGGCAAGGCCCCCTTTGTGCTGGTGACCGAGGCCTTTAACCGCAAGACTGGCCTAGGCAGCCGCTTTGGCTCTTGGCTGATGGAACGGGGCTACACGCCCAAGTTTGCCTTTATGGGTACCAACCACGAGGGCAGCGGCGGCCTGTGGGAGCAGTTTATTCACCAGAGCATTGACCCCGATGGCATTATGGCCAAAGTGAAGGAACTGGTGGGTTAGATTCCCCCTGTCCCCTTTTCAAGGGGATGCCAGAGCCCCGGTTTCTTAGGGAGCCGGGGTTTTGTGCGATCGCAGCCCAAGAAACCTGATGGGGAATGCTATCGGCGATGAAAGTTGATGTATTTAAGATCGCCCAGAGTGGCCCCGACGACCTGAGCGGTCCAGCCGCACTGGTGCAGCAAGGAACGCTAGACCCCAAAACTATCGTGGCGATTTTGGGTAAAACCGAGGGCAACGGCTGCGTGAATGATTTCACCCGTGGGTTTGCGGTGGCCACCTTGAAGGGATACCTGCGGGGGCTGATGGGCGACGAGCTGACCAACCAGGTGGTGTTTGTCATGTCGGGGGGCACTGAGGGGGTGCTAAGCCCTCACATGACTGTGTTTACCCGCCAGAGCGAGGGGCTGACGGGGCCGACTCAAATCGGGCTGGCCCTGGGGGTTTGTCACACCCGCGACTTCTCGACCGATGAAATTGGCACATTGACGATGGTGGAGGAGGTGGCGGCGGGGGTAGAGCGGGCGATCGCCGCCGCTGGCCTCACTGCCGAGGCGGTTCACTTTGTGCAAATTAAATGCCCGCTGATCACGGCGGCTCGCTACACCCAGGCTGCCATTACCCAGGACAGCTATAAATCGATGGCCTACTCGCGGGGGGCCTCGGCCCTTGGGGTCGCTCTGGCCCTGGGCGAAGTGCAGCGGGGCGATCTCACCGCTACCGACATTTGCCACAACTACCGCCTCTATTCCTCAGTGGCTTCGACCTCGGCGGGGGTCGAGCTGCAAAACTGCGAAATTTTGGTGCTGGGCAATTCTCCCCAATCCCATAGCCGCTACCGCATTGGCCACAGCGTCATGACCCACGCCTTGGATATCGCCGCCGTCAACCGAGCCATCCACAGCGCTGGAGGAGTGGGTGAAGGCGGCCAGATCGTGAATGTGTTTGCCAAGGCCGAAGCCGACCCCTCGGGGCAGCTGCTCGGGCACCGCCACACCATGCTCGACGATTCCGATATCAATCACACCCGGATGGCTAGGGCAGTGGTGGGGGCTGCGATCGCAGCCGTTGTGCAAGACCCGATGATCTATGTGTCGGGCGGCAGCGAGCACCAGGGGCCATCGGGGGGCGGACCGATTGCCGTCATTGTTGGATGACGTAGGGATCACCTTGATCCTTAGATAGGCCAAGATTCCAAGGTTCTCACAGTACCCTAGAGTCTTGGTCTAGAGAGGGGGAGTCTCGATGGTGAAAACCGAGCGGGAGAAGATGCTGGCCAATGAGCTGTATCTGGGAGCGGATCCCGAGCTGGTGGCGATGCGGCGGCAGACTCAGGAGCAGCTGTATCGGTTTAACCATGCTCGCCCAGCAGAGCTGGAGGTGCGACAGGAGGTGGTGCGATCGCTCTTTCATGCGATCGGCCCCAACTTTGAAATTACGCCCCCCTTTTTCTGCGACTACGGCGATCACATCCGAGTTGGCAAAAACCTCTACCTCAATACCAACTGTACTATTCTTGACTGCAACTGGGTGACGATAGGCGACAACGTGCTGATGGCACCTAATGTGCAGATTTACACGGCCTACCACCCCACTGACCCAACGGTACGGCTGAGTGGCTTAGAGCTGGCGGCTCCCGTCACTATTGGCAGTAATGTATGGCTGGGCGGCGGCGTCATTGTCTGCCCAGGGCTGACAATTGGCGACAATACAACGATTGGCGCCGGCAGTGTGGTGACCAAATCCATACCTGCAAATGTAGTTGCGGTGGGCAATCCTTGCCGGGTTTTACGCGAGATTTAGAAATTGTGTAATTTTGATTAAATTGTTGCAGGTTATGGCAATAAAATTGCCCGCTTTTTTGCGATCTTAGCTCTATTGAGATTTCAGCCATCTCGCTTAATCTATGGCACTCTTGACAACAGGATGGGAATACTGAAGACCATCGATTAATTCGGGTTTGGGTTATGGGATTTTCTGCCTCTAAGACTTGCGCTTGTCAGAATATCGGTCGATGTCAGGCCGGAGAGGCAGGCCGGCTTTTTCTGTGGTTTCCGGTTCCCCACACGTTGACAAAAATCATTCCTTTCCTAAAGCAAGAGTTGCTCGAGTTTGAGTTGATGCAAGAGCGACCGGGTTTGAGTATAGCCTGCAAGTTTTCTCAAGCCCAAGGTGTTGCCCAAAGCCTGGCTCGACTGGTTGCACCGAGAGAACTGAGAGAAACCCAAGTTCTATTTGTTCGGGGTGCGGTACAGCCTCAGCTGCAAGACTTTAGCGACATTTCCTCCCTACAGCGCTTTATCAAAGTGAGTCAATCCGATTGGCTGGTGGATATGTTGGCTAGCGATCGCGTCACCAGTCATTTTCAACCGATTGTTTCGATTGACGATACGGCTCAAATTTATGGATACGAATCCCTTTTGCGAGGGCTAGATGAGCACGGCAACTTAGTTATGCCCGGCCCCATTTTTGAGCTAGCAGCCGAAGCCGGTTTGTTGCCGCAGCTAGACCGGGTAGCTCGGCTTAGCGCCATTAACCAAGCTAGCCAGCACAACTTGGCGGGGCGTATTTTTATCAACTTTTCCCCCACAGCGCTGTATGACCCAGTGTCTTGCCTGCGGAGCACGGTAGACGCCATCGATAGAGCCGGTATTCTTCACGAACAGGTTGTGTTTGAGGTTGTTGAGTCAGACAACCCTCAAGACTTAGACCACCTTAAAACAGTTTTGAAATATTATCGAGATGCTGGTTTCGCCGTTGCCCTAGACGATTTAGGGTCTGGATATTCCGGCTTAAATCTGCTGCACCAGCTGCGTCCCGATTTTGTCAAGCTGGATATGGAGCTAATTCGAAATGTTCACGTTGACCTCTACAAAGCTTCTATTACTGAAAAGCTCTTAGAAATCGCGCAAAATCTGAATATTAAAACCGTTGCTGAAGGAATTGAATGCGTTGAAGAGTTGAACTGGTTGCAGGAGCGAGGGGCTACCTTTGCCCAGGGCTATTTGATTGCTAAACCTGGGGCTACACCGGCTAAAACGACGCCGTGCTTTAACTCGAAAGCGGTGTCGCTCACTTCAGCGTCTTTGCAGCCAGCGGTGCAACAGGTACAACATCAAACTGCGCCTGAGCGCATTGTTGCAGCTGTAACTCAACACATTCGACAGTCGCTGAAGCTAGATGAAATTCTGCAAACTACAGCGGATGAAGTTCGCCAACTGTTTGAGGTCGATCGAGTCGTTATCTATCGGTTTGAACCCGACTGGAGCGGGTTAGTGGCGGTAGAGTCTTTGGCAGAGGGGTGCCCGTCTATTTTGGGTTTCCATGTCATGGATACCTGCTTCAAGACGACCCATGCGGCTTACTACCAGCAGGGCAACACCCGAGCGATCGAAGACATTGAAACGGCGGGGCTCATGTCGTGCCATGTTGAACTACTTCAGAGCTTAAATATTCGAGCGAATCTGATTGTGCCGATTCTGCAAAAAGAGCGACTGTGGGGGCTGTTGATTGCCCACCAGTGCAGCGAGACGCGCCAGTGGCAGCAGTCGGAGATCAATTTGTTTTATCAGCTCGCTGGGCAGGCGGCGATCGCCATTCAGCAAGCGGAGCTCTATCACCAGCTGCAAACTGCCAACCAAGAGCTCCAGCGCCTAGCTTCGGTGGATGGGTTGACCCAGCTGGCCAACCGTCGCTGTTTTGACGATCGGCTGAGCGCAGAATGGCAACGGCTGGCCCGAGAGCAGGCTCCCCTATCTTTGATTTTGTGTGATGTAGACTGCTTCAAGCTCTACAACGATACCCATGGCCACCTGGCCGGAGACGATGCGCTGCGGCAGGTGGCCGACGCCATTGTAAAAGCCTCTAGGCGCCCATCTGATTTGGCGGCTCGCTATGGTGGTGAAGAGTTTGCGATTATTTTGCCCAATACCACCGCTGAGGGGGCGATCGCCGTGGTCGAGGCAATTCAGGCTAATTTAGCGGCCTTACAACTGCCCCATCCCCAATCTCAGGTCAGTGACTTGATGACGCTCAGCTTTGGCGTAGCAACGGTTGTGCCCCAGAGTCAACTGTCTTCTGCGACCTTGATCGCTACCGCTGACCAAGGTCTCTATCGAGCAAAAGCCCGCGGAAAAAACTGTGCGGTGCAGACGAGCTTTGGAGAAATAGCAGCGTCATCCCAATGATTTGCTGTTGTCATGGGCTGCAGTTCGAAGTAGCTAGACATAGAACCTACCCGACCCAACCGGGCTTAATGAGGCGTTGACTGACAGTGTTGACCGAACGGCGATCGCTCTTTCGCGCTACCAATCCCGACCTAGAGACTAGACGCCGCTGAGCCTGCGCTTTGGGAACTTGGAAGGCGATCGCTGGTCAAAGAAACTGCGCAGCACGGTGAACTGTCGATGCGATCAGGTTTACTTTTTTCTGACCGGGAGGTCAGAGGTATTGCCAGGGGACTCTTTGCAGTCGCCACTGCTGGCTTAGCGGCAGGGGTTTGGTGGCTTTGGTATGCGGATAACTGGGGCCTGACGCCGGAGCGCGCTGCCCAGCGAGACGGTTTTTGTGAGAACGCCCCAGTGACTAAAGCCCAGCGGCGAACAGCCACCACGGCAATTGTGGTCTGTCAGGGGTTGTCAGGTCCCTTGGACGGTGGGCATGTGGTAGTTGGGCGGTTGCCCTGGGGACTGTGGTGGGCCTCTCCCCAGGGAGCAAACTTTGGCTACCGCTCGCCCGACGCCGTCTCAACTGAGTGGGTAGACTACGTTCACTATGGCCCCACTCAAAGTGCTGACACCTCGCTAATTTTGTTGGGCCGGAGCCGTTCTTCGGAGGTGGCTGCTGTAGAAGCCCAATTGAGCGACGGTAGAACGCTAAAAAATGAGGTAGCTAACGGATTGTTTGTCTTTGATGCGCCAATCCAGGCGGTAGGAGTCAAGGTCGATGAGCTGAGGCTCATAGGCCACGACAATCAAGTCATGCAGCGGATTGAAGTAAAGCCGGGTTACTGAGCAGCGATCGTCAGGGAAAACGCCCAGTTTAAAGAACTCAGGGCTTTTGGTAACTGATCACGCGCACGGATGCGGTTGAAGGTTCTTCGCTGAAGATCAAAAACCCTTCGGCTTCGGAGCGGGCGGGAATAAAGTCGAAGGTGGTGGAGGCCACTTCTTCGGGGCTGGTGGTCTCCAGGGTACCTTCGACGGTAACTTCGGCGGCGGTGGCGTCGCCTTCGTTGGTGATAGTAATAGGTAGGTAATAGTGGTTTTGGGCGGGCCGTACTTCACCCGGCTCCACCGTAAATTCGGCGGGTTTCGTCGATGGTTGAAGCCACAGCGAAGCCACGGTAGCAACTACCGCCGACAGCAGCGTGAGGGAAATTCCGAGGGAGAACCATTCGGCTCGATTGCGGATGGGCTTTTCAGACATGGAGAGTTTAGAGGTTAAACAGCCAGGCGACCGGCCGCACCGCCGATGGTGCAGGGCAGGCTCAATACGATGATATAGCTCACCCACTGATTAATTGGGTCGCCCACGCGAATGACTTGAAACAGCCAGAGCATGAGCGCTGAAGCGGCCAGCGCAATTAGGTAAGCGGCCACGGTCTCGCTAATGGGTCTTTGGAACAATCCGGATTGTGCTCGCCGCTGCCGCTGAGCGCCAAAATTAGCCTCAAACACAATGATGTAGGACAGCAGCAGCGAACTGGCCATAATCAGCAGCAGGCGCGTGGGCTCCAGCGAGCTGGAGATCATGGGGATTTCATCGGTAGGCGCGATCGAGGAGCCCACGACGATCGCGCCTAGAAGGGCAGCACCGGCATCCGACAGCGTGCTCCGTAGGGGGTGGCCGCGTTTTTTGTCCGGGTCAGCATCTTCGTCGTCGATTCTCAGCAAAAGGTTATTGGCAATGCCGACCCCGATCGAAAAGGGCAGCGACAGGGTGATCAGCCGACCCATGATGGCGTCTATGCCGGTCTCAACATGAAGAATGTCGAGCAGCGTTAGGCTCAGGGTGGCGGTGAAGAGGGCGATCGCCAGCCCCTCGACGCTTTCGACCAAAATCTGGGTGCGGCTGCGGGGCTGCTCAGCGCGAAATCCACCTTTGATATTCAGCAGCACCAGGGCCAGGTAGGCCATACCCAAAATCAGCATCATGCGCGGCGGCGAGGTGAAGTTGCCCTTCCACCACACCTCCATGGTGTAGAGAAAGGGGGCCCCAAACAAAAACGCCCCGGCAATGCCGCGCATCAAATCGCTAAATTCTGTCTGCCAGTCCTGGATTTTGATTCGTACCATGGCATCAGTTACTGAGGTTGACCTTAATTTTGGCAGATTCTGGCACCGCTAAATACCGCAGCCGATGTTAGAGGTGCTTGAGGCCGAGGCGCAGGGCGTCTACCCCCGATCGCTCAGGCAGGGATGGCTGTGCCCCTGGCACCATCACGGCGGCGGCGGCAACGGCGTTAGCAAACTGCACCGCTTCCTCTAGCTCCATTGCTTCCGCCAGGCCAACGGCCAGGCCGCCATTAAAGGCATCCCCAGCGGCAACGGTGTCAACGGCCTTGACCGGCAGAGCCGGCTGGTGAAAGGTGCGGTGGTTTTCGGCGACCACAACGCCCATTTCACCCAGCTTGACAATGGCAATCGCGACGCCGCGCTGCACCAGCTGCTGAGCCGCCTCGATGGCGGTGGCGACATCGGTCACTGCCAATCCGGTGAGCTGACTGGCTTCGACCTGGTTAGGGGTGAGAATGTCCACCGTTCTGATGAACTCGGGCGGCAGGTCAGTGCGGGCGGGGGCCGGGTCAACGATTACCGTCGCCCCCTGGGCCTTGGCCGCCTGAGCGGCAACAATGACCAGCGGCAGCGGCACCTCAAACTGAAGCAACACCAGGTCGCCGGGTCGCAGCCGAGCCGTGAGGCGATCGACATCCCCATCGCTGATTTGGCCGTTGGCACCGGGGACGACCACGATGGTGTTTTGGCCAGCACTATCGACCGCGATCGCCGCCACCCCCGTCGACGCCTCCCCATCGACCGCCACCCCGCTGGCATCGACCCCAGCCTTCTGCAAACCCTGGATGAGCTGGTGGCCAAAGTCGTCTTCGCCGACTCGACCGACCATCGTCGTGGGTGCTCCCAGCCGCGCCGCCGCTACCGCTTGGTTAGCCCCCTTGCCGCCGGGGAGTGTTTCAAACTGGGTGCCCAAAATGGTCTCTCCCGGCTGGGGCAAGTGGGGGGTTCGGCAGACCAGGTCCATGTTTAGGCTGCCAAACACGTGAATGGTCTTGGGCAAGGGGTTAGATGTCATTGGTAACAGGCGCTTAAACAGTTGAACGTTCGAACGGTGGAGCGTTTCAACTTGGGCAAACTAACAAATTTGTCTGCTGCCAAAATCTCCTAAAACAACTCTCTATCGTCGTCATCGTCGAGGGTGTTATAGGGGGATGGGGGGCGATCGCTGCTCCAGGCCCACCAGGGGGTGGCGCACTCGCCGCAGTGGTAAAACTCCTGCCACTTGCGGCGATGATCGGCCCCATAGACGGGCGATCGGCGGTTGATCCAGACAGCTTTAGCCTGGCGGCTCTCGGCCCCACACCGGGGGCAGCAAAACTCGCTGGCGTGGGTGGCAGACTCAGCCCAGTCGGGCGCAAAAGGAGAAAAGGCTTCCATAGGGTGGAGCGGTGGGTCACATCCATTATGGGCCAGTCTGGAGGGATGGGTTGAGGTTTCCGGTCTAAGGTCTAGGGTTCAAGGTTTAGGGTTTGAGGCAAACCCGCGACCGTAGGTCTGCCACCTTACAGCCTGCATCTATCCCGGGTTAAGTTCTAGAACAAGCCGCTTCGTTAAGAACGTTATTCGGCATAATCGGTGGCAGGCTCGTCAATTTTGGGCCAAAAGGAGAATGGGCACCGCATGGCACTGCGTCTAATTTCGCTGCTGGGTATTTTTGGCCTTTGCTTTATTGCCTGGTTGGGTTCAGAAGATCGGCGGCGAGTACCGTGGAAGGTAATTGGCTGGGGCATTGCCATTCAGCTGTTGGTGGGGTTGCTGGTGTTCTTGCTGCCCTTTACTCGCTCGGTGGTGGTATGGCTCAGCTCGGTTCTCAATGCCCTGATCGATGCGTCTGATGCCGGGGCGCGATTTTTGTTTGGCCCCATCTTCGTGCCGGACTTTAATCAAACCGTTGGCCCTGCTGGCGCCGGACGCTGGATTGCTCGCGCTCTGACACCGCCCTTTACCGCTGTGCCGGGCGATCGCCTGGGAACCGATAACCTCAACCTGGGCTATATTTTTGCGTTTCGCTCGCTGCCTCAGGTGGTGTTTTTTGCCTCCATTTTTGCGCTGCTCTACAACCTGGGGGTGGTGCAGCCAATTGTGCGGGTGTTTGCCCGCTTCTTTCGCTGGGCGATGAATATCAGCGGAGCCGAGGCCCTGGCGGGGGCGGCTAATATTTTTGTCGGCATTGAGTCGGCGATCGCGATCAAACCCTTTCTGGAGCGCATGACCCGCAGTGAGCTATGTGCGGTGTTGGCCGGCTGCTTTGGCTCCATTGCCTCTACGGTGCTGGGTCTCTACGCCGGATATCTGCGGCCCATTTTTCCGTCGATTGCGGGTCACCTGATGTCGGCCTCGGTGCTGACAATTCCGGCCTGTTTTGTGATGGCTAAAATTTTGGTGCCCGAGCGCGAGGTGCCCGACACCCTGGGCAAGGTGCCCGCTGTTGATCTGGCCGACGACGAGCAGCAAAGCCCGATGGATAGCCTGATTTTGGGCGCCCTCGACGGCATCAAAATGGCGGTGGGCATCGTTGCCGCCCTGATCGCCATCCTGGGGCTGATCGCCCTGCTCAACTTGCTTTTTGCCCAGCTGGCCAGCCTAGCCACCAGCGAGTTTGCTCTCTGGCGCGTCATTGGCCAGGTGTTTAGCGTGATTACGCTGCAAAACATTATGGGGGTGCTGTTTTTGCCCCTCACCTTTCTCACCGGGGTTTCCCTCGACTGGCAAGAGCTGTGGCTGTCGTCGCAGCTGATTGGGCGACGGTTTTTAGAAACAGCGATTCCACCTTATATCGGCTTGGCCAATGCCGCAGCCGAGGGCACGCTGAGCGATCGCGCCCTGGTGATTGTTAGCTATGCCCTCTGCGGCTTTGCCCACCTGCCCTCGGTGGGCATCTTTGTCGGTGGGCTCTCGACCCTGGTGCCCTCCCGCCGCAAAGACATTAGCGAAGTTGCTTGGAAAGCGCTGTGGGCTGGCACCTTGGCCACGCTGATGACCGGCTGCGTGGCGGGCATCTTTTTCTACGAAGGCGCGGCGGTGCTGGGCCGGTAAGAGGCTTCAGTTTTCAGCCGATGACCATGCCTTGGTCATCCACCAGAACAAAAATGTCTGCGGTTAGACTGTAGACATCTGCATTGTGGCCCTCTAGGCAGAAACGGTAGGGCAGGTTTTAACCAAGGGTAAATCGATGACCTTAAAGGAATTGCTCATTCAAGAACTCGACAATGCCTCCGAGCCGGTGTTGGTTGAGCTGCTCGACTTTCTGCAATTTCTTAAGGCCAAACAAGTAGAAGATACTGCTGATGTATTAGAGGCGCGACAGGCTTTAGCTTCTGTTGCCATTGAAGGCAGTATCGCTTGGGAAGATCTCAAGGCCGATGTGGGGCTATGACCTATCGCATTGAGTTTGCAAAGCCTGCAGTTAAGCAATTCAAAGCCTTATCACCCCAAGATCAGCAGCGACTAAAGCCCAAAATTGACGCTTTAGCCCAGGAACCGCGCCCAGCGGGGATGGTGAAGCTCTCAGGGGAAGACGACCTTTATCGAATTCGGGTCGGAGACTACCGCATTATTTACACCATTCAAGATACCCAGCTCCTGGTTTTAGTCCTTAAAGTCAGACATCGGCGAGAGGTCTATCGCTGAGTTCTAACCCCGTACTGAGTTAGTCTTGGCCAAGCCCTACAGGCAGGCGATCGCGCCCTCACTGCGGCGATCGCAGCCACCCAACAGCCCGTCTGGATATACCTGAATGGCGTGGGCGTGGCCCATTTGCTCAGCCCAGGCGGGGGCCTCGGTGACCTGGTGCCCTCGGCGTTCCAGGGCTTGGCGAATGTCGGCGGGAATTCGGTTTTCCATCGCCAATCGGGTAGAGGCCTCGCCCCAGGTGCGGCCCCACAGCCAGCGGGGCAGATCGATCGCCGCTTGGGGAGAATAGCCAAAATCCAGCATTCTAGTCAGTAGCGCTAGCTGGGTTTGGGGCTGGCCCTCGCCGCCCATGGTGCCCAGCACTAGATAGGGCCTGCCGTCATTGAGCACGAGACCGGGCATGAGGGTGTGAAAGGGCCGCTTACCGGGTTCTAGGGCATTGGCATGGCTGGGGTCGAGGGAAAACAGCGCGCCTCGATTTTGCAGCGGAAAGCCCAGCTCAGGCGGCACCACCGCTGCCCCAAAGTCGAAGTACAGGCTTTGAATCGTCGATACGGCATTGCCCTCGCCATCTACTACGGCGATGTAGACGGTGTCGCCGCCGATTTCCGGAGTTGGGTAGCCTTGGGCCACGGCCATGCTCAGCCGGGCGCGACGGCGATCGCCGTAGGGTTTTGAGATCAGCTCCCCTAGCGGCATGTCGGTAAAGTCGGGGTCGCTCAGCCAGCGATCGCGATCGGCAAAGGCCAGCTTGGTGGCCTCTATCAGGAGGTGATAGTAGTCGGCGGTGCCGTGGCCCACGGTGTGCAGGTTAAACCCTTCCAGCACGTTCAGCATTTGCAATACTGTAAACCCTTGGGTATTGGGGGGCAGCTGGCACACCTGGTGGCCTCGGTAGGTGGTGCTGATTGGGTCTACCCATGTGGCGGTGTGGTGGGCGAAGTCGTCGCGGCTCAGCCAGCCGCCCAGAGCCCTAAGGTAGTCCACCATCTGCTCGGCAATCTCTCCCTGATAGAAGTCCTGGGAACCTGCGCTAGCCAGGCGGCGGAAAGTCTTTCCTAGCGGTAGGTTGGTCACTCGCGACCCAGCGGTAGGCACCTCACCCCCCGGTAAAAAGGGATTTTTCTCGCCGCCGTAGGCCCGCAGGAATTCGGCATTGGCCCGCGTCCAGTGAGCCTGGGATTGGGAGCAAGGGTAGCCCTGTTCGGCCAGGGCGATCGCAGGCTGAAGCAGGTCGGCCCAGGGCAGGCGACCAAAGCGTTGGTGCACCTCCCCCCAGGCCGAGACGCCTCCCGGCACTGTGATCACCGCCTGGGGACCGCGCTGGGGAATGGCCGCTAGCCCCAGGGAGGTGAAGCGATCGCGATCGCAGCTCGCCCCAGCCCGGCCCGAGCCGTTGAGGCCATAGAGCTGACCCGATTGGGCCTGGTAGCCCAGCCAAAAGCCATCGCCGCCTAGTCCGGTCATGGCGGGATAGACCACCGATAGAGCCGCTTGGGTAGCGATCGCCGCATCAACTGCATTGCCCCCCTGACTGAGCATGTTGAGGCCAGCGGTGGAGGCCAGGTAGTGGGGGCAGACCACCATTGCAGAGGGGGTGGCGAATGGGGCAGAGATTGAAGCCATGGCTAACTCAGGATTACATCAGCGTTGGGCCTAGAACATTAGCACTTTTGCAAACGCGTGGCTGGGATCCATCTCTGTTGAGAAATGCCTTAGGTGGGAGCGATTCCGGGACGGATACTCGTTCCGAGTCGGTTCCCGTTTCTAGGATGCCGCAGGCTTTACGCTTCGCGAATCGCAGGCAGGCTCTTTTGCCCGCCAAGCTCCTGTGAGAGAATACAGCTTAATTCCAGCAAATTTTGCCTACAGCTGTCCCCTAGCCCTATTGTCACCGAGATTCGACGATGCTGCTTTATCTGCTCAGTATTTTGACTACGGCGCTGTCGCTGCTGCTGGTAGACGCGATTTTCCCTGGAGTAGTGTTGGCCAATTTTTCGGCGGCGATGGTAGCGGCGGTAGCCATTGGCATTGTCAACGGCATCATTAAGCCGGTGCTGTTTATTCTGTCGTTGCCCATTACTATCCTGACTCTGGGCTTGTTTTCGCTGGTAGTCAACGGCCTCTGCTTCTGGCTGGCATCGCTGGTGACACCAGGCTTTGCGGTGCACGGGTTTTGGGCGTTCATCGTCGGCCCCATCGTGCTGTCAGTGGTATCGACCGCGTTAAACAAATTTTTTGTCGGTCAGACCCTTAAACCTCGGGCAAAAGAGATCGAAGGATAGAGGTAGCGCTGACCGCGCCTGGGTTAGCCGACTGCTCAGGGCTAGGGGGCATGACGTAGATGGCTTGGTACTGGTTACGGCCCTGGGCCTTGGCCTGGTAGAGGGCCTGATCGGCGGTAAACACCAGGTCAGAGGGTAGATAATCGGCCATGGGTAGCACGTTGGCGACGCCGCAGCTAATCGTGACGATCGCGCTGGGAGCGGTGTGGTGGGGCAGCCCCCGCTGCTGAATCGCAGTCACTAGGCGCTGGCTGATGACGGTCGCCCCCTCTAGAGTGGTGTTGGGCAAAATGATGGCAAACTCTTCACCGCCGTAGCGGGTGACGATGTCGGCCGGGCGGCTGATGCACTGGCTGAGGGTTTTGGCGACTTCCTGAAGGCAGCGATCGCCAGCCTGGTGCCCATAGTGGTCGTTGTAGTTTTTGAAATGGTCAATGTCGCAGATCACCAGCGACAGCGGCAGGTGTTCGCGTACGCCTCGGCCCCACTCCTGCAAGAGATATTCGTCGAAGCGGCGGCGGTTGGCCACCTGGGTGAGGCTATCAATCAGCGTCAGCTGCTGGAGCTGGTAGTTGGCCTCCCGCAGCTGAATCTCCAAGCGGTGCTGCAAAATTAGCCGCCGCACCCGCTGGCGCAGCACCGCCCAGTTAATCGGTTTGGTGACGTAGTCAACCACACCAATTTCAAACGCTTGGTCTACCGATTTTTCATCCTCTAGGCCGGTAATCATCAGCACCGGTGCCAGGTTGCCCTGGGTTAAATCCTGTAGTCGGCGGCAGACCTCGAAGCCGTCTAACACCGGCATCAGCGCGTCCAGCAGTACCAAATCGGGCACGTGATAAAAGTACAGGTTTAGGGCCGCTTCTCCGTGAGAAGCTTCGATCACGTGGTAACCCTCGCGCTCCAGGTAGCGGGTCAGCATGTGGCGGATAAACGGGTCATCGTCGGCCACCAAAATTACCGCTGAATCAGATTTGACTGACATAGCTGGTTACCTCCTGGGACAAGGCAGACTGTAGGGCCGTCTTGACCTCAGTTAGAGCATAGCGAATTGCTTCCACCTGGTCGGCGACGACCGGATTGGGGTTTTGGCGGAGGGCCGCCTCTAGATCTCGACAGAGGGCTGAGAGCTGGTCGGCACTCACAGAGGCGCTGCTTGACTTGAGGGTGTGGGCAGCCCGCTGCAGGGTGGGCCAGTCGTGCTCACCTAGGGCGGCGAGCATGTCAGCCACGAGCTGGTCGGCACTCTCGATGTAGCTAACGATCAGGTCGGCCATAAAGCTGGGATCGTCGCCGCCTACGGTAGTGGCAAAGGTGCGTAGCGCCGCCAAATCGACTGCGAGGGCCGCCGGGGCACCAGTCTCTAACACCCGAATTAGCTCCTCTAGGCGAATGGGTTTGCTGATGTAGTCATCCATGCCGGCCTGGAGACATTGTTCGCGATCGCCCTGCATGGCATTGGCGGTGACGGCCACCAGGCGAGGGCGGCGGGTGGGCCAGCGCCGAACGATTTGTCGGGCGGCGGCGAGGCCATCCATTTCAGGCATTTGCACATCCATCAGCACCAGGTCGTAGGGCTGCTGGTCGAGAGCAGCCAGCACCTCGCAGCCGTTGGCGGCCACATCGGCCCGGTAGCCCAGGCGCCGCAAAATGTGTAGGGCCACCTTTTGGTTCACCGCGTTGTCCTCAGCCAGCAAAATCCGCTGGGGGCACCGCCGCCCCAGGTCAGCATCCACTAGAGCTGGCTGGGGACGGGGCGACACTCGCACGGCCTCGGGTTGCTCGGCCAGAGCCGCGGCTAGGGCCGCCGTCAGCTGGTTCTGCTTGACGGGTTTAGGCAGGTAGGCGGCAAACAGACTCTGATGGGCAATGTTGTGGTGCCAGCCCAGGGAGGTCAGCATCACCAGGGGTAGCGATCGCTCCGTAGACCGCTGGTGCAGGGCCTCGGCCAGGGCCAGGCCGTCCATGCCCGGCATTTGCATGTCTAAAATGGCCAGGTCAAAGTGCTGGGTCTCTAGGGCTTCTAAGGCGGCCAAGCCCGAGTCTACGGTCACCACAGTCATCCCCCACCCCTGGAGCTGGAGCTGAAGAATTTTGCGGTTGGTGGCATTGTCGTCTATCACCAGCAGCCGACGGCCCTGGAGGCTGCGGGCAGCGAGTGATCCGGCGAGCGGCGGCGGTTGCGGGTCAAGGGTGGCCTGTAGGGTGAAGTAAAAGGTCGACCCCTGGTCAGAGCTCTCCACCCAGAGCGTGCCCCCCATCAGTTCGCACAGGCGCTTGCTGATGGCCAGGCCCAGGCCGGTGCCGCCAAACTGCCGGGTGGTCGAGGCATCCCCCTGGCTAAAAGGCTGAAACAGTCGGTGCATGCGGGCCGCCGGGATGCCAATGCCGGTATCTTTTACCGCCACTTGAAGGGTGATTTGCTCGCTGACGGTTTGCGGCCCGGTCTGAACTGAGACAATCACTTCCCCGTGGGGGGTGAACTTGATAGCGTTGGTGATTAGGTTTACGAGCACTTGACGCAGGCGGCTGACATCGCCTATTAGGTGGTGGGGTACCTGGGGGGGCAGCAGGTAGGCTAGCTCTAGGCCTTTCTCAGAAGCCTGAGCGGCCAGTAGATCCAAGGCTTCTTCCAGGCAGGTGCGCAGGTTAAAGGGTTGGGTTTCTAGATCGAGCTTGCCTGACTCAATTTTTGAGAAGTCGAGAATATCGTTGATGATGGTCAGCAGCGTATTGCCGGCGTTGCGAGTGGTTTCGACAAAGTCGCGCTGCTGATCAGTGAGAGAGGTGTCGAGCAGCAGGCTGGTCATGCCGATCACGGCGTTCATGGGCGTGCGAATTTCGTGGCTCATCATGGCTAGAAACTCACTTTTGGCCTGGTTAGCCGCCTCGGCGGCGCAGCGGGCCTGGTCGAGGTCTTGCAGATTCTGGTGCAGCTGAGCTTCAGCATTTTTGCGATCGCTAATGTCGGTCTGAATGCCGACAAAGTGAGTCAGCTGGCCCTGGGGGTCGTAGATCGGTGAAACACTAAGCTGGTTCCAGTATTGCTGACCATCTTTGCGGCGGTTGATCATCTCTACGGCGCAGCCTTGACCATTGGCCAAGGCCTCGTGCAGGGTTTTCAGGCCGGGCTGGTCGTTGTCGCCCCCCTGCAAAAAGCGGCAGTTGCGCCCCATGGCCTCGGCGGCGGAGTAGCTAGTGATGCGCTCAAAGGCAGGGTTGACGTAGATCACTGGGTTGTCGGGCTGGCGGGCATCAGTAATCACAATGCCGTTGCTGCTGGCGGCGATCGCCCGCTCTTGCAGGCGCAGGGTTTCCTGCAGCCGCTGACGCTCTAGCTCAGCCTGCCGAATCTGTTCGATCTGGCGGTGCAGATCGAGCTGGTCCACCACCTGGGCGGCCAGCATTTCTAAAGCTTGGCGCTGTAAGGAAGTTAGGGTGCGAGGGGCATGGTCAACTACGCAGAGGGTGCCGAGGACATAGCCAGCGGCGGTGACCAGAGGCATACCGGCGTAGAAGCGCAGATTAAATTCCCCTGTGACCAGGGGGTTATCAAAGAAACGCTTATCTTCTAGGGCGTCGGGCACCTCCATCAACCCCGGCCGCAAAATGGCGTGGGCGCAAAAGGCTACGTCACGCGTGGTTTCGGGTACAGCAACGGGGCCCACGCGCGCTTTAAACCACTGCCGCTGCTGGTCGATCAGGCTGACCAGGGCAATGGGCACGTCGCACACCATTGCCGCCAGTCGAGTCAGATTGTCAAACCCCTCGGCGGGGGGCGTGTCGAGAATGTGATAGTCGTACAGCGCCTGCAAACGACAGGATTCGTTAGTAGGCAGGAGTGCAGGTTGCATAGGCCATAGCCCTTCAGGACACAGACGCAGGGCGAGGCTGGTCTCGCAACCACACCCCACTTCAGGGAAGCGACATATCCTTCAGAGTACCCAGTTAGATATAACGGGTTTTACCATTGCAGTTGGCTTAGGTTCGCCAAAGACACTGATCTGGGCAGTTGTTTAGGGTCAGTCCAAAGCTGAATCCGCTTAGTGCCTAAAGCTTGAGGCTGGTACGAACCCATGGCCAGGATATTCCTGACTGCTGCGAAGTTGGGAGTTGAGATTGTGAAAACAGGGGTAGGCAGGGCGATCGCACCTAATCCTGGCCGGTGGGAATCTTAAATTAGGAATTTGCTGATGGAGCAATCGGACTGCGATCGCTGCGGTTGGGTCAGCTGTTGGATGCCTAGGTGCGTCTGGAGTGTTTTTTCCTAAGAACTGGTCATAAAACTCCAGCAATTCCGCCTCCGTTTCTGCCTACAGTCTTCAACCCCAAAGCAGCCCCGGCGAGTATTCCTTTTAAAGCAGACCGCACCAGCTGTGAAGAGAGCGGCCGCACCTGGCAAGAGGGTGACTGCCTTGAATTTTGGCCACGACCCTACATTCTGAGGTGACGGCAGGTTTAAAGCTAAATTCTTTCAAAAGCTGCCTCAGGGAGCGAGCTATTGGTCCCTGAGGCCACCTCTACTTTTGAGCGGACTACATGTCTGCCGGTGACTGAGAGTCGCCGGTGGTGTATTCGGGCAGCATGGCGTTAGCCATCTCGTAGTGCTCTTCAATGCTGGGCAGCAGCTGCGACGCGTAAGCGGTCAAGTCTGGCGACTCACCCTGGGCCACCTCAGTGCGGTACAACGCGATCGCCTTGAGATGAGCATTTGCCTGTACGCCAACATAAGCTTGATCAAACTCAGCACCAGAAAGCTGGGTCAACTGTGCTGCGATCGCCTGATCGAGCGGATCAACGCGCTCGCTGGGCAGCTCAAAACCTTGCTCAGAGGCTTGTTGAGTAAGAACTTCATTGGCGCGAGTGTGCTCATCAATCATGCGCTGAGCATACTGACGAATTGCTTGATCTTGGGATTTCTCTAGCGCCAGGCGAGAGGTGTCAATCTCAGCATTGTTGCCCTGGTAAGCGAGCTTGAAAAACTCCTGATCCACCGTTGTGACAGCAGCCCTTTGAGCGCCTTGGGAGGTCTGCTCAGCCGGGGTAGAGGTACCTGTCTGACTGATGCGCGTGGTTTCAGCAAAACTCGGTAGCGCTACCAGAGATGCGATCGCAGCAGCACCAGCAGCGCCCATCAAACGCTGGGTCAAACTGTAATTTAGTCGAGTCATGGTCTTAGATCTCCTGTTCCTACTTAATCCGCTCTGTGGTTAATTACTAACCATTGCTTCAGCGTAGAAGCCCACTTCAAGAGAGCCGTCTGTCACAGGGTCAATTAACGCCGCCTAAAGCGTTGATCTAAACCCAGAGATGACTAAGCACAAAGGAAAAGGAAACCGCGATCGCAGAAATTAGGCCGCCTGCCACATCTCAGAAATTTTGCCGGGCAGAAATTCAGCCACTTCCTGAACCCGCTCCTGGGACAACTCGTCCTTAGTGGCAGAAAAGACGGCAGTAATAATTGTTTCTGCATCGGCTCCTGGTAGGTTGCCTTCCTGCCGTAGGCGCACTAAAAAATTGTCGGGGCTAATATGCAAATTGGGGCGAATATGGCTGAGAAAGCTCACCAGAGGATTGGTATCTTCCCAAAGATCTTCCACCTTGTCGGGAGCATTGTCATCTAGCTCATCGGCAACGCGATCGATCGCTTCATTGCTCATCACATCTCGCATGGTCCGATACACCACTTTCGTGGCGTTGCGGGCTTCTTTTAAATCCTTCAGGTTGCCTTTTGTTCTAACTTTCTCTAAAAATTCCTGATATGTTTCCATAAGAATCTCCATGGGTTTTTGTTTGAACGCCTTAGATCAAACCCGTAGCAATTGCTATGGATCAGTAATGTGGTGAAGCATTTTTAGGCGGCTAAAAACCAGCTAGAACTACTAGCTGGCACAATGAGGCACTCACTACTTCGAAGGTAGTGAATTGATGCTACAGCTATAGAACAACCTTTGACATATTAAAGGTTTGACTGTGAAAAAGGGGTCTATCGCAAGGTAGAAGGCCAGCGAAAAAGTTGTGTGGTTGGCAGGTTTTGGCCCATCAATGTCAGCTATTCACCTCACAAGCAGGGAGAACTTTTAGCTCAAGTACGTCGCCGAATTAAGCATTGCCCTAGTCGCCCTGCACTAGTTTTTTCCCTCGGCGATCGCATATTAAATGCTACTCAGAGATATTAGTGAGCCGACTGCAATCGATGGCCATGATCGTGGGATTCTTTAATCCACTGATAGGCAACTAGGTTAAGCAATAACCCGATCAAAAACAGAAATGCCATTAGGGCTACCTGGTACCAAGCTACAGGAGGAATAGTCAAGTCAACTACTAAGTGAGCTAGGTTCAGCACTGAATAAATTACTGTTACCCAAAAGTGGCCTATCCGATACCATCGTGAATCAATCAGGCAGGTGCTGGTGATGGCTATTAGCGGCACCGCAAAGAAGGCCAGCATCAGCCATAAAATAGTAGAAATTTCGCTAATGTCGGTGGCCACGTGGCCATGGGGTGCCAGCACGCTCAGGCCGTGGAACAACGGCATAAGCGCCAGCTGAGTGTGAAAAAGTGTGCCCAGCAAAAACACTGTCCACAGGGCAATAATTTTGACGGCAAACGATGGTTGTTCCTTTAGTGCGAGCATCACTTTGCCTCCGTTGCTAATTAGGGCTCGTGCACCTCTTCTTCGCTGCGCTCTAACAGGGTGTCTGCAGTATGGTCTTGGTGGTGGCGTTGATTGGCCATAGCCTGACGGGCTTTTTCCTCCACCGATGCAGCGGGTGATTCGTGGAGTTCGGCATCGGTGCGGCTGAGCAAGTTATCGTGGTTGTGTTCGGCGTGCTGGCGCTGTTGGGCCAGTCGTTGGCGGGCCTGGTCGTCTGACTTATCCATAAAAGCTATTCTCTCCAGAGAGTAGGCGCTGCGGGATGGAGCGCGATCGCAAACGACCTTTGCCCTGTACTAATTTTCCAGGTGATCTACAGGCGAGCGATCGCCCCTGATACGATTGTTTAGCCTTCTCAATCGCCTGCAATCTGTCCTGAGAGTGTTTCTGCCACACCTGCCAGAGTTCACCTGCAACCAGGGAATTGCTTGAAAGAGAACACCTAGCGCGATGGGCAAGGCCGGTCAAAAGCCCAGCGCAACCCGAAGTTCATGCTTACGGCACCGATGCTGTTGCCACCGCATCCTCAGACCCTACCGGGCGAATCACTAGCGTATTGAATAGGCTAATGTCGGTGCCCTCAGGGACTGATAAGTCAAAGGCTCCGCTGGTCTGCGGCAGCGGCCCCAAAGCGATGGGACGCTTAGCCATATTGCCGTTGATGGTCAAAAACGCTTCCAGCGCGTCCTCCTCGGCAGCGGTGGTGAAATCCTTGAGCGATAGGGTAATGCTGCTGCCTACAATGGCAGCCCCTACATAGCCACTGGCGGTGTGGCTGCCTGTTCCAACGACGCTGCCCATAGCCCAGTTCTCCTTTAATCTAATCATCTGAAACGCCCGGCCATCATTGTAAAAAGAATCAGCCTCAACTTTGCTTCTGACTCCTAGCGATTGGAGGCAAGACCACAGCAAGTCAAACGGCACTAGCTCTTGAACGCTGCTTGGGTTTGAACCGTTGTGATTCGCGGAGCGTAAAGCCTGCGGCAGCCTAGAAACGGGAACCGACTTGGAACGAGTATCTTTGAGAAATCGCTGTCGGCAAATGATGGGTTTTCCCCACTCATTCAAGCCCCAATGGCGGCTATCCTGAGTAAAGAACTCAGTAATCGATCTCCCCCCTTTCACGGATGTGTCAGGGGGTTTTACAATAGTTCATATTAGGTGTTGTTGCCTCGGCCCCAGCTCAGACTCCCCGTCATGGTCTCGTGATAGAGTTTTCTGTTGTCAAGGCTACCAAATCGACAACCCAGACCCCGTCTGAGTAACCCATGAAGATGGTCACCAGCGGTCCATCGCCCAGAATCCGGAGAAGCAGTTATGGCTAAAGACATCACCCGTTATCGCAATATTGGTATTTTTGCCCACGTAGACGCGGGCAAGACCACCACCACCGAGCGCATCCTCGCCCTCACCGGTCGTATCCACAAGATCGGTGAAGTTCACGATGGTGCTGCCACCACCGACTTCATGGAGCAAGAGCAAGAACGGGGGATCACGATTCAGTCGGCGGCCACCACCTGCTTCTGGAAAGAGCACCAGCTCAACATCATCGACACCCCTGGACACGTTGACTTCACCATTGAGGTGTATCGCTCCCTCAAGGTGCTTGACGGCGGTATCGGCGTGTTCTGCGGTTCAGGCGGTGTAGAACCTCAGTCTGAGACCAACTGGCGCTACGCCAACGACTCCAAGGTGGCTCGGGTCATCTACGTCAACAAGCTCGATCGCACCGGGGCCGACTTCTTCCGAGTCGTCAAACAGGTTGACAGCATTTTGGCGGCCAAGCCCCTGGTGATGGTGCTGCCCATTGGCACCGAGACCGATTTTGTGGGTGTGGTTGACCTGCTCACCCGCAAAGCCTGGGTGTGGGATGAGTCGGGCAAGCCTGAGAACTACACCATCCAAGAAGTCCCTGAGGACATGAAAGATCAGGTCGAAGAATACCGCGAGGCACTGATCGAGCTAGCCGTTGAGCAGGACGACGACATTCTCAACAAATACCTTGAGGGTGAAGAGATCTCCATCGACGAGATCAAGTCCTGCATTCGCAAGGGCACCCGCGAGCTGGCCTTCTTCCCCACCTACTGCGGCTCCTCCTTTAAGAACAAAGGGGTGCAGCTGGTGCTAGATGCGGTAGTTGACTACCTACCCAACCCCCTCGAAGTGCCTGCTCAGCCCGAAGTTGATCTGGAGGGTAACCCCACCGGCAAAGTGGCCTATGCCGATGCCGACAAGCCCCTGCGGGCGCTGGCGTTCAAAATCATGGACGACCGCTTTGGCGCGCTCACCTTCACTCGCATCTACTCGGGCCACCTGAAGAAGGGCGACACCATTCTCGACACTGCCACCGGTAAGACCGAGCGCATTAGCCGCCTGGTTGAAATGCACGCCAACGATCGCGAAGAGGTAGAGTCGGCCCAGGCCGGCGACATCGTGGCGCTGATCGGCATGAAGAACGTGCAGACCGGCCACACCCTCTGCGACCCCAAAGACCCCGCTACCCTGGAACCCATGGTCTTCCCCGACCCGGTGATCTCCATTGCGGTGTATCCCAAGAAAAAGGGCGACAACGAGAAAATGGGTATGGCGATCAGCAAGATGGTGGCCGAAGACCCCTCCTTCCAGGTGGAAACCGACGAAGAGAGCGGCGAAGTCATCCTCAAGGGCATGGGCGAACTGCACCTCGACATCAAAGTCGACATTCTCAAGCGCACCCACGGCGTCGAAGTCGAAGTGGGCAAGCCCCAGGTGGCCTACCGCGAGGCGATCACCAAGCGCCTGGCCGACAGCTACACTCACAAGAAGCAGTCGGGTGGTTCGGGTCAGTACGCCAAGATCGACTACGTGATCGAGCCGGGCGAAACCAGCACTGGCTTCCAGTTTGAGTCGGCGGTGACCGGTGGTAACGTACCTCGGGAATTTTGGCCCGCTGTGCAAAAGGGCTTTGCTACTAGCATTGACCGTGGCCCTCTAGCGGGTTACCCGGTGGTTGACCTCAAGGTCACCCTCACCGATGGCGGCTTCCACGCGGTTGACTCGTCGGCGATTGCCTTCGAAATTGCCGCCAAGGCTGCCTACCGCCAGTCGCTACCCAAGGCTGGCCCTCAGCTGCTGGAGCCGATCATGAAGGTCGACGTGTTCACCCCCGACGACTACATGGGCGACGTAATCGGTGACCTCAACCGCCGTCGCGGCATGATCAAATCCCAAGACCCTGCAGCTACCGGCGTGCGGGTCAAAGCCGATGTGCCCCTGAGCGAAATGTTTGGCTACATTGGCGACCTGCGCACCATGACCTCGGGTCGGGGCCAGTTCTCCATGGAGTTCTCTCACTACGCTCCCTGCCCCAGCAACGTGGCTGAGGAAGTGATCAAGGAAGCCAAGGAGCGCCAGGCTGCCGCCGCTAAGTAGGCCGCCCCTACTCTCCGGATAGTAGAACGCCCCGGCCAACTTTGGCCGGGGCGTTTTGTGTATGGGAATTGCGTTGCTAAATCTAGATGAATCTACCCGATTTGCCCTCTTCCTAGCCCTCTCCCAAGGGGCGAGGGAACAGGATTTCCGGCTCCCTTCTCCTTCAGGAGAAGCATTGGGGAAAAGGGCAATTTATGTATTTGGCGACGCTGGGTGTTTAGGTAGCGGCAAACAGCGTTTAACCCCAGGCGTTTGCTCGCTTAAACCGAACCAGCGGCGGCAGGGACGTTCCGCGCTGTCTGGTCATCTAAACCCACCAGGCGAGCGCTGAGATCCCACAGTTTGCGGGCCTTGGCGTCATCTAGGGCTTCGTTCGACACCTCCTGGGCAAAGGAGCGGCGACCCGGCTTTTGGCGGTTGCCCCAGCTCCAGTACATGCCCGATTCCTTTAGCTCGGGGTCGGTGACCACATCGGCTACCCGCTCGCCCGCCAGTTTCTGGGTGACGTAGCCGCCCGTGATGTTCTTCTGGAACCAGGGGAAGATGGTCTGGAACGCCTTGAAGTGGTTGCGGAACAGGGGCGTATCGGCCACACAGCCGGGATACAGCGAGCTAAAGGTGATGCCCGTTGCATCGTGGTAGCGACGGTGCAGCTCGCGCATGGTGAGCACGTTGCACAGCTTGCTGTCTTTATAGGCTTTGCCCGACTTAAATTTTTTGTTGTTAATCATCGAGATCGGGGCTTTGAACCCGGCCTCGAAGCCCTCTAGATTGCCCAGATCGGGGGGCGCGGGAATGGGAATCTTGCCGCCCAGCTCTTTGGGGTTAGCGGTAACGGTGCCGAGGATGATCAGACGCTTGTCGGCGGCGGGGGAGGCCTTAATGTCATCTAGCAGCAGGTTGCACAGCAGGAAGTGGCCCAGGTGATTGGTGGCGACGCTGATTTCGTAGCCATCTTCGCTGTACATCGGCTCTTTGAGCAGCGGGTAGTAGACGGCGGCGTTGCACACCAGCGACTCTAGACTGCGCCCCGTTGCCCGAAAGTCGCTGACAAACTGGCGCACGCTGGCCAGGGAGCCGAGGTCGAGGTGGATGATGCTGTAGCGATCGCTCGGGATGCCAAGATCTTGGGCCACCTGCTTCGTTTTATCGACATTGCGGCAGGCCATTACCACATGCCAGCCGCGATCGGCCAGGGCCTTGGCGGCGTTGAGCCCCACCCCAGAGGAAGCCCCGGTCACTATGACTGTTTTCTGCTGTTCCATAACCATCTTTAAGACTGAAAAATCGCTTCTAGCATTCCAGTGTTAAGGATGACGTGGACAGTGATGCAGTGTCTTAATGTTTTTTGAGGTGTCGTTACATCGGGTATAGGGTTTCAGGTGAAAGGTATAGGGTTCAGGGGTCGGCCTTAGACCCTATACCCTGAACCCTATACCCTCCACCGCCTAGGTAAACGAGCTCGCCCAATCCTTCGCCCAGTGCAGATGCTTGTGCACCTCATCGAGGGTCTTGGCTTCGCTGTAGAGGCGCAGTACGGGTTCGGTACCGCTAAAGCGGATCAGCAGCCAGCTGTCGTCGGCGAGGGTGAGTTTGTAGCCGTCGATGTCGAGGATGTGGGTGACGGCTTTGCCCGCGACTTCGGCGGGGGGAGCGGTGGCGAGGGCGTCGAGCAGCTTGGCCTGCACTTCCATGCTGGCCAGGGGCAGGTCGATGCGATCGTACTCGGAGAAGTAGTTGGTTTTCTCTTGCAGGCTGCGGTAATAGTCGCTGAGGTCGAGGCCGGAAGCGACGACGGCTTCTAATACATAGAGGGCCGACATCAGGGCATCGCGCTCGGGGATATGGTGACCGTAGCCGATACCGCCGGACTCTTCACCGCCCAGCAGCACTTTGGCATCCTGCATGCGATCGGCGATGTATTTGTAGCCGACGGGGGTTTGGTACAGCTCCAGGCCGTTGAGCTTGGCTACGGCTGGGATCAGGTTGGAGCCGCTGATGGTTTTGACGATTTCGCCGCTGTAGCCCCGGCGCGACTTGAGGTGGTCAATCAGAATGGGAATGAGAATCTGAGAGCTGAGGAAGTTGCCTTGGCCATCAACGGCGGCGATGCGATCGCTATCACCATCAAACACCAGGCCCACTTTGACGCTTTCTTTGGCGGGATATTCTTTGACAGTCTCTAGCATTTCGCCCAGATACTTGGGCAGGGGCTCGGGCGGATTGCCGCCAAACAGCGGGTCGGCCTCGCTGTGCAGCTCGTGAATGCTGCCTTCGCCCAGCAGTCGGGGCAGGCCGCCGCTGGCAGAGCCATACATGACATCGGCAAATACCGTCAGCTTGCCGCTGGAGATGGCGCTCTGAATGGCGGCGACATCGACCTCGGCCTGGAGGGCGGTGCAGTAGTCGGGCCAGGGATCGAAGGTTTCAATCTGGCCGGGTTTGCCAAGGGGGGCAGGCGGGGTGGGCAGCAGCGCCTCAACTTGCTTGGTTACGTCGGGGGAGACAGAGCCGCCGAAGGCGCCTTTGATTTTGAGCCCGGAGTAGGTGGGGGGGTTGTGGCTGGCGGTAATCACGATCGCCCCGAGCAAGTTCTGATGCTTGGCGGCGTAGCTAAAGGCGGGGGTGGGGGCGAAGTCTTGGGAGAGCAGCACGTCGAAGCCCTGGGCGGCGATCGCCTCGGCGGCGGTGCGAGCAAATTCGGCGGCGAGAAAGCGGCGATCGTAGCCGACGGCGATGGTGCGGCTGCCGGTTTCGGCCCCAAAGCACTGGTGCAGCACGTGGGCAGACACCGCCGCTACCTGAGCTACGCGCTCAAAGGTGAAGTCGGCGGCAATAATGCCGCGCCAGCCATCGGTGCCAAATTTGATGGGCTTCGGGGTAGCTGGAATGGGGCCTGAAGGTGCTGCCATAGCAGATTCCAAATGTCGGGGGATAAAGAGCAGATTTTCTTGAGTTTACCCGCTTAATTCGGCGGTGACACGGTTGCGGCAGCGGCACTACGGACAATTTACCCAACCGGCTGGTTTTGCCGAAAAGTCTGAAAAGATTGGCGAATTCTCCTGATGCGATCGCGGCTTTGGCGCAAATGCTAGGTGCGTTGTGGGGTAGCGCGGCTGCTTGAGGGAAATGGTGGCTGCTCTGGAGGGGCTGCTTGGGCTGGGTCAGTTGGTGTTTGTGGGGGGCCTCAGGCTACAGGGCTTGCGAATCGTCGTTGCTGACCTAAAATTTGCCAACGGTGGGGGGCTGTCGTGTTACCCTAGTTGAGTAAAAACGGGATGTAGCGCAGCTTGGTAGCGCACTTCGTTCGGGACGAAGGGGCCGTGGGTTCGAATCCCGCCATCCCGATTTATCGATGTCGAGTAACGGTTTAGCTGTCGTCGCTAACTGTACGTTCCGGAGCTATTTTTCAATGTTCCGGAATTAGTGTCACTGCTCCAGACTTAATGTCGCTCACCGTACATCACATAATCGAAATGACGGGATTCGTTTCAATCCATGGCTTTAAATAATAGTTCAAATGAGCTATCAAGGTCGTGCTTGTTACTCAGACCAGTTGATTTTCTTACTTACGAGCTGTAAAAACTAAGGGCGACGGTTCCTAACTGGTTGTCCATGAATATACGAGTTTGATCTTTATGAGCTGTAGAAGCCCAACGCGACATTCTTAGCGCTACCAATCCGCCACAATCTTTTTAAGTATGTTTCAATTCTCGTAGGCTGTAGAAGTCCAATCGACGCGATGACCACTGAGTTGTGATGTTCCATAGTTGTGGTTTCAATCCTCATGGGCTGTAGAAGCTCAGTGCGACTAGTTTTGAGATTGGGTAGTACTAGAGAGGCAATGATGCGTTGTAGTAGTGAATAAAATTCCACAGCAAGCCAATATGATTACGCAGACTCTTCGAGAAGGCTTGTAACTCGTCTTACCGCTCAATTTGCCGACGACTCGGTGGCGGTTGCGGGGTAACACCTTTGGGTAGGCCTCCCACGCATCGGTATAGATAACTGCACACTGCCGATAGACTTTAGGCAAGGCGTCCCAGAGCCGTTGTGCACTCTGGGCAGAGCGGTCATCGACATGAGCGCCGATAATCTTACGGGTACCGGCATCAAGCGCTAACCAAACCCAGTATTTGTTGCCCTTGTAGCCGACAACCGTCCAGAGTTCATCACATTGCACCGTTAGCGGTTTTTTTGACCGGGCAGTGGTTTGAGTAGGCGTTTGGGCTGCTTTGCAAATGACACAGTCTTATCGCCATTGCTCAGAAACCTGAACGGCTCGGGCAATTCCAGCCATTGAGAGGCGCTCTAGCAAAAGCCGGTCGATCAGCTTCCGCATCGGAGTGTTGATCACTTTTTTGGTTGGGTTTTCAACGAACTGACGACCACAGCCGCGGCACAGGTACCGTTGCTTGCCAGTATAAATTATGGCCATTCTTGACCGTTCGTGCAGAGGTGCAATCAAGGCAGGGAGGCATAGGCATCGTTGCTTAGCTGCACTATCACCCTAACAAATCCATCATTACCTCTAGAGGTCTACCAAATTCCACAGCAAGCCAATGTGATTGCGCAGACTTTTAGAGAAGGCTAAGCTGCGTCTGACAAAGCGTGAAACCCGCTGTCTGAGAGTATTGTTGAATCGCTCAATGTAACT
>NZ_JACJOF010000036.1 GCF_014695395.1 Nodosilinea sp. FACHB-131
AGTTACATTGAGCGATTCAACAATACTCTCAGACAGCGGGTTTCACGCTTTGTCAGACGCAGCTTAGCCTTCTCTAAAAGTCTGCGCAATCACATTGGCTTGCTGTGGAATTTTATTCACCACTACAACGCATCATTACCTCTCTAGTACTACCCAAAAACTATTCAGTATTCTTTCTAATTCAAAGCCCGCTTTGACGGGTTGAGCGACATCTAAATTTACCTAAAAAGCAAGCTTCCTATTTTCTTAATAACCTCATTCTGGAGCCTCGATTTATCTGAGATATGCTGCTGAGTAGAGACACTTCAGAGCACGATGATTTAACTTGTAGCGGATAGTTGGACTAGGGATTGGGCCAGTGCCACTGCATGAAACCCTGTCCTTTTCAGCATTTCTGTCTAGCCACAGAGGTTTTCTTAGATTTCCAATGGAGTCCTAAATTTAAGTAATTGGGCCTAGGCTAACGTTTGTACTGCAATAGATGAGGCCAAGCCAAAAGCTGTTTTTCTCAGTTCTTAGGACTGCTTAAAATCTTGACACAAGGCATTAATGCTTGATTTGGTCGAGCCATCCTAAGGCTCTATTTGGCGCGGCATTGCAGGGCCTTTTACTGGGCTAGTCATTGCCCTGGATGGTTAAACCTTACTTGCCTGAACACTGCTGACTAGCCCACTCATACTTTCCCCAGGAGAGCGATCGCTATGACCCTTCGAAATCTGAACCTCGACGCCCAGCTGGTGAATCTCAAGCAACCCGAGATTCACACCCTGATTCAGGTGCAGCCCCACGGGGTGCTGCTGGTGCTGCAGGAGGCAGACCTGTCGATTGTGCAGGTGAGTTGCAACACCCGCGATGCCTTTGGCCTAGCGGCGGAGGAAGTGCTAGGCCAAACCTTGGATGACCTGTTCGATGCCTATCAGGTGGATCAGATTCGAGCGGGCCTGCGCCAGGAAAATTTGGACATCTTGAACCCCACTAAGGTGTGGGTGCGCCGTCGGGGCGATGACTACGCCGTGTACGACGCCATCTTCCACCGCAATAGCGAAGGCTTTTTGATTCTAGAGCTGGAGCCAGCGCTGACCAACGAGGCCATTCCGTTTTTGAGCTTTTACCACCTGGCGCGGGCCTCAATTGGGCAACTGGAGGCGGGAACGGCCAGTCTGGCCGATTTTTGTCGCATTATCGTCCATGAGGTGCGGCAGGTGACGGGCTTTGATCGAGTGATGCTCTACAAGTTTGATGACGACGGTCACGGCGAAGTGCTGGCCGAAGAAAAACTTGACGACATGGAGGCTTACCTGGGCTTGCACTTCCCTGAGTCTGACGTGCCCAAGCCGGCCCGCAAGATGTTTTTGTCCAACTGGATTCGGGTAATTCCGAACGCCAGCGCCGAGCCGGTGGAGCTGGTGCCCGCCCTCAACCCCGTCACTCAGCACGGCACCGACCTGGTGATGTCGATTTTGCGGCAGCCCTACCGCTGCCACACCGAGTATCTGCACCACATGAATGTCGAGGCCTCTCTGACCATTTCGCTGATGAAGGATCAGAAGCTGTGGGGACTGATTGCCTGTCACCACAAGACACCCAAGTACGTGCCCTACGAGCTGCGCAAGGCCTGCGAATTTTTGGGCCGGGTGATTTTTGCTGAAATTTCGACCCTAGAAGAAGAAGCTGACCAAAGCTATCGTCTGAAGCTGGCGGCGGTGCAGTCAGCGCTAATCGACCAGATGGCGCGGGAGGATTACTTTGT
Organism: Nodosilinea sp. FACHB-131; assembly: GCF_014695395.1. Lineage (GTDB taxonomy): Bacteria > Cyanobacteriota > Cyanobacteriia > Phormidesmidales > Phormidesmidaceae > Nodosilinea. Next base: position 1,751 of record NZ_JACJOF010000036.1, read on the forward strand.
TGACGGGCTGGTGCGCCACGATCCCAGCCTGCTGGATCTGGTGGGAGCTCAGGGGGCGGCGATTTGCTTTGGTGGCCAGTGGACGACTCTGGGTCGCACCCCGCCTGAGGAGGAGCTGAACTATCTAGTGCAGTGGCTAAGCACCTCGACCGAACAGGACGTCATGGTGACCAATGCCCTGCCGCTGGACTACACTGAGGCTCAGCGGTTTAAGGATGTGGCTAGCGGTCTGCTGGCGATCGCCATCTCCAAGCGCAGCTACGTGCTGTGGTTCCGCCCTGAGGTGATTCAGACGGTGAACTGGGGCGGCAACCCCAACGAGGCCTACACCCTGGTAGGCGAGGGCGACCAGCAGTGGCTGTGCCCGCGCCAGTCGTTTGAGCTGTGGAAGGAGACGGTGAGCCTGCGATCGCTGCCCTGGCAGCCGGTAGAGATTAAAGCGGCCCTGGAGCTGCGCAAGGCGATCGTCAACATCGTGCTGCGCCAGGCGGAGGAATTGGCCCTGCTGGCCAACGACCTGGAGCGATCGAATGCCGAGCTGAAGAAGTTTGCCTACATCGCCTCCCACGATCTGCAAGAGCCGCTCAACCAGGTAGCCAACTTTGTGCAGCTCTTAGAGATGCGCTATGACGCCAAACTCGACGAAGACGGCAAAGAGTTTATTGGCTTTGCGGTAGAAGGGGTGAGCCTGATGCAAACCCTGATCGACGATGTGCTGGCCTACAGTAAGGTAGACCTCCAGGGCATTGAGTGGCAGCTGACGGAGGTGCAGCAGGCCCTCGACCAGGCGCTCGGCAACCTGCGCGGGCGAGTGGCCGAAACCGGCGCGATCATCACCGTCGATCCGCTGCCCACTATCGTTGCCGACGGCACCCAGCTGATGCAGCTGTTCCAAAACCTCATTGGCAACGCAATCAAGTTTTGCCAGCCTGGCGAAACGCCCCGCATTCACGTTGGGGTGCAGCGCCAGGAGGAGCACTGGCTGTTCTCGGTGGCAGACAACGGCATTGGCTTTGACCCCCAGTTTGCCGAGCGCATCTTTGTCATCTTCCAACGGCTGCACACCCGCGACGAGTACGCTGGTTCGGGCATGGGGCTGGCCATTTGCAAGAAGATTGTCGAGTGTCACCGAGGCCGCATCTGGGTTGAGGCCGTTCCCGACCAGGGGGCGACTTTCTATTTCACCATCCCCGTTGAAGGACGCGATCGCAACCATGGCAACGGACGCAAGGCCAAAAACTATCTTTTTAGTCGAGGATAATCGCGGCGACATTCGCCTGATTCAGGAGGCCCTCAAGAGCACCGCTGCCCCGTGCGAGATTGTGATCGCCCGGGACGGCATGGAGGCGATGGCCTACCTGCACCGCCAGGGGGAGTTTGCGGCGGCCACTACCCCTGATCTGATTTTGCTCGATCTCAACCTGCCTAAAAAAGACGGGCGGGAGGTGCTGGCCGATATTAAAGCCAGCGACGCCCTCAAGCACATTCCGATTATTGTGCTGACCACCTCACGGAACGAGGAGGACATTTGCAAGAGTTACGACCTGCACGTCAACTGCTACATCTCAAAATCGCGCAACTTGACCCAGCTGTTCAAAATTGTGCAAGGAATTGAGGCATTTTGGCTAGAAACAGCGACGCTACCCTCGAGTACCCCTTGAACCCGGCGGCGGTGCGAGTCCTGCTGATTGAGGATGATCTGGCCGAGGCCCGGTTCTTGCAGGAGGTGCTGAAGGGGTCACCCCGCAGTCGCTTTCAGCTCAGCCACGCCAAGCGTCTGGGGGAAGCGCTTGCCTGGCTGGGGCAAGATGACTTTGATGTGGCCCTGCTCGACCTCACTCTGCCCGACAGCAGCGGCCTCGACTCGCTGGATGTGCTGCTTCAAGAAGCCCCGAGCCTGCCGGTGGTAGTGCTGACCAACACCAACGATGACGCTCTGGCGGTGGCGGCCGTGCGCCACGGTGCCCAAGACTACCTGATGAAGCGATCGCTCCAGCAGGAGGTGCTGGTGCGATCGCTGTTCTATGCGATCGAGCGGCAGCGGGCTGAAGCCGCCCTGCGCCACGCCAACGAGATTTTGGAAGACCGCGTGCAGGCCCGCACCGCCGAGCTAGAGGCAGCTAACCGGCACCTGCGTCAGGAGATCGAGCAGCGCCAGCGCATTCAAGAACGCCTCACCCTGGCTCAAAATGCCGCCAGCATTGGCACCTTTGAGTGGTGCGTCAATGCTTCCGATCGGCCCTCCGACCCATCCCATTCCCCATCGAACCCGGCAGCAGATTTACCCTGGCCCATAGCCGATATGATGGCCAGCTTTAGCGACAACTGGCCCTGGCCGATTCATCCCGACGACGACGAGCGGGTCAGCCAGGAGCTGAGGCGATCGCTTCAACAGGGGCAGGGACTCAAGACCGAGTTTCGCATTTTGGTCGGCGATCGGGTGCACTGGCTGACGATTAACAGCAGCCTAATCTGCGATGTGGAGACCCACAGCGAACGCCTGCTAGGCATTCATATGGACATCACCGACAAAAAACAGCTAGAGGCCCAGTTCCTGCGATCGCAGCGGCTCGAAAGTCTGGGGACCTTGGCCGGTGGCATCGCCCACGACCTCAACAATATTCTGACGCCGATTTTGCTGGTGGTGCAGCTTTTGCCGCTGAAGTTGGAGAAGATCGATCCCTGGATTCAGAGCAAGCTGGACATCCTAGAGGGCAGTACCCAGCGGGGCGCCGACCTGGTCAAGCAAATTCTCGCCTTCACCCGTGGGGTTGAGGGCAAGCGCTTTGCCCTTCAGGTTCACCATCTGCTGGCTGATATTCGCAAACTAGTACAGCAAACCCTGCCCAGATCCATCGATGTCCATACCGACGTGCCAGACAATCTGTGGCCGGTTTGGGGTGACCCTACCCAGTTGCACCAAGTATTTATGAACCTTTGCGTCAACGCCCGCGACGCGATGCCAGCCGGCGGCACCCTGCACATTACCGCTGAGAACCTGACCTTAGACCATGACTCAGCCCAGCGGCATTTCCAGGCCCAGCCCGGCCTCTATGTCAGGGCTACCTTTGCCGATACCGGCACCGGCATGGGGCCAGCGGTGCTGAATCAAATTTTTGACCCATTTTTTACCACCAAAGCCCCAGGTCAGGGCACGGGGCTGGGGTTATCGGCGGTGCTGGGCATTGTCGATAGCCACGGTGGCTTTATTGACGTGCAGAGCCAGGTGGGCCAGGGCAGCCAGTTTCAGGTCTATCTGCCGGCCACCTTCGAACCCAGTCCTGCCGCCGTCACCCTCCCCAACCTGCTCGATGGTGGCCAGGCAACAGTGCTGGTAGTAGACGACGAACCCGCTGTTTGTGCAGCGGTGCGCACGGTTCTAGAACTGCACAATTATCGGGTGATGGTAGCCGACGGCGGGCAGGCCGCGATCGCCCTGCTGGGCGAGCACGTGAGTACCATTCACACCGTACTGATGGACCTAATGATGCCGACGATGGATGGTTTCGCCACAATTCCACTGCTGAAGCGCATCAACCCAGACCTACGGGTGGTTGCCATGAGCGGCCTCAACTCCGTCGATGCCGTCGCCAAAGCCGAGCAACAGGGGTTCCAAGGCTTCTTGCCGAAACCCTTCACCCGCCAAGACTTGCTCCAGCATATGCAGCCCCTAGACTGACAAGCGGCTAAAAAGAACCTGCCAGAGCCTCAACGCAGCGATCGCAGATCGTCGGATCCTCGCTACTCTCGCCCACATGGGTAGAGTAATTCCAGCAGCGATCGCACTTCTCACCCTCGGCATCCACTACACCAATACCCAGCGCGTCGGATTCGCTACTGCACTTAACGCCAGCTAGGGCGTCAGGAGTATCCAACACCTCCACTTGAGAAACCAAGAACAGGTAGCGCAGTTCGTCCACGTGGTTAGAGTCGGGAGCGACTGCATCCGCAGGATTCATCGCTGCCAGCTTCGCCCGCAGTTCGGGATCGGCCACATACAGCAGCGCCTTGGCCTCCAGCGAAGAGCCAATATCCTTAGCGGTGCGGGCTCGCTCTAGCACCCGGTTCACGTCCTGGCGCACGGTGCGAATCTGGCTCCAGGTTTCAGCTAACTCCGGCTGCTGCCACTGGTCGTCTAGCTGCACCCAACCCGCTTGAAACACCGATTTGTGGGCGGTGGAGTAGGGCAGGTTTTGCCAAATGTCTTCGGCCATGTGGGAGAGCACTGGGGCAATGGAGCGGGCTAGGTTTTCGATCGCGATCGCCAGCACCGTCTGACAGCTGCGCCGCCGGAACGAATCGGCCGCACTGATGTACAGCCTATCCTTGGCGGCATCCAGGTAAAAATTCGACAGATCGACTGCACAGAAATTCTGCACGGTTTGGAAAAACCGGAAGAACTGGTAGGTCTCGAAGGCGTCGGTGATGTCGGTGAACACCTCGGTCATGCGGTGCAGCATGTAGCGATCGAGCTCGGGCAGCTGGTTGTAGGGCACCGCGTCTTTTGCCGGGTCGAAGTCGTGCAGGTTGCCCAGCAAAAACCGCGCCGTGTTGCGAATCTTGCGGTATACATCCGACATTTGCTTGAGGATGTTGCCCCCCAGGGGCACGTCAGAAGAATAGTCCACCGACGACACCCACAGGCGCAGCACGTCGGCCCCATAGGGCGGGTCCTGCTTCTGGTTTTTGCCGCCGTTGATCACAATTGCCGGATCTACCACGTTGCCGATGGATTTACTCATCTTGCGGCCCTGCTCGTCGAGGGCAAAGCCGTGGGTGAGCACCGTTCTGTAGGGGGCGCAGCCATTCACCGCCACGCTGGTCAGCAGGCTCGACTGGAACCAGCCTCGATGCTGGTCAGAACCCTCCAGGTACATATCCACTGGGTACTCTAGCTCGCCGCGCTGCTGAGCCACCGCCGCCCAGGAAGAGCCCGAGTCGAACCACACATCCATGGTGTCGGTGCCCTTGCGGTAGGTGTGGCCGTTGTTGCGGTACTGTTCTGGCAAGAGTTCCGCCTCGGTTAGCTCCCACCAGGCGTCGGAGCCTTTTTCGGCAAAGAGCGCTTTGATGTGGGCCAGGGTTGTTTCGTTGAGCAGGGGTTCGCCCGTGGCTTCGTCGTAGAACACAGGGATCGGCATACCCCAGGTGCGCTGGCGCGAGATGCACCAGTCGGAGCGATCGCCCACCATCGCCGTAATCCGGTTTTCACCCGTGGCCGGAATCCACTGCACCGACTTGATTGCCTTTAGCGCCTCGTCGCGGAAGCCCTCGACGGAGGCAAACCACTGTTCGGTGGCGCGGTAGATGGTGGGCTGCTTGGTGCGCCAGTCGTAGGGGTACTTGTGAACGTAGGGCTCATGCTTGAGCAGAGAACCCGCCTTTTGTAGGGCCTCAATCACTGCCGGGTTGGCGTTGGTGAGCACGTTGAGCCCAGCAAAGGGACCGGCCGCCTCGGTCATGTCGCCCTTTTCATCCACGGGGCAGAGCAAGGGCAGACCGTAGCGCTGGCCCACTTTAAAGTCTTCGTCGCCGTGGTCAGGAGCGGTATGCACCAGGCCAGTACCCGACTCGGTGGTGACATAGTCGCCGCCGATCAGAATGGGGCTGGTGCGATCAAACAGCGGATGGCGGTAGGTGGAATACTCTAGGGCTGCACCCTTGATTTCGGCCTTGAGGGTAAGTTCAGAGCCGAGCACCTGGGCCATGCGATCGCACAGATCCTTGGCGATGATCAGGTACTTAAACGGCGTCCCAGACGCCACCTCGACTACGGCGTAGGTCAGTTCCCCGTTCACCGCCACCCCCAAGTTGGCCGGAATTGTCCAGGGGGTGGTCGTCCAGATCGCCACGCCCAGCTCACCCAGGTAGGGCTCTAGCGCCGCCTTTGCGTCGGGCGACGCGCTCACCATGGGAAATGCCGCGTAGATGCTGGGGGAGGTGTGGCCTTCGGGATATTCCAGCTCGGCCTCTGCCAGGGCTGTCTGAGAGGTGGGGCTCCAGTGGACAGACTTGAGGCCGCGATAGATGTAGCCTTTCAGGTACATCTGCCCAAACACTTCAATCTGAGCCGCTTCGTACTTGGGCAGCAGCGTCATGTAGGGGTGATCCCAGTCACCCCAAATACCGTAGCGCTTGAAGCTCTCCCGTTGGCGATCGATCGCTTTAAGGGCAAAGGCCTTCGCCTTGTAGCGCAGCTTGATCGGCGTTAGATTGGCCCGCGCTTCCGGGTCCATCGCTTGGAGCACCTTGAGCTCGATCGGTAGGCCGTGGCAGTCCCAGCCAGGCACGTAGCGCACCTTGCGGCCCTTGAGCAGCTGGTATTTGTTAATTGTGTCTTTGAGAATTTTGTTGAGGGCGTGGCCAATGTGCAGGTCGCCGTTAGCGTAGGGCGGCCCGTCGTGCAGCACAAAAATCTCGCCGGGGTTGCTGGTCGACAGAGTTTCGTAGATTTGGTTTTCGGCCCAAAACGCTTGAATCTCAGGCTCGCGCTGGGTGGCGTTGGCCCGCATGTCAAAACTGGTCTGGGGGAGAAGAACGGTCTCTTTGTAGCTTTTAGGGTCTGTCACAGCCGGAGGTTGACTAAGGGTGAAGGATGCTCGCGCCATTATGGCAGATTCGGCCCCCCTAACAATTGCTAAGGGCTGCCTCTGGTGAGCTATCTCTATACATTAGGCCAGGTTGAGGGCAATTGTCGGGCTAATCTCGGCGTTCAGTGGCAGGGAGAGCAGCCTATAGGTCGCTGGGCCAATTTTCCTCTTCCTCGGCTTCGGGAATGCCAGAATCTTCGCGGGCCGAGGGGTATGGGCTGGTCGCTTTAGCGGCATCGGGTTCTGGAATGGCTGAACTGTCGTGGTCGGAGCTTGTAGCCTGTGGCACCCCAGGGCCGGAAACCGACGCGGAACGCGTATCCCTACGGGGATTGTCCTCATCAACTCCGTCAAAACTCTCCGTTGCCTCGGTGTCAACAATAGTCACCGTTGAAGATGGATCTACGCCTGACGTGGCTTTGGCAGTGGAATCGGGGCTAGCGGCAGGGGGACGATTGGGTTTAGCCAATGGCGAAGGCCGGGGTGGAATTTCGATCACCGCTCGCTTGGGCTTAGGGCTGGTTTTGGCTTTAACAACGTCTCCCACCCAGGCCTTTAACCCGGCTAACCTGCCCCCAATCGTAGAGGGCTTCTGCTTTGTCTTGACTTGAGGAGTTTTGGGAGACTTCTGAGAATTCTGGGCGGCTGGTACAGTCTGGGAGGCACGGGGCTGGGGCGATGGCCCTACCGGGCCGGTCTTTGACCATCGCGCTGCTTTAACCGGTGGCGAAGACGGAGCTTTAACCGGCTCTAAAACAAAGGGTTCTGGAATGTGGCCCACGCTTTCAGAAGCCATGGTTCCAGGGGATGATGGCCGACGAGGGCCGGGCGCTAGCTCATCGACAAATTCGTAGTCCACATCCTTGAGGGACGACGCTCGAATTTCGCTGATGGCGATCGCCGGATCGCCCGGCAGTCTGCCGTCTTCAGCCTCAGGCAGCCAGCGACTGAGGGGAGTGCCTCGCAGCAGACCGACAGTCCACTGTTTCAGCTGATGTCCAAAGGTCGACCAGGAATCTCGGGTAACGGGCGTCTGCAAGTCTAGCGGCGTGCGCTTACGGCGCAGACTTAAAGTTTGCCAGCCCAGCCAGCCCAGCAGCACCACGCTGGCCAGATGACCCAGCAGCTCAGTAGGCGAGGTTTGAACGGCACTAAACCACAGCACCAGCCCGTAGAATGCCCCCACCCCACTCCAAAAAAAGTCGTGGCGACGGTGCACCTCAGGGAAAAAGAAGGCGGCCCCATATAGCGAGAGGCTGCCCAACCAAACTGCGATCGCTAGAACATGAACCCCCATGCCGCCCACCGTGCCCGCTACCTCAACACCACTACTCTATCGCGGCTTGCTAGACCAGGTGCGACTGTACGGCTTGTCTAAAGTGGACAATCTTTATTCTTCTTGAGAATAAAAATTGCCAGGAGTTTTCCAGCAGATCAACCCATCCACCTGCCTACCCCGTTCACCTATCCATCCTTCTCAACGCTGTCCTAAGATGCCCCTGCCTTCTTTGAGAACAGCACCAAAACGGTCTTAAGAATTAGCTGAATATCGTAGGCCAGACTCCAGTTCTTCTGGTAGTCCAGATCCATCCGAATCACGTCTTCAAACTTTTTCACCGTAGAGCGGCCGTTGACCTGCCACTCGCCGGTCATGCCGGGTTTGACGTCAAGGCGCTGCCACTCGGGCACCTTGTACTGCTCAATTTCATCGGGAGTAGGCGGACGGGTACCTACTAAGCTCATATCGCCCCGCAGCACGTTCCAAAACTGAGGCAGTTCGTCGAGGCTAGTGCGGCGCAGAAAGCGGCCCACTTTAGTAATGCGAGGGTCGTTTTCATTCTTAAACAGAGGACCTTCTACCTCGTTTTCAACCTGGGCCTTGAGCGCTTCGGCATCGATCACCATGGAGCGAAACTTCCAAATGTGGAAGCGTTTGCCCATCCACGAGCAGCGCACCTGTTTAAAGAGAATCGGGCCGCCATCTTCGAGCTTAATGGCAATCACAATGGGCACCGACAACACTGCGGTCAGCACCAGACCCACCAGCGCTCCGACAATATCCAGCAGGCGCTTGCCCTTCGAGGCCACCGAGGGATGAGTGGTCAGCGCTACAAACCGCATTTCGGGCTTAAGGGCAGGGCTTTCGGGCTCACCGGCAACCGGTTCAAAGGTAAACAGCTGCTCTAGGTCGGTTAGAGCTAGCACCATGCGTACCTGCTCTTGCACCCCCCGCAGCACCATGGCAATGCCCTTGGCGTGACAGGTGCGATAGCAGATCACTAGGGCCCCCAAGCCACTGCTATCAATAAACTGAGTCTGGCTTAGATCAATAATGATAGTTTCAGGGGTTGGTTGGCTCAGGCAGTGCTGCTTTACCTGTTGCTCAAACTCGACCGCCTCAACAACGGTCAAAGTAGACGGCACGCTAACAACCCGAGCGGTGTCTATCGCCTCATTAGAGAGCTGCTCTGCGACTACTTGTGGATCCTGATCTGGGGCAATGGATGAGGTCATACCGGCATCCCTGGTAATGGTTAATGGCAATAGGTACTGTCAGAATTCCCTTGACAATGTCCAAACTATAGGAGGCGCAGTCTGGGGTTGCCTTGACCACGCCTCCATCTTCAACGAGTCTTAACGAGTCGTTGATGAGTTGATTAGGAGCACCTGCGTATTTCTACCCTTGACGGACACAGAGCGTCAGGGTTCCAAAGCGCTCTAGGCAGCTAGTAGCTGCCGCAGCACGTAGGGCAAGATGCCGCCGTGGCGGAAGTACTCCACTTCGTCTAGGGTATCGATGCGGCACAGCAGCGGTACGGTGGTGCTGTCGTTGCTGCCCCGGTGAATCACTAGATTGACGGTCATACCGGGCTGAATGCCACCGCTGAGCCCAGTCAGGTCAAAGGTTTCGCTGCCGTCGAGGTGCAGTATGCCTCGGTGCAAACCGTCCTTAAACTGCAAGGGCAGCACCCCCATGCCGACCAGGTTGGAGCGGTGAATGCGCTCGAAACTCTCGGCTACCACGGCTTTAACCCCGAGCAGTCGGGTGCCTTTGGCCGCCCAGTCGCGGGATGACCCGGTGCCGTACTCTTTGCCCGCAATCACCACTAGCGGGGTACCGCTGGCCTGGTACTTCATGGCGGCATCATAAATGGACATGTCGGTGCCATCGGGCATGTATTTGGTCACACCGCCAGAGGAACCTGGCACCATCTCATTCTTGAGCCGAATGTTGGCGAAGGTGCCGCGCATCATCACCTCGTGGTTACCCCGACGCGATCCGTAGGAGTTGAAGTCGGCAGCGGTAACGTGGTTACCCACCAGATAGCTGCCGGCGGGGCTATCGGTTTTGATTGCTCCGGCGGGGGAGATGTGGTCAGTGGTGATGCTGTCGCCCAAAATTGCCAGGGGCCTAGCACCGGTAATATCGGCAAAGGCCTGACCGTTAACACTGGGAGCCATATCGGTGAAGTAGGGCGGATTTTGCACGTAGGTGCTGTCGCCGCTCCAGGTGTAGGTCTGGCTCTCGGGGGTAGCGATCTGCTGCCAGTCAGCGGTGCCGGTGAACACGTTGCTGTAGCGGCTGCGAAACATGTCGGGGGTGAGGGCCGCAGTCATCACCTCGAAGATTTCAGCGCTGGTGGGCCAGATATCTTTGAGGTAGACGGGGCGGCCTTCGGGATCTTGGCCGATGGGGTCGGTTTTGAGGTCAATGGCGAGGCTACCTGCGATCGCATAGGCCACCACCAAGGGCGGTGAGGCTAGGTAGTTAGCCTTGGTGTGAGGACTCACGCGCCCCTCGAAGTTGCGGTTGCCTGACAGCACCGCGCCCACCACCAGATCGTTGCCATCAATGGCGCTGGCAATGGGGCCAGACAGGGGGCCAGAGTTGCCGATGCAGGTGGTGCAGCCGTAGCCCACCAGGTTAAAACCCAGGGCATCCAGGTCTTCCTGGAGGTTGGCCTTTTCGAGGTAGTCAGTCACCACCTGACTGCCAGGGGCGAGGGAGGTTTTGACCCAGGGCTTGACGGTCAAGCCCTTTTCCCTCGCCTTGCGGGCTACCAGACCCGCGCCAATCATGACCGAGGGGTTAGAGGTGTTGGTGCAGCTGGTGATGGCAGCGATCACCACGTCGCCGTCGGTGAGGCTGTAGTTGGTGCCAGCCACAGGAACGGATTGCTTCTCGGTGTAGGGCTTGCCGCTAAAGCCAGGGAAGTCACTTTCCTTGAACTGCTGAGCCAGGGCTGCTAGGGTGACGCGATCTTGAGGTCGCTTGGGTCCTGCCAGGGAAGGTTCTACGGTCGCTAAATCCAGCGATAGGGAGTCGGTAAAGACGGGCTCGGGGGCGGTGGCATCGCGCCAGAGACCCTGGGCTTTGGCATAGGCCTCGACCAAAGCGACGCGATCGGGGTCGCGGCCAGAGAACTCCAGGTAGCGGATGGTTTCACCATCGATGGGGAAGAAGCCGCAGGTGGCTCCGTACTCGGGAGCCATATTGGCAATGGTGGCGCGATCGGCCAGGGTGAGATGGTCGAGGCCATCGCCATAAAATTCGACAAACTTGCCGACGACGCCCTTGGCCCGCAGCATTTGCACCACGGTGAGCACCAGGTCGGTGGCGGTTGCCCCCTCAGGGAGCTGCCCGGTGAGCTTGAACCCCACCACTTCAGGAATCAGCATCGAAATCGGCTGACCCAGCATAGCCGCCTCGGCCTCAATGCCGCCCACGCCCCAGCCCAGCACCGAGAGGCCATTGATCATAGTGGTGTGGCTGTCGGTGCCCACCAGGGTGTCGGGGTAGGCAACGGTTTCACCATGTTCGGCCTTGGTCCACACCACCTGGGCTAGATACTCCAGGTTGACTTGATGGCAAATGCCGGTGCCCGGTGGCACCACGCGGAAGTTGTCGAAGGCGCTTTGGCCCCAGCGCAAAAAGGCATAGCGCTCAAAGTTGCGCTGAAACTCTTTCTCGACGTTTTGGCCAAAGGCACCGGCATTGCCGAAGGAGTCAACCATCACCGAGTGGTCAATCACCAGATCGACCGGAGAGAGGGGGTTGATTTTGTCGGGGTCGCCCCCCAGGTTGACCATGGCGTCGCGCATGGCAGCTAGATCGACCACGGCGGGCACGCCAGTGAAGTCTTGCATTAGCACGCGGGCCGGGCGGTAGGCAATCTCGCGGCTGGAGGTTTTGTCTTTGAGCCAGTCGGCAACGGCCTGCACATCTGTCGCCGTGACCGATCGCCCGTCTTCGTGGCGCAGCAGGTTTTCGAGCAGCACCTTGAGGCTGAAGGGCAGACGGCTAATGTCGCCTAGGGTCGCTGCCGCAGCGGGCAGGCTGTAGATGGTGTAGGTGGTGTCGCCTACGGTGAGGTGGGTTTTGGCGTCGAAACTATTCACAGGGCTGTTCACAGGGCTTGGGCGCTCCGATCGCGACGGGGATCTATCTACCTAGATCATAGATAGCGTTGCGATTTTATTACATTGCTTGTACCGCTGCGCTGTAGGCTTTGTTGCCAATCATTCCCTAAACCCAAGGATTGCTTAAGGATTGCCCAGAGCTTAGCGGCTGGGACCTTTAGAAAATAGCTTGCCAAACAGCGATCGCTTGGGGCTGTCTGACGGCTTGCTGTCCGGCTGCTTGGGCTTGTCCTGGGTTGGTGTAGCGGCAGGGCGAGGTGGGGGATCGCTCAGAGATAGGTTGAGCTGCCGAGCATACTTCAGGGCCACAGCGTTGTTGGGGTTGAGGCGCAGCGCCTGCTTGAAGTGCACCTTGGCCATGCCGGGCAGCTTTTGCAGCAGATAGGCCTGGCCCATGAGGCAGTGGTAGCTGCTGTTTTGAGGGTCGATCTTCAGGGCATCCTTGAGTTCTTGAATAGCAGCCTGAACGTTTTTGCCTTTCAGATACTCCTGGGCTCGGCCATAGTGGCGATCGGCGTAGGCCTGCCCGGACGACTTGCCGTTGTTAGCAAGGTGGTCGGCTGGAGAATCAGAGGCGATGGTGGTGGCGGATACGAGCCCGCTGCGCTTTTCGCGAATCACCGGTGCACCCATTTTGCGGCGCAGATACACCAGGTTGAGTTCGCTGAGCTGCTGAGTGCAAGTTTCGAACTCAGCTAGAGACTCGTACTGGCGATCGCACAGCTGATCGACCGCCTGCTCGTAGAACACATCTACCTCGGCCTCAGCGACATCTAGCAGATATTTGCCAGGTTTGCTGGTGGGCTGGAGCTGCTGATCGCGGCTGAGGCGGCGCACTTTGAATCGGAGGGCCGCCAGCACCTCGTTGCGGCCTTTATCTTGCTTGAGGCGCTGGTAGGCGGGGTTGACTAGCTTGGGCAACACCTGGTCGGCCAGCTGGCGCAGCTCGGCCGGCACATCGACCAACGCGTCGGGGTGCAGCTGTTTGGCCACTACTCGATAGCGCTTGAGAATGCGCCGCTCATCGGCTACTACTGACACACCCAGTAGCGCGTAGGGATCGGTGAAACGGTTGAGCCATTCAGGGGAGAAGGCAGAGTGGGGCATTCAGGGGCAGAACTAGGGGAGATTATTTTATTGTTGCGGAAGTCGTGAGAACGGCATACCAGAATCTGGAGGGCTATGTCGATTCTTTATGCCCGTCTTATACTGAATTCACAAGATAATTCAAAGCTTTAGCCTCTACAGGCTTTATACAAAAGCGAAGGGCAATGATGTTGGCAGAGCGTTCCCGTCGAACAGCCGTCATTCTAGCGTGGTTAGGGGTTTTGACTCCTTTGACGGGTCTGCATAAATTTTATTTGGGCCAACCCTTTTGGGGAGCTGTTTATATTGTGCTGGGGTTGGTCATCCCAATTCCTAAAGTGGCCTGTGCCATTGAAGGGGTCATGTTGCTTAGGCAGTCATCTGATGATTTTGACCAGCGCTGGAGCAAGACCAATAAGGTCGCTCCTGCTACCGCTACTCTTGATCCAGCTCAGATTAGCGCCCTTGGGGTTGCTCTGCGGGAGCTAGACACCCTGCGTCAGGAGGGGCTGATTTCGGAGCTGGAGTTTGAGCAGAAGCGACGTCAGCTTTTAGATCAAGTGGCCTAGGGATGCGACAGTGCTAAAACGTTGGCAAGGCTTGAGGGCACAGTTACATCCCCTGGCGGCTCGCTTGAGCCAACCGAGCTATCGGCTCCAGTCTTACCAGGAGGTTGAGGCGGCAGCCAAGTTGGGATTTGCCCTGGATGTGAACCGGGCGACGGTCGATGACTGGCTCCGGTTGCCGGGGCTATCGATTCGCCAGGCCCAGGGGTTGGTGCGCCTGCGCCAGGCTGGGGTGCAGTTTCACTGCCTAGAGGATTTGGCGGCGGCATTGGGCACGGCCCCGGCCCAGCTGACTCCCCTGGCTGCCGTGCTGTCGTTTTGCTACTACGAGGAGCACTGCGGTACTTTGCCCACGGTAAGCCTCAACCAGGCTACGGTCTCGTGCCTGGTTCGTCTGCCGGGAGTGCCTGCGGCCTTAGCTGAGGCCATTGTGTGGGAGCGATCGCACCGTGGCCCTTACCAAGATTTAGCCGATCTACAAAATCGCCTGGGGCTCCCCCCCGATTTGGTGCAGAGCCTAATGTATTATCTACGGCCCTAACTGTAGGGCCTAATAAACTTTGAAATAGCTGTAGCAATTCTAACAAAACTAGTGTTTTAACTCGATTTTGTGGAGCTGTCTAAGCCGCGATCGCACCTGTCATTGGGTTGATTTTGTAGGGTGAATAGTTTCTTAGAAGACCAGAAACAAAACTATAAATCGCGATCGCTGCTTAGCCTTAACCGCTTACACAGTCAGACTGGTAGCCTCGCTTATCTACCCTAATCAAAATTTAATTTTGAGGAAGTATTGTCTAGGCAATAGAAAATGCTCTAGAACGTTAACTTAGGACCGAAAACCCTGTTTTTAATTCTATTAAAGATAGCGAGTACTTTTTGCTGGAATTAACACCATGGTAGTAGCCTCCCCGCCCCAAACCAAGCCCCTCACCGATGAGGAACTGCGCAAAACGCACGCCTACTGGCGAGCCTGCAACTACCTCGCCGTAGGTATGATCTATCTGCGCAGTAACCCCTTGCTCAAGGAACCCCTCAAGGCTGAGCACGTTAAGCATCGCCTGCTGGGCCACTGGGGAGCTTCGCCAGCCCTGAGCTTTACCTACATCCACTGCAACCGGCTGATTAAAAAGTACGACCTCAACATGATCTTTGTGGCTGGGCCGGGCCACGGTGCTCCAGGGGTATTGGGGCCAGTCTATTTAGAGGGCACCTACTCCGAGATCTATCCTGACAAAAGCCCCGACGAAGACGGCATGCGCCGCTTCTTCAAACAGTTCTCGTTCCCGGGCCACATTGGCAGCCACGTCACCCCCGAAACCCCCGGGTCGATCCACGAGGGGGGCGAATTGGGCTACAGCCTCTCTCACTCCTTTGGGGCCGCCCTCGACAACCCCGAGCTAATCGTCGCCTGCGTTGTGGGAGACGGAGAGGCAGAAACGGGAGCTTTAGCCACCTCCTGGCACTCCAATAAATTTATCAACCCAGCCCGCGATGGCGCAGTACTGCCCATCCTCAACCTGAATGGTTACAAGATTGCCAACCCGTCTATCCTCTCGCGGGTTTCCCACGAAGAGCTGGAGGCGCTGTTTGTGGGCTATGGCTACACGCCCTATTTTGTCGAGGGCAGCGACCCGGCCGAGGTGCACCAGCAGATGGCGGCCGTTATGGAAGAGTGCATTCTCAAGATCAAAGACATTCAGCAAAACGCTCGCGTCAACGGCAACCAGGAGCGCCCCCGCTGGCCAATGATTGTGCTGCGCACCCCCAAGGGTTGGACGGGGCCTAAAGAAGTGGATGGCCACAAAGTAGAGGGGTTTTGGCGGGCCCACCAGGTGCCGATGGGCGGTATGCACAGCAACCCCGAACACCTGCGCCTGCTCGAAGAGTGGATGCGCAGCTACGGCCCTGAGGAACTGTTCGACGAAAACGGCACCTTGATTCCTGAGCTGAAGGATCTGGCCCCGGTGGGCCACCGCCGCATGAGCGACAACCCAAACGCCAACGGCGGGATGCTGCGCAAGGCTTTGAAGATGCCTGACTTTCGCGAGTATGCGATCGACGTACCCAAGCCCGGTAGCGTGGAGTTTGAGAACACTAAGGCCCTGGGCATTCTGATGCGCGAAATTATGCGCGACAACCCCAACAACTTCCGCCTGATGGGGCCGGATGAAACGGCCTCTAACCGACTGAACTCGGTGTATGAGGTTTCCCAAAAGGCATGGATGGCTGACTTTTTACCTGAAGATCTCGACGGTGGCGAGCTGTCGCAGGACGGCCGAGTGATGGAAATGCTCAGCGAGCACACCCTCCAGGGCTGGCTAGAGGGCTATCTGCTCACCGGTCGCCACGGTCTGTTTCACAGCTACGAGGCCTTTGCCCACGTGGTCAGCTCGATGTTTAACCAGCATGCCAAGTGGTTAGATATCTGTAAAAATCACGTGCCCTGGCGGCGATCGGTGTCGTCACTCAACATTCTGCTGTCGTCGCTGGTGTGGCGACAAGACCACAACGGCTTTAGCCACCAGGACCCCGGCTATGTCGATCTGGTGACCAATAAAAGCCCCGATGTGGTGCGGGTTTACTTTCCGCCCGATGCCAACTGTTTGCTGTCGGTGGCCGACCACTGCTTCCGCAGCATCGACTACATCAACGTGATTGTCTCTGACAAACAGAGCCACCTCCAGTACCTCAATATGGAGCAGGCGGTGACCCACTGCACCAAGGGCTTGGGCATTTGGGACTGGGCCAGCAACGACGACTGCGGCACCGAGCCGGATGAGCCGGACGTGGTGATGGCCTGCTGCGGTGACATTGTCACCAAAGAATCACTGGCGGCGACCGCTATTCTGCGGGAGGAGTTTCCCCACCTGAAGGTGCGGTTTGTCAACGTGGTTGACCTATTCACCTTAATTTCGTCTGGGGAGCACCCCCACGGGCTCAGCGATCGCGACTTCGACTCACTGTTTACCCCCGACAAGCCAATTGTCTTCAACTTTCATGGCTATCCCTGGCTGATTCACAAGCTGGTGTATCGCCGCTCAAACCAAGACCGCATCCACGTGCGGGGCTACAAAGAGCAGGGCAACATCAACACCCCGCTAGAGCTGGCGATCAACAACGAGATCGATCGCTTCAACCTGGTAATCGACGTGATCGATCGGGTGCCCAAGCTGGGTTCGGCGGCCGCCCACGTGAAGGAGAAGATGAAAAACAAGATTATTGAGTGCCTCACCTATGCCCACACCGAGGGCAAAGACCAGGATGAAATTGTCAACTGGCAGTGGCCCTACTAGGAGTGGTGAACCCCTCAGGAGGTCGGCAGCGGCTGCATTTCGCCCACCACCGTGGGGAGCAGCTCAGATACGGTGGGGTGAATAGGCACGGCCCTTTGTAGGGTGGTGTAGGGCTGGTCGGCGGTCATGATGTCGATCAGCCCGTGAATCGCCTCATCGCCGCCAACGCCCAAAATTGCTGCCCCAAGAATGCGCTGGGTTTCGGCGTCGGCCACAATTTTGATCAAGCCGTGGGTCTCGCCTTTCTCAATGGCGCGGCCCACTTTTGTCATCGGTCTGGTGCCCATCAGCAGGGGCCGCCCGGTGGCCCGCGCCTGGGCCTCGGTCAGGCCGACGCGCCCTAGGGGTGGGTCAGTGTAGAGGGCATAGGCGAGGATGCGATCGCTCACCCCTCGAGTCTCACCATCGAGCAGATTGGCGGCGACAATCTCAAAATCGTTGTAGGAGGTATGGGTGAAGGCACCTCGGCCATTACAGTCGCCCAAGGCCCAAATGCCCGGCACAGTGGTGCGGAGCTGATCGTCGACGGTGATGTAGCCGTGCTCGTCTGTGGCGATACCGGCGAGATCGAGGCCCAGATCGTCGGTGTTGGGCTGGCGCCCCACCGCTAGCAGGACGTGGCTGCCGATCACCGCGGGTTCGCCGTCGGTGCAGTCAAGGTGCACCGTCGCGCCGTCAGCATGGGGGGCAAAGGCAATGCATTCAGCCCCCGTGCGCACCTGCACACCCTCGGCTTCGAGCACGTCTCGAATTGCGGTGGATATGTCTTCATCCTCCCGAGAAACCAGGCGCGGGCCTTTTTCAACCACTGTTACCGCTGCTCCGAAGCGACGGTAAATCTGGGCAAACTCTAGGCCGATGTAGCTGCCGCCCACTATCACCAAATGACGGGGCAGACTGTCGAGCGCCAGCATGGAGGTATTGGTCAGATAGTTGATCTTCTCAATACCGGGCATTTTGGGTACCCGCGCCCGCCCGCCTACATTGATGAAAATTTGCGGCGCGGTCAGGAGTTCGTCGCCGACCCGCAGGGTGTTTGCGCTTTCAAAGCGGGCCTGACCATGGAACACGGTCAAGCGCTCCATGCTGCCGAGCCAGGCCTCTAGCCCACTGCGGGAGTTAGCGACTACGGTGTTAACCCGCGCCTTGACCTGGGCCATATCGACCTCAATCGCACCCGAGATCATCACGCCATAGTCGGCGGCGCGGCGGGCTAGGTGAGCGGCGTAGGCGCTGGCAACTAACGTTTTAGTCGGCGTGCAGCCGGTGTTGACGCAGGTGCCGCCGAACAGGTGTCGCTCAATCAGCGCTACGGTCATGCCCGCCGCAGTCAGCCGTCCGGCCAGGGGTGGCCCCGCCTGACCAGCCCCAATGATCAGCGCATCAAAGGATTGAGTCATTACAGCAGCCCCACGACTAAAACTGCGCCAACGATGGCGATCGCGTCTTCAATCAGCGCCGCCGGTAGGTCGCGGCCTAGGGCTTTAGCGAGCCGAGACCGGGCTGCCGCGCCGCCCAGAGTGCCAATTACCGCACCAACAGCACCGGCGATTAGTCCGCCCACCCACGTGCCGCTCGGTAGGGCGATCGCTGCCCCTGAGATAGCGCCGCTGAGAATGCGAGCCCCAAACTGAACCGGAACCTTGCGACTGGGGGTTGAGGGAAGTTGGTCGGTGACGAATTCGCCCAGCGCTAGCGCTGACAAAATCCAGGGGGTGAAGCGGTAGCCGAGGAAGGCGAGCCAACTGCCGTCGAGGTTGAGGTAGCCCAGGTAGGCGGCCCAGCTGACCGCAGCGATCGCGGTCATGGTGCGGAGACCGGCAATAACGCCTATCAGCAGCGCCAGGAAATAAACCATAGGGGCAGCCTCAACGGTTTTGCATCTAACACTTTTGCGTTTAACATGTTCGCCCAGCCTCCAAACTATTTAGCCCAGAATTTACAGATCGACCGGCTATTGCCTACGTTCTGCTGGTGCAAATTCTATTAACTAAAGATTAAAGAGGACTTGTCGTTACAGGAACTGCGATGGCGGAATCATGGCATACAACATCGGTGGAGTCAACGGCTGTTGTAATGAAAGCTTTAACTCATTTAGATATCGTTACTCTTGATATCCCAGTAGTAACTAGAGATGCCTATTGGATTACCGAACTAAACTTAGCCAAAGAGTTTGTTTGGGTGGGCTACTCACCTCAGAAAATGACTAATTTACAGAGACTTCTAACGGGTTGTACTCAATCTCAACCTTGTCCCCATACTGAATATTTGCTATTGGTGGGGCAATTATTTCAAGAATAGATGGGTTTTGAAAGTTGCGTTTTTTGGTCTCTGGGTGCGGGTAATATATCCAGCAATTATAGACTGAGGCTTGAAACAAAACTCGACAGCGAGAAAAGGAAAAGTCTTCGGGAGGATGGCGATCGGTCCACTCGATCTGGCGAAAGGTAAGTTCGGGATTGGTGAGATTAAAGGTGCTAGGGCTAATGGAAATATTGAGCGTTCCCTTAAAATATTCTGTTAGGTCTAGCCCTAAAGCTTCAAAAAACGGCGTTTGCATTTCGATTGTCCCACTAGGATAGGGACTATCCGCAGCAGCGCCGGAAGCTACTTGGTGGCCATGCTCTAAGACGCCACTTACCGTTTGCCAATGCCTATTAGTCATCTTAGAGATACTTCGCTATGTCCACGCGATCGCTATACCGGTTCACGAACGGATTAGGTACATTAGAATGCCTATTGTATAAGCGTAGAAGATAGAGAAATATCTTCTACGCCAGCGATAAGTAATATTATATAATTTATAGTAAGTAACTATGCAAGACCAAGGTCAAGAAGCATCACTTGAAAAACTAGACAAAGAAGGCGATGAGTTTTTGAGCAAGAGTAATAACTCAGCGAGAGTCAGCATCTTGCACAATTCTCCCTTGCTGGTTGCTGTGTTTGGAGGATGGATCACTTTGCTTGGTGGAGTATTTACAGTAGCTTTGCAAGCTAATGCTCAACTAGAGTTAGAACGACAAAAAGCAGAAGCCGGAATTCAATTGGAACGACAAAAAATTGAGTTTTCGCTGATACAGAAAGCGTTAAGCAATCCAAGCCGAGAAGAAGCAGCGAAAGAATTGATTTTCTTAGTTGATACGGGAATTATTCAAAGCCTTGATGCTTCAAGAATTAGAGAAAGAGCAGAAAATCCAGAGTCTTTGCCTTACGGTCAAGACATGTCATCACTTTTAGAAGAAGCCATGAAAAGCCTAGAAGATTCTATAGAAGAACTGCCTCAATGATCTAACTAATTTGATTTAGTCAGCCATAGAGTGGGCTAACTTAGGTGCATTCCACTTCTGCAATAAGCCCAATGCTTAGGCACCAACCCATGAGAATCAGGGTAGTTGAAAAGGCTCTTATCCCTAGGCTTTCAAACTGAGATGCACTGATCAGCATTAAACTTCTTTATTCGCAACGCGATCAAGCGGGTTTAAAGTCAATAGTCAACCCTACAGCGCTGAGTACAACCACAAAGGTTTCAAGAGTTGGGTTTTCTCCTTCTGTTAAAACCTGTTGCAGAGGCTTACTGAGGGCATCAGCACTGTTTTCTTGCGTGACCTGCCTAGCTTCAACCACATTCCTTAGGGCCAGCACAAAAGCTTCCCGGTTGCCATCTTTCAGCGTTTCGTCTAAAGCTGTCTTGAGGTACAGGGCCGCATAGTCTGGGTTAGCTAACCTCACCAGCAAGTCAGTTCGATAATCTTTCACTGGCATCGAATCACCCCTCCCGCTGTTCACTCTGATACATTGCCCAGAACTGTTGCGCCGTCCGAATGTCTTTATTCTGACCTTTCTTATCGCCGCCGACCAGCAATAGCACAACTCGTCTACCTGCTAAACCATAGTAAACCCGATAGCCTGGGCCAAAAAAGAACCGTAGCTCGTAAACTCCTTCGCCAATGCTTTTGCGATCGCCAAAATTTCCTAGACTGACCCGGTCAAGCCGAGCATCTATTCTGGCTTGGGTTTGAGCATCGAGATTTGCAAACCATGTATCAAAGGGACAAGTCCCTTCTGGTGTAACGTATTTTTGAAGTTCCCACTGCCCCTGACTCATGGATGCCCTGGTTCTTAAAGGCAAAGAACCCCGAATTCTTTAAACCCGGGGTTCTTCATACAGACTAACGCTCCTCTTGCTCTATCGCTCGGTGAGCTTCGTCAGCAGGGTGTTTGACCGCTCCACAAAGGTCTTCATGCCATCGGCATCAAAGCCCTTTTGAGCCATCAGCGCCGTGTCGTAGACCTGGTTGCAGATCATCTTCGCCAGGTCACCAGCGGGTGAGCTACCGCCGTCGGCACCAATAATTGTGCTCTGGCTCAGCCCCAGCAGGTTTTGAATCAGCGGGTGGGCCGTATTCACCATCAGCACGTGGTCGTCGGGGAACTGCATCTCCTGCTGTTGAATCATCGCCATGGTTTCCTGCATGCGGCGGGCTTCCTCAGGCAGCAGCACCATGGCCGGGGGTGCGCCTTCGCCCTTCAGCGCCTGGGGTTTGACGTTGACGCGGGGACGGTTGATCGCCTGCTCAAACATCTCCTTGATTTCGTCGTTGCGGGTTTTGTTGGTAGCTGGGTCAACGATTTCGCTCTGCTTTTCTTTATCGAGCAGAGTGTCGTCCAGATCCGCATCGACGCGCACAAATTTCACGTCGGAATATTCCCGCTCCAGGGTAGGAATAAAGTGGGTGTCGATGAACGAATCCATAAACAGCAGTTCCAGGTCCTGGCTCTTGAACAGCTGGATATAGGTGGCCTGGGAAACCTCATCGGTGGCGTAGAAGACGCGGTTTTCGTGCTTGTCTTTGTTGCGCTCCAGATACTCACTCAGGGTGGTATAGAAGTTGCCCTTGGCGTCGGTGGCGGGCTTGTTGTCCGTCACTTCTGACCAAGCATCACCTTCCTCGGTTTGTACCTCCACCTTAGCGGCCTCTTCCCCATCGCCTAGCTTGGCGGTGGTGCGGAAGATGAGGATGTCTTTGACCTGCTCCTTAAACTTGTCGTCGTTGAGGGAGCCAAACTTGACAAAATTGCCCAGGTCTTGCCAGCTGGCAATGTACTTGGCGGGGTCGTCGCGGTACAAGGCCTTGAGGCTGTCGCCCACTTTCTTGGCAATGTAGTCGGCGATGCGGCGCACGGTGCGATCGCCCTGCAAAAAGCTGCGGCTCACATTCAGCGGAATGTCGGTGCTGTCGATCACGCCGCGCAGGGGCAGTAGGAATCGGGGCACCACCTCTTCGCAGTTGTCGGTGACAAACACCTGGTTGCAGTAGAGCTTAATGCTGCTCTTGGTGATGTCGATGTCGGGCTTGAGTTTGGGGAAGTAGAGAATGCCGTTGACCACGAAGGGGTAGTCGGTGTTGAGGTGAATCCACAGCAGCGGGTCTTCCTGGAAGGGGTAGAGGTAGCGGTAGAACTCTAAATAGTCTTCGTCGGTGAGGCTGCTGGGCGACTGCTTCCAAGGGGCTTCGTGCTTGTTTACGACTTCGCCGTCGATCTTGATCGGCACCGGCATGAAGTCGCAGTAGGTTTTGATCAACTGCCGAATGCGGGCGGGCTCCAGATATTCTTCTTCGCCCTCCATCAGGGTGAGGGTGATGGTGGTGCCGACGGTAGTGCGATCGGAGGCGCTCAGCTCAAACTGGGTCGAGCCGTCGCAGCTCCAGTGCACCGCTTCGGCACCGTCTTTATAGGAGAGGGTGTCGATCTCGACCGTGGAGGCCACCATAAACGAAGAGTAAAAGCCCAGACCAAAGTGACCAATGATTGGATCTTCGGCGGCGCTGTCTTTGTATTTGGTGATGAACTCCTCAGCGCTGGAGAAGGCCACCTGGTTGATGTACTTTTTGATTTCCTCGGCGGTCATGCCGATGCCGGTGTCGGAGATGCTGAGGGTCTTCTTGTCTTTGTCGAATTTGATTTCAATCTCGGGAGCGCTGATGTCGCCAGAGTATTCGCCCGATCGCGCCACCATGGAGAGCTTTTTGATGGCGTCGACGGCGTTGGAGACCAACTCCCGCAGAAAGATTTCGTGCTCTGAGTAGAGCGCTTTTTTGATGATCGGAAAAATATTCTCGGTATGGATCGAGATATTACCCTGTTCCAGAATCGTCGTCATGGCGGTTCGGTGGTGGTTCAGCTATGGGTTACTTAAGGGCAATTTTTGACCGAAATGACAGATTTCACAAGCGGCGATTCCTGTACTGAGAGGTTCGGTTGACCCCACTCAGCAGGACAGAGAGTGCTTAAAGTAACGGTTGAAGCCTCAAATAAGGCTGTCTGCCCCCAAGATTTGCCGCCCTCTCTCGGTATGGAAAGTTATCTGTGAGCCCCACCAAGCGAAAGCAATCCGTCCAGCCTACGGTCTGTCGCTTCATCAACCCCATGGAGATGGCTAGGTTAGCAGCCGTTCTGCGTTGGGTACATGGTGCAGGGCATGTGACCAGCTCATTTTCCAACGTGAGGGTCGGTTCGGCGGCGATCGCCCATGCGGTTGCCCGCACCCTAGTTGTCGTCTGCTTTCAGGCTATGCAGCTGCGATCGCAGACCCTCGGTTTTGACCAAGAACTCATGGTATGGAGTGAGTCTCCACCGCTGACCTAGGTCATATATCTCGGTTTGCCAACAACTTCTAGGAGGGGCAAAAATAATCAAAAAAACTAGTCTTGTGATGACTCATTACTCTAAATTTGTCCTACGTGATTAGCCTAAATGTCACTTAAAGACAGGTCTATGCTCTGTCAAAGACGCTCCGTTTGACCAATTAATAAACGGCATTATTGCCTGTGTGATGGCTCTGTATAACCTATCGGAAGCTAATCTTAGGAGCGCGTTTCCTCTCGCCATGGTTTAGATTACCGATTCCAAGGCGCGAATCTTGTGCTTAGCAAATGAGAATTTTGCTACCCAAATTTTTCTTTTATCTTAAGCAGAGGTAGTAGAAAAACGTTACTTTAAAAATTGATTAAATAGCTGCCAAGCGCTGAGCCAGCAGGTTAAGAAAAGTAAGGATGTATGTCGGATTTAGGCCCAGACAGCTTTCACTTGAGAAGATCAGTCACTCTGGCTAGTTCTTGGCTAGCCGACTTCGGCTGCCAAGCAGGTTTTATTGAGGACTGGGAACCTTAAGAGCAGAGATGGCGGCGCTGATAAGCCAAGACTAAGCATTACAAATCGTTAAGTGTCTAGAGCGCAAACCTATAGCTATAGATGCAGACCCTGTTGGCACGGACAACGCAGCAATCAGAAACTATGAACAACGTTGCAGGAGACTTGTCGGCGCAGCAGCAAAGAGGGATAGCCCAGCGGAGTTCTTTTGGGCTAATTGTTCTGCTGATTTTAGGGGCTCTGGGAAATTATTTTCGCTGGTCATTCTTTTTTCATATTGACTTTCTCTTTGGCACAATCGCCGTGTGGCTTGTGCTTAGCTACTATGGCGTCCGCTGGGGCGCAGTGGCAGCGGTAGTGGCTTCCAGCATCACCTATTTTCTTTGGAAGCACCCCTACGCCATTGTTATCTTTATCGCCGAATTTTTATTTGTCGCGTTTTTTTATGCTCGCCACTCGCGGCGTAACCTGGTGCTGGTCAATGCCATTTATTGGGTGCTCATCGGCATGCCGCTGGCGTGGTTATTTTACTCCCTGGTGTTAAGAGTAGACCCCAACCAAACCCAGATTATTATGCTTAAGCAGGGGGTCAATGGCATTTTTAATGCCCTGGTGGCTAGTCTGCTGCTGTCCTATACCCCCATTCACCGCTGGATAGGACGGCCCCAGGCGGCTAGCGCACTATCGCTTCAGCAAACCCTGTTTAACCTACTGGTGGCCGCTGCTTTTTTCCCAACGCTGATTTTGATGGCGCAAGATAGCCACGGGGTTGTAGTCAAAGTTGTGGCCCAGGAGCAAATTCAACTCAACTTATTTTCCCAGCCCTTGGCAGCTCGCATTGAGGCTTGGTACGACCGCCACGTTCAAGCGACCACGGCTCTGGCCGACATTGCTGCTCAGGCAGCGGGGCCTTCACTCTCTCTGCAGGACCAGGGAACCCTGCAAGCCCAGACCAAAACCATTCAAGCGCTGACTCCAGATTTTCAGCATTTAGTGGTCACCAACGGTGCCAATGAGATTGTGGCCGAGGCCGCCAGTGACCATGGCCCTCCCCATGCGCTCAGGCTACCTGACCCGGGCCAAGTTGCTAAGGACCTTGGGCCATCCCTATCCCGCGATCGCCTGGGAGACGACTCGGCTCAAGACAGTACCGTGCTGCTCAGCCAGCCCGTGCTCAACCAGGGCCAAGTGCAAGGTCGCGTCTGGGGCGAGATCGATCTGTCTCCCATGAAGGACATGCTGGCAGAAACCGCCGATCTGAACTTTCAGGTGACGTTGGTCGATCAAAACCAGCAGGTGCTGCTGAGCACAAATCCCGAGCGGGCCTGGAGCAGCCCCTTTGACCTGCGCCAAACCGGCGAGGTGGTGCCCTTGAGTGAGGGTGTTTATCACTGGCTGCCGACCGACGGTAGCCCTCTATACGTCACCCGCTGGCGCAATTCGTGGTTTGTAGAAGAATTGTCCCTGCCGGCTATTGCCGGGTGGAAGCTGATTGTCGAGTCACCAGCTCAGCCCCACGTTCAACCGGTGCAGCAACAGCACACCAGAAGTTTGTTCATCTTGCTGGTGGTCACGGCGCTGACCCTAGCCATTGCGCACTGGCTCAGTCAGCGGTTTGTGAAACCGCTGTTTGAACTGGCCCAGGTGACTACTAACCTGCCGACCCAGGTGCAGGAGCGCCGAACGATTCAGTGGCCCACCAGCCCGTTGATAGAGCTGCGATCGCTGGTGCAAAACTTCCAGCAGATGGCCACCACCCTGACTCAAAAATTTCAGGAGTTGCAGCAGGCCAAGCAAACCGCAGAGGTGGCCAACCATGCCAAAAGCGAGTTTTTGGCCAACATGAGCCACGAGCTGCGTACCCCCCTCAACGCTATTCTAGGTTTTACTAACTTGCTGCATCGCCAGCCTACCCTAGCCCCCCACCGGTCGGAGCTCGACTTGATCAGATCTAGCGGCGAGCACCTGCTTGACCTCATCAACGATGTGCTTGACCTGGCCAAGATTGAGGCTGGGCGCATGACCCTCAATGTCGCTGCCTTTAACCTGCCCGACTTTATTGCCAACCTGGAGAGTGTGTTCTTGTTGCGGGCCCAGGCCAAGTCGATTGGCTTCACCGTTGAGCGCGGCGCTGAGCTGCCGCAATTTGTTCAAGCCGATGAGCGCAAGCTGCGCCAGGTGATCATGAACCTGCTCAACAACGCGATCAAATTTACCGAGGTGGGGAAAGTGACGCTGCGGGTTTTGTGGTCTACTCAGGGGGACGGTTGGCTGCGCTTTGAGGTGATCGATTCTGGCTTCGGTGTTGCCCCTGAGGAGATGAATCTACTGTTCCAATCGTTTTCGCAAACTGAGTCTGGGCGAGGTAGCAACGAAGGCACTGGCCTAGGGCTGCGCATTTGCGATCAGCTAGTTCGGCTGATGGGAGGCACTATTGAGGTGCAAAGCCAGCCTGGTCAGGGGTCACAGTTTACAGTGCAGGTGCCCATGCAGGGGGCGATCGCCGAGCCGCTGACGCTGCCCCCCTCAACCCGTCAGGCCACGGGGCTGGCTCCTGGCCAACCGCCCTATCGGCTGCTGGTCGTCGATGACCAGTTCAGCAATCGCCGGTTGCTGATGCAGTTGTTAAGCGATCTGGGGTTTGAGGTGCGCGAGGCCTGCCATGGTCGGGAGGCGATCGCCCAGTGGCAAGGCTGGCAGCCCCATCTAATCTGGATGGATATGCGCATGCCGGTGATGGACGGCTATGAGGCCACCCGCCAGATCAAAGCTCAGGTGCAGGGGCAGGCCACCGCCGTCATCGCCCTCACCGCTAGCGTCTTTGACGAAGAAAAATCGCTGGTACTGTCGGCGGGCTGCGACGATTTTGTTCGCAAGCCGTTTCAGCCGATGGTAATTGTTGACAAGCTGGTACAGCACTTAGGGGTGCAGTTTGTGTATGCCGAGCCCCCGGCCCTGGCTCCCATCGCTGAACCGGTTCCCTGTGCGGCGGGTAGCCTAGATATGATGCCCCAGGACTGGCGCGATCGCCTTTACCACGCCGCTACCCAGGCCGATCAAAAAGCTCTGTTTCACCTGCTCGATGCCCTACCGAGCGAGCAGAATCCCCACCGCCAAGTTTTGCAGAGCTGGGTAGCCAACTTCCAATTTGACAAGCTGATGTCCCTCTGCCGGCGCGAAGATGAGCGAACGCCCTAACCCCAAGCCCACTATTCTGATTGTCGATGACATTCCCGACAATCTGCATCTGCTGACTCGGGAGTTGGGGGAGCAGGCCTACGAAACGCGGGGCGTCTTGACGGGAGCTATGGCCCTCACGGTGGCCCGCTCAACCCCCATCGACTTGATTCTGCTCGATATTATGCTGCCCGATACCGACGGCTACAGCGTCTGTGAAACCCTCAAGGCTGACCCCGCTACTCGCGATATTCCGGTTATTTTTATCAGCGCCCTCGACGAAGCCCTCGATAAGGTCAAAGCCTTTGCGGTGGGCGGCGTGGACTATATTTCTAAGCCCTTTAAAACCGCAGAATTGATCGCCCGGGTCAATACCCAGCTGAGCCTCCGCCAGGCCCAGCGTCAGCTGCAGCAGTTTAACCAAGCGCTAGAGGATCAGGTGCAGCAGCGCACCTATGAGTTGGGGGCGGTCAACCAATCGCTGCTGGCTGAAATTCAGGTACGGCAGCAGATTGAGCAGGATCTGCGCAGCAGCGAAATTCGCTATCGCCTGATTGCCGACAACATGAGCGATTTGGTCTGCCTGCACAACACCCAGGGGGAGTTTTTATACGTCAGCCCGTCGGTTCAAACCCTGTTGGGCTATGCCCCTACTGACCTAGTCGGTAAGCGCCTCCAAGATTTTTGCCACCCGGCCGATAGTCACTGCATTCAGCTACAGTTTCAGCCCTTGTCGGGGCAGGGCGAATTGAGCACCAGCTGCTATCGGTTTCGGTGTCAGTCGGGCCACCACATCTGGCTCGAAACCCTGGCTAAGCCAGTGATCAATGACGCGGGCGCGATCACCGGCATTGTCACCAGCTCGCGGGATGTGAGTCGCCGGGTCGAAGTCGAGCATCGGCTGCGCCATGATGCCCTGCACGACGCCCTCACCCACCTGCCCAACCGCGACTGGTTGGCCCAACGCCTGGAGCTGGAGCTGATGCAGCGCAGCTGGTATGGCGGCGATCGCTTTGGCCTGCTGATGGTTGACCTCGATCGCTTCAAGGCGGTGAACGATAGCCTGGGTCACCTGCTCGGCGACCAGCTGCTGGTGGCGGTGTCCAACTTGCTCAAGGGCTGCGTCCGCGATGTCGATATGGTGTCGCGCTGGGGCGGCGACGAGTTTGTGATTTTCCTCGAAAAAATTACCGACACCAATGAGGTGATTCAAGTAGCCAATCTCATCCAGGCCACGCTTGAAAACCCGATCGCCCTCGACGGCAAAATTATCTTTACCTCCGTCAGCATTGGCATTTTGATTGGCGATGGCTCCTACGCCAACAGCAACGACATTTTTAGGGATGTAGATATTGCCCTCTACCGCGCCAAGGAGATGGGGCGCAACCGCTACGAAATTTTTAGCCTGGAGATGTACCAACAGGCGATCGCCCGGCTCAACCTTGAAAACGAGCTGCGGCTAGCCATTCAGCAGCAGCACTTTGTGGTGCATTACCAGCCGATTGTGTCGCTTGAAACACGCTCTTTGCTGGGGTTTGAGGCCCTGGCCCGGTGGCAGCACCCCACCCAGGGGCTGATCATGCCCGGTGAGTTTATCGACTTAGCCGAAGATACTGGGCTAATTAAGCCCCTCGGTGGGCAAATTTTGCGTCAGGTATGCGAAACCCTGAGCCAGTGGAGTGCCGCTCACCTCCTAGACGATGGGTTTCAGATCAGCGTCAACGTGTCGGGGCAGCAGTTTCGCGACCCAATCTTTATTCACACCGTCGATCGGATTTTGGCCGATACCGGGGTAACGGGTCGCTGGCTCAAGTTTGAAATCACTGAGCGCGTTTTGCTGGAGCAGTCAGAGAGCATTGCCCGTACCCTGGCGGCAATTCGCAGTCGCGGCATTGAGCTCAGCATTGATGACTTTGGCACCGGCTACTCGTCCCTGCGCTACCTCAGCCAGTTTTCGCTGCAAACCCTTAAGATCGATCGCTCCTTTGTCAACCAAATGCAGCCCACTCGCCAGGGCATTGTGCAGGCCATTGTCGATCTGGCCCACAACCTGGAGATGACTTGTATTGCCGAAGGGGTCGAAACCGAGTTGCAGCTGACCCAACTGCTCAGCTTGGGATGTGAGGCGGCCCAGGGATATTTTTTTGCTCGCCCCCTGTCCGTAGAGGCGGTGACCCAGATGCTTGCGGGCGATCGCAAGTTGCCTTAACCCCGGCTAGTCAGGGCGCTTGGGCCAGCTATTGGCGCGAAGATTTTGGGCGGCTAGCTCTACGGTTTCAGCAATGCGGCGATCGCGGGTTTCGGCCCGTTTGGCGCTGGCAATCCATTCCAAAATGCCCCGCTTGGCCGAACGCGGAAAAGCCTCAAAATTGGCGCTGGCCAGCTCATTCTCCGCCAAAGCCAACGCCAGATCCGCTGGCACCTCCAGTCGCTCAATCGCATCCAGCAGCTCCCACGAGCCGTCCTGTTTCGCCGCCTCAATCTTCGCCAGCCCCGGCGGCATCATTAGCCCCGCCTCGATCAGGGCGGCAATCCGCTTTTTGTTGAGCGCCGACCAGCCCGTGCCCGACTTGCGCGGAGCCACCCACAGCATGGTGCGCTCATCGTCAAGCCTGTTGCCCTTGCTGTCAATCCAGCCAAAGCACAGCGCTTCTTCCACTACCTCATCGTAGGAAACGTGGGGCTTACCCGACCGTTTCTTGTAGGTGATCAGCCACAGCCCCTCGCTGCGAGTATGGTTTGCCGTTAGCCACGCTCGCCACTCAGCGCGGCTTTCAACTTGAATAGAATTTTCGGGCGCTTCGATCGCCATGGCAGTCAGGACAAGTCATCCTCAAGTCTCAGCATACTCAATCCACCCATTGTGCTACTTCAGCAACATCCCAACCCATCCACCCATCCACCCATCCACCCATCCACCCTCCTACCCGCCCACCGGCCTACCCCTCAACGGCTCCGCTCGTTCATACTCAGTCGATCGCCCAGCTGCCGAATGGTTTGGGCCAGATCCAAATCGCGCTTCAAGAGTTTCTCAATTTTGGTGTAGCTATAAAGCACCGTTGTGTGGTCTTTGCCGCCAAAGGCATCGCCAATTTTGGGCAGACTGAGGTCGGTGTGGCGGCGCATTAGATACATGCCCACCTGGCGGGCCTGGCTGATCTCCCGTCGTCGCGAGGACCCCTTCAAATCGTCCACCGAGACGCCGAACTTCTCCGCCACCACTGCCAGCACCGAGCTGGGCGAGGCCTCAATTTTATCTGCCGGAGGATTCAGCACCGCCGTCAGGTGTTCGACGGTCATGGGCAGGCCCGAGATCGAGGTGTAGGCGAGGGCGCGAATCAACGCCCCCTCCAGCTCGCGAACGTTCGAGGTGTAGCTGGCGGCAATATACTCAAGCGCCTCGCGGGGAATCTGCACCTGCTCGTACTCCGCCTTTTTTTGCAGAATGGCAATCCGGGTCTCGTAGTCGGGGGTCTGAATGTCGGCAATCAGGCCCATGGAAAACCGCGAGATCAGCCGGTCTTGCAGCCGCATAATCTGGTTGGGTGGCCGGTCTGAGGCCAGCACAATCTGCTTGCCCGCCTCGTGGAGCGTGTTGAAGGTGTGGAAGAACTCCTCCTGGGTGTACTCCTTGCCCTCAATAAACTGAATGTCATCCACCAGCAAAATGTCCACATCCCGGTAGTGGGAGCGAAAGTGCTGCATGCTGTCGCGGCGAATGGCGGTGATCAGATCGTTGGTGAACTGTTCTGTGCTGACGTAGGCTACCCGCGCCTGGGGAGCAATCTCCTGCCGATAGTGGCCGATAGACTGCATCAGGTGGGTTTTGCCCAGGCCCACCCCACCGCACAAGAACAGCGGGTTAAACTCGCGCCCTGGTGACTCTGCTACCGCCAGAGCCGCCGCATGGGCCATGCGGTTGTTGGCTCCCACCACAAAGCGCGAAAACACCGCCTTGTGGTTGAGGTCGTTGTAATTCTCCCGGGTCGAGGCGGGCGGGTCCGCCGGCATGGCTCGGGTGGGCAACGCTGGAGCCGAGCGAGCGGGCAGGGTCGGGGTCGAGGCTGGCCAGTTGACCTCAGCCATGGGCCGCAGCGCCGCTGAGCCATCATCCCCATCGGGCACCACTGTTACCTGAAGCTCAATAGCCTTGCCCAAAATATTGTTGACGACTTGGGTGATGGTGCCAGCGTAGTGCTTTTGTACCCAGTTGCGGGAAAAGGGGTTGGGGGTCGATATCACCAGGGCGCGATCGCTCAGGGTTTGCGCCTGAGCAGGCTTAATCCAGGTTTCAAAGGTGGGGCGGCTCAACTCCGCCTGAAGCTGGTTAAGAACCTCTTCCCACAACCGATTCAGGGCCTGGTCCACGGTTTACCTCGTAAATAACCGCTGCCCGAAGGCAGACATCGCGCATGATGAGCTAATCGGGCTACCACTCCCTAGCCCGCTAGCATTCTGATGCCAGAACTGGGGCTTTCCAGGGCAGTGGAACCGTTTGTCCCGAACCTTGACCGCAGACTGGGAGAGCCCAGTGCAGACAGCCATCGTGAAGATCTATAGGGTACTAGATATACAGATAAAAAATGTCCCTGATTCTACATATAGCGTTTTGGTAAAACTTGGATCCAGTACTACCCCAGTCAGCGAGGCATTAGAGGCGTCCCGCTGGTCTATTGAACCATATGACCCTAGCCTCTGGGGGAAGATATATACAATGGCTACAATATTGCTCAGTTAACCCCGACTCCGGCTCACTCTTTGACCCCTAAGGCCTATTCATGACCACCCCAAAATCGTCGCCAGAGCCATCCCCGACCCCGCTGCTAACCCTAGGCCATCCGGTGCTGCGCCAGGTCGCCCAGCCTGTGGCTGCGGTGAGAGATGAGGCTATACAACTGTTGATTGACCAGTTGTTGACAACAGTCCGCACCGCCAACGGCGTTGGAATTGCCGCCCCCCAGCTCGGCCACTCGCTAAGGATACTGGTGATCGCCTCGCGCCCCAACCTGCGCTACCCCCACGCCCCTTTGATGGAGCCGACGGTGCTGGTCAACCCCCGTCTGGTGTCAGCCAGCGATGAGCTAGAGCTGGGCTGGGAGGGCTGTCTCAGCGTACCGGGGGTGCGGGGCCAGGTGCCGCGCCATCAGACCGTTGAGGTGGAATACTGCGATCGCCATGGGCAACCCCAGCGTCAGATTTGGCAGGGCTTCGTCGCCCGTATCTTTCAGCACGAAGTCGACCATCTAGACGGTAAGGTGTTTCTTGACCGAGTACAGTCTGAGGCTCACCTCCTGACTGAAGACGCCTATCAGGCGATGGAAATTGCCGCTTTGGGCTAGGGGTTGCCCAAGCTTTACCTGGCCCGATCGGTTCCTTGGCGCTAGGCCAATTAATTCTTGACGGACTGTATTGCAGAATGCAACGGCCCTGGCCCGGTTTTGAAAAACATTCAGCAGAATCAGGGCCGCCCTGGGTCGCTCAGTTACCCTGATACCTCTGGTCAGATCATTTCTGCTCCAGACTATCTGGCCGACTAAGGCCAAAGGAAACAGCGTGAGTTCTCACCCTCAGCCCCGCATTGTCCACCTCGACATGCTC
Organism: Nodosilinea sp. FACHB-131; assembly: GCF_014695395.1. Classification (GTDB taxonomy): domain Bacteria; phylum Cyanobacteriota; class Cyanobacteriia; order Phormidesmidales; family Phormidesmidaceae; genus Nodosilinea. The sequence goes on from NZ_JACJOF010000036.1 coordinate 34,634, forward strand.
GACACCGACTACGCCAAAATAGCGGCCGGGGAGCCCATCCCCGAGGCAAAAAAGCAGCGACTCTCCCAGGACAGCTACGACTTTACCCGTCTGGGTCAGCACATTGCCCGCTACCGCCACGGCGGACTTGACGAGCAGGGGCAAGACGACATTCTCTGTACCCTAGGCACCACCGCTGGGCTATTTACCCTGGCCGATGTTGAGGATATGAACGATCGCCTTCGTCAAACCGGCCGCTTTTACCTCACCCCCGGCGAGCGTCAGCAGGTGATCAACTGGTTGGTGGATGAACTGGGGGTCGATTTAGAGGGCGAATAGATTGAGTTTTCGGCAAGAGCGCCTGTGCTACGTCTGAAGCCTGAAAGCTGAGAGTAGCTCTGCACCCAACAGCGGTAACTGTCCCTAGGCGCCATAGAATTATATCTGGCCAACGAATAGATTGCCGCCCGCCGCCTGTGACTCAATGTAAACGAGTATTTCAATCGGGTTACAACCCGCACGAGCGGGCCAAAATGCCTGAAATCCCGTGATACGATTCATCCGTAGCTTTTTGCAAGAGTGGAGTAGGTATCCTTGGTACTTCGGGTAGCAGTAGTAGGATCAGGTCCAGCAGGCTCCTCGGCTGCTGAGACATTAGTCAAAGCCGGTATTGAAACGTACCTGTTCGAGCGCAAGCTCGACAACGCCAAGCCTTGTGGTGGGGCCATTCCCCTGTGCATGGTCGAAGAATTTGATTTGCCGCCTGAAATCATCGATCGCCGCGTGCGCAAGATGAAGATGATCTCCCCCTCAAACGTTGAGGTCAACATCGGCGCCACCCTCAAAGACGATGAGTATATTGGCATGTGCCGCCGCGAGGTGATGGACGGGTTTTTGCGCGATCGCGCCGCCCAGCATGGCGCCAAGCTGATTAACGGCACCGTTCACACCCTCGAAATCCCCACTACCGAGACGGGAGCCTATACCCTCCATTACACCGAGCACCGCGAAGATGGTCTGGTGGGTGACAACAAGTCGCTCCAGGTAGACCTAGTAATTGGGGCCGATGGGGCCAACTCCCGCGTCGCCAAGGCGATTAAGGCTGGCGACTACAACTATGCGATCGCCTTCCAAGAGCGCATTCGCCTGCCTGAAGACAAAATGGCCTACTACGAAGACCTGGCCGAGATGTACGTGGGTAACGACGTTTCCCCCGACTTCTACGCCTGGGTGTTTCCCAAGTATGACCACGTCGCCGTGGGCACCGGCACCATGCGGGTGAACCAGGCTAAGATCAAGGGCCTCCAGGCGGGCATCCGGGCCCGTGCCGCCAAGCGTCTAGAGGGTGGCGAAATTATCAAAGTAGAAGCCCACCCCATCCCTGAGCACCCCAGACCCCGTCGCGTTGTCGGTCGCGTGGCTCTGGTCGGCGATGCCGCCGGTACCGTCACCAAGTCCTCTGGTGAGGGCATCTACTTCGCCGCCAAGTCGGCCCGCATGTGCGCCGAAACCATTGTGGAATTCTCCAACAACGGCCAGCGCATCCCTACCGAAGATGACCTCAAGGTTTACCTGAAGCGCTGGGATAAGCAGTACGGCATTACCTACAAGGTGTTGGATCTGCTGCAAACGGTGTTCTACCGTTCCGACGCCACCCGCGAGGCTTTCGTCGAAATGTGCTCTGACATTGATGTACAGAAGCTCACCTTTGACAGCTACCTCTACAAAACTGTGGTGCCCGCTAACCCCCTGGTGCAGATGAAAATCACCGCCAAGACCATGGGCAGCCTGATTCGCGGCCATGCGCTAGCGCCGACTCGGAGCTGGTAGTGGGCGATCGCTCAGTTTCTTTCTAACCCCCTAGGTTGACTGGCTTTGGCAATAATTTGTCAAAGCCAGTTTTTGTATTTTTAAGACTTTCAAAAACCTGGCGTCTTAGCTTCTCCTATACCAAACCCAAACTTTGCCGTGCTGCTTGTCGTACCTCAGCACACAGCTCATACATTTCAGTCGCGACTTCCTCATCGGCGAAAAAGCCTGGATATCGCACTTCAACAGCAGCCATTGTTAGGTCCGTCAGTGCCTTTTCCCACTGCTGCCAGGTTGGTTCAAGCGGCAGCAGAGATTTCAACAAGACACGTAAATCGTGGATCTTGCTGAAGGAAATATCGGCTTCATAGAGGCGAGCTTTGAAGTACTTTTCGACACACTGCTGAGCATGAAAGCAGACGGAATCATAGTTTGGAGCTTGAGTGGCCTCAAGTTCTCGCCCAGCAGTAATAAAATCTCCTTCAGCTTTATCAACCCACTCTTGGGTACGCGGCTTCATGCAAGACCCTACCTTTCTCACAAATCTCTTGGATAAAAAAGTCTCCCAGTTCAAGGCGTTGTCGTAATTGCTCAGGAGTTCGGGCCATTAAATCGACCGCAAAATCGGGATCAGTAACCCTAAGAATTTCTGAAGCCTTGCGAAACGAATGGCCTTCAAAGGGTAAGACTACTAAGAGATCTACATCAGAATCTTCGGTGGGCTCGCCATAGGCATAGGAGCCAAACAGAATAATACGATCGGGGTTGAACTGCTCAGCAATTTGCCAACCCAGTGCTTCGATTTGCTGCATGTCAACCATGGGTTGTCTCCAGCTGTTTCACCAATTCTGCCACGGCTGCCATCAATAAAAAAGCTGGAGAGGCCGAGAACTTCCATAAAAAAATGGCTCTTGAGAATCTAGAGTCCCAAAAGCCATTTTTTAAGCAAATAAATCTCCGCTGAATTGACTTATTTACCCATGCCGAGCTGCTGGGCTTTCTGGTACACCTTACCCTCGGTCAGTAGTGAGGGAGCAATCACGACCTCTACCTGCTGCATCTCCTTCAGGTCTTTGGCACCTAGGGTGCCCATGCTAGTTTGCAGCGCCCCTAGGAAGTTGTGGGTGCCGTCGTCTAGTCCGGCGGGACCGCGCAGAATTTGCTCCAGACTACCGGTGGTGCCCACTTTGATGCGGGTGCCCCGGGGCAGCACCGGGCTGGGAGTGGCCATCCCCCAGTGGAAGCCGCGACCTGGCGCTTCGGCAGCGCGGGCAAAGGGTGAGCCAATCATCACCCCATCAGCTCCGCAGGCGATGCACTTGCAAATGTCGCCGCCGGTAACCAAGCCACCATCGGCAACGATCGCCACATAGCGCCCAGTTTCAGCAAAGAAATCGTCGCGGGCGGCAGCACAGTCGGCCACAGCAGTCGCTTGGGGAATGCCAATGCCCAGCACCCCGCGGGAGGTACAGGCGGCACCGGGGCCAATGCCCACCATGACGGCGGCGGCCCCAGCCTTCATCAAATTGAGGGCGACTTCGTAGGTGACGCAGTTGCCCAAGATCACCGGCATGGGCATCTCAGCGCAGAAAGCGGCCAGATCGAGGGGGCTAATGTCTGCCGGAGACAGGTGGGCGGTAGAGACTACCGTGGCCTGCACAAACACTAGGTCTGCACCGGCTTCGGCCACTGTCGTGCCAAACCGAGCCGCCCCAGCGGGGGTGAGGCTCACGGCAGCCACCCCGCCTCCGGCCTTAATGGCTTGAATACGCTTGGTGATCAACTCGGGTTTGATCGGTTCGGCGTAGAGGGTTTGCATCAGACCAACAAACTCCTCTTTGCCCACCGAGGCAATTTTGTCGAGGATGGGGTTGGGGTCGTCGTAGCGGGTTTGAATGCCCTCTAGGTTGAGCACACCTAAGGCCCCAAGCTCTGAGAGCCGAATGGCCATGCCCACATCGACTACGCCATCCATAGCGCTAGCGATAATGGGAATCTCACGCTCAATGCCGCCAATTTGCCAACGGGTGTCGGCCAGACTTGGGTCCAGGGTGCGAGGCCCAGGCACCAGGGCAATTTCGTCAATGCCGTACGCTCTACGGACTACTTTGCCACGACCAAGTTGTATATTCACGTCCCTACTTTACCCTCTGGGCCAAAACCATTAGGTTAGCCTAGCAAAAAAGAATTCTCGCCGTACAGCTATTGGGCTGAACCCCACTGATACTGGGGATACAGTGGTGAGTGATAAGATCTGATAGGTCTGGGCGCAGAGCAATATGTTTAACGAGGTAAAAAACTGGTTGTGAATTTGTCATCGCTGACGTTTTTGCGCAAAATGCGATCGCCCCATCGTCAGTTTGCCGTGATTGGTTTAGGGCGGTTTGGACGGGCAGTGTGCGCTACCCTCAACAACCTGGGTTACGAAGTGCTGGCTGTCGACACCAACGAGGTCCATGTCAGCCAGGCTCTAACTGACCAGATTGCTGCCCATGCCCTCCAGCTCGACAGTACCCAACCCTCGGCTCTCCGCGAAGCGGGCATCACCGACTTTGATACGGTAATTGTGGCAATTGGCAACTATGTCGAAGAAAGCATTATCACCACCCTCAACCTAAAGGAAGCGGGGGTTAAAAACGTAGTTGCTAAGGCGTCCTCAGAGATCCACGGTAAGCTGCTCGATCGCGTCGGCGCCGATCATGTCGTATTTCCAGAGCACGAGATGGGCTGTGAGCTGGCGCGATCGCTGACCACCCCCGGCATTCTCGATCGCTTCGATATCGATCCTAATCACTGCATTGCCGAGATCATCGTGCCCCAGGCCTTTGATCAAAAAACCATTGTTGACCTCGACCTGCGCAACCGCTACGAGCTCACCCTGTTGGCGATCAGCCAAGACAACGAGCCCGACCAGTTTGAGATTAACCCCAGCCCTGTCACCCGGCTTAAAGCAGGAGGGCTGATGGTAGTAATCGGCAGCAATAAAGGCCTAGAGCGTCTACCGGTGTAGCCCATGCGCGTGATTGGACTAATTAGCGGCACCTCTGTTGACGGCATTGATGCCGCCCTGGTTGAGCTGGAGGGGCAGGGCTACGACCTAACGGTGTCGTTGATTGAGGGGCTGACCTACCCCTACCCCGACGATCTGCGTCGGCAGATTTTGGCGCTGTGTGCGGGGGAAGCGATCGCCCTCGACCAGCTAGCTGCCCTCGACGATGCCGTGGCTGAGACCTTCGCGGCGGCGGCCCAGGCGCTAACTGCCCAAGCTGGCCCCGCCGACCTGATTGCCTCTCACGGGCAGACGGTGTTTCACCGTCCGGTGGGTCGCCCGGCACTGCCCGATCAGGGGCCAACGCGGCTGGCCTATACGCTGCAACTGGGGCGTGGGGTGGCGATTGCCCAACAGACTGGCCTGCCTACGGTCAGCAACTTTCGTCAAGCTGATGTCGAGGCTGGGGGCGAAGGAGCACCGCTCGCGCTGATCGTCGATCTCTGCTTGCTCAGCCACCCCACCGAGCGGCGCTGCGTGCAAAACCTGGGCGGTATTGGCAATGTCGCCTACCTACCCGCCTGGAATCGCCAGGACAGCGCACCCAAAGTGCTGGGCTGGGATACAGGACCGGCCAATTCTCTGATTGACATAGCGGTGCACAACCTATCGGCAGGGGCGCTCACCTACGATGTTGACGGTGCTTGGGCGGCCCAGGGCAAGCCCTGCTTACCGCTGGTCAGTCGGTGGTTGGCGCACCCCTACTTCACTCAGCCGCCGCCAAAATCTACCGGGCGTGAGCTGTTTGGCTGGGAATTTTTCAAGCATTGCCGTCAGGATGCCCAGGAGGAAGGACTAGGGCCGCAGGATTTGGTGGCGACTCTGACCGAGTTCACCGCGGCCTCGGTAGCCCACGAGTACCGCACCTTTTTGCCTGCCCTACCCGATCGCCTGCTAGTGTGCGGCGGCGGTAGCCAAAATCCAGTGCTGATGGCGCGGCTTCAGGCGCGGCTGCCTGAGGTTGTGGTGCAGACCACCGACGCGGTGGGATTGTCAGCTAGCTATAGGGAGGCGATCGCCTTTGCGGTACTCGGCTACTGGCATCGGCAGGGTTTTCCTGGCAACTTGCCCACAGTAACTGGAGCCAGTCGCTCCGTTGTGCTTGGGCACGGCAATGATATTGCCCCGCCTCGCTAGGTTAAAGGGTTGACGAGGCCCATACCCCAGTCTGAGCAATAGGGCGTATGCTTGAGAGGCACGGGACAGAGGACAGCGGGCTATGCCGGACATCAGCAGCGACACAACCGATGTCCCAGGCTATGTCAAAGGCTGAGGGAGCATTGTGTGGACCATAGCTTTTTAATTGAGCCTGGCCGGTGGACGCTCCAGGGCAGCTGGATGGAGCGCGATCGGCTGCCTACGCCAGTGAAAGGTAAAATTCTAGTCGCCTGGAGTCGCGACGACTGGTTCACGATGGTGATGAAGCTGGCTTTGCCCGATACCCAGCCCAACGAGATGGCGCTTCAGTACCGAGGTCGGTTGACCAGCGGCGACTGCCAGTATACTTTTGTGCTGCAGCACAGCCTGCTGGGTCGGGTAGAAGGCGAGGGCTGGGTGGCTCCTGACTCGATTATTCAGCGCTATTGGGCTCTGGGCGATCGCCAGCGCCGCACAGGGTTTGAAACTCTATATCGCCTGGATCACGATCGCTACCACCTCTCTAGCGGCATTATGACCGGCCACTATCTGACCAGCGCTATGGAAGCGACCCTTCACCTGCAGGGAACCTCAACACCAGGGATGTAAACGACCTCTCTATAAGTGCTTTCAGGAGAATGTACTACAGTGAAAACAACACCTTTTAGACGCAGCTGGGCATATTAACTCTATGGCCCTTAGCTGTGGGCTGAGCCCAACCCGAGGTATTGCGGGGTGCACAATTGAGATAGATGTTAGTCAGCAGGACGTTGGCGGGCACCATCATTTCCTGGGCTAACACTACGGATGCCACGATTGGGCTAGCTTCGGTTTGTTGGCCTGCTTGCCAATGAACAGCTCATTGAGTTGAGTAGAGGAGTTAGGTTTTGGGCTTTAGATCTATCGCCGCCCCTAGTTTAGACTCTGCTTCGCTGCACACCCCTTGCCTTGCCTGCCCCTCCCTGCCTTCTGGCTAATACCGTTCTATGGCTGACTCCAACCTGGGCTGTAAACTGGCAAATCGCTACGAATTACTAGAACCGATTGGCCAGGGTTCGATGGGTCGGGTGTATCTAGCCGAAGATCTGCTGCTGGGCAGCGTGAAGGTAGCCATTAAGCTGCTTTCCCAAACCTTGCCCGGCGAAAAAATGCGCGATCGCTTCATGCAGGAGGCCATGACCTGTGCTCAGCTGGGCCAAAAAAGCATCCACGTCGTGCGGGTTACCGACTATGGCGTCAGCGACGAAGGGGTGCCTTTCTATGTGATGGAATATCTACAGGGGCAAAGCCTCAGCCATCTGCTCAATCTTCAGCCCTTGCCTATGCCTCGATTTTTGGGTCTGATCCGACAAATTTGCTTAGGTCTTCAAACTGCCCACGAAGGCATTATTCTCAAGACCCAGCCTGAGCCGGTGCCCATTATTCACCGAGACATCAAGCCCAGCAACATCATGATTGTGCAAGACCCTACTTTAGGGGAACTGGCGAAGATCTTAGACTTTGGCATTGCCAAACTCATGCAGGTCGATAGCGATCAGACCAACTGCTTTATGGGGACTCTGGCCTACGCTTCTCCTGAGCAAATGGAAGGTCGCGAACTCGACGGTCGTTCCGACATCTACAGCCTTGGGATCATGATGTTTCAAATGCTGACTGGCCATCTACCCCTCCGGGCCAGCAGCCATACCTTTGGCGGTTGGTATAAGGTGCACCAGACCCAGTCGCCCAAGTTGATGAGCGAGGTGGCCAGCGGCATTAAAATTCCTAAGCTGCTCGAAGACTTGGTGATGAGCTGTATGGCTAAGCTTGCCGAGGAGCGCCCCCAGAGCACCCAGGAAATTTTGCAGATTCTAGAGCCGCTCCAATCCCGCTACGTCAACGGTTTTCGCATTAGCCAGCGGATTAGCACCACCCTCAACCGGGTGCCGGTTACTCGCCAGCCGACGGCCACCGAATCGCTTAAGGACGACCAGGTTTGCAAGCTAACCGTGTGGCCTGCCGCTAAGCCCATAGCCGAAATTGTTTTTCCTCACTCGCTGCCCACCAGTCAGGGACCACTGGCTACCCTATGGGCGATGATGCCCGAAACTGAAATCAACCGGCGGCTGGTCAGCACCCGCTACAACACCTTTATCTGCACCATGGCTCCCCATCCCATGATGCTCTGGCTAACGGTGCTCTACAGCAGCTCCCATGGCGCGCGCTGGCTGCCCTGCTATCTCGATCTCAAAACGGCTTTGGGCCAGGATATGGCCGGGCTGCTGGGCAAAACTGGCACCTATAAGCTGCTGCTCTTTGCCCTGGAGAACCCGCGCCCCTGTGCCCATGTGTTGAGCTGTAGTGTCTCTGACCCCCAGCGCAGTCTGCTCCAGGAGTGGGCGCTGACCGCTCGCAGTCGCCCCTCTACCGGGGCGATCGCCACCAGCCGCGACCTGTTGCGCAATGAACTACAGACCAAGCTTAAAGCCAAGGTGCTGCAAAAGCTGGAGTCGATCTACGTCGATACAGGCTCTAGCCTCTCTGACTGAAGCCCCAGACCTGTTTAAGTAGGGAAAAACAGCACCGGATGCCAGCTGCTGCGCAGAATTTCGCGGGTGAGGCTAGGGGCTGACCACTTGAGAATGCCGCCAAGGTTGCTAGAACAGGTGGCGATCGCTCCGATATCGTGCATTTCGGCCGTTTTCAAAATTTCTATTAAGGGGCTGCCCTCAACGACGGTGGTGTTGACGACTAAATTGAGGGCAGCTAGCTCTGACTGAAGCTGGTCAAGTTCCTGTTCAGCCTGCTTCAGGGAATTATCGCCCCGCAACTCCCGGCGCACGTTTTCATCGACAACCCACACCAAGCGAACCCGCTCTAGCACTGAGTTGGGGTTGTTTTTCACCTGCTGCTGAATTTTTTTGAGCAAGCTTTTACCTCCCTGGGTGCCGTTGTAGGGCACCAGCAGGTAGCGGAATAGGTGAGCACAGCGCAGCTTTAGCTCAGCGGTAGTGTAGGTTGACACGAGCTGGGGCCGCAAAATAACGACGGGAATCGTTGTCTTTTCGGCTAAATTGGCGGTAGTGCTACCAAACAGTTTCTCTTCCAGCAGCGTGCGGGTCGGGCTGCCTAAAAAAATCACGTCGCTCTGGTGCTTTTTGGCCAAACGCAAAATGCTCTCGCTGGCGCGCCCCATCTGTACCTCAACGGTCACATCGATATCGTTGGGCAAATCGCGCAGCAGGGCCTGCAAGCGCTGTCGGGGTTTTTCTAGCAGCTCTGGGCTGTTTCGCGGAATCTCCCGCTCGCTGTCTACTGAGACACTGTGAAAAAACACTAGAGACTTGAACCCTCCAGCAGCGAGACTCGGCACAAACTGAGCGAGACGGTAGATACCATCAGTAAAGTCAGTACAAATGAGCGCGCGCTGAAACATACGTCCCCCGTTCAGGTGCAACAAAGCGTACAAAATTTGCGATCGCCCAAGCTAGCAATCGTTGTGGCCTATCCCACAGACCATCGGCAGCCGTTGGGGAAGCCCTTCCTCCTACCATAACGTTAGACCGGGCCGTTTCAACCCCTGAAAGGCCCTAACTCTCATTGCTGGGAGGGTTCTGTAGGCAAGTTGATTGTAACGGGCTCCAACAGTCTGAATGCAGGGTTCAAGGTATGCCGTCAACCGAATACCTCAAACCCTATACCCCGCTAGCCTGTCGCTTTGGAATCACGGACTAAACGGGACTGCTTGGCATCGACGGTAGCGATGTCGACTTAACGAAAAAATCAGAAGTTGTGCAGAACTGCAAACCAGACAAGGCTGAATTGACCGACTTCCTATGCTCTCGCTGCACAGGGACATGGGGTCTGATAGAAATAGCTATTTCACTGGTGAGCGAGGTGTGGGGAGCGCATTGCAAGCGGTTGAGTTAAACCCCTGGCACAGCTATAGCTGTAAAAAAGTTTTGGAAGAAATGAGTTGAAGCAGGTGGCCTTTGAGCTAGCGTAAATTTCGATTTTGTGGTTGATGAAACGTTTTATAGCATCGAAGGTGACGCCCCGGCATCCCCGGCCTGATTCAAGAGAATCGTGCAAGAGAGGGAGGTCGCCGTCTTCATGCTGTTTTGGCGACGTCGAACCTACATTTGAGGGTTTGGCCCAATCCCCCATTCGTGCTTGAGGAAGTGCTTGTACATCGTCTCCCGCATCATCATCTGTTCATACATCTTGACTAGGAACTGCTGGGCCTGCTCCCGGCTCATTTTGTCAACTTGGGTCTCAAAAGACCTCAAACTAAACTGCTGCTCCAAAGAGAGTTGCATCGGTTCGTTCATGGATTTGCTCCTGAGAGAGAGAGAACAACACTCCAGTAATGGCTTGTAACAACCAGGCTGAACCTGAGTTACTGCCTAGATGCATGGGTTTAGCTCTCCTTAGAGAAAATCCAACCCCAGCACACCTAGTTTCTCTACTGGACTAAGCTGTAACCACAATGCCGGCCTAGGCCAATGCGCTATGGTTTACAAATTATAACGATCATTTGACAAAGATCCACTTGGTGGTCTTATAAGCGAATATAACAAGTCATCCCTAAACCGTCATCTGTCGGTGGAGAATTTACAACTTTTAGCAATGACTGCTAAGTAAAAATGCTCAAGGCAAACTTCTTCATGTATTCTTGGCTTGGGCCCAGGCGGTGCTAGTACAGGGGTGCTTTACCCGCATTGTTGCGTGGCCGCAGCATTTGCAACCGCTACGACTGGAGGCTTTTGGAGTTATTTTCGACTCAATCACATCGACTGAAGGGTTTGTCTAATGCAAATAAAATACCTACCTTTTGGCAGGTAGAGTCGTGGTCCAAATCAGCTGTCAGTGCCGCCAGATGGTGCTGACAGATTTACTACTACCACTGTGATGTTGTCGCGGCCCCCCCGCTGCTTGGCAGAATTGACTAGGGCTGTGGCCGCTGCCTCGCAGGCGCGAATCGACTTCAGGTGAGAGGCGATGAGGTGGTCTGACAATTCTTCGGTGAGACCATCGCTGCACAGCAGTAGGCGATCGCCACTGTGCACCTCAATGGGCTGAATATCAATTTCGGTGAGGTCATCGCGCCCTAGGCACTGAGACAGCACATGGCGCCATGGGTGGCTGCGCGACTGGGCTGAACTCACTTCACCCGCTCGAATAGCTTTGGCAATCCAGGTGTGGTCTTCGGTCAGCTGCTCTAGGTGGTGGCCCCGCAGGCGGTAGAGACGAGAGTCGCCCACGTGGGCACACCAAGGCTGCGGGTCGCTGTCGCGAAAGGTGAGCACCACCACAGTAGTACCCATGTCGGCCCGTTCAGGGTGGCGCCTTTGGTCGTCAAGAATGGCATTATTGGCTTGACGTAGAGCTTGCTCTAAGAGCTGAGCCGTGGCTACTTCCCCGTGCCAGTTCTGCTGCAAAAAGGTCTTAATAGCGGCGGTGGCCAAGCGGCTAGCTTCCTGCCCACCCGCATGGCCGCCCATGCCGTCTGCCACGAGGAAAAATCGTCCCTCAGGGTCGATGTAGTAATCATCCTGGTTGCTAGTGCGCAGCAGACCTGGATCCGATAACCCTGAAAAAACGCAATCCACCATAGCAAACTTGGGCTAAACCATTAAGGCAGACGATCGGCCCGGTTGACCTGAAGCACCGCTCGCAAAAACGCGATCCCGGTGCCTGCCGCCAGTACCCCAGGTACTAGAGCTAGCCAAACAAACTCCGATAGTACCAGTACCGTTGCCGAAAGGGTAAACGCTCCCACCAAAATGGCGTAGTTGTTAGCCATCGTTACCCCACTAATGCGGCGCAGGGCGCGGTCGGTCTCGATAGAGCGCACTCGTACCCGAATGTCGCCGCGCTCTAGTTTGTCAAGGGTGTCTTCGATGCGCCGGGGTAGACCCAGGGCAGAGGTGCTGACTTGGGCAGCCTGACGGCTGAGTTCTCCCAGCAGACTGTTAGCTCCATCGGTCGGATTGCCATTAGACATAAGCTGTGCAGCAAACGGCTTGGCCGCTTCCATAAAGTTAAACTCGGGGTCGAGCCCTTTCCCTACCCCTTCCAGGGTGGAGAACGCCCGCATCACAAAAGTAAACGTGGCCGGAAAGCGAAAGGGCTGATCGTAGGCGACGGCGTAAAGGTCATCGCTGATGGCATTGATGGACTGCTCCTCAAAGGGGCGGTCCATAAAGTTATCCAAAATATACTGGATAGAGCGGCGCACTGGGCTCATATCATCGATTTGTGCCAGGGCCCCCAGCTCCACTAAGGAGTCCATCACCTGCCCAGCATCGCGCCGGGCTACCCCCATGAATGTACTCATCAGCCGCTGGCGAGTCATCGGCTGTACCTGGCCCATCATGCCGAAATCGTAGAAGATTAACGATCCATCAAGGCTAACGGCAACATTGCCTGGGTGGGGATCGGCGTGGAAAAAGCCGTTGTTCAGTAGCTGGTGTAGGTAGGCTTGAGCTCCCAACCGAGCCAAGCGCTTACGGTCTAGCCCAGCGGCTTCGAGGGCATCGTAGTGGCTAATTTTAATCCCAGGCATGTATTCCAGGGTTACCACTCGAGAGGATGTCAACCGCCAGAAGACGCGAGGCACGTTGACCCAGTCTTCACCCCGGAAGTTGCGACGAAAGGTGTCGGCGTTGCGGCCTTCGTTAAGGTAGTCGATCTCCTCCCATAGAATGCGACAGCACTCTTCATAGATGCCTAGCCAGTCGCGGCCTTTACCCCAGCTAGGATGGCTTTGAAAGTACCGAGCGATGCCCTTGAGAATAGATAGGTCGATGGTGAAGAGCGATCGCAGCCCCGGGCGCTGCACTTTTACCACCACCTCGTCACCGCTGTGCGTCTGAGCCCGGTGCACCTGGCCTAGGCTGGCCGCCGCTAGCGGAATCGGATCGAAGGTGCGGTAAAGGGTGTGGATAGGTTTGCCTAAGTCAGCCTCAATAATGTCGCGGGCCTGCTCATAACTAAAGGCCGGTACCCGGTCCTGAAGCTTCGACAGTTCCTCCACGAACTCAATGGGGAAAATATCGGCACGAGTCGAAAAAAGCTGCCCTACCTTAATAAAAGTTGGACCCAGATCGAGTAGGGTCTCGCGAATCCAGACGGCAAGCTCTCGCCGCCGCGCCGTCTGGGCTTCAGCAGTCATGGCGCCACCATAGCTCCAAGCTTTGCCGTAGAGCCATCGGGCCCAGAGCAGCCGCAGCACAAAACCCCAAATATCAACAAAGCGGCGCTGACGAGAGTATCGGCCCTGGTTCCAGCGGTAAGAGTCTTGACGGAAAGGCGGTGTCTTTTCACCGGCAGCCGCGGCAAGGCTCGCCGTGCTGGCCAAGGCTAGGGGAACGGGAGCAGCTCCGTCTAGCGGTGCTTCGAAAGCTGAGGTATCCAAGCTGCCATTCATGCCTTCAACATAGCTTAAGTCACCCTCGCCGTTGTCGAGAGGGGAAGGCAGCTTGGCCGATGCGGAGGAATCAGAAACAGCAGACACTCAGGTTCCTAGAACAGAAGGGATAGCAGCGATTTACAAGCCAATGTAGCTCCGGGCAGTAGCCCCGGCAGATTTAAACCTGGCATAAGGGCAAAACGGTTTTTTGACTTTTAGACCTGGGAAGTAGCCCGATACTGTTGTAAGGCGACTCGCACCTGGGCAATTTCGGCTCGCAGGGTGTCAATAGTGGCCTGTAGATCGGTGACTGAGCCGGTTGAAGCCGATGCTGTATTCCCGGTAGAGAATTCTCCAGCTTCTGCCTCTACCTGCTGAGCCCGAGCCATTACTTCTTCCGTAAACTGGCGAAAGTATTCCCGCTGCTCGGCATCAAACTTACCTACCAGGCTCAAGCCATCGGTCAACAACCGCTCGGCGCGCTCGTTAACCGCATCGGCTAGGGCGCGGCCAACATAAAACGCATGCAGCACGGGGCTACTCATGGCAAACCTCAGGAAGAACGGACAATGTAGCAGAACTTGCTTGACTGTAGAGAATTATAACGTCCTTATTCCTCTAGCACCGGACGGATCTTGGGTTTAAGTTTTGGTTTATTTAGCAAAACCGTCTAGCTAGATGATGGGGCTGGGGCCGGTGGCTGAAGCGGTGGGGCTAGGGGCGCTGGGGCTAAGGGCGGCGGGGCTGCTCCTTCCGCTGGAGCGGGTTCCACAAGAACTGGTGCGGGCAGCGGCTGCGGAGCCGGAGCGGGCTCCACGGGCAGTGGCGCGGGCTCGCTGGGGAATATGGGTTCAAACTCAGGCTCGGGTTCGGGCTGGGGGGCTACCGGAGTTTCCCAGCTCTCTATGGGTTCAGAGACAGGCTCAGGGACAATTGCAGGCTGAGGCACTGCTGGGGGTGGGGCAGCAGGTTCTTGGGGGTCGGGGGCAAAGTCAGGTACTGGTTCCGAACCCGGTGGTGGCGTGTTGCTGTAGTCGGGGCGATCGCGCCGGGCTGGGGCATCGGCCCAGGGCTGCAAGAGGTCGTCGCCATTCCAGTCGGGCAGGGGAGGAAACGACTGATTGGGATTGAGGCGCTCTTGGCTGGCAGAACTGGCAGGCTGGAGCCGGGCATAGAAGCCAAACCCTAGACCGCTAACTGTAGCCAATAACCCAGTCAAGACCAGAGCCAGCGGTAGTGAACGATTCTGACGTTGGGTTGAGCCCACCAGGGTGCTGACCTGCGCAGGATAGTCAACTATGGCTTGGGGTTGGGCTCCAGGGTCAGATTGGCTGAATACCGCCCTAGTCGAGGGGCCAGTGAATCGCTGGGGTACTGCACTGGGTGCTGGTGTTGATGGTAGCTGCTCAGGGGTTGGCAGAAGGGCTTTCCACGCCGCTAGAGTAACGGTGGGTGGTAGTTCGTGCAGGGTTGGCGTGGCCCCGTTCAAAAGCCTGGGGCTGCCCAAGGCCAGGGCCGTATCGACAACAGTGGGTAACTCGGGGTGACGACGACGAACCTCTACTGCCAGGGGAGCGTTGGTTGCCTCGGTCCGTTGACCAGTCAGCAAAAAATACAGCAGGTGGGTAAGCCCGCGCACTAGGGCTGATTCTTCTGAAGAAACCTGATCTTTTTCGGTGGAGTTTGGGGTGGCGGTGGTGGATGGCGGTAGATCAAATCCTGTGAACGTGACGATTTGATCCTGCGGCTCGTACCACACTTGGTCAGGGGTCAATCGCAACCCGGCCCAACCTAAAGGGTGGAGAGTCTCGAAGGCTTCGGTAAGGCGCTGAATAATAGCTATGCTGGAGCGAGGTGCCAGGGAATTGGTCTCAGTTACCAGGCGATCGAGGGGAGTGCCGGGGGGACTGGCCAGGGTTTGATAGCAGACGCCCTCTTCTTCGAAGCCTCCCAGGCGCGCTGAAAATGCAGCTTGCTTAAGGTAGTTGACCTGGTCGAGATACTGGTAAAACGCTTGTCGCTGTAAGGCATCCGGCAGCGCTGCTGGACTGCGACTGCCTAGTACGCGAAGCTGTATCCACTGCCCCTTGGACACATCCATCGCCAGATAGACAGGACCAACGGCATCTTCGGTCACCCAGGCGTCGATCACGTAGGTGCCATTTTGCAGGGCGGTGCCCACGGCTAGGGTCATAGGAGCAGAGGGGTCAATTATCTTTGCCACTCTACCCCGTTCTTCACTCAGCGGGTGAGATGTATCAGTATCTGATGCCTCTCAGGGTAGAGGATAGTGCTGCTCTAAAAAGGCTGTGGCATCGGCTTGGGTTGCGATCGCGCCGTCAAGCTGAGCGGCAAATAGAGTCTCCAGCATCGGCCTAAAACTGGGGCCGGGGCGATACCCAAGGGTTTTGAGCCGATCCCCGTCGATCAGGGGCGCAGTAGGCGCCCACTGCATGAGGTAACGCCATAGGGCAGGGCCCATCTGCCGGGGATGGCGAGCACTGATCAGTAGGTGAGTGGGAATATCAGCTTGATTGAATGCGGCATACAGCTGACTGGGAGCGGGCTCGGTGGCCACAAGGACTTGCCACTGGTGTTCCCACTGATCGAGGTTAGCCAGACGCTCAATGGCGCGATCGGGCAGTTGTAGATGGGTGGCCAGGGGCGATCGCACCGCAGCCGGTACGGCAGCCAGCAGCCCCTGTAGCCGCAGCAGCCAGGGCGGCCCCAGCTCGGGCCAGCTAAAGCGCTTTGCCCAACGGCTGAGGCGTCCCAGCTGTTGCCACAGAGCTGGGGTCATGGTCAGCTCGCTGTGGAGACAGCGCAGGGCCCCCAGCTGATCTAGCAGAGTTAGCGCCGACTGCCAGTAAGGTGCCTCAAGGATGTATTTCAGCTCGTTTTTGAGCCGCACCTGTAGGGCTGGGGCTCGCCGCATCTGGTGTTGCATTTGGCTATAAACCCCGCTCGCGATGGCGTGGTGAATATAGCCCTCAGTCTGGGGGTCAAGGCTAAACCCCAACCGCACCGCAAAGCGCACCGCCCGGTAAATGCGTGTCGGATCTTCGATAAAGCTGTTGGCATGCAGCACGCGAATGGTGCCCTGGCGCAGGTCAATGAGGCCGCCAAAGTAGTCAAGTAGCTGCCCAGCCCCAGGATTGGTAAGCCGCAGGGCTAGAGCATTGACCGTGAAGTCGCGACGGTAGAGGTCTTGCTGAATGGAGCTAGCTTCGACTTCGGGATTGGCGGCGGGATAGGGGTAAAACTCCGTGCGGGCGGTGGCGATGTCAATCATCAGCCCGGCCAGGGGGTGGTCTAACTCCTTCCGCCAGACCAGCGACGCCGTTTGAAATCGCCCATGCACCTGTAAATCAACTTCTGAAAATTGCTCCTTGATCACAGTCGCCAGATCAACGCCAGCCTCCACCTGCGCCGTGCTGAAGAACCCATCAACCACTAAATCGAGGTCCGGCAGAGCCGCTGAAATCGAGTCGGTGCAGATCAGCAGATCGCGCACCGCGCCGCCCACCAGGTAGAGGTGCCAGCCTCGCTCCTCAGCAGCAGCGGTGATTTGCTGCAAAATGTTCTGCAAGACAGGGGACAGACTGGTTTCCAGAGCCCGCTGTAGAGTAATGGCGGCAGGCGGGTCTAGCAAAGCAGGTTTGACTAAGGGAGAGGGTTGCCCCTGGTGTAGGTGACGCAGCAGGTCGGTGCGGGTGACGATGCCAACTAATGCCCCCTGGTGCAGCACCGGCAGGCGGCCAATGTCGTAGGTCACCATCAGGTGCTCGATATCGGTAAGGGGGGTATCAGGGGTAATGGTTTTGAGGCTAGTGGCCATATAGCCCTTGACCGGAGCGTGGCTAAAACCGTGGTGAAGTGCCAGATCCAGGTCGCGGCGGGAGATGATACCGACCAGGCGATCGCCCTCATCGACCACCGACAAACCCGAATGACCGTAGCGCAGCAAAATCCGCTGGGCCTCGTGGATTGTAGTGTCGGGGCGAATGGTGCGTACCGGCGACGACATCAGGTCGCGGGCGGTGGGCTGGCGGGGTAAGTGCGATCGCACAGCCGCCATCACCTCCTGTACCGTCCCTAAGGGGTCCTCCGTCGTCACGCTGGCCGAGGCAGCCGCAGCATGCCCGCCGCCACCCAAGGCCGTCAGTACCGTGCCCCAGTCGAGGCGATCGCTCACTCGGCCTCGGGCTCGGCCAATCAACGTGAGTTTTTGAATCCCCAGCAGTGGGTCGGACAGATCGCAGTCTGCCAAGTCATTGGTATCTGCTTCTTCCTTAGCGGCATAGCAGGCCCCAAACAGCAGCGCATCGGCATCGGTTAGGGATATCAGTTGCTCTGCCAGCCCCGACAGACCCGGCACATACCCATCAACCCGCAGCAATACCCAGGCCAACGTGTGGCCCCCCACTGGCTCTACCTGAAGGGTAGCCATGGCCTCTGCCAATAACCCCTGCAGAGTGGGGCTCAGTCCCGGTTCTACAAAGTCAGCAATAATCGCGAGGCTAGCCCCGTGGGCCATCAGCCAGGCCAGAGCAGAGGCATCCCGCGCCGTCGCCCCCTCGTACAGCAGCGAGCCTGTATCAACGTGGATGCCCAGAGCCATGACCGTCGCTTCAGCGACGCTGGGCTCAATCTTTCCGTCTTGTAGCAACTCCACCACTAGAGTAGTAGCTGCTCCCACAGCCTCAATCGTGGTCTCCGGGGTTTGCACCGTCTCGGCATTCGTGGGATGGTGATCGTAGATCTCGATAGGTACCTGGTTGTGTTCGGCCTGGGTAATCCAATCGGCTGCTGGGCCAAAGCGATCGCGCTGCTGAGCATCAACTAGAGTGAGGCGATTGATTTGGCTTGGATCTACTGCTCGTCGCTCAATTAGCGGATACTCGTCACGGTGGAGGGCCAAAAATCGCTGCACCGTCGGATGGCAGCCCCCGGTCAGCACAATGCGCCGCCCTGGCTGCAGGCGAGCCAGCCCTACGGCCGCCCCCAGGGTGTCAAAATCGGCAGTGGTGTGGCAAATGACTAGGTCCATAAGTTTCGGGCCTTTTTGAGGGCCATACTTTCCGGCGGGGCCTCTTTCTGATAGCGTACTGGTTAGGGTAGTGTGGCTGTTAGCCTGGGCTAATCAGGTTATTCACCGCCGTCTCCGCTGCTGTGTTTGAGAGAGCAAATATAAAACCATGGTAATTCTGTTTCAACTCGCGCTGTTTGCCCTGGTCCTGATGTCATTTGTGCTGGTGGTGTATGTGCCCGTGGCCTACGCCTCTCCCCAAGACTGGGATCAGTCCAAACGACTGATCCTCTTTGGCTCTGTTATTTGGGGCGCTCTGGTAGTGGTCGTGGGCGGCCTCAACTACTTTGTGGTTTAGAAAAAATATTTATGGCGGTTTTTGAAGGCACGTTAGTCTCCACAGGATCTCCCCGGTTTGCCATTGTGCTAGGCCGATTCAACGATTTAGTTACGGGTAAGCTGCTGGAGGGTTGTCAAGACTGTCTGAAGCGCCATGGTATAGACGTTAACCCCGAAGGTACCCAGGTTGACTACGCCTGGGTGCCCGGTAGTTTTGAAATTCCACTGGTGGCCCGGCAGCTGGCCCTTAGCGGTCGCTACAACGCGATCATCTGCTTGGGAGCCGTCATCCGTGGCTCGACGCCCCACTTTGACTACGTGGCAGCGGAGGTAGCTAAGGGCGTGGCAGCAGCGGGTTTTCAAACCGGTGTGCCGATCATCTTTGGCGTACTCACCACCGATACGCTGCAGCAGGCCCTAGAGCGGGCGGGCATCAAGGCTAACCACGGTTGGGACTATGCCATGAGCGCTCTGGAAATGGCCAGTTTAATGGGAGTGATTCACTCCGCCATGGGTAGTGGTGCGAGCAATGGCTCAGCCCGCTTGGGGCCTGGGATGCCGGTGGCAGCTCAAGCCGTCGTGGTCCCCGACGCGGACTCAATTTAGCGCTAAAGACTGCCCAAGAAAATCCAAAAGAATGTTGACATAGTCACACTTTTTTGAGATTCTAGATAAAGTCAAAACCAGCGAAACGGAATTGCTTCTGACACTGGTTTTTAATGCGGGTATAGCTCAGTGGTAGAGCGTCACCTTGCCAAGGTGAATGTCGCGCGTTCGAATCGCGTTACCCGCTTATTAAAATGTTGTGCCCTCCCTCAGATTTCTAATAGGAAAGCTGGTGGAGTTACCTAGGAGCTGTAGAAGGTTCCTCAGGATCTATTGGGGGAACCCAGGGTAGGACGGGATACAAAAACTAGAAGTTTCATCACTTAGAAGCACGAGTGGGCTCAATCCGCGAATTAGGCCCACTCGTGTCCTAGGTACAGGGAGTTGTGGGTTGTATGTTTTCTCTGCGGAGAGAGCAGAACAGGGCTTCGGGGCGATGACCACGCAGCCAGTAGGTTTCCATTTCGCCACGACCTTTAATCGTGATGCAGCCGCGACGTTCGAACCGATAGCGGTCCTTGAGGCGCTCATAGGTTGCAGCCGTAACCTGAATCTGACCGGGTTCGCTGGAGGCCTCCATGCGGCTAGCCACGTTGACGGCGTCGCCCCAAAGGTCGTAAATAAATTTCTTCGTGCCAATTACCCCAGCTACCACCACCCCGGTGTTGATGCCAATGCGGATCTCGAGCGGTTCTCCTGACTCGGCCTGAAAGGAGGCGGTGACCTGCTGCATGGCCAGGGCCATCTCAGCGATCGCCTCCGCATGATCCTCCCGAGGCATTGGGAGCCCCGCCGCCACCATATAGGCATCGCCAATGGTTTTAATTTTCTCTAGATCCAGCTGCTCGGCCAGACTGTCGAAAGCTGAGAAGATTTGGTTGAGCAGGTTTACCAGCTTAATGGGTGACAGATGGTGCGACAGGCTGGTGAAGCCGACAATGTCGGCAAACAGAATTGTCACCTCGTCAAAGTGCTGGGGAATGGAGGCCTTAGTCTGCATCAGCTCGCCCGCGATCGGTGCTGGAAGAATATTGAGCAAGAGCTGCTCGGCCTTTTGCTGCTCCTGAGCTAGCTTTTGATTGCTGATTTGCAGTTCACTCAACATGTCGTTGATCTGGTAGCCCAGGTGGCTAAGCTCATCGGTTCCCTGCACCGACACTCGCTGGGTGAGGTCGTTAGAGCGCCCGACATGCTGCACCTGTTGGCTTAGCCCCAGCAGCCGCCGTAAAATTACGCGATCGAGCAGCAGCAGCATGCCGCTAGTAAACACAAGACAGGATCCGAGCAGCGACCAGCCGAGATAGTATCGACTAATCAGTCCTTGCCGATAGATATCGCGAGGCAGCTTGACCTCCAGCAGCGCTTGGGGAGCACCGTAGAGGTCAGGCCAGAGAGTGTAGCCCATTAGGGTCTCGGCATTTTGAGGGCGCACTAGGGTGGGTAGCGTAGCCGAGCCGGTGCGATCGCTAAGGGTCGTGAGAATAGGGCGCAGCGACTCTGACAATTCATCCTGACCTAGGGAATAGAGCTGTAGATCTAGCCGCGTGCGCTGCGCTAGGGATTCAACGACGCTAGCACTTAGGGTTTGCCCCATAAGCAACGCCCCTCTAGAGGGACCGGTGGAATCGCTGCGCAAAATAGGCTCTACCACCACCAGCATAAGCTGTCCATCCACCGTCATTAACCCTTGGTGGTGGGAGGCGAGGTGCTCAAACTGCGTCAGCGGGCTGGTAGAAGTAAGCTGCTGGGCCAGATCGGGAGGTAGGGGTAGAAAGGTTCTGTTATCTAAGTCGTAGCCTGTGCCGTAGACGATCTTGCCCTCAGGGTCGACGAAGGCTATAGCGTTGAGCTTTAGCCTTTCTAAGGCGTACTTGCTGAGATTTGACTCGAGATAGTCGGGGTTGCCGTCCTGGATAAAACTATAGGTGTCGTTCCAAGCGGCCCAGTCTTCGGTAAGGCTCTGGAGTTGGGCCAGGTCACCTGCCAGCACCCCATCAACCCGTTGCAGATTGCGCTGGGCATCCTGCTGCTCAAGGCGACTGTAGCTGCGCTGCAAAATGACGGAAAAACTGCCATAGAGAATCATCATCAGCCCCAGCAGAGGCAGCGTAGTCAGCAGCAGAGTTTTGTGGCGCAGTTTCATAAGTTAGGGGCACTGTGGGGGGTGACACCCCTCAAAGGTACCTGTAGAGTACCCATGGCATAGCAATACAGCGATGTCCCTCACCATTGCTTTGAAATGAAGCGTCGTTTTTCAGCGCTTTTATGAGGAGCCGTTGGCGAGCGTCACTAAACTTCAAAGAATTGCAGCACTGTCGGCGGTTTTGCCAGGGGCCAAGAACGGCTGAAGACCGCCCAACGCTCTGACCTTAGCGGTTGAGGGAACTGCTGCAAAGGTAGAACGCTATCCGTCGCGCTCGGTGCGCACCCAAGTTTTTTCGGGCTTGACCAAAAATTTAAAGTACAAAGGAATTTTGTTGAGCACGTAGAGCGGCACCGTCAGCAGATCCCTGAGGGAAAGATCGCTGCGTCCGTAGCCCGCCCAGGCCAGGCTGACCCCGGTGCTGAGGGCGAGCACTGCCCCCAGGGCTAGGTAGGCGGGTAGCCAGCTCAACCCAGCGAGGGTCGCCGCTAGGCAGAGTGCTGCGATCGCTAGGGTCACCATCACCTGTAGCGAAATGGGCAGTACCCCCAGCTCTAGAGCCAGAACGAGCAGGTCAACGCGCCCCTGGCGTAAGGCCTGAACCAGCAGCCTGGGCACGTACTCGCTCAACATCTGCAGGTGGCCATGCTCCCAGCGAGTGCGTTGGGTCGTGGCGGCCTGGTTGCCGCTGGGTAGACGGCTGGTGACCCAGGCACTCTGGCAAAACTGCGGCCCATAGCCGGCTAGAGCCAAATCGAGGCCGAGCTTCATGTCTTCGACGATGTGACCAC
Organism: Nodosilinea sp. FACHB-131; assembly: GCF_014695395.1. Classification (GTDB taxonomy): domain Bacteria; phylum Cyanobacteriota; class Cyanobacteriia; order Phormidesmidales; family Phormidesmidaceae; genus Nodosilinea. Next base: position 56,909 of record NZ_JACJOF010000036.1, read on the forward strand.
TGGCGATATTGACGGCGATCGCAGCCTCCCAAGGCATAGCAATGCCAGTGCCAGTTAGCAGACAGGGCTGCCCCAGCCGGTATAGCCCGAGGGGCCGCACCCAGTTTTTGACCTTGAAAGCAAAGGCTGAAATGCTGTCCTTAAGCCCAGGACTGGGGGGCTTTTCCATCAGATAGACAGCCTGGACCGGGCGCTGGCTCTGCTGGGCCTGGATGGCCAGGGCGGCCAAGCTGTGGGGCTGTAGATCGCAGTCGGCGTCGACAAAAACAACGATGTCGGGTGGATTGGCCATGAGATGGTTGAGGCCATAGTCGAGGGCATAACCCTTGCCGCGCTGGGCAAGGTCATGGCGCTCAATCACGGTTGCTCCGGCCTGGCGGGCGGCCTCGGCGGTGGCGTCGGTGCAGTTGTCGGCAATCACCAGCAGGCGATCGCTAGGACGCAGTTGGGGAAGAATGGTGGCTAGGGTAGTGGCAATGCCTTCAGCTTCGTTGTGAGCAGGCACCAGCACCGCCAGGGAAAGATCGGCAGGTAGAGTAGAGGGAGTGGTGGAAGACCGGGCGCTGCCCAAGGCCATCAGGCACTCGAGGGCAAAGAAGGCTGAGGTGGTCAGCAGCAGGAGCGGCAAAACCGCGAGTGTGACCGTGATCAGGTCGCCTAGACTTACGTTCATAACTACCCAACGTGTTGACTGAATCGGTGATGCTAGGTTGCCCAAATCGCCAGGTTGGCCTGCCGCTAGAGCCAATGCCCGCAGTAGGTACCTTAGCGAACCCTGGCCAGGTCCATTGACTTCGGCCCGGCAGATTTACAAGAGCTTCAAAAACCTGTGCCTCGGTGGTGCTATTCCACGGCTAGGCCATTGCCGTCGCTAGGACGGTCTCTACGGCAATCGCCCATCCCTCGGGCGCTGGCGCTGGCGCGACCTGCCAACCGCGGTCGGCTAGCTGGGGATGGGGACCGTGGGCGCTGGGCAGCACAACTGGATGGTCGACGTTCTCTAACATGTCGAGGTCATTGGGGCTGTTGCCTAACCCAATGGTGGTGATGGGTACTTCGGAATTGCTGGCTTGGTAGAGCTTCACCAGCTGGTGCACGGCCTGGCCTTTGCCTGCCTCGCTGCCAATTAGATGGGAGAAGCGATCGCCAATCACAACCCGAAACCCCATGGCTTCTACGGCCTCGCGCAGTTGGTCGGTGGGCACGTTTTTGGGGGTCATAAAGGGTTCGGTGAACTCCCTAGCCTTGGCCTGCTTGGCCTCTGTGGGAGATAGCCCGGTGAGTTGCACCACCTGGTCTACAGTCCAGTCACCAAAGCCTTTGAGGGGACGACCCAGATCCTGGGCGATCGCCTTCAGCCCAGCGCGAGCGGTGACGTAGTTGCAGCCCAGTTGCAGTACTCGGTAGCCATCGACATTGTCGCCTGGCGGTAGGGCAAAGCCTGGGTGGTCAATGGGAATGTAGATGGCGCTGCCGTTTTCTACCACAAAGGGATCGTGCAGGCCGACATCCTGCCGCAGTTGGGCAACCTCTTGACGGGTTTTGCTCGTGACCGGTATCACCGGAATGCCCTGGTCAGCGAGCTTAGCCAGGGTGGGCAAGGCCGCCTGGTAGGCGTAGGTTTCGCCATTGAGCAGGGTGCCGTCGAGGTCGGTGAAGATAATGCAGGTCATAGAAATAACGAGGGGGCGCTATAGATAAGGACAGAGGACCTATCCAAAGCCTACTGTAAGGGCCACCCTTAATTCTGACGTCTCAGATTCAGAGTTATAGGGCGCTGTAAACTGCGATGGGCTCTAGTTTAGAGCGGCCAGAATTCTCGACCAGCAGGGGCACCGGGCTGCTGGGAAGTGGATAGGTTTGCACCTGCGCCGTAGCGCACCAGCTGATGTCGCCAAGTGGCTAAGCCGCAAATAGAACCCGAGTGCGAACTGACATTAAGGCAAGAGTGAGACAATTGGGATGCAGCTTTTCCTGGGGTTCGTTATGGGGCTAATCTGTTAAGGCTTTAGTTTACGGCTAAGGTTCTGCTGTTCGTTCCTCTACGAGTGTTGTATGGAGTTTAAAACCCCTGGCCAGGAGGCGGTTTACCATCGAATTTTGCCCTGGATGCATGAGCTATTTGGCGAAGCGCTGGTCGTATTTGAGGATGAACCCCTCTTCATTGTGAATTTGGGGTCGGCAGTGGCCTCGACTCGAGTGGTGCCCTGGCACGATTATGAAACGCTGATTACCACGCGAGCCTACGTGGTAACCGCGATTGAGCTGACCCCCGAACTGAGCTACTACCTGCTGCGAGAAAACAACGGCATCTACTTCGGCCGCTTTGCCTACGACGCTGAGGACGACATTGTCTTTGAGCACAGTCTGGTGGGTGAAACCTGCGATCGCCTCGATCTAAATCACTCTGTTGCTACCGTGATTCGCATTGCTGACAGCTACGACGACGAAATTGTTGCTCGCTGGGGGGGGCAGCGGGCCCTCGACCGCTGGGCTTCTTAACGATCCTGTGATGGTTCAGGGGTTTCGTCTCAGGATGAGGGTTCATTGGGCCCATTTCGCGCTACAAAATAGTCTGACAATGCACCCGGGAGGTTGCCGTGGCTCGTCGCTGGATTTGGATAGGGTTAGGGGGGGTGCTAGTGGCGCTGCTGAGCTTGGGTCTCGGTTCAGCCCGCGCGGCAGGTCCTCTAGAACCTATGCTCACCGTGAGCGGTTTGCCGCCCATGCAGACTACGACAGCGGCAACGCTTCAGCCACTCAAAGCCGCTCAGCCTGGGCCGACTGATTTTGCTGCCCCGACGGAGCTGGCCCAGGCGTCCCCGCCTCGACAGGTGACGGCTCTGGCCGACCCCACCAACTACGGCGATCGCTATCTCACCGACATCAATGGCCAGGTAGTGCACAACGACTTCATTGCCGTGCTGCACGAAACCGTGGGCTCGGCCCAGAGTGCCCTCAACTTATTTCGAACGCGGCACCCGCGCGACCAAGACCAGGTCAGCTACCACGCCCTGATTGGCCGCGATGGCACAGTCTACTACATTGTGCCTCCTGAAAAACGGGCCTTTGGGGCTGGCAACTCAGTGTTTAGTGGCCCCAATGGCCCGGAGGCTGTGCGCACTAATTCAGCATTTCCCCCCTCGGTGAACAATTTTGCCTACCACGTGTCGTTGGAGACCCCCAGCGATGGCTTCAACAACCGTCGTAGCCACAGCGGCTATACCCAAGCCCAGTACGATTCTCTAGCCTGGCTACTGGCTCAGACCACCATTCCTGACAGCCGGATTACTACCCATCAGGCGGTCGATCGCTCCGGCAGTCGCATGGACCCGCGCAGCTTCAATTCCTCTAGCTTTTTTAGCCAGCTGCGCCGCTACCCAACCCGCAACGGCCTGACGGGCTAGGGGGCGACTTCGAACGACACGACCATCTCGTACACCGACAGATCCAGCACCCCTAAGTTAGGGTCACTGCTAGCAAATACCTCGTCACCCATCGTGGCTTCGTAGGCCTCGAGGTGTGCTGCTATGGCACTGTCTGAGGGGGCTAGGCGCAGCCATAGGGTGTCGTCGTATTGAGCTAGGGCGGTGCCCTCAAGCACGATGGTGCCGCCGTAGTCCCAGGCAAAGCCGTAGAGGTCGAAGTCGCCTAGGACGGCTTGAACCTTGGCGTAGGGTGCACCCACCCCCAACCCCTCTGGAATTTGCCAGGCTTTGCCAAAATCTTTGATCAGCCGGGGCCGACTTTGGGCGGCGTCATCCCACACCACGGCAAACTGTTGATCAGTATCGGGGTTGACCACGGTGCCCACCTCTGTGCTGCCTTCTCCTAGGGAAATGGGGCGATCGCTCAGGGCGGCCTCGCCATAGAAATTGGCCAAATCGGCGCGGCTAGTTTGGGCTGTAACCGGGCCCACACGCTCGCCAGGAATTACCAGCCCGTCGGTATGCTGGCTGGCTGCATCGGGCGTGGTGGAAGTGGGAATAGTGGATTCAGCTGGCTGCGCTTCGGGCCGCCCCTCTTGGAGTTGGCAGGCGGCTAGGGGTACCAAAGCCAAACTGAGAACCGCTGTCATCCACAATTGCGCCATGACGATTGATGGCTAGGGCACGAGGTGGTGGCTGATGGCAAACCGCAGCAGCTCAGAACGGTTGCTGGTGTCGGTTTTGCGCAGCAGACTGCTGACATACTTCTCGACGGTGCGGGGGCTCAGAAATAGGCGATCGCCGATTTGAGCATTTGATAGCCCGTCCGACAGCAGCGTCAGCACATCCTGTTCCCGAGCCGTAAACTCAGTTACTAGATCGGCAGGATCAGGGGTCCAGGGCGCAATCGCTTCGCTGACTTCGCTGGACTGAAGGGCGCGCTGCTGAGCAGTGCTGAGAGCCACCTGTTGAATCCAGGCCGACTGGATTAGCTGCGATCGCTCCAGCAAGTTGCGCACGATCGCCCCGATCTCCTTCAGCTCAAAGGGTTTGGGCAGGTAGAGGTCACAGCCAAGCTGATAGCCTCGAATCCGGTCTTGGGTCTGATTGTGGGCGGTGAGGAAAATTACTGGCAGCAGCCGAAAGGCCGGGTACTGCCGCACCTTTTGCACTAGGGTAAACCCATCGAGACCGGGCATGCCGATATCGGTAATGATGAGTTGGGGCTGGTGGCTAAATACCTGACTCAGCGCCATTTCGCCGTGGCTGGCCATCAGCACAGAATAGCCCTCAAGCTCTAAATAATCGCACAATGCAAGACGAGTGCCCTCGTCGTCTTCGGCAATTAAAATGGTGAGCGGCATAGCGTTCTACCAGGGTTAGAGCTGCTGACAGGTCCAACGTTACAACCTACGGCCAGGATTTAGCCTTGGCACGCAGCCGACTTTCGCTCCTGCCCCTTCAGCCTAAACGACAATTTAAGGACTAGGTTTATTTGTTGCTGAAGTTAAAGTCCTGTGAAGTGGGCACTCCGCAGGGGTTAACATAGCCCCTGACGGTGGGCTTTGACAGCCTCTAACCCAGGCGATAACCGAAGCCACGCACGGTTTTCAGGTATTGCGGGTGGCTGGGGTCAACCTCTAGCTTTTCGCGAATCCAGCGAATATGGACATCTACAGTTTTGTTGTCGCCCATAAAATCGTGCCCCCAAACCTGGTCAATAATCTGATCCCGTGACCATACCCGACGGGGCTGGCTCATAAACAGTTCCAGAATTCGAAATTCTTTAGGGGAGAGGTTAACTTCTTCGCCCTTCAAAAAGACACGGCACTCCTGGGGATGGAGCATGATGTCTTCAAACCGGAGCACGTTGTCTTTCTCAGCGCTAGCTTTGCCCCGCTGTCGGCGCAGCAGCGCCCGGCACCGAGCAACCAGCTCTCGCATGCCAAAGGGCTTGCTCAAGTAGTCGTCGGCACCAATTTCGAGCCCCACCACGCGGTCTGTTTCAGTACCCTTGGCGCTCAGCACTAGAATGGGCACATCGATGCCCTGGTGGCGCAGCAGACGGCAAAGGTCAAGCCCGTTCATGCCGGGTAGCATGAGGTCGAGCACTACCAGGTTGACTTCAGGCCGGTCGGTGCGGCTCGACACCGATGTGCCGCCCAGCATGTCGAGAGCAGTCAGACCATCTGCGGCAACGAGAACATCAAACCCCTCTTCGGCCAACCCAAGGGCCAATGTTTCTCGAATCAGTTCTTCATCTTCGACGATGAGTACCCGCCCTAGGCCAACCCGTAGGTTTGGCTGAGCCTGGGGCGCGAGGTCTACAGAATCCATAAGAAATGGTTAAAAACTGCTCACTGAAATCATATCAGTCCGCAGGGGGATGAACAGCTTGACAAAAGCTAAGACTTTGTAAACCCCAACTTGGAGCCTGTGGGAAAAGCGCCCTAGGCTCCGCTGACTAAAGCTTCTACAGCCTCAGCGTGGGTGGGTAGGGCGGCGGTTAAAACAGTGCAGCCCGCTGAGTTAATGTGCACATCACTCTCGATGCGAATGCCGCGTACCCCATCAAAGGTCTTGAGGCGGTCCCAGTTAATGGCGTCGTCATACTGGCCCGACTGCCTCGCCGGACCTAAAATGCCAGGCACCTGGTAAAAGCCCGGTTCAATGGTGACCACCATGTTGGCCGCTAGGGGCCGGTCCAGGCGAAGAAACTTAAGCCCAAAGCGATCGCTGCGCGATCGCCCCGGCGCGTAGCCTGCCATATCCCCTAAATCTTCCATGTCGTGCACATCTAGCCCCAGCAGATGCCCCACCCCGTGGGGGAAAAACAGAGCGTGCACATCCCGTTCAACCAGGGCATCGGGATCTCCCTTCAGGACTCCTAGATCGACTAACCCCGCCGCCAGGACACGACAGGCCAGCAGGTGTAGATTCCGGTACTCAACCCCAGGGCGGGCGGCGGCAATGCAGGCATCGTGGGCGGCCAGTACTAGGTTGTAGATATCTCGTTGCGCCGAGGTGAACCGCCCAGACACAGGCCAGGTGCGAGTGATATCCGAAGCCCAGCCGCTGGGGGCCTCGGCCCCCACGTCGGCCAGCAGCAGATCGCCCGGAGCCAGGTTGTGGTGGTACTGCTCGTTGTGGAGCACTTCGCCGTGGACAGTGACAATGCTGTTGTAGGCGCAGGCCATGTTCTGGCCCATAATCACCTGCTCCATCGCGGCCCGCACCTGGGCCTCGGTGGTGGCCCCTGGAGTGGCGGCCATACCGGCTGTGTGGGCAGCAACAGAGACCGCTGCCGCTCGTTTGATTTGGTCGAGGGCGTAGTCATCGTGGTGCAGTCTCAGGGTCACCAGGGCTTCGACTAAGGCTTTGCTACATTCCGAGCCGGCGGTTTGGGTAGAGAGGGTCGCCGCTTTGGCTAGATAGGAGTCTAGGTCCTGGTAGGGATAGGCAGCATCGGCTCCGATGTCAGCGGCGATCGCCTCTCGACTGGGGCTTGGCCCGTGCCACAGCGCTGCTTCAGGGGAGGTGTCATCCGTAAACAGCGTCAGCCGACCCCCTTCGAGGTGAAGGGCAGCATTGGCCAGGGGCAGGCCTGCAAAGTACAAGAAATGGCTGTTAGCCCGAAAGGGATAGGTGTTGGCTGGAAAGTTGCGCGACACCGCCTGCCCCGACCACAGCACCACTGGCCCTGGGTGAAGCTCAGCCAGGCGATCGCGGCGCTGCCGTAGTACCGTAACCAGCGATAACGAGGTGGTCTGAGGGGGCATAGACAACCAAAGCCGATGACCTCTTTAGTCTGCCACAGCACACCAGTACTGGAGAGGTGGCAAGCTTGATGGTCTAGCTCTAGCTTTAAACTCCTGTTGTCAGCAGTTAACCCCAAAGGGGAGAAACATCCCTTAAAATGAAACCAATAAAATTAATTTTTTGTGAAATCCTCGTTCGAAAATAAGTTCAAATGAACTACTGTTGAATCTATAACGGCTAGCCTATCTCAGGTGCAGCGCTATGGCTTCCTTAACGATTTGTCTAGGATCACGGGTTCGCCTTAAGGGGCAAGACGACCACGTACCCGATTTCGTAGTGGTGCGGTGTGAGCGCGATCGCTGCTGGATACGCCAGGAAGACTGGGCTCCCGGCACCGAAATCAAGGTCAGTTTTAAGCAGCTTCTGGTGCCTCCTGATGCAGGCTCGACTCTGCCAGTCGCCTTAGCTCAGCAGGTCAAAGCATCAGGATTGTTGGCTGGCCACGGCGACCACCGTGCTGGAGAGAACGTAGTCTATATGGACGCCTACCGCCGTCGCCATGCCCCTCAAAAGCGATAGCGCTGGCGGGCCATAGCTCTTATCTCCAAGTCGCAACGATTTGTTGCCGATCGCTTCGTCCTTAAGGTGTTAGGATGCAGCTCTGTCGGTTTTAGCGGGGGTCAGCCGCTAAAGGAAACGGGGAAAGCGCAGCGAAAATCTGCCACTGTCCCGCAGCTGTGAGGCGATTTTAGACTTCAGATGTTGGATTGACAGAGCTCCAACGTCTAGAAGCTTAAACTTCTCCAAGTCAGAATGCCCGCCGATGGACGCCCACGTTATTCCCATCTGCGAGGTACAGATGACTATGAATAGTCTTTGGTTTGCTCTAGGGCGCTGTGGCTCTGGGCGATGTTTTTTGATGCCGTACCGGACCCCAAGCCATTGCTGGGGGTGGCTGTGCGTATAGACGCCAGCGTGTGGCAGGGCTGTTTTGGCGACTGGCAGCCGCTGTTTATTCGCGAATACTGGCTGCCCATAGGCCACATCGCCTGGCAGGGGTTTTTGCAGCAGGGCCGAGGCATGGTGGTGTGCGAAATTCACACCAGCACCGCCACGGTGGACTGGAGCCGCACGGCGGTACCTTACACTGCTCGCTTTGTGGCTTCAGATGCCTGGACTGCCTGCTTTCACGACAGCCTACCAGCCGATCAATTACCCGCTGTGGCAGAGGCCGTAGCGACCTACGACCCCGCCCGAGATGCGATCTTGCTCTTAATTAGTGATTCGCACCCCTATGTGAGCTGCTTAAAAGGTTGGGCGGTGCCACCGCCGGAGTGCTCTCGCCAGATGGGTGATCGCCACGCCGAGTTCACCGTCGTACAGCCTTAATTTCTCTGGTTTTGTCAGTTGTCCAAGCTTCAAGGCTGGCTGGCAATGCTTATTCACTTATTTGTTTGAACCCAATGACCCAACCCACCCTGTTTATCTGTGCCCTGTGCAAGTTTCCCGCCGCTGAGTCTGGCGCGGGCGACACCCCTGGGGGGCAGCACCTGCTCGACCAGCTAACCGACTGCTTAAAGGCCGAAGAAATTACTCTTCAGCCGGTGCGCTGTATGGCTGCCTGCGATCGCGCCTGTAACGCTGCCCTCAGCGCCCCCGGCAAGCTGACGTTTATCTTTAACGACCTCTCACCCAGCCAGTCGGCTCCTGACTTGGCAGAGTTTTGCCGCCAATACGCCGCTGCCGCCAACGGCAAGGTGCCCTACGGGCTGCGATCGCCCGCCATTAAGCAGGCCACAGCCTACGTTCTACCGCCGCTGGTGGCTGAATCGGTGGAGGTGGCGATTCCGGAACGGAGCGTTTCGCGAATTGCCCATTAACTCATCCACCCATTCACCCATCTACCCATCCACTCTTCTACTCCCCACCGACAATCTCAAACTCCAACCCAAAGTCCTGGGCCAAACTACAGGTCTGGTGGTCAGTGATGTTGGTGTCGCTCAGCTCTAAGTTGTAGAAATTCACCGTGGGATGGCGAAAGTATGGCCCGGCGTGCCAGGTGCCCACGTCTAGCTTGATAAAGCAGTTGCCGGGAATGTGAAAGGCGCAAATTTTGCTGGGGTCGGGCTGGTCGGCAGTGCTGGGAGGAGCAACCGCTATGAGCCAGTCTTTGCCCTCCAGCGCCCCTAGGCACTGGGTGCAGCGCTGGTGCCGAGTGATGGTGCGAAACTGCTTGCCTCTGCGCTCTAGGGTCATGATGTAAAAGCGGGGAATGCCGCGATCGAGCTTGAGCTGGGCTTCCGCGGGGCCAAAGGTGGCTCCGTCGGCACTGGGGAAGATGACCTGGCCAAAGGGAACAAAGTTCTCTGGGGTAATGGGTCGCGCCGTGAGGTGCTGAAGGGTGAGGGGTAAGACCATGGTGAAACCTTACTCTCTGGGGGGAAGCTTTGCACTGATATCAGGCAGCTTTGTGAATCGTGCCGTCACTTTTAACGCCAACCACACGATCGCTCTGCATGGGTAAGAGTTCTTAAAAGTTCTATCATGTCTGACCTCCTAGGGTCTCGGTGCGGGCTAGCTGCCCGACCCTACTTCTACGCTAGTGCGGGCGAGGCCAGAATTGGGAGTTCAATTGACAGAAGTTGACTGCCTAAATCGAGGTGGATATCCCCCGAGAGCTAGGTAAGGGCGAAGTGATCTAGAAGAACTAGAGGGCGTTTCTTTGTAACAGGAAAGCGTTTCTTTGTAACGAGAGGCCGTTTTTTAGTAGCGGGAGGCTGTTTCTCTATGACGGAAGGACGTTACTTCGCGATGGAAGGCTATTGCTTTATAACGGAAGCGCGTTGCTTTATAAGAAGCGGCTGTTGCTTTGTCATGGAAGCGCGTCACAGAGTAACAGAGAAGCGTTGCCTTATAACAAGAGGGCGATATCGAGTAACGCTTCGACATTGGACGCGATCGGCAGGTGCTGATTTACGTATCCTACGGGTTAGGAGAACGGCTCACCCGCCGTAACCAAGAGCAACACAGCCACCGCGTCGTCGTAACTGAGGAAGGAGGACAGGTTATGACCTGTGACCATGCCAAAGCGTTAGCCCTTGCCAAAGCAGGCCAGTGGGATGCCGCCCACGAGCTGGTGCAGCTCTATTGCGATCGCACCTCCTGCCTAATTCATGCCTACCTGCATCGGGTTGAGGGAGACAACAGTAACGCTCGGTACTGGTATCGGCAGGCCGGAGTCACCATGCCAGCCAATACGCTGGAGGAAGAATTGGAGCGGTTAGTTGATACGATCGCGAGCCAGGCGTGAATGGATTCATTGGCTCGGCGGTGGGCAGCCCGTCACGTACGGCGATCATGGCGTAGAGCCAGCAACCGATACATCACCATACCTGTCATGGTGGCAGAAATACCCCACATCATGGCGATCGTAACAGAGCTCGTCAAAATCAACCCGGTGGTTGTATGGCCGATAGCTCGGGTAACAGAACTCAAAATAAACCAACCTAGCCCCCAGCTAACCGCACCGCTAATGACTTGGATTAAAACCCACCAGGCCATGCCAGGAATCTGGGTATAAAACACCAGCCCCTGAATACCACCAATCATCAGGCCCCCAACGGCTCCACTCATGATTAAGCTGCTGTGAAAGGCAATATAGGGCCGCACCATTCTGCTCAGGACCACCCCTAACATCGTGGCCAGAGTCCATCGCACTGTTCCCGAGGCCCCCAACCGCAGCATTGAACCCTGCAAGAGACCGACTGCAGCTCCCAAAACATAGGGAATGATTAGGTTTTGCTCAGCAGGGACGCTGATTATGGCTAATCCACAGCCTAAAACCGTCAGGCCAACCCAGAGGAGACAGAACTTCCAGGCCCTGTGAGGGGGATAATCGGCGGCCAAAAATAGGGTACGGTTAAGGGCAGAAAAATTCATAGGGATGTCGCTGACATAATGTTGGACCAGGGACGATACTGTCGGTGGCGACATACCCGCCTGCCCTGCCAATAGCATACCCTTGCCTCCTGAGCTCATAGCGTGATGCGTAACTACAAAACCCACGGGCAAGGCCCCATGAACCGTTACCCCCGTGGGTCGCCCTGCGGTTGCCCCACCCTACGGTCAAGCTAAACCGAACTGCGTAGCGTGGATTGAGTCACTAGACCCACGGAGAAAGACCGTATATAGACCATTTCGCTACGGTCAAGTCAAACTGAGCCGTGTTGCGTGGATAGAGCCACAAGACCCACGAAGAAAGAACGCATATTATCTTTTACAGGGTGTTATCCGGTAGATCTGGCGTAGAACTGCAAAGAATGAAGTTGTTATCCAGCATCTTCGCGTTGAATTGACATTGGGTATCATGACACACGTTCTAGAGCTAACTGGCGCAAACGAGCGACTCTTCCTTCTCCGACAGCTAGCGTCTGGTAGCAGGGAGTACTGTAAGCGAGAAGAACTATATGAGGGAAACGAGCAGTACGGAGATGAAGATTGGGAAATTTATTGGGGTCGGCTTCAGTTTCTGGTAAGTAAATTTATTCTTGATGCTGCAACCAGTTACAGAATTCTTCAGGACATACTACGTAAAGAACAATCAGTCGACGCGTTGTCTGAGATAGACCATACATTCGGTTCGAGACTTGGTGAAGTAAGGGTTGGCAATTTTGTGCTCACTCTCCGTGAGTCTTGTAACAAGATTATCCATGCTACCGATTTTTCTCTAGAATCCACGACAGCTCGCACTGGGAATCCTTCGCGTAGGTACAGCTATTGGAATGGAGCTTGCCATCTTAAAGGTATTTACGGTAAGAACAGTTGGCACGTCGCTCTAAATGTCTACGACTGGTGCGGTGCAGTAGATTCTTACTTTGAGTGGATGGCTGGGGAACTTGAGTGGCGCTGAACTTCACTTTGCCCAATGGCACTCCACTCAAACCTGTGCAGGCAACTGGCAAGTGCAGGCTAGTCATAGGTAGGATGGGCGAGGGGCTTTGCCCGTACCCATCGCCGGGGGAATTTGTCGATGAATGGGGTTGATAGGCACGCGTTGCTTTGCCCATCCTACGTTGGCTACTTCTTACAACACCTAAAAGAAAATTCTCGCCCCCTAACCCTTCTTGGTAAGCTGGAGGTTTGTTTCGTTGATCGCAGAGTTGGGGCAGTAAGGCATGGATAACAAGTTGATGCTGATGATTCCGGGGCCGACCCCGGTACCCGAGCAGGTGCTGTTGGCCATGGCCAAGCACCCCATGGGCCACCGTAGCGGCGAGTTTAGCGCCCTGATGGGCGAGGTGACTGAAAACCTCAAGTGGCTGCACCAAACCCAAAACGATGTGCTGGTGCTCTGCGCCAGTGGCACTGGGGCTATGGAAGCGGGCATTATCAACTTTCTCAGCGCGGGCGATAAGGTGCTGGTGGGCAACAACGGCAAATTTGGCGAACGCTGGGGCGAAGTAGCCCGCGCCTACGGCCTCGACACCCACGAAATTACCGCTGAGTGGGGCAAACCCCTCAACCCTGACGACTTCAAGGCGGCCTTGGAGGCCGACACCGCTAAAGAGATTAAAGCGGTGATTATTACCCACAGCGAAACCTCTACCGGGGTGCTCAACGATGTGGAAACCATCAACCGCCACGTCAAAGCCCACGGCGCGCTGATCATGCTGGATGCGGTGACTAGCCTGGGAGCGATCTCGGTACCAGTGGACGAGTGGGGTCTGGATGTGGTGGCCTCTGGTTCCCAAAAGGGCTACATGATTCCGCCGGGGCTGGCCTTTGTCAGCGTCAGCGCCAAGGCCTGGGAGGCCTACGAAACGGCGACTTTGCCCAAGTTCTACCTCGACCTCAAACCCTACAGCAAAGGGGCGGCTAAGAATACGACCCCCTTCACCCCCCCGGTTAACCTGTTCTTTGCCCTGCACGCAGCCCTGCAAATGATGCAGAAAGAGGGACTAGAGGCAATTTTTGCCCGTCACGATCGCCAGAAGCGAGCCACCCGCGCCGCCATGGCTGCCCTCAACCTGCCGCTGTTTGGGGCCGACGACTGCGCTAGCCCGGCGATCACTGCCGTTATGCCCCAGGGAGTCGATGCCGAGCAAATTCGCTCGGTGATGAAGAAGCAGTTTGACATTGTCTTGGCCGGTGGCCAAGACCACCTGAAGGGCAAGATCTTTCGGATTGGGCACCTAGGCTTTGTGGGCGATCGCGACGTGCTAACCGCCGTTGCTTCCCTAGAGGCCACCCTGACCAAGCTTGGCTACGACCAGTTCACCCCTGGGGCTGGGGTCAACGCCGCTGGGCAAATTCTGCTGGCCTAGACTCACACCCAAAGGCCCTGGCTAGATCGCTTGACGCAGGTTTGCCATCCGCTGAAAGCTGCCGGGGCCGCACTCTTTCTCAAACTCTTGCACAATCCAGTCCTGGCGCTTGCCGATGCGCTTGGCGCTTTTTTGCAGGTACTCAAAGTACTCCAGCATCTGCGTGGGCGTAGGCCGAGGTCCAAGGATGGAGCCGAGGCACCAGGCATCCTTGGGCCAGCGCCCGCAGTGCTCCCAAAACGATCGCTCGGCCCAGGTTGGTGCATTGCCCCGCATGTAGGCACGGCGACGGTGGCTGTGGAACAGCTCCATTAGAGTGGGAATGTCGTTGATCTGGTGGGCCTGGTCGGCGGAGTAAATCTCCACCATGTCCTCTAGGTTGAGGGGGCGCTCGGTGATCCACTGGTGGCCGCAGTCGGGGCATTTGGCGATGAACGACAGCACAATGCGCCCGCACTGGGGACAGGGCTTCGTCGGTGGCGGATTGCCCCCCTCGCTGTCCTTTTGCGCCTGCACGGGCAGGTGGTAGTCCTTAATATCTTCGGGAAAGCCTAGGCGCTCCAGGTTGCCTGCCTGGTCGAGAATGAGGCCGTACTGCTTGCCCGTCTGAGGTGAGATTCGCATTACCCGACCAATCTGTTGCAGGTGCAGGGCGCTCGACTGGGTGGGCCGCAGCATCAGCCCCACCTCGACGCTGGGCTCGTCAAAGCCGATGCTGATCACATTGCAGGAGGTGAGCACCAGGATTTTTTCGTCGCGCAGGTCGCTGTACATGCGCTTGCGGTCTTTGATGGCGGTGCCCCCTTCTACCGTGTCTGCGGTGATGCCAGCGGCGCGAAAGGCATCGGCGACGTGGCGGGCATGCTCGATATCCACACAAAAGGCGATGGTGCGCTTGCCGGGGCAGAGGCGCTGCCACTCGCGGACGATTTTTTCGATCAGTTCGGGGCGATCGCAGGCATTCTTCAGCCCAACCTCATCGTAGTCGCCCCGAACGGTCTTCACTTCTTTGAGGTTAGCGACCCCATCCGGCGGCATGCTGTAGTACTTCATGGGGGCTAAAAAGCCCCGCTGTTGCAGATCGCTGGGCACGGGCGAGGCCACTAGAGTATCCATAACGTCGCCCAGCTGCTCTTTGCCCAGGCGCTTAGGGGTGGCGGTCATCACCAAATGCACGGCGTTGGGAAAGGTTTTGAGTACCTTTTTGCCCACCTGACTAAACAGGGTAATGTGACCCTCGTCGTAGAACACCACATCCGCGGGCCACTGCTTCCACCACTGCCGCTTTGACATGGTTTGAATGCTGGCAATCTGAATCGGGGCGTCGCGGTTCTCTTCCCAGCCCGCTTTGATAAAGCCGCAGTGGAGGCCAAAGGATTCCATCTTTTCATAGGTCTGGCCCACCAACACATCCAGATGCACCAAGAACATCAGCCGCTTGCCCGCCCGCTCGGCATGGGCGCAGATCTGCCCGCTGATCACGGTCTTGCCCGCCCCGGTACCGGCGATGATCGCCACTCGCTTGTGCCCCTCGTTGAGCTTGCGATAGAGGTCGTTGATCAGGTCAACTTGGTAGGGGCGCAGTTGGGGGGGCATGGGGGAGTGGGCGGGTGGATGGGTGGATGGGTGAATGGGTGGATGGGTAGCGGGTCAAGGTTTACGGTTTACGGTGTACGGCAGAGTCGTAAACTCTTTTCCCCTGACACCCGATACCCATAACCCAACACCCTATAGATAATAAACCGGTACTACCTTTTGCCCTCGCGATCAAGGGCTCCAATGGCAACGACGCTATCATGCAGGTAGCTAAATCCAGGGACGGGCGCTTGAGCATGGAAACTCGCAAGTTGGGCAACACCGATATCGAGATCACGCCACTGATTTTTGGTACTTGGCAGGCGGGCAAGAGCGGCTGGGTCGGTGTCGAAGACCAGGATGTGATTGACGCGATGCAGGCGGCGCTGGAGGCGGGGATAACCACCTTCGACACGGCGGAGGTCTATGGCAGCGGCTATTCTGAGGAGCTGGTGGGCAAGGCCCTGGGGGATCGGCGCGACCAAGTTGTTTTGGTCACCAAAGTCTTCGCTAACCACCTCAAGGCCGACCAGGTGGTCGAGGCCTGCGAGCAGTCTCTCCAGCGCATGCAGACCGATGTGATCGACCTGTACCAGATCCACTGGCCATCGGGGGCGTTTAAGAGTGAGGTCGTGCCCATCGGTGAAACCATGGGGGCGCTGAACCAGCTGAAGGAACAGGGCAAAATTCGCGCGATCGGGGTGTCGAACTTTTCCAAGGCTCAAATCGAAGAGGCCATGCAGTACGGCCGCATCGATAGCCTTCAACCGCCCTATTCTCTCTTTTGGCGTGGGGTAGAGACTGAGCTATTGCCCTACTGCGTAGAAAACAACCTGACGATCCTGTCCTATTCATCCCTGGCTCAGGGGTTGCTCACCGGCAAGTTTAGCCCCGACCACCAGTTTCCCAAGGAAGACATTCGCAGCAAAAACAAGCTGTTTCAGCCGCCGATTTATGACAAAGCCCAGGCTGCCTTAGAAAAGCTGCGCCCGATCGCCGAGCGTTACAACACTACGTTGGGGAATTTGGCCCTAGCCTGGCTGATTGCTCAGCCTCAGACCACCGCGATCGTGGGGGCGCGTAACAGTGAGCAGGCCGTGGAGAATGCTAAGGCAGCGGCGATTTCGCTCTCTGCGGACGACCTGGCGGCGATCGACGGCATCAGCCGCACCGTCACCGATCACCTGCCCACCGACCCGGTGATGTGGGCTTTTGGGTAAAAGATTTTCGGGGTTGCTGGATATAGTCAGGAATCGACAATTCAACGTCTCTCGTAGGGGCTAAGCAGCCGTTTGCTCCGAACTAAATTCAGCCACCGTTCAGCAACGCCGAAAGTCCTCTGTGTTGGCCATCAACGTTCTCTACTTAGAGTCGTCGACGAAGCCTCTCCCAAGGAAAACGGAAAAGTTGAGGGAATTGCTCGGTAGCTGAGCGCCGTCGAAGACCGAACCTTAGAGCTTTCTCGCCATCCTATATTCTCGTTAGCTTGGGGAAATACTCTAGGGCAGGCCCCCCTAGGTGAGTTGCCCATGGACCCGAAGGCGCTGGTTTTTCCCCGCTGGCTGCGCAATTCTCTGCTGTTGCCGCTGTTTTTCTTAAACGGCTGGCTGTTCATTCTCCTGATCAATTTTCTTCAGCCTCTGGTCAACATGGTGCTGATCGCCATTTTGCTGGCGATTGTGCTCGACTACCCCGTGCAGGCGTTGCAGCGACGAGGGGCATCGCGATCGCTGAGTTTGACGGTGGTGGTGGTGGTAGCGATCGCGGCTATCTCCATCGGTGGCTTTCTCGTTCTGCCAGCCCTAGTGGGTCAAATTGGCACTTTTCTCAATCAATTGCCCCAGTGGACCACCTCGACTGAGGGTCTGTTTAGCTGGTTGGATAGCCTGCCCATTGTCCAGAGTTTGGGCCTTAACTTCAGCGATCGCCAAGCCGAGCTGGTGCGCCAGATGACCGGGGTAATGCGTACCCTGGGCACTACGCTGCTGGGGCTGCTGGCGGGCGGAGTCAGCGGCGGCTTTAAGGTGTTTTTTGTGATTGTGCTGACGGTGTTTATGCTCACCAAGGGCGGCAGAGCTTGGGCGGGCATCATGAGCTGGCTATCGCCCTGGTGGCGATCGCGCCTCGAAACCCGCGTGTCCTACAAATTTCGCCGCTTCATCAGCGTGCAGGTGATGCTGGCGACCGGGTTTGGCCTGGTGCTGGCGGTGATCTTCACCATTATTCGCGTGCCCCTGGCCCTAATGTTTGCCATGCTGATCGGCATGGGCAGCCTATTTCCGTTTATGGGGGCTTTTGCTCAAACCACCGTCAGCCTGTTCGTCATGTTTTACGACCTAAGCATGGGCATTCAGGTGTTTGTTATTGCCCTGGTGCTGGGGCAAATTTTAGACGAAATCATTTTGCCCAAGGTGATGGGCGACCTGATTGGCGTCAACCCCATCTGGCTGATTATCTCCGTGTTTATTGGAGCCAGGCTAGGGGGCGTGATGGGCATTCTAATCGCGGTGCCCATCGCCAGCGTGATCAAAGAAATTGTTATCGATATGATTGCCGAGGCTCGAGGCGAGGTGACCTCACCGCCTGTGCTGCCGCAGGCCGCCCCTGCCGCCGGAGATCCCATTCAAGAAAACGCCCAAGGCTAGGCAATTCCTAGGAAAAAAATATTCTTATGGAGGCATGCAGAGCCTGTACCTTCTAGAGCAGACAGAAGTCTTAGGTTGTTTTCGTTGCCAGATCTGTCCTTAAAAAGCGCCTGGGCGATCGCCCAAGAGATTGTATTACAGTAGTCGGTGACGAGTCTCGGACATTCTCTCCGTCTCCCCCATGAAAATTCCGTTCTTTAGTCGTCTCTACAACGGCCTGCTAAAGCATCCCCGCTATCGCTGGGTCGTCATGGGCGCCTCGCTCATCTACCTGCTGAGCCCTATCGACGTTTCCCCCGACTTTATCCCCGTGGCGGGCTGGATTGACGACGGCGTAGTGGCCACCCTGCTGGCTACCGGCATTACCCAGGTCTTGCTCGATCGCCGCCAGACCATAAAAGCCCAAAAGACCCTAGCTGACAATGCTACCGGTGTAACCTCTCTGCCTGCCGACCCCAAAAAATCCTAATGGACTGGTTGCTCGATCCGCTCAACTACGACTTTATGCGTCAGGCGCTGCTGGCCAGTTTGCTAGTGGGCATTTTGTGTCCGGTAGTGGGCACCTATTTAATCGTGCAGCGTATGGCCATGCTTGGGGATGTGGTAGCCCACGGGGTGCTGCCGGGACTGGCGATCGCCAGTTTTTTCAACCTCCCTATCCTGCTGGGAGCCTTCGCCATGGGCCTGTTTAGCACCGCCGTCATCACCTGGATTCGCACTCAATCGCGCATCAAAGTCGATACGGCCATGGCCATCACCTTTTCCACCTTCTTTTCCCTCGGCATCACTCTGCTAACGGTGTTTCGCAGCCGAGTTTCCCTAGAGCAGCTGCTGTTCGGCGATATCCTGAGCATCAATGCCAGCGATGTTTGGCAAATTGCCCTGATTGCTGGACTGGTGCTACTGGGAGTAGCCTTATTTTATAAAGAGCTGTTGTTCTTCACCTTCGACCCACTTGGAGCCGAAGCTCTAGGACTGCCCGTCAATGCCATCAATCTTGGCCTGATGGCTGGTATAACTCTGGCCATTATTGCTGGCATGAAAACCGTAGGCGTAATTTTAGTTGTGGCCCTCATGGTTGGCCCCGCCGCTACCGCCTATCTGCTGGTCAAAGAACTCCACTGGATGATGATTCTAGGCGCAGCCCTGGGAGTGCTCTTCGGGATCGTGGGCATGTACAGCAGCTACTATTTAGATATTCCCTCGGGGCCTGCGATCGGCCTGATCGTGTTTGCTGGGTTTTTGCTGGCTCTGCTATTTAGTCCCCGCTAGGCATCCTGACCTACCACCTAAAATACTAGACCGCAGATAAGCGCTCGCCGGCAATACCTGTAGTGGCAATCAGGCACTAGACTGATTTATCCATATCTCCCCCTAAAAACAAATCAACTACCTTAGCTAAGCCACCACCCAATCCGGATTCCTAGGAGCCACAATGGTAAGGAGCGAACGATTTGGTGTACATTGTTCTGGAATTAGCGAGTCTCGCAAAAGCCCTCTATTCAGCAGAGGTTGGTGATAAATAAACTTTTCGCTTTAATCCAAAACAATATAACCCCCTTCTACTATCACAAGCTATTTAATACCTAAGCCTCTATCAACCCCCCATCTAAGCCCTTTGGAGTAAGAGCGAATTTACCTGATGCAGCAGTTCAGTGCTTCCCCTCGCGAGTTAACCGTTAGCTTATGGCGTCATCGCGAACTTATTATCTCCTTGGTTCAGAGAGATATAATCGGTCGCTATCGGGGTTCATCCCTGGGTATTGTCTGGTCTTTAGTCCACCCAATGTTCATGCTAGCCGTTTACACCTTTGTTTTTAGCGTCGTGTTCCAAGCTCGATGGGACAACGGCAACGACTCCAAAGCTGAATTTGCGCTGGTGCTTTTCGCGGGGTTAATTGTATTTAACCTATTTGCCGAGTGCATTAATCGAGCACCTAGCTTAATTACGTCTAACGTTAACTATGTGAAGCGGGTTGTGTTTCCCTTAGAGATACTCCCATGGGTTGCCTTAGGCTCAGCCCTTTTTCATGCGCTGATGAGCATTGTTGTATGGCTAGTGTTTTACGCTGTACTTTTTGGCTTGCCAAAATTCAGCATCATATTGCTGCCCGCGATAATTTTGCCGCTCGTTCTTTTGACAATGGGTCTTACTTGGTTTTTTGCTGCTTTAGGAGTTTACCTGCGCGACATTTCACAGGTAACCACAATTATCACCACAGTGCTTATGTTCTTGTCACCTATTTTTTATCCTGTATCAGCTCTTCCTGAAAAATTTCAACCCGTATTACTCCTGAACCCGCTAGCTCCTGCACTTGAGCAATTTAGAGGAATTTTGATGTGGGGTGAAATACCTAGGTTTGATCTTTGGGGTTTGTACCTAGCGGCAACTTCTGCAGTGGCCTACTTGGGCTTTGTTTGGTTCCAAAAAACGCGCAGGGGGTTTGCAGATGTCCTCTGACATAGCCATCAGTGTCAGCAACCTCAGCAAATGCTACCAGATTTACGATAAGCCTCAAGACCGCCTATTTCAAATGCTGGCTGGCCAAAAGCGACAATACTTCAGGGAGTTTTGGGCACTAAAAGACATCTCTTTTGAAGTCAAAAAAGGCGAAACCTTTGGAATTATTGGGCGCAATGGCAGTGGTAAGAGTACACTTCTTCAAGTCATTGCTGGAACACTAGATCAAACCAGTGGCAGTGTCACTGTAAATGGTCGAATTGCTGCCTTACTAGAGTTGGGTAGCGGGTTCAATCCCAATTTTACAGGTAGGGAAAACGTTTTTCTAAATGGAAGTATTTTAGGCTTGTCGAAGCAAGAAATAGCAGAATGTTATGACCAGGTTGTAGAGTTTGCTGACATAGGAGATTTTATTGATCAACCTGTCAAAACCTACTCTAGCGGTATGTTTGTGCGTCTTGCATTTGCCGTTCAAGCTCATATTAACGCAAATATTATTATCATTGATGAAGCTCTAGCTGTAGGGGACGTATTTTTTAGGCAAAAATGCTACGCCCGGCTTGAACAACTGCGGGATTCTGGAGCGGCTATTGTTCTGGTTTCCCACTCTATGCCTGATGTTGAACAATATTGTGAACGAGCTATCTTAATCGATAAGGGCAATCAAGAATTTATTGGTTCCTCTAGTGAGGCAGCTAAAGAATATTATTTACTATATCAGTCATCCCGTCAAAATCGAAGAATCAAACATAGCATCGAGATGCCTGATAACCATCAGCAATTAGATACTCACCAACTCCTTGTACCACGTAGGGAATTATTTATTGACTTATCTCAAAAGAAGCAAATTAGTCAAGGTGAAGCTATCTGTACCGGCATTGTTTTATGCGATGTTACAAATCAACCTTGCTATAGTTTTCGGCAGGGTGATGAAGCAATTTTTTACTATGAATTTCGGCTACTAGTTGATATTGAAGTACCCATCTGCGGAGCTGTTCTGAAAAATGATCGCGCCGTTATTGTTCATGGTAAAAACAGCTGGCAATTTAGCCACGATGTGCCCAAAAATTTAAGCGCTGGGAGTAAGATCTTATGCCAGCATAGGATTTTATTAAACCTACAGCCAGGTGAATACACCTTCGAAGTTGCCTTGGCTTCCTTAGAAAACTTTTGGTGGCAAAAACGTGAGCATGTTTCACATGAAGAGATATCCTCCCATTTCTGCCATCTATGCAGTTTGTCCGATGTCGGCTCGTTTACAGTTGGGTTAGCCGCTCAAAACGGTGTCAGTGTTCTGACACACCACGGCATTGCTGATTTGCCAGGTGATATGAAGAGTAGTGTCGTCCTACAGATGCCTAGTGATAATGATTTCACACCTGAATCCTTAATAGGCTAAGATCAGTTAATTGATTCAATTTACTCTTGATGGAAGGATTACATGAAAACTCTAATCTTGCAAAAACAGGAGGTGATTCAAGGCTACGATGTAGTTTCTCAGCTCTATCCTCATATTCCTCCCTTAAGTCATTGGCGTGCTTGGGAATACGCTGCATATCAACAATATAAATTAACAGAAAATATTTTAGATTTAGGTTGCGGCGACGGAAAGTATTTCAAGCTACTCTGGCCTCATGCCAAGCGAGTTACTGGAATGGATATCAATCCAGTTGCAGTTGAGCTGGCTGAGAAAAGTGGTGTCTATCAAAATGTTCATCTTGGTTATGCTCACCAAATACCAGAACCAAGTAATTCATTCAACCATATTTTTGCCAACTGCTCCTTAGAGCATATGGATAATATAGATAAGGTTTTGTCGGAAGTTAGTCGTTGCCTCAAGCCCGGCGGCACCCTGATATGTAGCGTTGTGACCCATCGATACGAACAATGGGCATTACTTCCTAACCTCGTCTCAATGGCTGGCTTTGATCAGGTATCGCGAGCTCTTTTGAAAGATTTCTTAGAGTATCATCATTTATCTAACCCGTTTCATCCAGATGAATGGAAACAGTGTTTTATCAGAGCAGGGCTTAAGCCTGAAGAGCACGTCCCAATTCTGCCGAAACACAATAGTGGTATCTTTCTTTTGATGGACGGCATCTGGCATGTAAAGGATAAGAATGCCGGAGAGTTAGGAGATTCTATTTTCCCGTTCTTGTCATCTAATCCCAATTTCGCAACTGCTTTTAGGTCTATTCTAGCTGGCCTGTTGGAAATGGAAACAGATTGGCAAGACTGTAGTGGTGCTGTTTTTATGGCAAGAAAAGGAGTGTAAAGAGATAGGCATGCATAACTGCTGGTGCGGAAATTCTAATCTTTCAACCTTTTCTTCTAAGTACGCAGAATGTAAAGTTTGCGGAACATTAGTTTCTCTCAACCCCTTATCTACTGATCAATTATTCGTCCATGATGATGAAGTAGACTTTTACGGAAAGCAGTATTGGCTTGATCATCAGAGTCAGGATCTCGGTTTCCCAGATATCTATATACGTTCCAGAAAAGATTTAACTGAGCGCAATATTCATTGGTTTAGAACGCTAGTGAGATACCGCTTGCCACCTGGCGATGTGCTGGAAATAGGGTGCGGTCATGGTAGCTTTGTAGCCTTTATGCAACAAGCTGGATATCAATCTTCTGGTGTAGAGATGAGCCAATGGGTTGTTTCCTTCGGGGAAAAGACTTTTGGTATACCAGTTTATTTGGGTCCTCTGGAAAATATTGATCTTTCTAAGGGCAGCTTAGATGTAATTGTAATGATGGATGTCTTAGAGCATCTCCCAAATCCAGTAACTACATTGCAGAACTGCTTGGAGTTACTGAGACCAGACGGATTCTTGCTTATTCAGACGCCAGAATTTAAAGAAGGAAAAACTTATTCAGACTTGGTAGACTTGCAAAGTCCTTTTTTAGGGATGCTACAGCCGGATGAGCATCTAAACCTTTTCAGTCGTCGCTCTATTGTGCGGATTTTAAACGAGTTAGGAGTTAAAAATATTCTCTTTGAACAGGCAATCTTCGCTGATTACGACATGTTTCTGGTTGCTAGTAGAGTGCAACTAGAAACACATAGTTCTGAGCAGGTAGAGGCAGCTCTATTAGCTCATCCCCAAAGTCGAATGACACTAGCGCTGCTTGATTTAAGGGAACGTGAGCTGGCTCTAGCTGAAACATTACAGGACTCAGAACAAGATCGGGCGGCACGATTAGAGCAGATTATTATTTTGACACAGCAATTAAAGGAAGCTGAAGTTAATCGTCAACTGCATATAACGCAGGTTGAAGCGTTAACTCAGCAGGTTGAAGTGTCAACTCAGCAGGTTGAAGCGTTAACTCAGCAGGTTGAGGCTTTGAACCAACAACTCAACGAAAAAAGCGGTATATATTGGCTTGAAAAACTCAAGAAACTATTTTCTTAAGAGCATGTGAGCAAGTAGGTAAACCTAAGCAATCAGCATGCTAATCACTGCGTAGTAAAGTTTTCGGAAATTCGGAGCTGTACTTAATTAAACTCTTCCACTCATCTATGACCAAAGCATCTGTCATAAGGATTGCCGTCGATTTAACACCTCTTCGCCCAGGCGGTGAGAATGGTGGAGCTAAGACTTTAATCCTAACTCTTCTAGAGGAATTCTCTTCAGTTCAATCGAGCGATTTCGAGTATCTCTTAATTGCTGAATCTTGGAATTATCAAGAGCTACTGGAGTTTCAGTCAAGTAATATTACCTGCCTTCTAAAGTCAGACATCTTTTTCGTGCCTGCAATAGAGTTTAATCAATCAAAGGAAGATTACAAAAGCACTTTAAGTCTTCTCAAGTTATCATCACTTAAATCCAACTTTAAAGAAATATTGAAAATACTGCTGGATAAATCCGTCGTCGGTGGAAAACGTGTTTTAAAGAGTCTTCCATTTGGGCTTTCAAGACTTGCTCCTTCTCTTAAGAAATATCTAAGCGAGTTTCGAAATAGTTTGCTTAGACAAGAAGCGGTTTCTACGATGTTCAAGCCAAAAACTTTGCAAGAGAGTTACAATATCGACTTACTGTTTTGTCCTTTCTCTGCCCCAACATTTGCGGAGCCTGGATTGCCTCTTGTTGCTATTGCTTATGATTTGCAGCACTTGGATTTGCCTTTTCTTTTTAGTGGTGATGAGAGATCTCATCGAACTCGATTTCTCAAGGATCTTTTGCACAAGGCTAGTCAGATTATTTGTATTTCTGAGTTTACGCGCCAATCTTTCTTAACCCATTTGGATGGGGATTCTGAGAGGTTGACGTCGATCCCAATCTGTATTCACGAGCGGCTGACTAAAATTCCAAATGATTTGGTTGAAACTACTCTTAGTAGATTAGGCTTAGGAAAACGACAATATTTGTTCTTTCCTGCTAATTTCTGGCCTCATAAGAACCATCGTATGCTTTTAGCTGCGTATTCTGTATATAAAAAAGAATTTCCTTTATCAGCTCTAAATTTAGTATTTACTGGGGCATTAGAGGAGCCGCAGAGAGACATTAAAGAACTAGTGTTTAAGCTGGGTTGTGAAAATTATGTTCATTTTTTGGGCTTTTTAAGCCAAGCAGAATTAGTTGCCGTATGGCAGGGCTGCAAAGGTTTAATATTTCCCTCACTTTATGAGGGATTTGGTATTCCGCTCCTAGAGGCTATGTGGTTTGATAAACCAATTGCCTGTAGTTCAATTGGAAGTTTACCTGAAGTTGGTGGGGATGCTGCCATCTATTTTGATCCGCGTAAACCCGAAAGTATTGCCGATGCAATCGCAGCAGTTGCTCACAACGACGCGTTGACTACTCATTTGAGGGGTTGTGCTCAGCAGCGATTGCAGATGTTTAGTCAGCGCTCTATGACTGAACAATATTTGGATGTGTTTAGAGCTGCTGTGTCACATGTGTCACCTCCTCGAAGATTGGTATGACTCTTACCTTTAGTGTAATTACCCCGTCCTATAATCAAGGGCAGTTTATCGAGCGGACGATTCAGAGCATTTTGTCTCAAACTGCTGTTGAATTTGATTATATGGTCTGTGATGGAGGCAGTAACGATGAAACGATAGAGATTTTAAACAAATACCAAGACTATTTACGCTGGGTTAGCGAAGCCGATGGCGGGCAAGCAGATGCTGTAAATAAAGGTATTCGCTCTACCAAAGGGGATATTATTGCCTGGATTAATTCTGATGATATTTATTACCCTGAGGCTTTCAAAAAGGTGAGAACTATATTTTTAAATTATCCTGAGATTAACGTAGTTTATGGCAACGCTAATCACATTGATAGAGAAGGTGGTTATATAGAGCCATATCCTACTGAGCCTTGGGATTATAGTCGCTTAAAAGAAATATGTTTTCTATGTCAACCTGCTGTTTTCTTTCGTCGCCGAATGGTGGATACCTATGGCGACCTAGATATCAGTCTTAAGTTTTGCATGGATTATGAGCTTTGGCTTCGATATGGTAAGCAAAGTAATTTTTTTTATATTCCAGACTTATTAGCTGGTTCACGATTTTATCAGGATACTAAAACTTTAGGTCAAAGAGTTGCTGTTCACCACGAAATTAATGAAATGCTAAAAGCTAAGTTTCTTAGATCGCCTGAACGGTGGGTTCTAGCTTATGCTTCAGTCTCGGCAGAAGAGCAAGAGAAAGCTCAAGGGCGTGATCCGGGCAATTTGTGGGTTCAAGTGCAGCGCGTTAATACATTTTTCTCCGAGGCTTTTTATGGTTATCGTCGATGGCGAAATTTCGCAGTTTCACCCTTGACGATTTGCCAAATAATGCGTTGGACATTAGCTGCTTATTATCGTTTTTTGAGAAGTAAATTTTTTTTATAATTTAGGCTTGATATGAAAATAGGTTTTGATATTAGCCAAACTGGCAGCACAAGAACTGGGTGTGGTTTTTATGCTGATGCTTTGATAAGAAAAATGGTGAGTCAACATCAAGAGGACACATTTTATCTCTATAAAACTTTTGGCACTACCTACTGGGATCCCAAACATCCGGAGAGTATTTCGTGCTTGGGCTTTGAAAACTGTTTTTATCCTCTTCATTTCAAGCGAAAAGAAGACTCTTTTCGCTTTTGGGGTAGTCCTGAGGGAATTGATGAAAGTCAACTTGGCTTTCCTGAAATTATTCATGCTAATAATTTTTCGAGCCCGCGTTTGAGACAAGCGCGGTTAGTTTATACTGTTTATGATTTGAGTTTCATTGATTTGCCTGACTGTACTACTGAAGAAAATCGTCATATTTGTTTTAATGGAATGCTGGAAGCATCGCTTTCAGCCGATATGATAATCGCTATTTCTCATTACAGTAAGAAGAGATTCTTAGAAAACTTTCCACATTTTCCTGAAGAGCGTGTGGAGGTAACTCATTTAGGCAACCGCCTGTCAGTGCATGGCCCTGCAGAACCCGTGCCCCAGCTTGCTACCAAAACAGATTTTTTTCTTTCTGTGGGAACTTTAGAGCCTAGGAAAAATCTGCGCCGATTGCTTGTCGCTTACAAACGCTATGTTGGTCAGCAAAATTTACCAAAACCGCTGGTTTTGGCGGGGACAAATGGTTGGCTAGAAGATGATTTGAATACTTATATTGCTGATCTAAAACTACAGGATCAGGTATATGTTTTAGGTTATGTTAGCGACGCTGTTCTTCGGTGGCTTTACCGGCATTGCTGGGCATTTGTTTATCCCTCTCTTTACGAGGGCTTTGGCTTGCCCGTATTAGAAGCTATGGGATTCGGCGCGGCGGTGATCACGTCAAAGACGAGTAGTATGCCTGAAGTTGGTGGAAATGCCGTCTTTTACGTTGATCCACTTAATGAAGAAAGTATTATGGCAGCGCTAACGCAAGTTGATGGGCCTGTCTGCCGTAACACATGCCGGGAAAAAAGCCTGCAGCAGGCTCAATTTTTCTCTTGGGATAGGACTTCCGCTGCGGTCTATGCTGCTTATGAGCGGGTATTACAGATGCCACGCTATAGCCGCCCTGTCGCAAATACTGAGATAGATTATTCGCGATAGGATGGGCTATCAAGTGTGTTTGACTTTTTTAGGCTAAGGCATCTGGAAAAGACTGCCTAGGAAGAAGGATTTTAGCGGAAAAGGATTTTAGCGGAAATAGAATCCGACAACGCAGAGCTAGGTCGAGGAGGAAATAAGTAATTTTGGTTTTTGATTAATCACAATGGCATAGCTTTTGGCTTGTATATGTTTAAGGTTGTTGTAGACGCTACTCCAGTTCTGCCTAGGCCTAGTGGTGTAGGCCTGTATGTACTAAACCTGCTGTGGGCGCTGCGATCGCTGCAAGCAACTGAAAACTTTAGCCTTGACATTGCCTATCAACCCAGCCTTAAGAACTGGCTACGAGGTAATTTGGCTTTGCCTGAGGCGCTTTCGGTTTATGAGAATGTGTCCGTCTTGCCTCTGCCGGTGCGCTTGCTTAACCTGCTGGCCCAAGTGCCTAAAAATCCAGTTTTGGGGCAGCTAGAGCATCGATTTGGTCAACCCGACATCTATCACGGCACCAACTATGCGGTCTACCCCTGTCGGCGTAGTCAGCGAGTGATGACGATTTATGATCTGTCATTCCTGCGCTATCCCGAGTATGTGACGGCGGTGGTGCGCACCTACAGCCAGCGGGTGCGGCAGTGCCTAGGCTGGACTGACCTGGTGGTGACAATTTCTGAGAGTTCGAAGCGCGACATTGTGGAATATATGGGGGTTTCACCAGAGCGGATATGGGTAACGCCTTTGGCTAGCCGCTACGCTGATGATACTCAGGCGGTGAGCCGTGCTGTAAAAGCGGTTGACTTAGGCGATTCGCGAAGCGATCC
Organism: Nodosilinea sp. FACHB-131; assembly: GCF_014695395.1. GTDB lineage: Bacteria > Cyanobacteriota > Cyanobacteriia > Phormidesmidales > Phormidesmidaceae > Nodosilinea. The sequence goes on from NZ_JACJOF010000036.1 coordinate 84,947, forward strand.
GTTCCGGAATCGCCCCTATATCCTTTTCGTTAGCACCTTAGAACCTCGCAAAAATGTGGTGCGCCTGATTCAAGCCTTTGACCAGCTTAAAAATAAGCGGCGCATCGATCATCAACTGGTGCTGGTGGGCCAAAAAGGATGGCAGTTTGAGCCAATTTTCGAGGCGATCGCCGCTTCTCCCTGGCAGCATCACATTCGCCATCTCGACTATCTCTCCGATGCTGAAGTGGCCTACTGCTATAAAAATGCCGATGTCTTTGCCTATCCTTCGCTCTACGAAGGTTTCGGCCTGCCGGTGCTGGAGGCCATGACCCTGGGCTGCCCGGTGGTCACGGCCAATATGTCGTCTTTACCCGAGGTGGCCGGTAATGCGGCGCTGTTGGTAGACCCCACCAGTGTAGAAGACCTAGCTGAGGCGCTATGGCGAGTCATTGGCGATCGCCCCCTCCGCCAGGCCATGATCGCCAAGGGCTACCAGCAAGCGGCTCAATTTTCCTGGACTCGTACGGCTAAATCAACTCTGGCGGCCTATCGTTCACTACTATAAGTAAGCTAAGCTCTTTGACCTATAGAGTAATTTCAATGGCCAAAAAAGCATTGATTACAGGCCTGACCGGCCAGGACGGTTCTTACCTGGCTGAGCTTTTGTTGGCACAGGGGTACGAGGTCTGTGGCATGGTGAGGCGCTCTAGCTCCAGCAGTTTTGAGCGCATCAGCCATTTTTCGAATCAAATTGAAGTGATATCGGGTGATCTGCTAGACCAGTTCTCGCTGATTGACGCCATCGATCAGACGCAGCCCGATGAAATTTACAATTTGGCTTCCCAAAGTTATGTGCCCCTATCTTGGACTCAGCCGGCCTTAACTGCTGAGTACACCGCCCTGGGGGTGTCTCGTCTGCTGGAGGCAATTCGGCGCTGCAAGCCCAGCACCCGCTTTTATCAAGCATCGAGCAGTGAGGTGTTTGGTGAACCCGATGAATCTCCTCAGACCGAGCGCACGGCCTTTAGACCCCGAAACCCCTATGGCGTGGCTAAGGCCTACGCCCACTGGATGACGGTCAACTATCGACAAAAGTATGATCTGTACGCCTGCTGCGGTATTACTTACACCCACGAGTCGCCGCGTCGGGGGGCAGAGTTTGTCTTTCGTAAAATTACCCGCGGGGCGGTGCAGATTAAACTCGGCCAGGCCAAGGAACTGCGGCTGGGAAATCTAGATGCCCGGCGAGACTGGTGTCATGCCCAGGATGTGGTGATGGCGATGTGGCTAATGCTGCAGCAGGAGAGCCCCAATGACTATATTATCGCCAGCGGTGAGACCCACTCGGTGCGTGAATTGGTAGACTGCGCGTTTAGCTATCTGGGTTTGGACTACCAGCAGTACGTCAGCGTTGATTCGACGTTTTACCGCCCCGATGAGGATGTGCAGCTGGTAGGGTCGATTGACAAGATTAAAACTGAGCTGAATTGGCAGCCCCAGTATTCGTTTCAGCGCCTTGTCGAATCAATGGTCGACCACGACCTGAAAACGCTGAATGGGTAGGCCCCGGCCAGCCGATTGCCGGCCTAGAACACGTTCTTAAACAACCCTGGCATGACTGAGGCCTCGCTGCTGATCAACCTGGCGTTTGTCCCCACTAAGCCGACGGGGCTGGGGGTTTATGCGCTCAATCTAGTGCAGCATCTTGCTATAACAGACAGCTGCATTCTCAGCGATCGCGCGATCGCTGGCCATTGCCATTTGCCCTCACCCCAGGGTGCTACCACGGATGCAGGCAAGCAGGGCCATGCTCGGCGGCTGTGGTGGACCCAGTTTCAGTTGCCCAAGCTATACCGACAGCTTGGAGCAAAACTGCTGTTTTCACCCATTCCCGAAGCCCCGCTCTGGTCGTCGTGCCGAACGGTGGTGACGGTGCATGATTTGATTCCCCTGCACTTTCCCCAGCCAGGGTCGCCGCTGACGCTGTATTTTCGGCACTATCTGCCCCAGGTGATTCGCCAGGCTGAGCACATTATTTGCGATTCTGAGTCAACCCTGCGCGATATCCACCATTTTTTGGGTCCACTACCCAAGGCTGCAACGATCGTGCCTCTAGCCTACGATGCTGATCACTATCGTTGGCTAGATCTGCCGCGTCAGCCCTATTTCCTCTATGTGGGCAGCCACTATACCTATAAAAACCTGGGCCGTCTGATTGAGGCCTTTGCCCAAACTAGGCTGCCCGACTTTAAGCTGTTGATTGCTGGCGTGCCTGACCCCCGCTATACGCCAGCACTGCAAGCCCAGGTGAAGGCGATGGGGCTAGGTGATCGCGTTCAGTTTTTGGCCTACGTTCCCTATGATCAACTGCCTCGCTTGATTAACCAGGCGATCGCACTGGTGTTTCCTAGCCTATGGGAAGGGTTTGGCCTGCCCGTCCTAGAGGCGATGGCCTGCGGCACGCCGGTGATTACGTCTAACCTATCATCGCTGCCCGAGGTGGCTGGGGAGGCGGCGCTGTCAATTGATCCTTACAACGTCGGCGCGCTGGCCGAAGCAATGACTGCCGTGGCCAATGACCCTGCCCTTTGGCTGACGCTTCACCAAGCTGGGCTAGCGCGGGTGAAGGCCTTTAGCTGGGAGCAGGCTGGACGCCAAACCAGCGAGATTCTTCAGCGTTGTTTGTGAGTAAGTTTTAAGTCTTGAATTGTGGGTTCTAGAATTAATTAAGCACTCAAAATTCAACATTCAGAACTAATTAACGGTGGCTGACCCGCACGATCCAATAGCTGATGGCGAGGGCAAAGACCGCGATCGCCAACCCGATCAGCGTCGTACCCGAAACCTTGTCCAGGTCAAGAATGATGAACTTTCGCCCCACCGCAGTCAGGGCCGTGGCGATGACCAGCTCGACCTGCACCACATGCTTTTGGATGTAGGCGGTGATATTTTCTAAAATCTCCAGGGCGATCAGCACCGTTAAAAAGAGGCCAAAAATATCGATCACGGTCTGGCCCAAAAACGTGCCAGGAGCAGTGGTAAAAATGGCTGCGATCAGCACCACTATTAGATCAAAAACGATCGCCAAAATAACAACAATCATGCCTAGGGAAAGCACCTTTGAGATGCTGCCCTCAAACTGGTGCAGGCGGCTTAGAAAGATGTCGTTTTCGAGTTGCTTGAGCAACTGTCTAACCCGGTTTGCCATCGATACTAGTTGCTCAGGAGATGGGTGCTGCTGAGAGAATAGACGATTCTGTAGTCTCGGGTAAAGTTTCTGCGGCGACAGTTGCCGCTTCGGGATGCTTTAGCGGCACGACTTGCACTGCACAAGCCTTGAGCTCGGGCTGGCCTGAGGTCGGGCAGACGACCGGGTGGGTGAGGGCGTTGCACTCGGCCTCTGCGGCCCACAGGCTGCCCCAGTGCATGGGCACAAACAGGGTGCCCCGACGAATGTTTTGAGTGACCAGTAGCGGCAGTCGAACCTTACCTCGGGGCGATCGCACCTCCACCCATTCGCCCCCCTGCACCTGGAGCTGCTGGGCATCGCGGGGGTTGATCTCCAAAAACGGAGCTGGGTGCATTTTCTGGATTTTTTCGATTCGCCCAGTGCGGGTCTGGGTGTGCCAGTGGCCGTAGAGCCGGCCGGTAGTGAGGACAAAGGGAAACTGGTCATCGGGCGGCTCGGCCAGGCCGTTGGAGTGGAAGGCAGCAAAGCGAGCCCGGCGATCGGCGGTATTAAAAATACCTCGGGTGTAGAGGCGCTTGTCGTGGCGGGTGGCGGCGGTGGTAGCGGTCTCGGGGTCGGGGCAGGGCCACTGAATGGGGCCAAGCTCTCGCAGGCGATCGTGGCTGAGGCCGGTGATGTCGCAGGGCTGCCCTCGAGTGATCTGGGCAAACTCGCGGTAGACCTCGGCGCTGGTGGCGAAGTCAAACTGGTGGGCGAAGCCCAGGCGGCGGCCCACCTCGGCAAAAATTTCCCAGTCGGGGCGGCCCTCGCCGGGGGGCGGGCGAAAGGCAGGGCAGAGAGTCACTACCCGCTCAGAGTTGGTCATGGTGCCGGTTTTTTCACCCCACTGGGCGGCGGGCAGCAGCAGGTGGGCAAACTCGGCGGTTTCGGTGGGGTAGTAGGCGTCTTGGTAGACGGTAAAGGGAGACTGGCGCAGTGCGGCCTGAGTGCGGTTGAGGTCGGGCAGGCTGACCGCTGGGTTGGTGGCGGCGATCCACAGCAGGCCCACCTGCTGGTGCTCTAGGGCCAGCATCATTTCGCCCACGGCTAGGCCCGGTGTTGCAGAGATCTGCCCCGCGGGCAATCCCCAAAACTCTTCCACTTGGCGGCGGTGGTCGGCGTTTTTCACCAGACGATAGCCCGGCAAAATGTGGGATAGCCCCCCGGCCTCGCGCCCGCCCATGGCGTTGGGCTGTCCGGTGAGGGAAAAGGGCCCCGCCCCCGGTCGGCCAATGTTGCCGGTCATCAGGTGGAGGTTGATCAGCGATCGCACCTTCGCCGTCCCCTCCGACGACTGGTTGAGCCCCATCGACCACAGCGACAGCACCGCCTTGGCATCGGCCCAGGCGCGGGCGGCGGTTTCTAAATCGGCGATGGAAATGCCGCAGCGCTCGGCCACAATGGCTGGCTCGTAGTGGCGCAGCACCTCGGTGTAGGCGGCAAAGCCCTGGGTGCAGCCGTCGATGAACTCGGGGTCGAGGCTGCCCCAGCGCAGCAGCAGGTGGCCAATGCCGTTGAGCAGGGTGATGTCGCTGCCGGGGTGAATGGCCAGGTGCAGGTCGGCGGCCTTAGCCGTCTCGGTGCGGCGGGGGTCGACCACGATCAGCTTGACGTGGCCATGGCGCTTGTGGTGCTTGCGCAGGCGGTTAAAGACAATGGGGTGGCATTCGGCGGCGTTGGTGCCAATCAAAAAAGCGCAGTCGGTCGCCTCCAGATCGGCGTAGCAGCAGGGTGGGCCGTCGCTGCCAAAGCTTTGGATGTAGCCCGCTACTGCCGACGACATACACAGCCGCGAGTTGGCGTCGAAGTTGTTGGTGCCTAGGCAGCCCTTCACTAGCTTCTGGGCCACGTAGTAGTCTTCGGTTTGGAATTGCCCTGAACCGTAGACGCAGATGCCGTCCGGCCCCATCGTGTTGCGGACGGTTTGAATGCGGTTGACGATCGCATCTAGCGCCACCTCCCACGACACTCGCCGGAAGGGATCGTCGAGGGAGGCTCGCATCATTGGGTACTTGAGCCGATCGCGATCGAGGGATTCGGCCACGGTGGCCCCCTTGACGCACACCATGCCCTGGCTAGAGGGGTGGGCGCGATCGCCCCGCGTTTGCCACAGCGGATTGCCTGCTGCGTCGCGGTTAATGGGCTTGTTGGGCTGGGCCGGAGGTAAGACTTCCAGGCCGCAACCCACGCCGCAGTAAGGACACAAGGTTTTAGCCGGATCGGTCATAGAGGGTGGATGGGTAGGGGGTGGATGGGTAGGGGGTGGTACTTCACAGTGGTGAAGTTCTCGGTGGAGATCCTCCCTAACCCCTTCTCAAGGGAGGCTACGGAGTGAAGTTTTTACGGGAGAGAGCTGGGAGGACGATTCAGATCTCCAAAAACACCTCACGCTAAGAACATTCAAAATCACAAGGTTGTGAAAACCTAATATTCGCTCTCGCCACCGGGCTATTGACTGTGCTAGGTTTGCCGGAAATGCAAACTGTGTGTCCTGACCTCCTTTGGAGCGGCAGGGCATTTTTTTATTCCGCCGTCACCACTAGGCCATTGTGGTGTGCAGCAAATTCCCTAGGCTGGGCACCAAAGTTGTCGATCAGCAGCGATCGCAGCACGCCTTGCAGCTCATCGCAAGGAATACCCTGCTGCACCTTTTCGCCCAGGTGAGCCTCCTTACCCACCTTGCCGCCCATAAAGATATCCACTCCTTCCACGGTTTTGCCGTCCTTGCGCACCTTGGTGCCCATCAGGCCAATGTCGGCCACCTGAGGCTGACCGCAGGAGTTGGGGCAGCCCGTCCAGTGGATGCGCACTGGCTGCGGCAGGGTGAGTTCTGCGTCTAGGGCCTTGGCCAGAGCCACGGCGCGCTGCTTGGTTTCTACTAGGGCAAAGTTGCAGAACTGCGACCCGGTGCAGGAAACCAGCGATCGCGTCAGCGCCGAGGGGGCGATCGAGAATTTTTCCAGCAGCGGCTCTTGCCGCAGCACCGCCAGCCGTGAGTCGGGCACGTTGGGGATAATCACATTCTGCTCTACCGTCAGGCGCAGTTCGCCGCTGCCGTAGACCTCCGCCAGCCGGGCTAGGTCAAACAGATCGGCCGCCTGCAATCGCCCCACCGGAATGTGCAGCCCTACGTAATTGAGCCCCACCTGCTTTTGGGGGTAGATGCCAATGTGGTCGCGCTTATCCCAGTCCATCTCGTCCTTGGGAGCCGCAGACAGCAGCGGCTGCCCGTAGGCGGTCTCCACGGCCGCCCGAAATTGATCCAGGCCCCATTCGTCAATCAGCCACATCAGGCGAGCCTTTTGCCGGTTCACCCGCGGGCCGTGATCGCGGTACACCTCTAGAATGGCGCGGCACAGCTCCACTACGCGATCGTCGGGGGTGACCCACGCGTTGAGCGGAATCGCGGCTTCACAGCGGCGGGCGGAGAAAAAGCCCCCTACTACGACGTTGAAACCCAGCACCCCTTCTCGGTAGGCGGGCACAAAGGCAATATCATTAATCTCTGCGTGGATAGAGTTGTCGCGCCCGCCTTCAATGGCAATGTTGAATTTGCGAGGCAGGTTGCTAAAGGCCGCATTGCCTTCGCCATTGGCGGTGATCATGTCTTGAACTTTGCGCACCAGCCCCTGAGTGTCGATTAGCTCGTCGGCGTCAAGGCCCGCCACGGGTGACCCGGTGATGTTGCGCACGTTGTCCATGCCCGACTGAATGGAGGTCAGACCCGCCGCATGCATACGCCGAAAAATATCGGGGATATCTTCAAGCAGAATGCCCCTCAGCTGAAGGTTTTGCCGGGTAGTGATGTCGGCACTGCCATCTTCGCCGTAGCGCTGAATAATCTCCGCCAGGGTGCGGGCCTTATAGCCGTTGAGCAACCCGTTGGGCAGCCGCAGCCGCAGCATAAATTTGCCGGGCGTTACCGGGCGAAAGAAAATTCCCAGCCACTTGAGTCGATGGGTGAGGTCGGTGTCGTCCACGGCTTCCCACCCCAGCTGGGCAAACTGCTCCAGCTCGTGCTTGACTAGCAGACCGTCTTTGTCGGCCTTAAACTGTTCAAACTTGTTGAGTTTGGCGGTGGCCGCTGTGCTGGCCGTGTTGATAGAAGTGGTCACTGGTACACCGTTGTAGCAAGACGTTTACCGACGTATTCCCTACCTGAGGCTCTAACTGGTGAAAGTCTCTCAGTCTCCCCTGGGCGCTACTGCCTCAATCGCTACAGAACGATCGAGATCAGCCTAGGGTTAGGTGTGGCTAGCCTAGAACCGCTCTAAACAGGCTTTTGTATAGACTCATACGTTTTTGGCAGCACCATGCAGGCTCCGCAAGAGGCGGCTGCGCGAACTGCATAGTCAACCCTTGGGAAACTCAGGTTCAGGCCCTATGGTGTAGGAGACCGATGCCCGTCGCTGCCACCCCCAAAGCCAACCAGGAGCGCCCTGTGTCCCCTTCTGATCAGTCTGCGGTTTCACCATTCCCATCGGCGGCGCCCCGAACTGTAGTGGCCAGGCTGGGCGCTGGAGACTTTCACGATCGCTGGGAGCAGTCGCGCCAGGTCGCCGATCTGGGCGACGCGGCCTTGGACGATCTGCTGGCCATGCTTCAAGACAGCGAGTGCGATTGGGAAGCTCGCTGGTTTGCGGCCCGCGCCCTGGGGGAGTTTGATCGCCCCGAGGTGATCGCCGCCCTGGTTAACACCTTTGCCACTACGACCGACGAAGACCTGCGCCAGGCGATGGCGGCGGCCCTGACTCAGATTGGCCCTGGGGCGATCGCTGCCCTGGGCGAGCAGTTGGCGCAACCCGCGCTGCGGCCCGCAGCGGTGCAGGCTCTAGCCCGCATTCACCACCCCGCTACGATTCCCTGGCTAAAGCTGGCGATGGCCGATGGGCGATCGCCGGTGCGGGCCACCGCCCTCGATGCCCTCAGCGCCTTTGCCGACCCTACCCTGCTGCCCTTAGTGCAGCAAAGCCTAGGGGATTCGGCGGCAGCGGTGCGGGCGGCAGCAGTGCGGGGGCTGCTGGGACTGCGATTCTGCCTGCCTGCCCAACAGCTGGTCGCCGCCCTCACGCCGCTGCTCAGAGATGCGGATGAACGGGTGGCCCAGCAGGCCGCCTACGCCCTGGGACGGCTGTCGAGTGCGGCGGCGGCAGCTCCTCTGTTACAGCTGCTGCAAACCCCCGGTACCCCTGGACCTCTCCAAGTGTTTACCGTGCAGGCCCTGAACTGGCAGAACACCGCCACGGCCCTCGAAGGCCTGATTCAAGCCTGGGATCGGTTGGAGTATCCCGCTCGGCTGGCTCTGGTGCAGGGAATAGCCGCTGTCTCCTCCGACCATCGTTCCCAAGCCACCTCGGCCTTAGCGAACTGGCTACAGCTGTTGCCGCCCAGCGCTGAAAACAGCACCCTGCGTCGCCAGCTGGTGCTGGCTTTGGGGCAAATGGGCGATCTAGGGCTAGAGCCTGTGCTGCGATCGCTGCTGCACGACCTAGACCCTGGGGTGCAGCTCCACGCTGAGGCAGCCCTACGTCAGCTACAAGCCCAATCCGTCTGAGCGCTGCCGGTAGACTGCACAAGCTAAAGGTTAGTGGGGGTTCAGGGTCTCAGGTGTAGGGTGTAAGGTTCACGACGGGCCCTGAACCCTATACCTTAGTACCCCGAACCCCAACCCTCTAGGTTTCTGTCGCTGGGTCATATCTAAACTTGGTCAAATACTGGCCCGCCGCTGGGGAAGACTAAAGGACAAAGCGTCCATAGGCTAAGGACTAGAGTAAACTGGTCCGGCCTGCGGCTCGCAGCTTTTCGCCGAGAACTCCAGCCGTCTAAACCAGGTATCGCTACTTTTGATACCAAGTGGGGGAGGGCGATCTGCTAATCAAGACAAGGGCGGCCTAACGAAATCCCGTTAGGCCGTTTTGCTAGCAGCGGTGTGGATACCTGTCAAAAATGCGCATAGAGCAGCTCCAAGCGTTTTTATCGGTGGCTGAAACTGGCAGCTTTCAAGCGGCGGCGCAGCAGTGCGCGGTGACGCAATCCACCGTCAGTCGCCAGGTCCAGGCCCTAGAGGCCGAGTTGGATGCGCCGTTGTTTCACCGGGGAGCCCAGGCCAAACTCACGGTAGCCGGAGAGCGCTTGCTGCCCAAGGCCCGGCGCATCTATCAAGACTGGATGCAGGTGTCTAAAGATATTGCTGACCTGATGGCCGGCAAGCAGCCCGAGCTCTGCGTAGCGGCGATTCAGTCGGTGTGTGCCACGGTGTTGCCGCCGGTGCTCCAGCAGTTCTGCTCAGAATATCCCCAGGTGCAGCTGCGGGTGACGGCCCTGGGCAGCGATCGCTCCCTCAAGGTGCTGCGCGACGGTCTGGTTGACCTGGCTATTGTGATGGATAACCCTCGCCTCACCACCCAGCCCGAAATGGTAGTTACCCCTCTGTTTGAAGAGTCGGTTGAGGTGCTGATGGCGGGCAACCACGACCTGGCCCGTCAGCCTGCAATCTCCTGGGAGATGCTGGCCCGGTTTCCGCAAATTATTTTCAAAGACGGCTATGGCATGGCGCGGCTGGTGCAGCAGCAGTTTCAAGACCGGGGCGAGGTGTTTAACCCAGCCATGGAGCTCAACACCCTCGATGCTTTTCGGGGGGTAATTCGCCAGGGCAACTTTGTCGCGCTGCTGCCCCAGTCGGCCCTGGGTGACTGCCACGATGACCCCACCCTAGCGGTGCGCCCTACTGAAGCGCCGGTGCTGACCCGTTCGGTGGTGCTGGTGACCACCCGCGATCGCCTAGTGATTCCTCCCATTCAGCGGTTTCACGATCTGGTGCAGAGCCTAGCTACCCCCACCCGTCCTAGACCCGCAGCGGTGTCTTACAGTTAGAATCGTCCTTTACGAACCCCTTTTTCCCAGGGTCAGCAGTCTCTATGAGCTATGAGTTTCGGGATTTGCTCAAGCAAGTTGGCAGCGGCAGCCACACCTCCAAGGCGCTGACCCGCGACGAAGCCGCCGCCGCCACCCGCATGATGCTGACTCAAACGGCTACCCCGGCCCAGATCGGCGCGTTTATGATTGCCCACCGCATCAAGCGCCCCACCGTCGATGAGCTGGCGGGTACCCTGGATGCCTACGCCGCTCTAGGGCCGACCCTACCCGCGATCGCCGATGGCCGTCATGCCCTGGTGCTGAGCTGCCCCTACGACGGGCGATCGCGCACCGCCCCCGTCACTCCTATCACCGCCCTGGTACTGGCGGCAGCCGGGGTGCCGGTGGTGATGCACGGGGGCGATCGCATGCCCACTAAAGAAGGCATTCCACTGATTGAACTGTGGGGCCAATTGGGTGTCGACCTGCGCCCCCACAGCTTGGATCAGGCCCACACCCTGCTCAACCGCACCGGCCTGGGTCTTGTCTACCTGCCCCAGCACTTTCCCCTGGCCCACGGGCTCGTACCCTACCGCGAGCAAATCGGCAAACGCCCCCCCTTTGCCACGGTAGAGCTGCTGTGGTCACCCTACGCTGGCCCACATACCCTAGTCATGGGGTTTGTTCACCCGCCCACTGAGGAGTTTGCTAAAGGAACGTTTGCCCTGCGGGGCCAGGCCGATTGGATCACCATTAAGGGGCTAGAGGGCAGCTGCGATCTGGCTCGGGGAAGAACGGCGATCGTCGGGGTAAACCACCCTGGACAGACCGACCGCCTGCTGCTGCACCCCCGTGACTACGGCCTAGAGGGCGACGATGTGGAGTTGGGCGATGAGCTGACGCTAAGCGATCGCCTGCTAGACATTCTCGCGGGCAATACTTCAGAACTCGCCAAAACTGCCCTGTGGAATGCCGGGTTTTACCTCTGGCAGGGTGGCGTCGCCGACTCCCTGCCAGAGGGCTTGGCTGAGGCCCAAACGCTCCTGGCTACCGGCAAAGCACTGGCCAAACTAGAGGAATTCCGCCAGCAATCCGCCGACATAGCCCAGGCTCTTACCTTTAGCCACAGTTAAACCTGAGTCACCGCAGGGTGAACCACCTCTAAAATTTGCGGCCTTTCCCAAACTGAAACGGGCTGTTCATCTGAACCATGCCCACTTCGAGTCTGGGTGCTCATGGTGCTGGCCATTGGCTATAGAAGAGAACGCTAGAACACTGCAGCGGCGATCGGGTGCGTGTGGCCATCGCTAAGGAACGGTGGAGAGAATCTCCTGACTACTGTTCCTCGGCTATAAATCAAGGGAAACCTCAGTTGACAAAAGCATTCTCTATCGACTAGCGAAAAAATCTGCAATATAAGCAAAATTTGGCCGTTTATCAAAGAATCGTAAAGGTTCCATAGCAATTCTATAAAGTGCCTTTAGCCTTGCAACATCAAGGTTTTTGGCCCGTCATGAAAACTCAGCAATGAGGAGCATTGCGATTTCGATGGATGAGACGGGCAGACTGCGAATGGCGCACATATACACGGTGCTGCAAGAGTGTCTATCTACCTCATCACTATTACACTCCAAAGACTCTACGGGGAATGAACGAGAATGACTCAAACTAACTGGGCTAAGCTACTGCGGTTAGCACCGCTTTCGGCAGTTTTGGCGACCTTAACCCTCGGCAGTGCGGCAGCAATGGCCCTGGCCGCCGAAGGTCCCATCCAAAATTTCAACTGGCTCAAAGACGAAGCCCTGCTTGACCAGGCCTTAGATGCGGCCCACACCAAAGACGACGACGACGATGATGACGATGACGATGACGACGTAGAATCGGGCGAGGTCATCTACCAGCAGCGCCGCACCACAACCACGACGACAACCACCGTCAACCAGGTCAGCTTTAGCGATATTTCTACCAATTACTGGGCGAGCGATTTTGTCTATCGCCTCTCCGCCATTAAGGTCGTCAGCGGATTTCCTAGCGGAAATTTCTTGCCGAGCAACAATCTTACCAAAGCACAATATGCGGCGATGATTGCCCAGGCCTTTGATATGCCTGCTTCGCGTCAAACCGTTACCCTGCGCAACGTCTCCAGCAGCTACTGGGCCTACAGTGCTATTCAAAAAGCCTACTCTATGGGCTTTTTAGAGGTTTCCAACGGGCTGTTTGACACCAACGGCACCATGACCCGTCTTGACATGCTGGTGATGCTGGCTCGAGGGCTAAATATTACCCAAGTCACCTCTGGGCAGTCAGTTGATAGCCTGTTGAGTATCTTCAGCGACGCTAACCAAATCCCCAGTGAGTATCGCGTCATTATCGCGGCCTTAGTCGAGCGCGGCATTTTGGTGAACTATCCCACCATTACCGAGCTAAACCTGTTTGGGGTGGTTTCTCGTTCTGAAGCCTGTAGCTTTGTCTATCAGGCCCTAGCCTATATGGGCAAAGTCGAAACCATTGAGTCGGCTTACATCGTCAACAGCAGCAACTTTTCCAGTCTGACTGAAACTATCACCAACACCACCGAAACCACTACCGAAACCACCGAGACCACCACCGAAACTGGCGAGGTGGATGTGGACGATGATGACGACGACGATGATGACGACGATGATGATGATGACGACGATCGCCGACAAAACTGCAACCAGGGCATTGGTAACGGTGCTGAAGGCTGCGACCCTGGCAACTCTCGCCCCCACGGCGGCAGCAATGACGAAGGTGGTCGCACCCCCGGCAATCGCTAGTTTGAGTTAATCTGCATTTTTTGTCCTTCCGAGTGTTACAAGACGCCCTTCGGGGCGTCTTTTTTTGCGCTTACACTAAATTCTTTCGGTTTCCCTCGATTGGGGCAGAGCGATCGCCGTTTATCCCTGTAGAATTATCGGTTTTTGGCATTGGGGAGTGTGAACTTAAACATGACACTAGTCCCTAGGAATCAGGGGTAGGGGTGTCGATGCCAAAGGCTTGAGCGGGAGGCAACTGGAGCAGGCTGAGCAAACCATCGAGCATGTACTGCACGGCCAGGGCTGCCAGCAGCACCCCCAGCACTCGGGTCACCACGTTGATGCCAATTTGGCCCAGCACCTTAGCCAACGGACGCGACAGCAGCAAGAACAGATAACACAGCAGCAACACCACCGCCGCTGCCGCTAGCACCACGCTCAAGCCTAGATAGTAGTTAGTTGACTCCCGCGACAGCACCAATATGCTGGCTAAGCTACCTGGCCCCGCAATCAGCGGAATCGCCAGCGGAAACACGCTGACATCTTGCTTCGTGCCCGCTTCCTGCACCTCGGCTTCGGTCTCGCGCTCCTGGTGCACAAAGATCATGTCGAGGGCGATCTTAAACAGCAAAAACCCCGCTGCAATTTGAAAGGCTTGCAGGCTAATGCCCAGATTGTGCAGCACGTAAGCTCCGGTTAGCCCAAAGGCCAGGAGAATACCGGCCGATACTGCCACCGCCCGCGTGGCAATCTGGGTCTGCTCGGTTTCGGTGCGATCGCTCACCAGCGCCAGGTACAACGGCGCTAGCCCCACCGGGTCAATCACCACAAACAGGGTCAGAAAGGCTTTGGCAAACAGCGGCAGAATGATCGGCATAGGGTCGCTTAGGAGACTGCCTCAAATCTACCGCTGTTCGGAGCAAACGGTCGCCTCCCCTGTGTTAGACCAGAGAGAAGATCATCAGCCCAAACAGGTTTCAGCTATTGCAGTCAAGACCCGGCGCTTTTCCTAAGGGATTAACCAGCTACCAGATCAAGGTTTTAGCGGCTGTGACCATGCTGGTGGATCACATCGGCGTGGTGTTTTTTCCCGAGGCGATCGGGTTTCGGATAATTGGGCGGATCAGCTTTCCGCTGTTTGTTTGGCTGCTAGTGCAGGGCGAGGCTCACACCAAGCATGTAGGGCGCTATGGTCTGCGGTTGGCGGTGCTAGGCGTGGTGTCTCAACCCATTTATCAAGTTACCTTCGACACGGCCCGGCCCAATATTTTGTTTGAGCTGCTTTTGGGGCTCATTTGCCTGCGGTTGGCACGGGGGTTTCCTCGATTTCAGCTGCCCATCTGGATTGGGGGGGCGGGTTTGAGTGAACTGCTGGCTATGGGCTACAGCAGTTACGGCATTGGGCTAATTGCGCTCACCCGCTACTACCGCCCCACGGTGCTGTGGTGGTTGGCTTGGGTTGGGCTGCACTTAGTCGACGCCTGGATATATGGGGAGCCGTTTCAGCTGCCAGCGCTGGTAGTCCCCCTGATCTTTTGGCTGACCAATGGGGAGCGAGGGCCAAAGGCGCGATGGTTTTATGCCTTCTATCCCGGCCATCTGGCCCTGCTGTGGCTGATCCGGCAGGGTTTGAACTAACGATCAGTTGTAAGCTCTCACCAGCCGACGAGGGACCGAGAAATCCAGGTCTGCGGCACCGCCTAGCAGTAACCCCCGACAGTCAGCAGTCGCTCTACTAACCGTCGGGGGTACTAGTTCAGAATGGAGATGGAGTTTGGGCTGGGCCTACAAAAAGTGGTCGATCACCACTGCCGAAACGGCTGCAAATACTGTGATTGCCAAGCCCTCCAGCGGGTTTTGCCCCTGGGCAACCGCAAAGGTCGTAATCACGCCAGCCCCCAGAGCCGCGATCGCAACGGAGCCAATCCAGTCTTTTTGTAGATTATGCATGGGTTTTTAAAGGTGGGGTGTGCCGCAAAAGAGTGAGACAGCAGTTGTGTGTGGAAACTACTTACCCCAACCCTAGGGCTGTTCAGACCTCACGCTATCACCCTGTCCGAGGCCAAATGAATCCACACCAGGGAACTGATACCAAGCTTAAGGCTTGGTTAGATTAGTTAACATTCTTCCCATAGAGGGAGCAGGTTCTACGGCAAAACCAGCCTGAGGCAAGAGATTAAGGCTATTCGACGCGACGGGTATTGCCTGTCTTGACCCAGCCTTCCTGGCCATTAGACACCACTCGCACCTTAACCCACGACTGACCGGCGGGTTCTTCGAGCACCACCACCGCTTCATTGACATCCACGCCCCCCACCTGGGGAAACTCGACACCGGGACCTTCGCGCATCACCAGGCCAATGGGCTGCACCACCGTGGCGTTGTAGGTACCAGGCTCAAGGGCGGGCTCTGCCGGCGGCTCAGCGGGGGCCGGTGGAGCTTCGACCACCGGCTCGGCAGGGGCTTCTGGGGCCGCTTCTGGGGTTGGGGTCGGCATTTCGTCGCCGTACAGGGGCTTAGGCGGCAGCACCGACAGGCGACCCATGAAGTAGCGGGCAGTGGCCACCCCCGCCATCGACAGCAGAATGAGGGCGATCGCCATGCCCAGAATTAATTTCGACAGGCCAATGAAGAATCCTTTCATGGAGGCAGCGGGCCGAGGGTTAGGGTCTACAGGTTGCTAATGGTACAGCACCTCTTGGCAATCGGCATCGGAAAGCTAATCGCCACTGGGGAGAGTTGGGCGAAATCGAGGGTCGATGTCGCTGCGGGAGGCCATACGGGCTTTACCCGCTGCTGCCCAGGCTTGCAGCGCCTCAATTTGCTCCTGGGCGGTGCGGGCTAGGGGCACCATTTCGCTGGCGGCGGTGAGAATGTCGTCGGTAGTAAAGTCGCGATTTTGGCTAAAGCCCAGGTGCATCGCCTCGACGATCGCCTGCTCGATCTCAGCCCCTGAGAAGTCGGGGGTTTCGTAGGCCAACCGGGCGGTGTCGAAGGTCTTGAGGGTGTGGGGCCGCAGGCGCGAGAGGTGGACTTCAAAAATGGCTTGGCGATCGCTCTGGCTAGGTAGACCAACAAAGAAAATTTCATCGAAGCGGCCCCGGCGCAGCATCTCTGGTGGCAGAGCCTGAATGTTGTTAGCGGTGGCCACCACAAACACCGGGGAGGTTTTCTCCGCCATCCAGGTGATGAAGGTGCCGAAGACCCGACTGGCGGTACCCGAGTCGCCCCGGCCATCCATGCCCGCAAAGGCCTTATCGATCTCGTCAATCCACAGCACGCAGGGGGCCAGGGCTTCTGCCAGCTGAATCATTTGGCGGGTGCGGGCCTCTGACTCGCCCACCAGGCCACCAAACAGTCGCCCCACGTCGAGGCGCAGCAGGGGCAGGTGCCAGTGGTGGGCGATCGCCTTGGCGGTCAGTGACTTGCCCGTACCCTGAATGCCCAGCAGCAGCAGCCCGCGCGGATGGGGCAGACCGTACTGGCGCGCTTTTTCGGAGAAGGCGGTGCCCCGCTTGAGCAACCAGTCCTTGAGGTTGTCGAGCCCACCGATGTCAGAGATCTGTTCCCTGGCAGGGTAGTAGTCAAGAATTTGGGTCTGGCGAATGCTCTGGCGCTTTTCGTCGAGAATCAGGTCGAGGTCGTTGGGGTCAAAGGCTCCGTGGGCGGCGATCGCCCGCGACAGTACTCGCCGGATGCGCTCTAGGGATAGCCCTTGACAGGTGCGCACTACCTCCTCCAGGGTAGCCATTGGCAGGTTAGTGCCGGTCGAGCCCAAAAGCTGCTGCACCTCGTGCCGAATGGCGGCGGCATCGGGCAGGGTAAACTCCAGCACCGTCACGGTCTCGCTCAGCTCGTCGGGGATGGTGAGCTGGGCTGAGAGAATGATCAGGGTCTTGGGTTGGGCCTTTAGCCGACGAGCTAAGTTGCGCAGCTTGCGAGAGATCGCCACGTCATCCAAAAAGCGATGAAAGTCGCGCAGCACAAAGATGGCTGGAGCCGTAGCGGGCAGCTTTTCTACCAGTTCTAGCGCTTGCAGGGGGTTGCGCTTGCCAAAGCCCGCGTCATTGAGGTTGCCCTGGTAGCCCTCGACGAAATCCCAAGTGTAGAGGGCGCGGTTGCCCTGCTGGGTGGCGCAAGCCGCAATGTCGGCCTCGGCCCGCTCTTCCTCAGCGGTGGCGATGTAGATAATCGGGTAGCGGGCGCGAATCAGTAAGCCCAGTTCGTCGGTAAAACCCATGTCAGCGCGACTCAGTTATCCCACAGTGCTCGGTTGATGTTTCCAGCCTATCGGATTTTAAGGAGTCTCTGATTCCCCCGTGAGCATGAAGCTGTAGATTCTGTGCTTTAGATCTCGGGCTGGTTGAGCTGCTGCTGAAGTTGAGTCAGGGCTGCCCAGCGGTGGTCGGCAGGTTGGGCGGTGGCCGTCCCTGGTCCTCGCAGCTCAATGCCGGGGCAGTCTTCATCGCAGATCTGGGGCATGGGCAGCGCCAGGCAGATCTGCTCGTAGACCCAGGTTTCGGGGTAAAAGTGGCCGTTGGGGGGCAGGGTCTCAAACAGATCCTCCACCGCCACCTCCCGTTCTAGCGGCAGGGTGGCGGGGTCGGGCTCATGCTCCAGCCAAATCAGCTCCTGGGCCGACAGCGCTACGCGGTGATTGTAAGCTTGCAGGCAGCGATCGCAGGTCAGCGTCACAATCGTATCGGCTCTGGCCTTGACCTCCAGGTAGGTGCCCTGGTGAGTGATAGTCAGCTCACCCCGCACGGGGGTGAGGGTCTCCAACTCCGCTAGGTGCTGGTCAAACTCAACGGTGAGAGTCTTCTCAGGCCGCTGTAGCAGGTGGGGGATATAGACTTTCTCCATTGTTTTTGCCTCCCATGGCTCGCGCTGTCTCTGTGCGACCTAGCCGTCTGTAGCCTCGTCGTCCTGCTGCCCAGCTAAACAGACCACGAGGCGGCGATCGGGCTCGCGACCGCGACTAAAGGTAGAAAGCCCGTCCCGAGCGGCTATGAAATGGTGCATTTGCCGCCGCTCGGCGGATGAAAGTCCCTGCATTTCGTACTTCTCACCGCTGGCCAACACGCGCTCAGCGGCCTCGGCAGCCATCGCCTTGAGTTCTTCAAGCCGCTTGGCTCGGTAGCCAGCTAGCTCGATGGTAAAAGCCTGCTGCTCCGCCTGCTCTTTGCCCAAGTTGAGGGTGGTGTTGGCCAAATACTGAATTGAGTCAAGCACCGTGCCACCATCGCCGATCAGCGCCTGCACCTGCTCGGGTGACAGATGCTCTTCGGCAATGGTGAGCCAGCAGCTTTCCCCTGACTCATCCTCGACCGGGTGAGCGGTGACGGTGCTGGTCAGCTCCTGCATGGTGAGCAGAGTCGTTAACCAGTTAACGCCGGCGGTGGCAGCATCGGTGACCATGGGTTACGCCTTTTTCTTCTTGCTACGCCCAGGTTCAAAGGGCAGAGTCTGCCGATCTTCCTCAACCTTGGTTTCGGCATCGACGATTTTTTGCAGATTCTCAGGCAGAGGCTCTCGTGAAAGAATAAACGTTTGCAGGGTTTGAAAAATGTTGGCAATCAGCATGTACATCAGCACCCCGGCAGGCAGGGGAAAGAACAGGAACATGCCGGAGAAGATGATCGGCGTAAACTTGTTAACAGCAGCCTGTTGAGAGTTTTCGCTACTGGTGGAGCCCTGGCCAGAGAGCACCTGGTTGAGGTATAAGCTGGCTCCAAAGCCCAGAATCATGATCAAAATATCCCAGTGAATGGCACCGTCTTCGCCGGTTACACCGATACGGCCCAGGGCTTTGATAAACAAAAACCCTTTGTTAGCGGCCAGACCGGGAGCCTGCACCCGCACAGTCGCCTCGCCAGGGGCCAATGCAGTGATGTGGCCTTCGGCATCGATCGCAACGACATCCTCACCCTTGGTAACTTCCCATTTCGGTTGGAAGCCGTCTACGTCTTCGTTGTACTGGGAAGCCAGAGCTTCGATGGTTTCGCCCTCAGCCGTTTGTAGGCGCACATCGGTTTTTTCGCCCACGACGAGCTTATTGCCACCGGGCATCACCGCCGAGATGGGGAAGTGAGACCCGTCAGACACGTAGATGGCCTTGGGGGGCGTGGTAAACACCTGGGGCTGAATCTGCTCAATCTTTTCTTGGGGAAAGACCTGAACATTGACGTCGTAGTTGATGTCAGAGAACGGCGACCCCCGCAGGGTTGCAAATAGGGCAAAGAGAATGGGCATTTGTAGCAGCACCGGAAAGCAACCTGCTAGGGGGTTGCCAAACTCTTTGTAAACCCCGCTCATCTCCTCTTGCAGTTTGGTGGGGTTGTCTTTGTAGCGCTCTTGGATCTCTTTGACGCGCTTTTGCATGAGGGGCTGAGCCACCTTCATGCGCCGCATGTTGCGAATGGAGCCGGCGTTGAGGGGGTACAGGGCAAAGCGAATTACCAGGGTGAGGGCCACAATGGCTAACCCGTAGCTGGGCACGATTCCATAGAAAAAATCTAGGATCGGCAACATGATGTTGTTCGTCAGAAATCCAATTCCAAAATCCATGGGCACCTGAACCCTGCTACAGGGGATACGACGTTAACTGCTCAGTTACCTAATCTACCCCATCGTTGGGGAGGCAAGCCGCCCCAACGGGTTGGGATTGCCGTAAGTTAGCTTTTGCCAAGGGTGCCGCTGACGACTTGGGCTGCCGGAGAGATGCGCTCGTTGATGTATTCGTACACCTCTCGAAAACGCGGCATAGAGCGAAGTTCTAGGCGGCTGCCATCCTTGAGGGTGACAACCATGTCGCCCCAAAGGCCCAGCCCACGGGGCACCGTGACAATTTTACTGATTTCGTTGTAGATCAGATCGGTGCGCTCGCGCCCCATCCAGCCGCCGGTCACCGAAAGCCGCCGACTGGTGATGCGGTAGCGCAGCCACAGGGCGCGGGTAATGGCTCCAACCGTGAGGGGAAGGCAGATAATCGTGAAACCCAGCAAAATGTTGAAGATCAAATCGCCAATGTGGGGGCCGCCCTCATAGTACACATCCTCACGAATGCCCATGGAATACCTCTAGCTTGGTAAACAACTGCTCCAATTCTCGCAAAAATTCGCCATATTCGCACTCAGCCGCCTCGGGCTTCAAGCTGATGACGATCCACTGAGCGGGGCGCAGGCAAGGGAGTAGGGTGCGCAGGGCAGCACGCACTCGCCGCTTGAGGCGGTTGCGCACCACGGCGCGCTTGTGCACTTTGAGGCTCACCACAATGCCGATCCGTGGGCCAATGTGCAGGGCAGGGTCGCTGGATGCCAAGGATTTGGCGTTGGCTGCAGGGGCTAGCGAATACACCCGCAGCAGCAGGTGAGCAGAGGCCGCTTTTCTGCCCTGCCGATAGACCTGGGAAAAATCTCGCGATCGCCGCAGCCGATGGTGTTTGGGCAGCACTACCGATCCTCAACGCGCAACAATAGCCCCGGAGCTTAAGGTAACCCCAGGGCTATGCAATGATCTACGAACGGTGCAGGGAGTAACCCCAGCCCGAGCTAGACGGCGAGCTTGGCCCGGCCCTTGCGGCGGCGAGCTTTAATCACCTCCTGGCCGGTGTGGGAGCGCATACGAGCGCGAAATCCGGAGGTTCGCTTTTGCTTTCGGTTGGTGCCCTCTAGGGTGCGCTTGCTCATAGCTTAGTCTCTGCCTGTTTCTGCTAAAAAGTCACGGTCTCATATAATAGCACCCGCTGGCTCCTAGCGGCTGTGGTTGCTGTCAGAGGCAATTTCCATGGGCCAGGTGCCAACGTACTGATTGACCACGTCGCCCTGGTACATCATTCTCAAATTGAAGTAGTGGTAGCCATAGCGCCGGGGGTTGCGCACGTCGGAGAGCACCACTACTAGGTCAGTGTTGGCCTCAATCGGCTGCTCAGGGATGATTTCAATGCGGTTTTCGTCCTGAATCCAGTCGACGGCTTTGACTGGAATGACCTCACCCCCGCGCCAGTCGCCCTTGCGTAGCTCGATGGCGTTGGGGTCAAACCGACCGCCAATTTCGGTAAAGCTGTCGGGGTAGTCAATTTCTAGGGAAATGACATCGCGCGGCAGCTTGGTGCGCATGATGTTGAGGTAATAGCGGGAGTTGGTGCTGAAGGGATAGTTGAAATCGATCAGGTACCTGAGGCGATACTCAACCTCAACGCCGCCAAAGATGGTCAACCCAGTCTGAGCCTGGGTCGGTTGAGGCAGCGCGGTGCTGAGGCCGACCGCTGTGGCCACAGCGGCCAGCCCTAGGGCGGCCAACTTAAGCAATTTCTTAAGGGATGTCATGGTGTACCTCCAATGAAAACTGTCTGGCCGGGTAGCTTGGGGCAACCAATCTAGGCCACCCATCACAATAGCTCTAGCGGCCCAAAGGCGCACTCCGATCTGTGCCAGTGGTGCAACCGGGCTCCAGATATCAGGGAATTCCCAGGAAATTAGCCCCTAAATCTGCCCCAATCCTACCATTTAGCCTCTGTGCCCCAAGGCGTGGCGTCGCGGCTACTCGCCGTCGTCGTCAATGATGGCGTTACGATCGAGCAGCAGCAGGTTGCGCAGCTGGTCGGTGTCGAACTCGGTCAGCCAGCCCTCGCCCGCGCTGACTACCTGCTCGGAGAGGGCTTTTTTGCTCTCGATCATCTCGTGGATGCGCTCTTCAAGGGTGCCGGTAGTGACAAATTTGTGCACCTGCACATTGCGGGTCTGGCCAATGCGAAAGGCGCGGTCGGTGGCCTGGTTCTCGATCGCCGGGTTCCACCAGCGATCGTAGTGGAATACATGGTTGGCGCGGGTGAGGTTGAGGCCGACACCACCCGCCTTTAGCGACAGAATAAACAGGCGCGGCGCGGCGGGGTCATTCTGGAAGCGCTCGACCATGGCCTCGCGCTGATTTTTGGTAGTGCTGCCGTAAAGAAACAGCGCCTCTTGGCCCAGATAGGACTGGAGGTGTCGCTGGAGCAGCTTGCCCCACTCAGCAAACTGGGTAAAGATCAGGGCGCGATCGCCCTCGGCAATCACTTCCTCCAGCATTTCATCGAGCCGCTGGAGCTTGCCCGATCGCCCCTTCAGCCCCAGGCTCGACTCCTGCAAAAACTGGGCCGGGTGGTTGCAGATCTGCTTCAGCCGGGTCAACAGAGCGAGGATCTGCCCCTTGCGCTGCACCCCGGTGGCGTCGTCCAAAGTCTCTAGCGCCACATCGACGGTCTGCTGGTAGAGGTTGGCCTGCTCGGCTGACAGACCGCAGTACACGCTCATCTCCTGCTTTTCGGGCAGATCTTGAATGATGCTGCGATCGGTTTTAAGGCGGCGCAAAATGAATGGCTGCACTAGCCCCTTCAGCGCCTTCAGCGAGGCCACATCGCCGTAGCGCTCAATGGGGGTGGCAAAACGCCGCTGAAAGAAATTTTTCGGCCCCAGGTAGCCGGGGTTGAGAAAATCCATGATCGACCACAGCTCGCCCAGGCGATTTTCCACCGGGGTGCCGGTGAGGGCAACGCGAAACTGGGCCTCGATCTGGCGAGCCGCTTTAGACTGCTTGGCGTCGGAGTTTTTGATGTTCTGAGCTTCGTCGAGCACCAGGCAGGGCCAACTCACCGACTGGAGCGGTTTGAGATCGCGGTAGATCAGCGCGTAGCTGGTGATCACCAGGTGCTTGCCCTGCACGGCTTTGGCAAAGCTGGCTCCCTTGGGGCGGCGATCGCCGTGGTGCACCAGGGTTTTGAGCTTAGGGGCAAACCGCTTCACCTCCTTTTCCCAGTTGCCGAGCACCGAGGTGGGGCACACCAGCAGCACCGGGGTCTCAAGCCAGCCGTTGTCTTGCAGGTAGAGCAAAAAGGCAATTAGCTGGATGGTCTTGCCCAGACCCATGTCGTCGGCCAGGCAGGCCCCTAGGCCCCACTGTTCTAAAAACGCCAGCCACGACACCCCGCGTGCCTGGTAGGGCCGCAGCTTGCCTTTAAAGCCGCTAGGGGCCTCCATTTCTTCGAGGGTTTGGTTGCCGGTTGTGAGGGTTTCAATCAGGGTTTGCAGTGCCCCGGTGGCCTCAAAGCTAACTACCGGCAGCCGGTCGATCAGCTGGGTGTCGCCAGTGCTAATCCGCAGGGCATCTTCCACCGACAGGGGCGTGGCGGTCTTTTGCCCCGCTAAGAACTGCCGGGCTGCCTTTACATCCTGGGGCTTGAGCTCAACCCAGCGGCCATTGATTTCGACCAGCGGTGAGCCCTGGTTGATCAACTGCTCAAACTCAGCGGCGGAGAGGGTTTCCCCTGCGATCGACAGCTCCCAGCGAAAGTTGAGTAGGCTCTTGAGGCCGAGCCGCTGCCGCTGGTTCTGGGGTGGCACCTCGGCCTGCACTTTGAGACCCAGTCGCCCAGCTCCGTCTTCGGCCGTTTGGGCCAGACCAGGGGGCAGTTGGACCTCGACGCCGTTGTCTTGCAGCTGCCAGGCCGACGCTTTAATAAACTGGTAGGCCTGGATCGGATCGAGATCGCACTGGGCCGGGTGCTGCTGCCGGAGACTCTCCCGAATCGGTTCGTACAGCCGGGCGGCTCGACCTAGGGCCCCCAGCAGGGTCTCTTGAGGTGATTTGAGAGTTGCCCCCTGGTGATGCAGCTCGTCTACGGGATGCTGCCAGATTAAATCTGCCCCCATCTGCCAGTCGGGGTTAGCCGCTGACTGAAGCTGGTATAGAAGCTGCCACGGCTGCTCGAGCTGTGGGGGTGGCTGTAGCACTAGCCGCAGGCGAAACTGGGTGGCGGGGTCTTCCGCTAAGGTCTGTAAGGGTGTGGTCCAGGTGGTGAGGGCCTCTTGCAGGCGGGCGGCAGCGGCAGCGGGGGCCTCTAGGGTACCTTCTGGCTGGCTTAGAGCTTGGAGCCAAGGCTGTAGTGGAAGCTCCTTGCTGAGATTGGCCAGACCGTTGAGGGGCTGAGCCTGGGCCGCTTGGCGCACCTGGTGGTCAACCAGGGCGGCTAAAAAGGTGAGCAGCAGCGGCTGGGGGTCGAGCAGGGGAACGCCACAGCCCAGAGGGAACTCGCCCTTAGCAACGGGCGGCAGATGGGTGCGACCGATTAGGGGCATAGCCCGCGCAAAATGGCGCAGTCGCTCCTGGTCGGGGGCGCTGTCGAGCAGGGGATGCCAACCCGCTGCCAAGGTTTGGCTGGTGAGTTCTAGGCCCGGCAGAAACTTGCCCCGAGCCAGGAGGTTGAGCCCCCAGCGAGCGATGTGGCCCCAGTAGCGCAGGTCGGCCCCGATTTCGCCGGGGCCGGTCAAGGTGTGTTGCCCCAGAGGCAGGGCAAGCAGCATAGGCAAAAAGTCGGCTATGCCCAGGTGCCAGCCCTGCACCCGCCAGGGGTGGAGCACTGTGTTGGCCTGGACCGCATCGTCGGCTTCAACGTCGACTCGGGCCGAGTGGACTAGCACGAGGGCCGATGGCGTGATCTGGGCGGGCAGTGGCAGGGCCAACTCTCCCCAGATCGGACCGATGGCGCGCGTCGCTGCTTTTGGCCCGCGTGATGCCCCTCGCCGACCGCTGCTCTCCGATGCTTTTTTGGCGCTTTTGCCAGTGCCCGCCGCTTTGGTCAACGCCGCTGGAAATAGCTCCTCAGTGGCACGGCCCACCAACTGCTTTTGCATGGCAGTGAGCACTTGGGCCAGGTCGGTTTGGGCCAGGGAATAGGGATGGGGATGCAGGCCGTCCCAGGGGGCGAGCCCTTCCGGTGGCAAGGGCTGCCAGGCCTCGGCCCAGAGAAAGAACTGCTGCGCCTGGGGAACCCAACTGACGTGTAGTATTGCCATTAGCCCTGTATCTACGACTCGCTCAAAAGTTTGGCATGGGTTGGGAGCAGGTAGATAGGGCCAGTTGCCCCTCGGCTGCGGGTAAAACGCCAGTGAGTACCCCGGCGGGTAAGCCCATCCTCAAAGCCCCGTTCTCGGTTACGCCTGGTGTGCAGAAAACCTGCTTAATTTGCCTATCTTACTCTCTCAGGCTGGCCCTGGCTGGGCATCCTTTAGAACCTTTAGGCATATTCCATCGTGACTGGGGTATGGTCGCTGGGTTTTTCCCAACGGCGAGGTTCGAGGTCAATGGTGCAGCTGAGGGCGCGATCACTCAACCCCGCCGACAGATAGTGGTGGTCAATGCGCCAGCCCATGTTCCGCTGAAAAGCGGCGGTTCGGTAGTCCCACCAGCTGAAGTGACCTCCCTCATCATTAAATAGGCGAAAGCCATCCTTAAGCCCTACCGCCATCACCTCCATAAGCGCCGCTCGCTCGGTGGGGGAGGACATAATGTGCTTCTCTTTGCCTTCCGGGTTATGGATATCTTTGTCTTCGAGGGCAATGTTGAAGTCACCGCAAACGTTCAGGTTGGGGTACTCGGTGAGCAAAGTAGCTAGATACTCTTTTAGGCAGGCTAACCAACGCAGCTTGTACTCGTACTTTTCGCTGCCGACAGAGCTGCCGTTGGGCACGTAGAGATTCACTATATAGATGTCGTCCCACAGCCCGGCGATCACTCGCTTTTGATCGTCTAAATCACCGACGCGATCTTCTCCCAGAACGGGAGCAAAGCCGTATTGCACCTTCTCTAGGGGTTGACGACTGAGCAAGGCTACTCCGTTATAAGACTTTTGGCCGTGGATATAGGCGGTGTAGCCCAACTCTGAAAAGGCTGCGGTCGGAAACGTTTCGTTGATGACCTTAGTCTCTTGGAGGCACAGCACATCTACTGGATTGGTTTGCAGCCACTGGGTCGCGTGGTCGAGGCGCGATCGAATGGAGTTGACGTTCCAGGTGGCAACTTTCATAGACGGGGTTAAGCTAAACAGGTAGGGTCACAACGTTCTAGCTTAAGGGGTGGACCGCCCAAAAGGATCGCGCCCAAAGGATTGCAATGCCATCGGAATTTCCCTCAAATTCACAACCAGAGGGCAAAGCTTTAGTCAAGGAAGTGTGTCGCCGCATTCGGCTAGCTCGCAGCTATTGGGATGCCCACAACAACGCCGCCTGTCGGGGCGAGCGAGAAAAGGCCCTAGCCCTTTACAACACGCTGACCAAGGAGCAAAAAGACCAGATTCCCCAAACCCTGCGGGTGTGGCTGCGCTACCGCAGCGAGAAGTATTTTGGCGCGCATCAGACGCCACCGGGAAATAAGGGGCGATCTGCCAAGGGTCGAGGTAAGAAGTAGACAGGGGTTTTGGTAGAATACTGGCAGTTTAGGGGAATTAGCTCAGTTGGTAGAGCGCTGCGATCGCACCGCAGAGGTCAGGAGTTCGAATCTCCTATTCTCCATTAGCTGTCTACTTACTTGCTAACGCTGGGTACAGGTTCCCAGACCTCCTGTAGTAGAGCATCGAAGTTGGGGACGACCCCTTACTCCTTACCCCTTACCCCTTACCCCTTACCCCTTACCCTGTTAAGGTTGAAGCCATAGGGCGCAGTCGGATCGGTTGAGAGTAGCGACGGCAGCCTCTAGATTTAGGGGGCGACCCCAGAGCTCTAGCTCAAACCAGCCGTCTTGATCGCCTTGGCTGGGGAGAGATGCGCTCAAAATAGTGATGGCCACCTCGCAATCTTTGACCAAGTCAGAGATCACCGGTTGAGGATGGCAGTGGCCAGGAATATGGAGATATAGGCGAATGCGATCGCATCCTTTGGGCAACGCCACCGGCTTTTGATCGCGCGTTTCTGCCTCATTCAATAGTCTGGGTGTGGCTTTGATATCTCGCTTCGGCACAAACTGAACCCGCAAGTCTTTCAGGTAGGCCAATGAGCTTGCCTGCTGCTGGGGGCTACCCAATAGCGCCAGCACAAACTCACCTCCTCGCTTCCGTCGGGATGACAGCGCTGCCCCCACAATGTTGACCGTTACCCCAAAGCGCGAGGTTAACCGTGACAAAATCGGCAGTCGCCGATAGGTCGGCGGAATCACCACCTGACAAACTACAGGTTCCCTTGGCAATATATCCACCGAGGTCGGAGGCAGCGGCTGCCGATGGCGCACATGTTCCCTTGGGGAAAAGCAAGCCATCGGGCGAGGCAGCCCCACCGGAGCCAAAGAAAACCAGGGTTCACCCACCGCCAGCTCGTATTCTAGATTTGAGTACCACATGGCAAAAACACTGTGCAAAGCTTAGTCATCCATTCACGGCCACACCTCAGGCGTGGCGTACATTCGCCGTGAGGAGCTATGGGTTGAACCCAATTGAGGTTCAGGTAAAGCACATTACAAATGAGATTTAACTACTAACTACACGTTTCAATGTCTTTGTCCCTATTGCTCCCTACGCCGCCTGCGGCGTATACCCCGATGAATTGCCTTGAATCACCTCACTGTGGGTACCTCGCACGCTAATCGGCACATCGCCTGCAACCGTGACTCGACGCACGCGACGGGGTTGGCCGTCATAGTCGTAGACCCCGTAGTGCTGCGTAGCCCGGTTGTCCCAAAAAGCGACATCGCCCAGCTGCCAGCGCCAGCGCACGGTGTTTTCGGGCCGGGTGACGTAGCTTTGTAGCATGCGCAGCACATCCGCCGACTCAAATGTCGATAGGCCACGCAGGTGACGCACAAAGCCACCGAGAAAGAGGCAGCGCTCTTGAGTTTCGGGGTGAACACGCACTACCGGATGCAGGGTTTCGTAAACAGTGGCTGAGAATTTTTCTTGGAATGCTCTGGCCTCGGCAGAAACAGACTGGGATGCGGCAGCGTAGTCATAGGCATTGCTGTGGATGGCCCAGGCATCGTCGGCCAGGGTTTTGAGGCAGGGAGGTAAGTCTTGGTAGGCGGTGACGGTGTTGGCCCAGAGGGTGTCGCCACCCGCAGGAGGCAACTCTAAAACGCGCAACACTGAACCCAGGGGCGGTCGATCGACAAAGGTGACGTCGGTGTGCCAAAAGTTGGTGCGCGACGGGGTGCGGCCGTAGTCTATATCGAGAACGGCGGGGTGGTCGGCGGGCGGGGCCACGGTGGGATGAGCGCCGGTAATGTCGCCAAAGCATCGAGCAAAGGCCACTTGGCTAGAGTCATCTAGCGATTGGTTGCGAAAGAAGATCACTTTGTACTTCAGCAAGGCCTGGCGAATTGCACCGACGGTGCGATGGTCAAGACCTGGCCCAGAAGGGCCGCCCAGCTGCTCCCGCAAATTTATCCCTCGAATTTCGGCCCCAATTCGCCCACTGAGGGGTTGGATATCTAGGTCAAGGGCTACTGGGCGAAGGCCAACTAAACTCATCGTTATCACTCCAAACATTTAGTGTGGTGGGGGATCTGCCTGCCGTTAGCCATGTAATAGACGGGGCAAGAGTAGAAAAGATCAGGAATTTTGAGTACTCTCTAGCCAACCGGTCGATTGATCTTGGCCGCCGAACACTCAGCTGAAAAAGGCAATAAGTCAAATTGATTCTTGGATTCAGCTTTCAAGAAGTCAATCTACTGTAATCCGGTCGACTTGCCGGAGTTAATTAATTTTGTACAGAATAGCATGATTTATTTTTTAGACGCTAGTACTTGCCTCTATTTTTCAAAACCTTATTTTTTTAAGGAATATCTCATTGGTTTAAATGTTTCTAGCACTACAATTCTTGGTCAAAATGAATTTTATTGGAGCCAGAAACTATTCAATCTAATAGATTTTGTCTCAAAAGGCTGCCTAAAATGCTCTTTTTACTGGTACTACCCTTAAATTGGCTAGATCGCTGAGTGCTTGGTCTAGAGAATGTTGCCTCAGTTACTTTTGAGAAAAACTTGATACGAAATCTTGTTTTCTGGGCAACAAATGCAGCTTGCCAACGTCCGCAGCTGGCAAAGTAGCTACTGATAAGCTCAGCCGAATAAGCCTGGATTTTTAATTACTTTCATTTAATCTACCGTAAATCTATCGACAAACCGTTCTTTATGTGGCAGTTTAATGGAATCAAGTTTTAGATAGCTATTAAGCCCAGTTTTTTGCAGGGCTTTATTAGTGCTAATAGGGTTGGAAAATGCTCTGACCCATACTCTTTTTGCTGGCAGTGTCACGGCTTCTCATCTCGGTGATGCATCTTGCGGCAGGGTGGTTTGCCTTTGTAGGCGCCCTGTCTGCGATCGCAGATCTGGGTGGATGACGGTTTGGCAATGGCAGTCACTAACCCTAGTTTTTGTTGAAGGATAGACGATGGAATACGGGACAAAGGTGACCGATACCTTAACCACCATGGGGCAGGTGCGAGTCGAACAGCTGCAAGAAGCGGTGCAGGAGGGATTTAGCTCGGTGTTGAACCTGAGAGTGCCCAATGAGCTAGGTTTTTGGGCTGGGGAGCAGCAGGTCGCAGAATCTTTGGGGTTGTGCTATGCCCACATTCCCCTTCGGCTAGAGCATCTAGAAGAAGCGGTGATCGCCCAAATTTTGCGGCAGCTCGATCAGTTACCTAAGCCGGTACTCGTGCATTGCGCTGCTGGCATGCGATCGACTGCCATTGCCCTATTGAGCACTGCGATCGCCGAGCGACTCACCCCAGAGCAAACCGTCGAAAAAGCCTACGCCATTGGCTTTCACTACATCGACAACACCCTAGTCAGTCCTCAGCTGAGGGAGCGTTTTTTCGACTACGTGGCCCAGCATTCTAAGGCGAAGCGTCCGGCGGAGCGGCAAATTGAGGCCCAGGCCGCCTAAGTAAAGAGGTATGGATGGGAGGGGGTAGCTGCTCGTATTAGCCAGGGCCAAGCTCAAGCCAGGGGGTGAGCCCCAAGCCCTGGCGGCGCTAATTCAGGGGGTGCTGCTGCTGGGGCGGCTTTACCAGCAGCCCCAGCGGTTAAAGGCCGGATTTGGACCAGGTGCGCCGCCACCTGCGCGAGGCTTTGATAGAAGAACCTGGCACTGGGTTGGGATGAATTTGACGGGCGGGGTGGATGGGTAGGGGTAAGGGGTGGATGGGTTCGGGGGAGTGTTTAGATTTTGGTGTGGTTGTCGGTGATGGTGTAGATTTCGCCAAGGCGATCGCGGTAAATTACATCGTGCGTCACCCAGACTGTAGCCCGACGGTTGTCTCACACCAGGGCGCAATACAAAAGCCCGAACCGAGTGAACTCGGTCCAGGCAGCAACTCAGCGTTGGTTGCGATCGCCCGCTATGGCTACCGCAAAGATTAAGGGCAGAGGCAATGGAGGGGTCACAACGACCGATCGTTAACCATCGCCCGCTATGCCCTAGGCTCGAATCGACCAGTGGTTGCTAATTGGGATGCCGCTGCGCTGGAACAGCTGAAAAATAGGACATCGGCGCTCGGTTTCAGCCTGTAGGATTTGAAAATCTGTGGCCGATGCACTGGTATCCACCACGGCGCGAATGGCAACCTGTTCAAAGTTAGGGTTGCCGTTTCGTGAGCCATTCACCAGCACAGCGGTGTCGAGGTCTGCACTAATGTCAAACTCAAAGCCATTGAGCTGAATACCCAGATCCTTCGCAACCAGCTGAGCCGTGACCTGGGAGCAAGAAATCAGCGAACTCAGGGCATAGGCAATGGGGCTAGGGTGCTCGTCGTGCCCGCCAAACACCGGCGCTGCATCAACCTGAATGGTGTGCTGGGAGCCATCAACTTCAATAACTTGAGCCACTCCCTTGCCCTGGGAACGCAGTTTAAATGTGGCGGTCGTTGGCTTGACGCGAATAGCTGCGGTCATAGATTGTGCCGGTGTGAATATTATAGCTAAAGCCGGTTAGGTTAGGACACGGCTTGCTTAAGGATTGACTCCATGGCAGCGCGCAAGCCATCGTCATGGGGAAGGAGCTTTCGAATTCGGCTTTTTAACCAACC
>NZ_JACJOF010000037.1 GCF_014695395.1 Nodosilinea sp. FACHB-131
AGCAGCTGCCCGAAAACGCTGAGGCCATGCTCCACATTGCCATGATTCGCATCATGCTCAGGCGCTTAGCCTAACTCGCTACACCTCTACCCCTTTTCAAACGCCCTCTTAGATTAAGCTCGCTATTGAACTTCTATCTGGAAGAAAGAGTACTGGGAAGACGGCTCAACTAGCTGGGTGAGCATTGGCAGTTGTGAAGAGGATTAGTGTGCTGCTTGTTGCCTCCCAGCTATCTCAAAGCACCTGTTCCCCTGCCCGTTTAAGAACTTGCTCAATCAATTGCTTACCTAGCCACATGCCACAGTGCTGTAACTGTCGAATTAGAGGTTGAACTTCATCGATGTGTCCGAGCTGTTTAGCCTTCAATAGAATCCCCAAGGTTCCAGTGCAAGACAAGCCGTAGAGTTGGGCAATTTGACGACCTAGTTGATCGTCTAAAACCAATAGACAGTTCGCTTGAGTTAGACCAACTGCAATCACCTCAGCTTCGCCCTTGCCTAGATCAGTCTCATTGGGAATTAATTCTGGAAAGGGCAAGGCAACAGGGCTGATCCAAGCCAGATCACCCAACGTTGGCACCTCAATACCCTGCGATCGCCCCACTTCAAGCTCTTGAATAACAGCGGTAGGCACTTGAACCTGCTGATACAGCCTGGGAAGCAGACCGAGTTGAGAGACCTGATGCAGATACAGTAGAGGCGAGGTATTAACGACAACAGGACGATCAGGCATTCTGAATGTCTTGTTCGAGTTCTTCTGCAGTCAGTTGAAATGGCGAGACATGGTAGCGCCCCAAGGTCATTAAAAAGGCGACCCGAGACATACCCGCTAATTGTGCCGCCCGCCCAGACGATAACTTGCCCATTTCAAACAACTTGACCGCTGCTAGCCTGGTTAGCTCTTGAGAAATACTCTCTGGCGTTTCTTTCAGGCTAATTAGCACTTCTTCTGGAACCTGTACTTCAATCGTGGCCATAGTTGTCCTTGAGTGATATGCCAGTCATCTAGAGCATGAGTCAGGCTAAGAATCAGTTCTTTCATTATCACTGACCCACCTCCTCAATCACCAGCAACAGGCAGGTGCTGGGGGTGCGGAATGTGTAGGTTGCTTTCCTTATCTGTGACTCCCTCTGTTCCGGTGATACCATGATCGCCAAGCGCTTCTGTTAAAGGATTGAGCCGGGAGCAATGACCGTCCTGTCTGGGGAGAATGTAGAAAATTTTGGTGCTGAATTTATAACCATTCGCACTCATCGGCAGCGGTATTTTTGAGCGATCGCTAAGGATTCTTCAACAGTTTTGCAGAATATTGCAGGCTATACCCTCCAACGGGCTATTCATGAGGGAGCGCACACCCGAGTCTATGCTGGGGTGACCCAGCCGGGCGAGCAACCGGTGGTGGTTAAGCTGCTCAAAGCGGACTATCCCTCTTTAGAAGAGATCACGCGTCTTAGACACGAATTTAGCATTCTGGATGGCTTGGACAGCCCAAAGATTATCAAGGCGCTGGCGCTAGAGCCCTACCAAAACGGGCTGGCGCTAGTGCTAGAAGACTTTGGCGGCATTGCTCTAAGCGACTATCTAGAGCAACGTCCGCTGAGCAGCAACGAGTTTCTTGCCATTGCCCTCCAGCTCACCGCTGCGCTAGCGACATTACACCAGAGCCAGATTGTTCACAAAGACATCAACCCCCGCAACATCCTGATTCACCCGGCCAGTGGACAGGTCAAACTGATTGACTTCGACATTGCCTCGCGCCTGTCTCGAGAAAACCCAACCGCGAGCCGTCCCACACTGCTCGAAGGAACCCTTGCCTATCTCTCGCCAGAACAAACCGGGCGCATGAATCGGACGATCGACTATCGCGCCGATTTCTACTCCCTGGGGGTGACCTTTTACGAAATGCTGACTGGGCAGATGCCCTTTCCGACCACTGACCCGCTGGAGCTGGTGCATTGCCACATCGCCAAAACCCCCGCTGCCCCCGATCAGCTCCGTCCCGACCTGCCCACTGCCCTGGCTGACCTGGTGATGAAACTGCTGGAGAAGACAGCGGAGGATCGCTACCAGAGTGCGCTGGGGCTCAAGGCCGATCTGGACCGCTGTCAGCAACAGCTGCGGGAGTCGGGAACCATCGTCCCTTTCCCCATTGGTCAACTCGACTGTTTTAGCCAGTTTCTTATTCCCCAAACCCTATACGGTCGGGACAACGAAGTAGCTACCCTGCTGGCAGCGTTTGAGCAGGTCAGTGCCGGAGCAGCGGAACTGATGCTGGTGAGCGGATATTCGGGTATTGGCAAAACCTCTCTGGTGCAGGAAGTTCATAAGCCCATTGCTCGGCAGCGGGGGTACTTTATTGCCGGTAAGTTTGATCAATTCAAGCGCAATAGCCCCTATGCGTCGCTGACCCAGGCTTTTCAAGAGCTGATGCGGCAGCTGCTGACAGAAAGTGACGACCGGATTGCCCAGTGGAAAGCCAAGCTGCTGGCGGCTTTGGGCACGAATGGCCAGATCGTGGTGGAGGTGATTCCGGAGGTTGAGCGGATCATCGGGCCTCAGCCGGCGGTGCCCCAACTGGGGGTCTCGGAAGCGCAAAATCGGTTTAATCGGGTTTTCCAGCAGTTCATTGGGGTGTTTAGCCAGCCGGAGCATCCCCTGGTCATTTTTTTGGATGACTTGCAGTGGGCTGATCTGCCTTCCCTAAAGCTGATCGAGCTGCTGGTGACGAATCCGGAGAGCCAGTATTTGCTGCTGCTGGGTGCCTACCGCGACAACGAGGTCAGCTTAGCCCACCCCTTAATGCACACCCTGGAGCAGATGCAAGCCGCTGGGGCCACGGTGCGCAATCTTGTGCTGCAACCGCTGAAGCAGCCCGAGGTCAGTCAGCTGGTGGCCGATACGCTCCACACTGACGCAGCTCAAGCCCAATCTCTGGCCCAGCTGATCTTTAAGAAAACCCAGGGCAACCCCTTCTTTGTCACCCAGATTTTGAAATCGCTGCACCAGGACGGGCTGCTCTGGTTCGATTTTGACCAGGGCCAGTGGTGCTGGGATGAAGCGGTGTTGCAGAGCGTTGACATAACGGAGAACGTGGTGGAACTGATGGTGAATCAGATCCAGAAACTCTCTGCTAAGACCCAGCAGGTGTTAAAGCTGGCGGCCTGCATTGGGGATAAATTTTCCCTGGATATGCTGGCGATCGTGAACGAAGCCTCTCAAACAGAAACGGCTGTCGATCTGTGGGAAGCCCTACAAGCGGAATTTGTGATGCCCCTCACCCAGGCCTACAAAATTCCCCTGGTACTGGATTTAGACAAAACTCCTGATGAAGGGTTGGTTGAGCAAGCGGCGGAAAAAACCACCGCTCAGATCGTCTACCGGTTTCTGCACGACCGGGTGCAGCAGGCCGCTTACTCGTTAATTCCAGAGGCGCAACGGCGGTCAACCCATCTCAAAATTGGTCAACTGCTGCTGCAAAATATTCCAGCGGCAGAGCGCAATGACAACATTTTTGCGATCGCCAATCAGCTCAACTACGGCGTCGGTTTACTGACCTCAGAGGCTGAAGCCTACCAGATGGCCGAGATCAACTGGGTGGCAGGCCAAAAGGCCAAAGCCGCTGCCGCCTATGACTC
The DNA here is from genome assembly GCF_014695395.1 of Nodosilinea sp. FACHB-131. Taxonomy (GTDB): domain Bacteria; phylum Cyanobacteriota; class Cyanobacteriia; order Phormidesmidales; family Phormidesmidaceae; genus Nodosilinea. Next base: position 3,636 of record NZ_JACJOF010000037.1, read on the forward strand.
GGCCCTGCGCTACCTGTTGGTGGGCCTGGAACTGTTGCCAGAAACTAGCTGGCAGCAGCAGTATGACCTGACCCTGGCCCTGCACAATGCCGCCGTTGAGACAGCCTACCTAAACGGTGATTTTGACCAGATGGAGGCCTGGGCCGCAATTGTTTTGCGTCAGGGGCGATCGCCCCTAGACACCATGACGGTGTACGAGGTCAAAATTCAGGCCTGTATGGCCCGGATAAAACAGCTAGAAGCGGTGCACTTGGGGTTGCAGGCGCTGGAACGGCTGGGGGTGAGCCTGACGTCGTCGCCCACCTTGGCCGACATTCAGCAGGTGCTGACCCAAACCGCTGGCCAGCTGGAGGGCAAAAGCTCCGCTGACCTGCTCAACCTCCCTCCTATTCGCGACGCCGAGAAACTCGCCACCATTCGCATGCTGACCAGTCTCGGATCGCCCTGTTATCAGGCCGCACCGATGCTGTTTCCTTTAGTGATCTGCGAACAGATCGGTCTCTCCCTGCGCTATGGCAATTCGCCCTTCGCCGCCTACAGCTACGTGTGCTATGGGGTGATTCTCAACGGCATTTTGCAAGACAGTGAGGCGGCCTATCGGTTTGGCCAGCTCGCCCTCCAAGTGGTCGAAAAGTTTAACGCGGTAGATCTAAAAGCCAGCGTTAGCTTTATCGCCGGGGCCTGCACGCTGCACGGCAAAATTCACGTGCGCGAAACCCTGCCTCTACTGTGGGAGGGCTACCAAAGCGGTCTGGAAAACGGCCAGCTTGAATACGGCGGTTACGCAGCGATTCAGCGCTGCCACCATGCTTATTTGATGGGGCAGGAACTGCCCAAACTCGCGGCTGAAATGGCGACGATTAGCACCACCCTGGCTCAGCTCAAGCAGGACAACGCCCTGGGCTGGAATCAGATTGTGCAGCAATCGGTGCAAAATTTGATTGACTCGCCGGAGCACCCAAGCCGCCTCCAGGGAGCCGTCTACCAGGAAGCAGCGGCCTTGCCCCTGCTCAAGGCTGGTAACGATCGCACCGGCCTGCACTACTTCTACCTCAACAAGCTGATACTCAGCTATCTGTTTGGCCAGTATGACCAAGCCCTAGAGGATGCGGGGTTAGCTGAACAGTACCTGGATGGGGTGAAGGGATTTTTAGTGGTGCCGGTATTCCAGTTCTACGATGTGCTGACCCGTCTGGCCCTGGGCATAGCTGGAGCCCTGCCCCTCGACTCGGTGCTCAGCCAAGTCGAGCAGAACCAGGCGGCTCTGCGGCGGTCGGCCCAGTACGCGCCGATGAATTTTCAGCACAAGCTGGATCTGGTGGAAGCGGAGCAGGCCCGCCTGCTGGGTCAGCCCTGGCTGGCGATGGAGCACTACGATCGCGCCATCGCCGGCGCCCGAGAGCAGGGCTATGTGCAAGAAGAGGCGATCGCCAATGAGCGAGCCGCCGAGTTTTACCAGGCTCAGGGCCGCGACAAAGTGGCCCAGGTCTACCGAGCCGAGGCCTACTACGGCTACCTGCGCTGGGGTGCGATCGCCAAGGCCCAGGCGCTAAATGCCCAGTATTCCGCCCTGGGCACCCAGACCTCTAGGCAAGAGCCCGGCCCGACGACAGCCTCGCTCACCAGCAGCTCGGTATCCACGAGCGGGCTTAAAGGCTTTGATCTCGCCACCGTCATCAAGGCCTCCCAGGCCCTGTCTGGGGAAATCGTGCTGAGCGACCTGCTCACCAAGCTGATGCAGATCGTGCTGGAAAATGCCGGGGCGGAGCAAGGGGCTTTACTGCTGGATACCGATGGACAGTTGGCGATCGCAGTCTCGGGCCAAGTCTCGAGCGAAGTTTCGGGCACGGGGGACGGTGATCGGGTGGCCGTGCAGCAGGGTGAGGCCGGGACTGGGAGCGATCGCGACAGTAGCGCTCCGTTGCCCCTGCCGCTGTCGGTGATCAACTACGTCGCCAGAACCCAGACCGCCCTGGTGCTCAGCGATGCCACCGCCGAAGACCTGTTTGCCACCGATCCCTACATCCTCGCTCACCAACCCAAATCCGTTCTGTGTGCTCCCCTGCTGCACCAGGGGAAACTGACGGGGCTGCTGTACTTAGAGAACAACCTCACCCCCGGTGCCTTTACCCCGGATCGTTTGGAGGTCTTGCAGCTGCTGGCGGCCCAAGCTGCCATTTCGATTGAAAATGCCCGCCTCTACGCTGATCTGGAGGAGGCCAACCGCACCCTGGAGGCCAAAGTGGGCGATCGCACCCTAGAACTGCGGGACAAAAACGTTCTGTTGCAGCAGGAGATTCAGGAACGGCAGCGGGCCGAAGCGGCGGCTATGGTCGCCAGCCGCGCCAAAAGCGAGTTTCTCGCCAACATGAGCCATGAACTGCGCACGCCCCTGAACGGCATTTTGGGCTATAGCCAGGTGCTCAAAAAGCACCAGACCCTCACCGAGCCGCAGCGGCAGGGTATCAATATCATCCATCGCTGCGGCGAGTACCTGCTGACGCTGATTGACGATGTGCTCGATTTGTCAAAAATCGAAGCGCGCAAAATGGAGCTGCACCCGGAGGCCTTTCACCTACCCCGCTTTCTCGAAAACCTGGTAGAAATCTGCCGCATTCGCGCCAGCCAGAAGCAGATTGCATTGACTTACGAGGTGATCGCGCCCCTGCCCGACTATGTCTACGCCGATGAAAAGCGGCTTCAGCAGGTGCTGCTGAACCTTCTGGGCAACGCCGTCAAGTTTACCGAGGCGGGTCAGGTCTCGCTGAAGGTTGGCCCGGCCCAGGCCTGGGCCGTTGGGAGCGATACCGGGAGCGATCGCCAAGGCGCGGTCCCTGCCGCCGCAACCTCTACCGCTAATCTGATTCGCTTTGAAGTCGTCGATACGGGCGTGGGCATTGCCCCTGGGCAGCTGGCGCAGATCTTTGACCCGTTTCACCGCACGCCAGAGTCGGGGCGACACACCGACGGCACGGGGCTGGGGCTAGCGATTAGTCGCCAGCTGGTGCAGCTAATGGGCAGCGATATTGGCGTCAGCAGCGAACTGGGTCAAGGCAGTCGGTTCTGGTTCGATCTTGACCTGGCGGCATCTCAGCCGGGCGAGACGGTCAGCCCCACCACCAGGCAGGTGATCGTCGGCTATGGGGGCGATCGCCGCACCGTTTTGGTAGTGGACGACAAGGACTATAACCGGGCCGTCATCGTCGACTTTTTGGCCCCCCTCGGCTTTCAGCTGCTAGAGGCGACCAACGGCCAGGAGGGGCTGGCCCTAGCGGTGCAGCACCGGCCCGATGTCGTACTGGTCGATCTGGTGATGCCGCTGATGGATGGGTTTGAAATGACCCGTCGGTTAAAACAAATCCCGGCGTTGCAAACCGTGGTTGCGATCGCCATTTCCGCCAGCGTGATGGAATTTGACTATCGTCAGAGCCAGTTAGCCTGCTGCGATGATTTTCTGCCCAAGCCCATCCATGAACCGGCCCTGCTGGCAAAGCTCCAGCTTCACCTGGGTCTGGAATGGCTATACGATCCTACCCCCCCAGCCCCGCTGCCCGCTGCCTCGCCCCAACTTTCCCTTCTCCCCCTTGCCCCCGCCGCCATTCCCTCTGGGTCTGAACTTGACACCTTGCTCAACCTCGCTCTGATGGGAGATCTCAAAGGCGTCGTGGCCCATGCCGATCGGATCGAACAGCAGCAGCCGCAGTGGGCCCCTTTTACCACTCAGCTCAAGCAGTTAGCCCTAAGCTATAAGGGAAGACAGGCCATCGACCTGATTAAACGTTATCAACCACCGGTATGAGTGAGGATACGGAGAAGACTGCGACTATTCTGGTAGTGGATGACACCCCGACCAACCTCGATGTGCTGTTTGATTTTTTGAACAATGCCGGGTTCAAAGTGCTGTTTGCCGAGGATGGCGAAAGCGCCCTGGAGAAGGCTCAGTACGCCAACCCAGACCTGATTTTGCTCGACATTCTGATGCCAGGTATGGACGGCTTTGAAACCTGCCAACGCCTGAAGCAGCAGGAAGCAACCGCCGTCATTCCGGTGATTTTTCTGACCGCCCTGACGGAAACCACGGACAAAGTGAAGGGCTTGGCGTTGGGGGCCGTGGATTTTATCACCAAACCGTTGCAGTACGAAGAGGTGCTGGCCCGGGTGAAAACCCACCTGCGCCTCCAGAGCCTAACGCAACAGCTGCAAGCCCAAAACATGCAGCTCGCGCGCGAGGTGCAGGAGCGCACCGAGGCCGAAGCCGCTCTGCAGCGCCAAAATCAGCGATCGCAGCTGTTCGCCGACGTCACCCTCAAGGTGCGCCAGTCTTTGCAGATTGATGAAATCCTGCAAACGGCGGTCACAGAGGTTAAAAACATTCTCCAGGCCGACCGGGTGCTGATCTATCGCCTCTGGCCCGATGGCACCGGCAGTGGGGTGGCCGAGGCGGTGGGGCCGGGTTTGCCCCAGGTTATGGGGGTGGTCTTTCCCCAAGAGGTGTTCCCCATCGCATCGAAGGAACAGTACCGTCAAGGGCGGATTCGCAGCTTAGTCGATGTCGCCCACGATCAGCAGGTCGCGCCTTGCCTGGTTGGGTTTTTGCAGCAGTTCGAGGTCCAGGCCAAGCTGGTGGTGCCTATTCTCGCCCAGGGCGACCTGTGGGGCCTATTGATTGCCCACCAATGTGCTGGCCCCCGGCATTGGACAGGGTTTGAAACCGAGTTGCTCCAGCAGCTCGCCGACCAAATTGCGATCGCCCTGACCCAGGCACAGCTCCTAGAACAGGAGACCCTCCAGCGGCAGGAGCTCGCCCGCTCCAATGCCGAACTCCAGCAGTTTGCCTATATTGCCTCCCACGATCTGCAAGAGCCGCTGCGCATGGTCACCAGCTACCTGCAACTCCTGGAGCGCCGCTACAAAGGCCAACTCGACACCGATGCCGACGACTTTATTCAGTTTGCTGTCGATGGGGCCCTGCGCATGCGCACCCTGATCAACGATCTGCTGACCTATTCGCGCATTGGCACCCGGGGGCATGCCTTTGAACTGACTAGCTGTACCGCTGCGGTGGAGCAGGCGATCGCCAATCTCAAGCTCGCGATCGAAGAGAGTGGGGCCGTCGTCACCTACTCAGACTTACCCCAGCTCCAGGCTGATCCCACCCAGCTGATCCAGCTGTTCCAGAACCTGATCAGCAATGCGATTAAGTTTCGTAGTGAGGCTCCCGTTCGCATTGCGATTGCTGTCAGCCAAACGGAAGATGCCTGGCTGTTTTCCGTCCAGGATAATGGCATTGGCCTTGACCCCCAGTACGCTGACCAAATCTTTGTCATCTTTCAACGGCTCAATAACCGCACCCACTATCCGGGCACGGGCATTGGGCTGGCGGTGTGCAAAAAAATCGTGGAGCGGCACGGCGGTAGGATCTGGGTGGAGGCTGACCTTGACCAAGGAGCAACCTTCTACTTCACCATTCCCCAGGGAGGCATGACATGATGGTGCCGTCCAGAAGCGTGGTACATCCCATCGAAATTTTGCTCGTGGAAGATAACCCTGGCGACATCCGGCTGACTCAAGAAGTGCTGAAGGAAGGCTCGATTCGCAATCACCTGAGCGTAGTGGATGACGGCGAGAAGGCGATCGCTTTTTTGAACCACATGGCTCCCTACCGCCACGCGCCCCATCCCAACCTGGTGCTGCTGGATCTAAACCTACCCCGCCGCAGCGGCTTAGACGTGCTGAGGATGATTAAAACCAGTGCTGTGCTCAGGCACATTCCGGTGATTGTCTTTACCAGCTCCCAAGCCGAAGACGATATCAATCGTGCCTATGACCTCCACGCCAACTGCTACATCACCAAACCCCTCGATCTGGAGCAGTTTAGCCGCAGCATCAGATCCATCGAAGATTTCTGGCTGTCTGCCGTAGAACTGCCGTCGGAGTAACCTATGGTTCCCCAAGCCCCCATCCACGTTTTGCTGATTGAGGATAACCCTGGCGATCGACGGCTGATACAGGAGCTGCTGCGGGAGGTGACCTCGGTGGCCATCCAGCTCGACTACGCCGACAGTCTAGGGCAGGGCATGCAGTATCTCAAGCAGACTGCCTTCGACGTCGTGCTGCTAGACCTGTTTCTGCCCGACAGTCAGGGGTTCGCCACCTTCACCCAGCTACATCAGCAGGAGCGCAAAACCCCGATTATCGTCACTACCGGCCTAAACGATGAAACCCTGGCGCTCAACGCCGTGCAGGCCGGAGCCCAAGATTACCTGGTCAAAGGCCAGATCACTGGCGAGCTGCTGGTGCGCTCCATCCGCTATGCGATCGAACGCAAGCGGGCAGAGCAAAAGATCCGCGAGCAAGCGGCGCTGCTCGATATTGCCACCGACGCTATTCTCGTTCGCGACGGGCAACACCAGATTCTGTTTTGGAATCGGGGCGCTGAGCGGCTGTACGGGTGGACGGCGGCAGAGGCTCTGGGGCAAAAAGCTACCGAGCTGCTCTATGCCGAAGACAATCTAGGGCAAATGCAGCAGGTTCAGCAGCAGTTAATGCTCGACAACGAGTGGCACGGGGAACTCAATCAAATCACTAAGACCGGGCAATCCATCATCGTTGAAAGCCGGTGGACTCTGGTGCGCGACGATGACGGCCAACCCCAATTTATTCTGGTGGTGAGCACCGATGTTACTAGCAAAAAACAGCTAGAGGCACAGTTTTTTCGCGCCCAGCGCTTAGAGAGTATCGGCACCCTGGCCAGCGGCATTGCCCACGATCTCAACAATATCTTAACCCCCGTCTTAGCCACCTCTCAACTCCTCCAGATGGAGGCGTTTCATCAGGATGAACGCAGCCTAGAACTGCTTCAGATTTTAGAGATAAATGCTCGACGCGGCGGCGATATTATTAAGCAGGTGTTGTCTTTTGCCCGGGGAGGTGAAGGCAAAAATACGATATTGCAAGCTGGGCATTTGATTCGTGAAATTCAGCAGATTATTCGCGGCACTTTTCCTAAATCTATTGAACTGCGGGTAGATATTTCTAGGGATCTGTGGACCGTTGTGGGTAACGCCACCCAGCTCCACCAAGTGCTGATGAATTTATGCGTTAACGCCCGCGATGCCATGCCCCAAGGGGGAACCCTGAAAATTTCGGCAGAAAACCTGACCCTAGACGAAGGGTGTACCCGCACAAACCTCGACGCTAGAGCCGGAACCTATGTTGCAATTGCTGTTACCGATAGCGGCTGCGGCATTGCGCCTGAGCTGCTCGATCGCATATTTGAACCGTTCTTTACGTCCAAAGAAATTGGCAAAGGTACCGGGTTGGGACTGTCAACGGTGCTAGGAATTGTGAAGAGCCATCACGGTTTTATTACCGTCTCCAGCCTGCCCGATCAGGGAACTGAGTTCAAAATTTTCCTGCCAGCGGTCATGGTTGCTGACCCTCCAGCGCGGAGTCCTGCCGAAGTCTGGATCGGCAATCAAGAGCTGATTTTGGTCGTCGACGATGAAGCCCCCATTCGGGAGGTAACTAAAGCCACCCTGGAGGCCTACAACTATCGCGTGTTAACTGCCGGTGATGGTCTCGATGCGATCGCTCTCTATGTTCAACACCAACACGACATTCGCCTGGTGATCATGGATTTGATGATGCCTGCTTTGGATGGGGCTACCACCTTCCGAATCTTGCACAAACTCAATCCCCAGGTGAATGTAATTGCTGTCAGTGGGTTGCCGTATCAAAATGCTGAACTGACCTCCGTTGCTGCTCTCGAAATTCAAAGCTTTTTACCCAAGCCTTACACTGTCGACGAATTACTTCAAGTCGTAGACGAAGCGCTGAAGCCTAAGGACCATCGGCAAGCCGGTTTGGCCCGTCAGGCCGGCATTGGCCGCTGTGAAAGCGAGTGAGCCGGGAAGGTGGGCGAGGCGGGGAGAGTCGAGGCAGGGCATGACCAAAACCTGCCGCCATCCCCAAATTCTTTCCTTCCCTAACCCCCTATTTCCCTACCCCGGCACCGTCAACGCGCGCCCGTTGTCCGAGGGCTGAAGGCTGAGGATATAGGGCACCGCTGCCTTGACCCAGGTGGTAATGGGGGTATACGTGGCGGCATCGTCGCCGTAGCAGGTTTCGAGCATGGCGGTGTGAATGATACCGGGGTTGAGGGCCACTGCCGCCATACCCGCAGGTAGCTCCTGCGAGAAGGCCTGGGTAAGCCCTTCTACCCCCCACTTGGTCGCACAGTAGGGGGCAAATTCTGGTGAGGTCGATCGCCCCCAGCCAGAGCTGAAGTTGACGAAAATGCCCGATCGCTGCTCGACCATAGGCGGCGCAAAGTGGCGAATGACGTTGACGGTGCCGTTGAGGTTGACCGCAACCACCGCCTCAAACTCGGCAGCGGGCACGCTCCACAGCGGGGCCGGATGGTTAACTAGGCCCGCATTGTTGATCACCAGGTCGGGCAGGCCATTGGCGGCGATCGCACCCCTGGCCCAGGCTGCTACCGCTGCGTCATCGCGAATATCGACCGCCGTGAATTGATGGGGGGTAGGGTACTGCGTCGTCAGCTCAGCGATCGCCTCGGCCCGGCGAGCACAGCCTGACACCCGATGGCCCGTCGCCACAAAACCATCGACCATAGCTCGACCCAGCCCCTGGCTTACTCCGGTGATGACGATGTGTTTGCCCATGGTGTATGTGCGCTAAAGGATAGTGCGATCGGGGTTCCGCCCCAGACCATGGCTGAGCATGCCCTAATCTGGCCGCAGGCGCAAGGGGTGGGCGGCTGACCCTAGGTCGGGCCTTGTGTCAGGATGGAATGAACGTGGGGCACAGACAAGCTTGGAATATGGCACGGAGAAAAATCGCCATGGGCAACTGGGGATTGAGACTGCGGCAAATACCGGTGGTGGCGGTGCTCTGCCTGGTGCTGCTAGGGCTGTGGGGCGTGAGTCGGCCGGCCCCTAGCACTGTGGTGTGCGATCGCGCTGCCCCGAGCCAAGTTTATTGCCGGGCCACCCTACCGCTCCCCTGGGCCTGGCTGCCGAGCCGGAGCTTTTTGCTCGACGACGTGGCTATGACCTCAGAGCTGTGCGACAACAATCCCCACGGCGGCGTGCGCTTTTGCCACCGGCTAACGCTGCTGGGAGCCGATTATCAGATCACGCTGCCAGAGGTGCGCACACCGCTGGCGGCGGCGGCCCTAAGGGAACAACTGCGCCAGTTTGTTGCCGGTGAGGGCAGCCCCCGCCTGAGCTGGTCTAGCCCCGGCAGCGGCGTGCCCTGGCGCACCCTGGTGATTGGGTCACTGCTGGTGGTGGCTAGCTGGGCTTTGTGGGATGTGCGCTGGCCACCGGTGGCTCCCTCTCCCTTAGCTCTCGATGGCGCGGTGCCCGCCCATCGCGCAATTGATACAAAGGATTAATATCGCCCAAAGGGCCACATCATCGGCTAGAGCAGTGACTAAGACTCTTGTCAAGAGACATGTCGGTAAATCGTTACAAAACAAAATATCTAAAGAGGCTTTTCCCCAGGTTTTCCCCAGGTTCAACCGACTTTTCCCCAGGTTTTCCCCAAGGGTTCACGTTGGAGCACGGGCTTGGGCAGCTTTGTGGAAAACCGTATTTTCTTCGGCGGCGATCGCCTAGTCGGCTGCCCGCCCGCCTGGGATCGCCAAAACCCCTACTCTATCGTGGCAACCATGGGCTGCTAGCTCAAACAGGTCGGTAAGGCAAGATTGACAGTATTCGAGGAGTTCGGCAGAATGATGCGACTGGCAGAGCCGAGTACCGCGCTCCCGGCCCAAAAAGCCCGTCTCTGGGTTCTTACAGGCTGGCCTATAGCACTCCGGTTTTGCCCTGGGCAGAGTTGGCCTAGACGAATTCCCGTGTTCTTTTAGCAGACAGAGTGTTGCATCGACAGGCGTTGAATCTCTCACGCCTGACTGCTGTGGGCGGCTTTATGCTGCCTATCCCCACGGCTGGCCTCAGCGCCAGGCTGCTGGATTGTGTCCCGTCGCGATCGCTACAGTTCATCTCCCCTTACCAAGGCAGCGCCCTATGACCCTCAACATGAGCACTCCCAAAGTTAGCCTCATGGCCGAAGTGCCGGAAGACCTCTACAACGCGCTTCAGGTGTACCTAGATGGCAACCCCGCATGGAGTCAGCACCGCGTATTCTGCGCTGCCCTATCGCTGTTTTTGATGCAAAGTAACCAGGGCGATAGTCAACGAGCGGCCGCTAAAGGTCGTCGCGATGTCAACCGCATCTACCTCGATGCCCTGTTTGACTACACTGTCTAGCGACAAGTCGGCCAGCCACTCACTGACTAGTACTTGACCAGGCTGATGGTGACAAGCTCTGACTAACAGGGTTTAAGGTTTAGGGTATCTGGTTCGGGGTGGGTCGTGAACCCTAAGCCCTGAACCCTAAACCTCTAGTAACCGGTCAGTTTTGGCTTGAGAGATTGCTAGATTGCGATCGCCTATGCCCTAGGTTTGAGGTGCAACCCTAAATGCCGCACCTCAAACCCTGAGTCTTCTGCCCTCTAATCAACCCAGCCAATGTCGGCATCGGTCAGCATCGGATTGGGTTGCCCCTTCTGAACGCTGTACTCCGGCACTCCCCGATGGTAGGTGGGCCTATCCTTGGTTTCTATGGGGCGGCGGGGCGTAATGTCTGCTCCAGAGGTGCGGCGCGCTGCCGGAGCTGGAGCAGCAGGGGGGGCCGGGGTCTCGGCCAGCTTCAGAATGGTTTTCTTGGCCTCATCCAGCTCGGCCTGGGTTTTGGTCAACGCCTCGGCCTTGGTCTTGGTGGCTGCCTCTGCCTGAGCAAGGCTATCCTTTAGCTCAAAAAGACGGCCCTGTTGGGTTTCGAGATCTTTTTGCAGCCCGGCAATGGTTTTCTCCAGATGGGCTTTGTCTTTTGCGGCGGTGGCCAGGTCTTTCTCTAGGGCACTCACCCGCTGGACTAGGTCAACATCGGGGGCGATCGGAGGCTCTGCTGCGGCTGGAGGCTCGGCCGCCGCGACCTCTACTGGGGCTGGGGGCTTAGCCGCCGCAACCTCTGCCTTAGCCTTGGGGGCGGGTGTTGCTTTGTCCTCGGACTTAGCCGGCTGCCGGCTGGCAGCGGTGCGGCGAGAAGACCCAGAACGGGAAGCGCGGCGGCTAGGCGCAGCCTTGGGAGCTGCGGGCGTTTCGTCAGCCTCAGCTTGAGGGGCGATCGCAGGGTCTGGGGCGTCAGCCTTATTCACTTCTTCTTTAAGTAGATCGGAAAGGCTTTTTTTCGTCATGGCTGGGTCCAGTCTCGCTGTAGTTCTTCGGCAACTCGGCAGTAGTCAGAACGGGCCTCCTGGCTGTTTTTGCCGCGCCACTTGAGCACCGGCAGCCCCTCTAATGCGGCCCGCTCGTGAGCTTTGTAGGCACGAATAAACGCATTACAGGCGGGAATTTTTAGCTCCAGCAGGGTGTTCTGGGCTTCAATGGCTTCGCCGACGCTGCGGGAATCCACCTTCGTCAACAATACTCGATGGGATACCCCGCTGGGCGATACCGCTTCATTCACTGTAGTAATCAGCACGGCCAAATCCATGGGTGCCGGGGGCGTGGGCAGCAGCAAATAATCCGCCGCTGGAATCACCGCCGCCAGGGTTGCTGACCCCAGTGCCGGTGGGGTATCCACCACAATCAGGTCATGGGTGTGCTCCTGTCTGAGCCGTTTTAACCGAGCTGGGTTGATTTCTGTCTTCACCTCAAAGCCCAGCTCAACCGGGCTGCGGCCCGTCCACCATAGGGCCGATCCCTGGGGGTCAGCATCGACCAGCAGCACCGATCGCGTCTCCGCAAACACCGCTGCCAAATTAACGGCAGTCGTGGTTTTGCCCACCCCTCCCTTACCGTTAAACACCGCTAACACAATCGGGCTAGCCAATTAAAGTTCCTCCTTAGGAGATGTGGCCAAAGCCTCTGGCAAGCTGTCTACTAAAGATTTCGAGGACAAATCAGCCAGAATAAACGCTGCATGGCTCGTTTTCCAAAGTTACTCAGCGCTCCAACCTACGGAATAGTACTGCAAGCCTGTGCAAACAGCATATCCAGATTTGCCCCATTCCTTAAAAACCTCGCTGCCTAACCCCCACTCATCCCTCGGCCCCCTTGATAAAATACAGCCACCCTAGTCGAGATCAGTTCTTGGCGGCAGTATTATGCCGCAACCGGCTGTGGCTATGACGCTGGGGCTCCTGAGGCGATCGCTTTTGGCTCCGAAGAGCGCCCTGCCGATATAGAAAGCTTATTACTCCTAACCGTTTACCCGATTTCCCATGGCTAATTCCACCGAGTCGGCTGCCACTACATCGTCAAAGACCTGGTTTAGCCGTCGTCCCAAGCAGCGCATTTTGACGGCTCCCCTGCCTGACCCCATTGCCGAAAACATCGAGGCAATTATTACCCTTCACCGCCAGGAAGCCGAGAAGGCCTCGGCCACCGAGCGAGTTTTAGAGGTGGTGGCTTCGTGGTTTAGTCGACCTGGGTTCTTGTACCTGCTGCTGCTGAGTCTAGGCTTTTGGCTTGGTGGCGACGCCCTTAACCACACCAGCCTGCTGCCCTTTGAACTACCCACCTTCGGCTGGGCGGATCAGGGACTAGATGCAGCGTCGCTGCTGATCTCGACTGGGGTGTTGATTCGCCAAAACCGCCAGGAAAGCTTTGCCGAACAGCGCACCCAGCTAATGCTTCAGCTCAATCTGCTGTCGGAGAAGAAAATTGCCAAGATCATTGCCCTACTGGAAGAGCTGCGCGAAGATCTGCCCGATATCGCCCAGCGCTACGACCACGAGGCGGCCATGATGCAACTCTCCACCGATCCCCTAGCGGTACTGGAGGCCTTAAAGGAAAACCTGGAAGAAGAAATATCCAAGGAAAACCTGGAAGAAAAAATACCCACCGAGGACGCGTGACCGTCGACGGTTTAGGTGAGCTAAGGGTAGCTCACAGCAGCCTAGCTACAGTCTCGGTAGCTGAGTCCTAGCGCAATAGCTGCTTGACGGTGCTGATCATATCGGCGGGGCGAAAGGGTTTGGTGATGTAGGCATCGGCCCCCTGCTTCATGCCCCAGTAGCGGTCAAACTCTTCGGCCTTGCTAGAGCAAATAATGACGGGAATGTTTTGAGTGGCGGCGGTGTTTTTGATCCAGCGGCAGAGCTCGTAGCCATTCATGTTGGGCATGACAATGTCGAGCACCACCAGATCGGGAGGCGTCGCCTGAATCATCTCCTGGGCTTCTACGCCGTCTTTGGCTTCCACTACCGTCAAGCCTGCCTTAATCAACAGCCCGGCGATCATTTCTCGCAGGGTTGAACTGTCGTCCACAATTAGCACTGTACTCATACCGATGCCTCGCTGACGGTATGCAGACCGCCCATTGCTCCGTAGCTATTATGGCCAATTTGGGCAGACTCTAACACTTTATTTGAGGACGGCATCGCGGAGGGGATGGAGAAGAGTTATCGCAGCGAAAACTTGCGAACTGCCAGCAAGCTGCCCATTAACCCTACTAGAGTACCCAGCCCCAGCAGTGCCGCAGGCAGCAAAATTAGCTGCTGGGGTGTTAGCCTCAGCCCCTGCACCACAAACTGAATGAAGTCGGCCTGCTGGGTGGCCAGCTCGGTTAAAAAGCGCTGAATGGTAAACAACAGTCCCCAGGCTACGGTGGCCCCGGCTAGACCAAAGGTGGCCCCCTGCAAAATGAAGGGCAAATAGATCCAAATGCGGGTAGCTCCGACGAGCTGCATGACCTCGATCTCGCGCTTGCGGGCCAGCACAATCAGGCGGATGGTAGTAGTGATGACGGCGGTGGCGGTGAGGGTGAGAATAGTGATGACAAATAGGCTGGTCCACTTGAGGCCGTCGTTGAGCTGGGCCAGGCGGGTGACGGCTTCGTCGACGTAGCGCACTTCGTCAATGCCATCGAGGCTTTGGAGCTGACTGGCGATCGCCGGCACCGACTCAGAATCCTTCGCTTTAACCTTGAGTTCGTCGACTAGGGGATTGCCCTTGAGCTGGTCGGTGGCTCCGGCAATATCAGACAGGCCCAGGTCGGCCACCAGAGACGCCCAGGCCACTTCCTTGGTCACTGGGGTCACCGCCACTACGTTGGGGAAGCCCTCGACTACTGGCTTTAGATCGCTGGCCTGAAAGCCGCTTTCTAAATAAGCCGATACCTCAAGCTGGCTACCAAACTGGTTGAGCAGCCGCTCTAGCTGCCAGGTCGATTGCAGGCTAATGCCAAATAAAAACAGCAGCACGGTGATGGTGCTGATGGCCGCCCAGTTCATCCAGCCGCCGCGCCGCAGCCCCAAAAAGGTTTCGCGCAGCAGGTAGTCGAACTTAGTGAAAAGCTTAAACATAAGCGCCCTTGCCTGGGTGAGTTGGGCTGACGGTAATTGAACCGACAATAACAGATATGGGGGGCAGCACCCGATGCCAACGCTAACTACAGCATGGTACAAACTATGCTCTGTTCATACCCTTGTCAAGGGGCATTCGCTATTCGCAACCTAATTGGCCTGGGTTAGGCGGCTCTGGGCTGAGCCCTGGGTCGTCTTTAGGAGGGCTAGGCAGTAGTTACTATTAAAGTGATCGAGGAGTTTGAGGATAGATGTGTCAATGGTTGAAGCGGCTGGTTTGCCCGATCGCCAGGCGGTGATTGACCAGGCTCTAGCCCTGGGGTTTCACTTAGTGGGCATTGCTGCTGTGGAACCTGAGCCCAGCCCATCTGAAACCGCCGCCGTGGGTCATCTGCAAACCTGGCTTAACCAAGGCCACCAGGCCGATATGGACTGGATGGCAAATCCCAGACGGCAGGACATTCGCCAGGTGCTACCGGGGGCGCGATCGCTGATCTGCGTGGCCCTCAACTACTACACCCCCCACCGTCATTCCCAAGATCCGAGCCACGGCAAAATCTCGCGCTACGCCTGGGGTCGCGACTACCACCGGGTGCTGCACAAGCGCCTTAAGGCTCTGGCCGACTGGCTGACGACGGCTGAGGAGGGAACGACTCAGGTGCGCTACTACGCTGACACTGGCCCGGTGCAGGATAAGGCCTGGGCCCAGCAGGCGGGCCTGGGCTGGATAGCCAAAAACGGCAACCTGATCACTCGTCAATACGGCTCCTGGGTGTTTTTGGGGGAGCTGGTGACGACCCTGTCCTTGGCCCCTGACCCGCCCCACACCGCCCACTGCGGCACCTGCACTCGCTGCCTGGAGGCTTGCCCCACCGGAGCGATTACCCAGCCCTACGTGGTTGACGCCAACCGCTGCATTGCCTACCACACCATTGAAAACCGTGATGAAGCCTTGCCAGAGGCGATCGCCCCTCACCTGCAAAACTGGGTGGCGGGCTGCGACATTTGCCAGGATGTCTGCCCCTGGAACCAGCGCTTTGCTCAGCCCACCACCGTCGATGAATTTCAAGCCCGCCCCGAGCATCTGGCCCCAAACCTAGACGACTTAGCTAACCTATCAGAAGCAGATTGGGACAGTCGATTTCGGGCTTCGGCCCTGCGGCGCATCAAACCGGCCATGTGGCGGCGCAATGCCCGAGCTGCTCAGAAGTGGTCGGGTGACCATAGCGCTGACCCGTAACCAACGTACACTCTATATAGTTCTGCTATCTAACCTGCGAAGTTTACCGTGCTAAAACGCTCTCTCCTGCCCCTGCTCACCCTCTGTGGATTGCTCGGCGCTACCCTGCCGGCCCACTCCCAGGCTTTGACCCCCTACGTGCTGCCCCTCGACTACGACTTGATGACTGAGCAGGGGTTGTTTCTCGCCAACGAGGCCCAGCAGCTAGCAGAGTTTCAGCAGTTTGGGCGAGCTTTGGCCCTGGCCCAGCTAGCGGCGCAGCTGGCCCCCAACGACGGCCAGGTATTGGCCCTGCTGGGCGGGCTCTACCTGCAAAACAATGAGGTCGACAAGGCGCTACCGCTGCTAGAAAAATCCCGTAGCCTGTTGCCCGACAACGCTCGGGTGCTGTTTGCCCTGGGCTCGGCCTACCTGCAGCAAGACAACCCTCAGTTAGCTTCCAGCTACCTGGAGCAGGGGCTACAGATTGAGCCCAACAACCCCAGCGCTCTGTTTGACCTAGGCAACACCTACTTCAAGCTAGGTCAATATCCCCAGGCGATCGCCCGGTTTGAGCAGTCGGTGGCGGCGGAGCCGGACTTTTGGCCCTCTGTGAATAACATTGGCCTGGTGCTCTATGAGCAGGGCGAGGCGCAACGGGCCGTGGAGTACTGGCGCTCTAGCCTGGAGCTGGCGGGCAATGAGCCCGAGCCCAAGCTGGCGATCGCCGCCGCCCTGCACGCCCAAGAAAACTGCGGAGTAGCGGTGGTTAGAGCCAGCAGCGCCGCCTGCCAAGAGGCGGTGCGCCTGGGCACCGAAGCCCTGGAGCAAGACAGCCGCTATGCCGACATCGAATTTTTGAAGACCAACCTCTGGGGCGATCGCCTGTTGACCTCCACCAGCGCGTTTTTTGAGCTACCCGACATCAAAGCGCTGATTGCCGAACTGTAGCCTCTAACGGCGGCTTGCCGACCGCTCAGTAGCGCTGAGGCACAAAAAACTGCTCGTTGATCGGGGGGCGCTCGTAGTCATCCGGCGCGCTGCGGCGCGGGGTTAGCTCCAGGGGCTCGGGGGTCATATCGACGTAGTCGATCTTGCTGAGAATGTGGCTGATGCAGTTGAGCCGAGCCCGCTTTTTGTCGTCGGCTTCGACCGTGAACCAGGGCGCTTCGGGAATGTTGGTGTGGGCAAACATGGCGTCTTTCGCCTGAGAATACTCCACCCAGCGATCGCGCGACTCCAGATCCATCGGGCTGAGCTTCCAGCGACGGGCAGGGTCGGTCAGGCGCGACTGAAACCGCCGCTCCTGCTCGTCATCGCTAACCGAAAACCAGTACTTCAGCAGAATGATGCCCGATCGCACCAGCATGCGCTCGAACTCGGGGCAGGTGTGCATAAACTCGTCGTACTGGGCGTCGGTGCAAAAGCCCATCACCCGCTCGACCCCGGCCCGGTTGTACCAGCTGCGGTCAAAGCAGACAATTTCGCCGGCGGCGGGCAGGTGGGCCACGTAGCGCTGAAAGTACCACTCGGTTTTTTCGCGATCGCTCGGCGTCCCCAGGGCCACCACTCGACAGCCGCGCGGGTTGAGCTGCTCGGTGAGGCGCTTAATGGTGCCACCCTTGCCCGCCGCATCGCGCCCCTCAAACAAAATGACGATGCGGCTGCCGGTGTGCTTGACCCAGTACTGCATTTTCACCAGCTCCACCTGCAGGCGGGCCAGCTCTTTCTCATAGAATTTGCTGGTTAGCTTCGAGCTGCCTTCCGACTCAGAGATGTAGTGAAAGACAGGTGGCTCCAAACCTTTCGCCCGATCCTTTTTGCGCTGCTGCTTGGCCTTCTTTTTGGCTTTTTTCGTCTTTTTGGAAGAGTCAGAGTCCTCGGTGGTTCCGAGGTCGGCTGAGGCTTTGCGATCGCCCATGGGTGTTGCCCTGATAGACTGCCGCTATGAGCTTAGCGCTAGACCAACGTCTCTAGCAGCTGCGCCTTCGCACTCGCCAACGCTTCAGGCAGCTTGCTGGCGTCGCGTCCGCCCGCCTGAGCCAGGTTGGGCCGTCCGCCACCGCCGCCGCCAGTGAGCTTGGCAATGCCGCCGATAAACTTGCCCGCCTGCAGCTTTTGCTCTATCACCTCGGGGCTAAACGCGGCGACCAGGCTGACTTTCTCAGGCTCAGGCACCGAACCCAGCACCACGGCTCCAGCACCCAGCTTTTGCAGCAGGCGCTCGGCGGCGGTTTTGAGGGCTTCGGCGCTGACGCCTTCTAGCTCGGCCACAATGACTTTGAGAGAGCCCACGGCTTCGGCGCTGTCGAGCAGCTGGTCAGACTTCAGCACCGCCAGTTCAGACTTCAGTGCCTCTAGCTCTTTCTGGGCGGTCTTGAGGTCGGTTTGCAGGGTGGTGACGCGATCGCTCAGCTCCTCGGGTTTAGCCTTAAAGCGATCGCTCAGATCGCGCACCACGGCATCGCGCACGTTGAGATACTCCAGCACGGCGGGGCCAGCAACGGCCTCAATACGGCGGGTGCCAGAGGCTACCCCGGCCTCAGAGATGATTTTGAACAGGCCAATTTCAGCAGTGTTGCTGACGTGGGTGCCGCCGCACAGCTCCATCGACACGCCGGGGAAGTCGATCACCCGCACCTCGGCGCTATATTTCTCGCCAAACATGGCGATCGCGCCCTTGGCCTTGGCCTCTTCCAGCGCCATCACGGTGATTTCCCCCTGGTGGCCCTCGGCGATCCAGCTATTCACCTGTTCTTCGACCTGCTGCACCTCGTCAGCCGTCAGGGCGCGGGGGCAGTTGAAGTCAAACCGCAGGCGA
The DNA here is from genome assembly GCF_014695395.1 of Nodosilinea sp. FACHB-131. Lineage (GTDB taxonomy): Bacteria > Cyanobacteriota > Cyanobacteriia > Phormidesmidales > Phormidesmidaceae > Nodosilinea. The sequence goes on from NZ_JACJOF010000037.1 coordinate 22,077, forward strand.
TCGAAGGCAACCAGAGAACCAGCCTGGGAAATATCGGGGTCGACCAGCTTTTTCAGCGCTGCTTGCAGCAGGTGGGTAGCGGTGTGGTTGGCCTGGGCACGACGACGGCAGGCGCGATCGATCTGGGCTGTGACCTGATCGCCCACCGCCAGCGCACCCCGCTCGACTCGGCCAAAGTGAACGAAGAAGTCGCCGTCTTTCTTGACGTCATGGACGCGGATCAGCAGGTCATCGCCCGACAGGTAGCCGCGATCGCCCACCTGACCGCCCGACTCCGCGTAGAACGGCGTCTGGTTGAGCACCACCTGCCCTTCCTGCCCCGCCTCAATGCGATCCACCGACTTCCCGCCGACTAGTAGTGCTTCTACTTTGCTAGCGCTGGTGGTGTCTTTGTAGCCCAAAAACTCTGTTGAGTGAATGTGTTCAGCTAGGCTGTCAAGGCTGCCCTGCACCGTCAGGTCAATGGTTTCGTGGGCATCCTTCGAGCGCTGGCGCTGTTCTTCCATTGCCGTTTCAAACCCGGCGGCGTCTACCGTCAGGCCCTGCTCTTCAGCAATTTCCTGAGTCAGCTCTAGGGGGAAGCCGTAGGTGTCGTAGAGCACGAAGGCATCGGTGCCCGAAATTTGCTGGGTCTGCGACTGGCTCTCGCGCTTGAGAATGTCGGTCAGCAGCTTTTCGCCCCGCTCCAGGGTTTCGAGAAAGCGGGATTCTTCGCGATCGAGTTCGGCTTTGATCTGGACATCGCGCTGCCGGGTGTTGGGGAAGGGCGTTTCTGCTAAGACGATCGCTGCCTCGGCCACTTTGCTAATAAACGCGCCCTCAACGCCGATCAGCCGCCCGTGGCGCACCACCCGACGAATTAGCCGCCGCAGAATGTAGCCCCGACCCACGTTGGAGGCGGTAATGCCGTCAGCGATCATGTGGACGACGGCCCGCACGTGATCACCAATCACCTTCAGCGAAACCTTCGTCTTCTCGTCAGACTTGCCGTAATCAAGTCCTGCTAATTCCGCCGCTGTTTTGATGATGGGCAAAATCAGGTCGGTTTCGTAATTGTTGGGCACCTGTTGCAGAATCTGGGCCATGCGCTCTAGGCCCAGGCCGGTGTCAATGTTTTGGTTTTGCAGCGGGGTGAGGTTGCCCTCGGCATCCCGGTTGTACTGCATAAAGACCAGGTTGTAGAACTCGATAAAGCGCGAGTCGTCTTCCAGGTCAATTTTGTCGTCGCCCAACTCGGGATGAAAGTCGTAGTAGATTTCCGAGCAGGGGCCGCAGGGGCCGGTGGGGCCAGAGGTCCAGAAGTTGTCGGCCTCATCCATGCGCTGGATGCGGTGGGCGGGGATGCCGATCTGGTCGCGCCAGATGGCAAAGGCGTCGTCGTCTTCGCGAAAGACGCTCACTATCAGGCGCTCGGCGGGCAGTTTGAAGACTTCGGTAGACAGTTCCCAGGCCCAGGCGATCGCCTGCTCCTTGAAATAATCTCCAAAGCTGAAGTTGCCCAGCATTTCAAAGAAGGTGTGGTGGCGCGCCGTGCGGCCCACATTCTCAATGTCGTTAGTGCGAATGCACTTTTGTGAGGTGGTGGCGCGATCGACATCCGCCGGGCGCTGGCCGAGGAAGATCGGCTTGAAGGGCAGCATGCCGGCGATGGTGAGCAGCACCGTGGGGTCTTCGGGCACCAGGGATGCGCTTGGTTTAATGGCGTGCCCCCGCGCCGCATAAAACTCCAGAAACGTCTGGCGAATCTCTGCGCCGGTCATCGTAGTGGAAGAGGTGGGGGACTTTGCCATGGAACGGGGGAAGGGGTGGATGGGTAAGGGGGTGGATGGGTAAGGGGGTGGTCAACTGTAGGGTGCATCCGCAACGCGATGCACCATCTAGCAGATCATCGCCAGAGTAGGCGTTCAAGGCAGGGGGAATGATCAACCTCACCTGAACTTAACTTGACTTCCAAAGTCGGATATTCAACTTGAAAGTGGAATATTCAACCTTACCTGAATTTCTATTTTGACCGATGATTGCAGATTGCGAAGTCAACTAGGCCGAATTTTAAGGCGATCGCATCAATCTCGGTATCGGTGGCCCTCAGTCGAGTGGGCTGAGGCGCATTTCGAGACAGCGGTTGCGATCGCCAGGGCGTGAGGGGTACGGAGTAGAGCAAACGCCCTATGCGAAAATCTTGGCGTGATCAACCTACAGACCAGGGACTATGGAACAAATTCGAGCGGTGATTCATGGGACTGTGCAGGGAGTTGGGTTTCGTTATCACACCTGCCAGACAGCCCAACAGCTAAAGGTTAAGGGCTTTGTACGCAACCAGCCAGATGGCACCGTTGAAATTGTGGCAATGGGTACCAGCGACCAGCTCAAGGCCCTACTGCACTGGGCTCATCAAGGACCAGTGGGTGCCCGAGTTACCGGGGTAGAGACTGAACCTTATACAGGATCAGCTCATTTCGATGGGTTCACCATTGAGCGCTAGCCGCCGTGTCTAAATGTTTAGCAACGCCGATCGCCCGTAGCTCAGCCAGGGCAGCGGAATGCCGGCAATGGGAGCCGACTAAGGGTCACACCAATGGTGAGCAGGTGACTGTAGCCACCGTAGGGTGGGCACTGCCCACCAGTAGAGAGAAAGTTTTCCAGAAGTTGCGTCTGCCCCGCTATGCTCTCAACCGATGTTGCTAGGCGATGCGGCCAGAGTTGACTAGCGATCAAAAAAGACCCGTGGCTGGGCCACAGGTCTCTAGGAGGGTATTTTGTTAGCGTTCACGGCGGCGGCACGGACGCATCGCTAGGCGCTGCGGCGGCGGGGGCGCTTGCGCTCTGACTTTTTCTTGTAGCCGATCGCTTGGGCGGCGTTGCTGTCGGGGCCAAACTGAGCCCGCACGGCTTCTTTCATGCCCAAAATCGAGTTGTGAAACTCCCATTCGGCCTGGCGGGCGGCATCGGCGGCGGCTTTGACCATCGCTTGCAGCTCGGTTTCTTTTTGTTGCATGGCCAGCATGGCAGCAAAATTAGCTTTGAGGGCTTCGGGCGACGCGTCGGTGCGGACGGGGCGATAGCCTTCGACGGTGCCGAGGCTGTTGAGGGAGTCAATGTCGTTGCTGATGGTTTTGCTGAGCAGACGACGGGTGATGTTGACGACGGGCATGGTGATACACCTTGGGTAATGGTTGATATACGGACGCGAGCAAATAGCCTGCCTGAAGAAAGTTCAGGACTGGTGGCGGAGGTTTGGGGGAGCGACGAAAGGTTTCAGGTCAGGCGATGGGAGACGACGGTTGGGGCGAGGCGTTGTCTCATCTATTGCCAAGATGCCCGGTGCGGAGAAGCGATGTAGCCTCAATTTGAAAGATTGCGACCCGACACCAGCAGTTTTGATAAAGACTGGATGAATGTTGCACCAGGTTGAAGCGAGTTTTAGCACAACAATGGTGATGCAGCGCAGAAATGATTGATTTGCTGCCATGACAGAAGCATTGTGCACTGAGCAGGTAAGAGTGTAACGAGCGACTATTCGAAGTTGCTCTATGACAGAAGCATTGTGTATTGACAACTTAAAAGGTTGCGCGATCGCAGCAGCATTGTCGCGCCGCAACTTAAGATGTTGCCGCCTTGCAATAGGAAGTTGAGCTGTCGCACTAAAGCATTTCGGCTTGACAATCGAATGTTGCGCTGCTGCACTAAAGCATTGCGGCCTCACACTAAAGGATGCAGCCCTGACAATAAAGCGGTGGGGTGCTGCAATAGGCGATCGCGCCAGAGCAGGGGAAGGTATTTCGCCACCTGCTGCACTACAGACAGTTAGTTTAGGCCAGCTAAGGGTCGAGCTACCGAACCGATCAGTCATTACCTTAAAAGGCACCTAAACCTTGGCCACTGATCTCCTTGTGAAACAAAACGCCTGTGCCACAACAGGAGCAAGCGTCACCCCTACCTAGCCCTATGCCTGCTGCTATAGACCCACGATCGCTGAGCGTGCAAGACTATCACCGTATGGTAGCAGCAGGCATTTTGGCCGCAGATGAACGGATGGATTTACCAGAAGTAGAGAGTATGGGATAGAGCAAAAGCTCTATGAAGGAGATGCGATCGCACCCCTGGCGTTTCCCGACTGCGAGATTGCAGTGCGGGAGGTGGTGCGATCGAGCGAGCAGAGACAAGACAGCTATGCGATATCAAGATGTAATTACGCTCGACTCTGAAAAGCAAGGTAGCAAATCGTAAACTCGTGTGATGTGAACCGAGTTTCTATTGTTGTAGCTCGTGTCAAGAGCGATTTGATGCAGTGTAAGTAGCTTGAGTTTCAGCACATCTATCAAGAATCCGGAATCTGTAGTAAATGCTTTGTAGATCTCAAGATGCCATCGGGCAACCATTAGGTAGTTTCAGAAGATTGAATGTATGAATCAAGAGCAAGACTCCTCTCAAGCTGAGTACGACTATTACTGGAATCTCGACCAACAAGAAAGAGATCAATTACTTGAGAACGAACAAACTCTTGATTCAATTCGAGTACTGCTACTATTTCAGCAGGGACTGCAACTAGCTAAGAAGGAAGAATTTGACGCTGCGATCGCTAGCTATGACAAAGCGGTTGCGATCGGACCAGACCATGCTTGGGCTTGGGCAGATCGAGGGTTTGCTTTAACAAAGCTAAATCGTTATGAAGAAGCAATTGATAGCTATGACAAAGCCGTTGCGATCAGACCAGACCATGCTTGGGCTTGGGCAAGTCGAGGAATTGCTTTAGCAAAGCTAAATCGTTATGAAGAAGCAATTGATAGCTATGACAAAGCGGTTGCAATTGAACCAGACCGTACTTGGGCTTGGGCAAGTCGAGGAATTGCTTTAGCAAATCTAAATCGTTATGAAGAAGCAATTGATAGCTATGATCAAGCTTTAAAGCTTAAAACAGGTAATCACTGTGTTTGGTGCAAACGAGCCAAAGCATTACATGAACTAGGCCGTTACGAGGAAGCCGTTCTTAATTATGACAAGGTTTTAGAGCAGCAATCTATGCTTGAACCTTCTTGTGCTTGGGACAAGAGCGTAATTATCAAAAAGAATAATCAGCTTCTTTCCTACTTGATGAATCAGTGGGCACCAGGTAAGAGAACCTTTTGGGGGAATCTCCGCTTGATATACTTTGCATTTCTACATCCAATTATTTGGGGAAATCTCCGCCTGATATACCTTGAATTTCAATTTCCAATTATTTTTTGCATGCTGCTAGCTTTAATTGTCTTTTCTAAAGGCACTCTTTTTGCTCAAATTCTGCAAGGAGGCTTATATATAATATTCACAGGTCTTTCAATCTTACTGATTCCTGCCGCTCTTGTCGAATTTAGAAAGAACATTAAAACCTCTTGCAGAATGTATTTTAGGAGCGGCATTTTAAGCTATATACGGGCTTTTTCGATCTGTTTTATTACTATAATTATCGGTTCAATAATTTACATTTATTCCCCCAGCTTTCTTCGTTTTGGATGGGGGCAGTTAGTGTTTTCAAATTCAGGTAATTGGGCAATTACGCAGCCACTTGAAATGGCAAATCAAGCTGCCGAAACAGCAAATGCTTTTCAAGAGCACCTTGCTACTCAAACTCTGGATGTTCTCAATAGAAGTGAAGGTAGAGTTAGTTATGTTGATTTTCGATGGGTATTCATTCCTGCTCTTTGGCTCCTACTGATTCTTGCCTTACCTGCTTGGGCAAAATGGGAGGAGGAAAAGTACCGCAAAGGTATCCATACTTGGAAGGGTATTACAATTAACTCCATTAAGTTTGGTTTGGCACATCTAATTATGGGAATTCCCATTTGTATAGGTTTAAGCCTTTCAGTGCCAGGATTTCTTTTTGCCTGTCGTTACAGGTATGTTTATCAACAGCATCTGAGAAAAAATGGCAATGAACAAGAAGCACAGGAAGCTGGAGTATTCGCGAGCACAGCCGACCACGCAATTTATAATGCAATTCTAATCACATTGTTGATTACTGCTTTCCTGTTCTGAGTTTTCCTATTAGCCGACGTAGGTTAGGTGAAACGCAGTGGAACCCAACACCCTCAAACCAAGCTTTAATCCCTTACTCACGACCAATATTTTCATCAAACTCAACCGCTCTTATCGCGCCCCAATCTGCCGGATAGACTCTATCTGCAACATAGCGATGAAAGCTCGAATAGGGCCAATCTTGTGGCCTATTCACCAGATTATGCTTCACCGGGTTGTAGTGAATGTAATCCACATGCTGCCTAAAGTCGGCTTCATTACGAATTTGATGTTCCCAAAACCGTCGCTGCCAGATAGCTTGCTCCCCTTTGCGAAGGCGGGAGATTGATTGTTGTTGTTTGTAAGCTTTAGGGCACTGCAGGCTAAACCAGGTTTTGATGCGCTTCCATCGAGAGGAAAAGTCGGCATCACCCTCGGGCAGAGTCCAAATGCTGTGGATGTGGTCGGGCAGGATGACGATGGCGTCAATGGTGAAGGGAGACTCTATTTTGACGATGTGAAAAGCTTTGCGGAGTAGGACTATGGTTTCGTCGTGATGAAATAGGGGTTGCCGATTGTAGGTAACGACGGTGAAGAAGTAGGTGGCCCCTGAGGTTTGGGCGCGTCGGTAGCGCATGGATGTGGTTGAGGGATTGCGTGCGCTTAGGGTAGGTTGTTGGGCAGGAAACTATCAGGGCAGTTGGGTTACGCTGGCGCTTCACCCAACCTACGTGGGCCTGAATCAACGTTCTAGGCTCTGTAGCGAATTTGACTTGATTTGGGCGTCTGAATAGAGTACTTTACTGAGCTATGGCTGTCCGCGTGCAGTCTGAGCTTCCCAAAAATTTGGTCTAACGCCACTGGAAGGTGCTACCAACACCAACCAGCGGCTAACCCCGTCGACTGAGCGACCAGTCTCGGAGGCTAAGGTTGATTTTACCTGGCCGTCCTGAACTGCACATGTCTGGGGCGGCCAAGTTTTTGGGATTCCTTACCCACCGTTAGCAAAGGAATCCCTGAATTATGTTGTGTTTGCCATATTTGGTGTCGTCTGCCCGTCGAGGCGAGGCGACCAATCCGCTGCTGCTGGCGAATCCTGAAGCCCAGCCGGGGCGTGAGCGGTTGCGCCATCTGGTGATTGGCTCACAGGAAGGGGTGCGTGCCACCATCAATCAGCTGCATGTGCTGAACTATGCCGATCAGATGACCTGGAGCCAGTTGATTGCAATACCGCGATCGGGGATTTTGATTACTCCAGAGCAGGGTGAGGTGTTTAGTCTGCTGAGGCGCGATGGTCAAAGACCGGCCCTTTAGGGCCATCGACAGGTAGATTGAGACCTCTAAGGAGTCAGGTGCCTTCTATAGCCATGACGTTATCAGTCACAGCACCAAAGGCACCTGCCCCCTGATGCAAAAACATCGGCTACAGAATCAAACAGAGACAGCTCTGCCATCTGCCACTTTTCGTAAAAATGGGCGATCGCCTCTAGCGCTAGGCTTAGGCGTTGATAGGTTTCGTCGTAATTGCTCAGCTCAGTAGTCACTCTACAGGTCGCCACTGTGCGTAGCTGATGGACATTAGCTAACGGCCTAGTCAGCTGCGGGCTGCTCTTTAAACCTGCATCAACGCGATCGCCGCCTCTCCACCCGCGCGATTTACCCCTGAAGATTTTTTTATCTACCTCCATAGTTTCATCAAGGTTGTCATCCACATTGGTAGGGTGACAGTGAATTCAAACGGTAGCAAAGAGCAGTTAGAAACCCCTTACTTAGACCTTTGTATCGTTTCGCTCTTGAGGTGGGAAAAAGTTAGTTTTGTTTCGAATTCATAACAATTGCTGACACCATCACAATCAGAATTACCACTCAAAAACTATCAACAAGATCAGGAGTCTCTATGAATAGCGAGCGACAATTCACAACCCAAACTCAGACCGAAGCTCAGCCCCCTAGCTCTGAGGCAAGTTTTTCACCCACCGTCAAAGTTCATGGTGAAGTGCCCCCGACTAACGTCTATGAGGTAGAGGCCAAGCCCGCGATCGATACCGAAGCCAAAACCGAAGTGAAACCAGAGCAGAGCCCGCCCCAACCGCCTCAAGAGGGCCAGTCTAACCCAACACTGACCAGGTTATTGGTTGGCGGCCTAGTGGGCGGCACCCTCGGCACACTGGCTGCTGCTCTAGCCAATCGCAAAACCTCCAAGGGCTTTGACCACAGTGCCCAAGGGGTAAGCCGCGCCTTTAAAACCATTGGTCAAGGCCTGAGCCAGGCTGCCCGAGGGGTAGGCGATGCAGCCAGAAGCGTGGGTGAGGGAGCAACCTATGCCGTAGTGGGCTCAGCCCAAGACGCCGCCCAGAGCATCACAACCGGAACTCAACAGGCGAAATCGACTACTGCCGACGTGGTGCACACTACAACTGAGAAGGTGAACCAGACGGTTAAGGGCGCAGCAGCGGGCATCACCGAAGGGGCTCAACAAGTCAAGACAACCGCGGCTGAAGCTGTTCAATCCACCACTGAGCAGATTAACCAGGCCGTTAAGGATATTGCTGAAGGCACTCAGCGCCCGACGACTGACAGTGCAACGGTTGAAGAACCTGTTTTAGCGGGTGAGCAAGCCGTCGTGAGTTCCCCATCAGAGACAGCTAATGTTTCGGCGGTTGATGAACCTGCTTTAGAAATGAGTGATGTATTAGATGTCATTGAGGCAGAGACTGTCAATCTTGACGACTGGAAATCAGAGGCTGAAATTCAAAGCGGTGTAGACGATTCCACCTCAGCCAACAAATTTGTTCAAGAAGAAATTACGATTTCTCCCCAGCCCTCTGCCTCTCTAGGGTTTGAGGCTACCCGCCCCAATGAAAAGCCAAGGAGAAAATAATGTCTACACCTAACGACGAAACCGTCACCACTAGGAATAGGAATCAAATTTCCCCAACGGTCGAGGATGGGTCTGATTCCTCTGAGCGAAACGTCAGTCCTAACAGTCAGGCGTTTACCAAGGTGGCCATTGGGGCTTTGATAGGGGCCACCCTAGGGGGCATTGCCGGCGCCCTGACCAACAGAGGCGTTGTCGATCGCATCAACACCTCTGTGCGGGGCGTTGGCAATACCGTCAGAAAAACGACCGCTGGCATTGACGAAACCGTTAAAGGCGTGGGCGATGCGGTCCAGAGCGTTGCGGTTGGGGTCAATACGACCGCCAAGGAGATCAACGAAGCGGTGCGAGAAACGGCTGAGGGGATTAGCGGAACTGTAAAAAGCACCGTTCACACTGTGCAAAACACCGCTGATGAGGTTCAGGAGACGGTTGGCAGTACGGTAAACACCGTCAAAAGCGTCGTGGAGGAAACCACTGCGTCTGCCAACCTGACACCGGACGCAGAGCAAGCAACGCTCTATAAGCTAGTTCCTGTTACTGGCAACAAACCCAATGCCTAACTTCGAGCAACAAAGGGCACTTCAATGAACCCTATCGGCATGACAGGACGTCGATTATGAGCTGGCTATCTCAACTGTTGATCGGAAAAAGAGCGCAAAACTGTCAGCCGATGGCAGCCTCGCCGGTTTCCCCCAGCCCACCACCGGAGTCTATGGCTCAGGTGGTGGTTGAGGAAACCATTATGGCGGTGGCGAAATGGTTGATCAGTCTGGTGAATCGAACCATGGAAACGCAAGCGTCTTCGCCAAAGCCAGAGTCGCCCCCCCCAGCGAACCCCGATGAGGAGCAGGTGGCCAGTGTCGATACTCCACTGGTAGAGCCCGAAGCGAGTGCGGTAGACCAGTTGCTGGCAAAGTTTAGCGGTTTGATCGAGGAAGCTTGCGATCGCACCCAGTCAATTGCATTGCTTGAAAACCGTCTTCAGGAGCTTGAATCTACCCTGCAAGGCACTCCAGATTGGCAAGACTCTATTCAACTTCTCAATCAGGCGGTGGTCAAACTCGATGGCCGCCTCAGCCAGGTAGAAAGAATATTGCAACAGGTTGATCTGGGAACACTTTCAGAGACTTTAGCGATTTCTCTAGAAAACGAATCTCACCTTCAGCAGTGGGCCCAAACCTCGACCCAGCAAATTGCTGAGTTGAGCGATCGCTTAAACACCATCGAAACCACAGCTGAAACAGCAGAGGAGCAGCATCGCGCCAATCTGCACAAAATTTTTCAGGTGATTCAACCTACCGTTCAACAAACAACGGCCCTTGAAGGGCGCGTTTCTCATTTGGAGAAAGTCGTCACTCGATTGAGCCTTGTGCCTAAGTTCGTAGAGAGCAACTATCGCTCCATTACCACCCTGCAAAATTACGTTAAGCAGGCTAAGGGCGATCCAGTTTCAAGCGGCAACGGGAACGGTAGCCAAAAGGTAAACTAGCTAGACCAACTCCTGTTTGAGAGCCTATAGAGACGGCTCCACAATCTGCCGCTTTCTACACTGAGCAACCATCCCGGTTGCTCAGTTCAGCGCTGACGGGGTTCTCCGGCAGGGTAATGGAGAGAGTGGAGAGTGCCTGCGATCGCCCTAATCCGTAAACTTCAGGCGATGGCGAAAGTTTGCCACCGACTCCACCATGCCCAGGGCAATAAAGTTCGTCAGCAGCGCCGATCGCCCGTAGCTCAGCCAGGGCAGCGGAATACCAGTAATCGGTGCCAAACCGATGGTCATGCCAATATTGACCACCACCTGAAACACGATCATCGACAACACCCCAATCGCCAGGAGTGAACCAAAGTCGTCCTTGGCGTTTTGGGCAATAATCACCAGGCGGTAACAGACCAGCCAGTAGGTGAGAATCACCACCATCGAACCCACAAAGCCCCACTCTTCGCCCACCGCCGAAAAAATAAAGTCGGTGTGCTGCTCAGGAATAAAGTTGAGCTGAGTTTGGGTGCCGTGGCCCAGACCCTGACCCCAGATCTTGCCTGCCCCAATGGCAATACGCGACTGAATCAGGTGGTAGCCGCCCCCCAACGGATCTTTATCGGGGTCGAGAAACAGCACCAGACGATCTTTTTGGTAGTCCTGCAACAGGCTCCAGAGTATATCCCCCAGCTTGCCTGCAATCAGGTTCACCGCCGTGGCGACCACGGTGCTAAACCAGCGCCAGGGCAGCGTAAACCAGGCCGTTAGCCCCATGGACAGACTCCACACCAGCCAGCCGGGCAGCACCAGGTGAAATAGAATTGTCGCCACCAGGGGTGACACAAACAGCACCAGCCAGCCGGGGTTGCAGTTGGCCCAGTAGAGCATGCCTATGGTAATCGCCCCAAACACCAGCGAAGTTCCCAGGTCAGGCTGCACAAAGACCAGTATCCACGGCAGCACAATGACGGCGATCGCACTACCGACTCCCCAAAGCGTAGAGGCGTCGCGGCGGCTGAGCATCGCCGCCAGGGTAATGATGATGCTCAGCTTGGCAAACTCGGAGGGCTGCACGTAGAAGCCGCCTAGGGCAATCCAGCTCTGGGCACCGCCGCCCACGGTGCCGATAAACATCACCGCCACCAGCAGCAGGTTGACGATGCCGTAGATAATCCACTGCCAGTTGAGCAGGTGCTCGTAGCGACTGCGGGACACCCACAGGGCAATGCTCAGGCCAATCAGTCCTAGCACGCCATGGTTTAAGCCATAGTTGCCGTCAACCGTGTTGCGCTGAATACTATGAATGACAACCGCCCCAAAGGCCGTGAGCGCCACGGGCAGCGCCACCAGCACCCAATCGATACCCTGCCAGCCCACCGCCAGCGATCGCCACTGCTTTTGCGCATCGGTTAAAAACATCGCCGTTGCCTACCAGTTCGCCCAATTGATTATGCCAAGAACAAGCGGTAGAAGGTGCAGGGTATAGGGTTTAAGGTGCAGGGAAAATCCTTGAACCCTATACCTCAAACCCTATACCCCATACCTAAGACGCCAACGCCGCTACCGACACCCGAGCTGCCACCTGCTGGGCCATAGCCCGCAGCGCCTTGGCGCTCTCCGAGTCAGGGTGCTGCACCACAATGGGAATGCCCTGGTCGCCGCCCTCGCGCACCGCCATCTCCAGGGGAATGCAGCCCAGTACCGGCAGGTCCAGTTCTTTAGACAGCAGCTCGCCACCGCCAGAGCCAAAGATGTCGTAGCGCTTCTCGGGTGCGTCCGGGGGAATAAACACGCTCATGTTTTCGACAATGCCCAGCACCGGCACCTTGAGCTGCTGGAACATTTTCAGCCCGCGGCGAGCGTCGGAAATCGCCACCGACTGAGGGGTTGAGACAATCACCGCCCCGGCCATAGGCACCGCCTGGGCCAGAGTGAGCTGGGCGTCGCCCGTGCCGGGGGGTAAATCCACAATTAAATAGTCCAACTCGCCCCACTCCACCTGGTAGAGAAACTGGCGAATAATGCCGTTGAGCATGGGGCCGCGCCAGATTACCGGCTGGTCGCGATCGATTAAAAAGCCCATCGACACCATCTTGACGCCGTGGTTAAAGGCGGGCTCTAGCACTTCCCCCTGCTTGACCACCACCTGGGCCTCGGTCAGGCCCATCATGATCGGCGCGTTGGGGCCGTAAATATCGGCATCGATCAGACCGACTTTTGAGCCCATTTGCGCTAGGGAAACGGCCAGATTCACGGCCACGGTGCTCTTGCCCACGCCGCCCTTGCCGCTGGAAACGGCAATGATATTTTTGACGCCGCCGATGCCGGTGCGATCGGGCAGGGCTTTTTGCTGGGGCGTCTCGGCGGTGACATCTACCTTTACCGTCTCCACCCCCGGCAGCGATCGCACGGCTTTCTGGCAGTCTTCAACAATGAACTCGCGCAGGGGGCAGGCGGGGGTAGTCAGCACCAAGGTGAAGCTGACGGTGCCGTCTGCGATCGCCACGTTGCGGATCATATTGAGATCGACCAGGCTTTTTTGCAGCTCCGGGTCTTGCACCGGGCGCAGCACGTCTAAAACAGAAGCTTCGGAGAGGGTTGGGCTCATGGAGTTGGGGGAGTGGCCAGCAAGTTAAAGAATGGACGACATCGACAATAGACGGCTTTGGATCACCAACCCTGGTAAGCAATGGTTGGCGATCGGTAGGGTGGGCATTACTCACCGCTGCTCATCCCGCCTAGCGCAAGATTGAGCAAACCATCCCCTATCTTAAGCTGCCCGGTCGCCCCTTGAGCACAAGTGCTTAGGGCAAGCGGTGCTACCAAACTTGAAAGCGAGAGTTGGGTCCACTGAGTAGATTGGGGTGCTCAGCGGCTTCGGCCAGGGCTGAGGCCACCTTGGCGGCGTAGGGGCGCAGCAGTGACCAAGCTAGCGGCGACAACCACCCCCGTAGAGTGACCGAGTAGGAAATCTGAGTACCCCGCACAGTGGATTTGAGGTGGTAGGTGACCCGCTCTTCCAATCCGGGGATAGGCAGTACCCGCACGCTGATCAACTCATGGGGCTGCACCCGCTCCACAAAAATCTTTACGGGAATGGGGCAAATTTTAGTAAACGCTCGGTAGATTAGCCCCGGCTTAGGTTTTAACCCTAGGGGCGCGTTGGTGCTGGTCAGCAGCGGGTGCCAGGAGACGTCTGCCAGGTTCATGATCGTTTGCCAGAGGGTCTCGACCGAGGCGGTGCTCACAATTAAGTAAGACTTCTCTAGCTGCTGCTGCACCTGCACCCAGCGATGGATCAGGTGTAGCAGGGTCAAAAACGGACGGGGAAAACGCTCGACGCTAAACATGGCGACGCCTTCCATCGCTGGCCTGCTGGGCTGGAGCCTGGAGACCATAACGGGCTAAGGGGACTGGCAAGACGATCATGGTGGGCGTTACAGGGGCAAAAAAGGCTGGGCTAGGCCGAACTGTCGTTACAGAACGTTGCGTTTCTAAACATTTTTCTCAACCTGGCGGATGAGGTTGGTGTTGGGTCGGGTTTCACGGTAGCGTGTGAAAACTGGGTACCGTGACATAGTGTTGCTAAGGCCAAACTGCCTAGACGGCCATCAGGCAAAATGCAGGCGGCGGGAGAAAAATTGGATCCGCAAACCCTGCTTGGCCATTCCACAGTGTGACATATTCGACCCGGTGCCGACATAACATATTGTTTTCTCTACGCCCATGACCACCACCCCTGTTTCTAAGCCCGCTGCTGCCACCACCGCACCCCCGACAGATTCTCGCGATCGCGTCAGCGCCATGCTGAAGCAGCTGCAAGACAGCATTTGTCAAAAGCTAGAGGCCCTCGATGGCGGTGCCCAATTTCAGCAAGACGCCTGGGAGCGGCCCGAGGGCGGCGGCGGGCGATCGCGCGTGATCAAGCAGGGCAACATCTTTGAGCAGGGGGGCGTTAACTTTTCTGAAGTTTGGGGCGACCACCTGCCGCCGTCGATTTTAGTGCAGCGCCCCGAGGCGGCGGGTCACCGTTTCTATGCCACTGGCACCTCCATGGTGCTGCACCCCCGCAACCCGTTCATTCCTACGGTGCACCTCAACTATCGCTACTTTGAGGCCGGCCCGGTCTGGTGGTTTGGCGGCGGCATCGACCTCACCCCCTACTACCCCTTCGACGAAGACGTGGTGCACTTTCACCAGACGCTGAAGGATACCTGCGATCGCCATAACCCCAATTACTATCAGGTCTTTAAGCCCTGGTGTGACGAGTACTTCTACCTCAAGCACCGCGGCGAGACCCGGGGCGTGGGCGGCATTTTCTTTGATTACCAGGATGGTCAGGGAATGCTCTACCGAGGCCCAGACGCAGGTAAAGCCGCCGACCAAACTAGTCAGGGCATTGGCGAACTGCCCCCTCGCAACTGGGACGATCTGTTCAACTTCTCCCGTGACTGCGGCAACGCCTTTTTGCCCGCCTACGTGCCTATCGTGGAGCGTCGCCACGCTACAGAGTACAGCGACCACCAGCGGCAGTTTCAGCTCTACCGCCGGGGTCGCTATGTCGAGTTCAACCTGGTGTATGACCGGGGCACGATCTTTGGTCTGCAAACCAACGGGCGCACCGAGTCGATTTTGATGTCGCTGCCTCCGCTGGTGCGCTGGGAGTACGGCTACACCCCCGCGCCTGAGAGCCCTGAGGCACGGCTATACGACGTATTTCTCAAGCCCCAGGACTGGGTTAACTGGTCGGGCCACCCCGCCAGCTAGGCCGACGCTAAACCTCTGTATCCCTTGACGGGCAGGGGCTTTGAACGTTGCCCTAGGCCACTCAACAGCAGTGGTCTAGGGCTTTTAGTTGTTTAGATTTCTTAAAAAACCCCGGAATCCACATAAATTAAAGCTTTTGGCGATCCACTTTTCTAGGGATGCCCTTAGAATGGGGCAGTGAAATTCTGAATTGACAGGGGTTTCAGCCGTTTTGGCTGCCGGGGCCGTTGTACGTGCTCTGGGTCTATCGTCAGATTGCGGCTGCTATCCCAGTGTTCTTTGCCCATAGGAGACAGTTATGAACAAAGCTGAACTCGTTGATAAGGTGGCTGAGAAAGCCTCTGCCGGCGATAAGTCTATGACCAAAAAAGACGTTGACTCGGTGATTACGGCCACCATTGACGCCATTATGGAAGCTGTTGCTACAGGCGAAAAAGTCACCCTAGTAGGGTTTGGCTCCTTTGAGCGCCGCGAACGCAAAGAGCGGGAAGGGCGCAATCCCAAAACCGGCGACACCATGGTGATTCCGGCAACCAAGGTACCTGCATTTTCCGCTGGCAAACTGTTCAAAGAAAAAGTGGCCAAGTAACCACTCCCTTGACTTTCATCCCGTCTGCTCCCACAGATTCAATTCGACCCGTTCACGGGGGAAACCTGGCCTGGGCGGCTGCGATCGCCAACTGTTCCCCCGATTCTCTTACAGACTTTTCGGCCAGCATTAATCCCCTAGGGCCGCCTGCATCGGTAGTTCTAGCTATGGCCGAGGCCTTGGGGCAGCTGCGCCACTATCCTGACCCTGACTACGCTGTCCTGCGCCGCGCTTTGGCAAGCTACCACCAGGTGCCCGCCGACTGGGTGCTGCCGGGTAACGGGGCGGCTGAACTGCTCACCTGGGCTGCCCGAGATCTGGCTGAGGGGCCCGCTGCGGTGGGCTGTCACCTGTTAACCCCGGCCTTTGGCGACTATGGCCGCGCCTTGGCCGCCTTTGGGGTTCCTCTGCAGCCCTGGCCGCTTTCTCTAGATGAGATTGCGGAGGACGGTACCGTTCAAAACGCTGTCTCGTGGCCCGATGTCGAGGGGGCAGGCATCTTAATCAACAATCCCCACAATCCCACTGGCCGCTTATTCAGCATAGATAGCCTCAGACCTCTGCTCGATCGCGCTGACACCGTGATTGTGGATGAGGCCTTTATGGATTTTGTGCCGCCGGATCAGCAGCAATCCTTGATCGGCGAACTCGATCGCTACCCGAATTTGGTGGTGCTGCGATCGCTGACCAAGTTTTATACTCTGCCGGGTTTGCGCATTGGCTACGCCCTGGGCCACCCCGACCGCCTGCGCCGCTGGCAGCGCTGGCGCGACCCCTGGCCGGTGAATGCCCTAGCGGCGGCGGCGGCGATCGTGGCGGTGCAAGATAAAGCTTTTCAAACCCGCACCTGGCAGTGGTTGCCCCCCGCCCGGGCCGGCCTTTTCCATGGACTGCGGGCTATCCCTGGGCTAAGGCCTTTAGCCGGGGCGGCTAACTATTTGCTAGTGCGCACTACAACTCCGGCTCCGGTGCTGCAAGAGACCGTGCTGCGCAGCCACCAGCTGTTGATTCGCGACTGTTTAAGTTTCCCTGAGCTAGGGGCAGACTACTTTCGGGTGGCGATACGCACCGCTGACGAAAATGAGCGTTTGCTAACAGCCCTCGGCCAGGCTATAGCGGTATGATGCCCCCAATCTTAGGCCCTAGGCCTAAACTGAGCGGCCCGTTGGTTTTATCTAGTTTTCCCTTAGCAATTCCCCGTCGAGCTGCCTGAGCTACCCATGACCACCGTTGCTCCGCCCCTGCTGCACCTCAATCCACCCCCCGAACTCAAGGTGGTGAATATGACTAAGCGGTTTGGCAGCCTAGTGGCTCTCAATGACGTCACCCTCACCCTCAAACCCGGTACCTTCCACGGGCTGCTGGGGGAAAATGGGGCCGGTAAAAGCACTTTGGTAAAGTGCATTATGGGCTTCTATTCGCCCACCGCCGGGCAAATCTTGGTGAACGACCAAATCTATCCCATCAAAAGCCCTAAGGATGCCCACGGCTGCGGCATTGGCATGGTGTACCAGCACTTCACCTCAGTGCCCGCCATGACCGTGGCCGAAAATCTGGTGCTCAGCCGCTACGATCGCACCCAAATCATCAACTGGAACCGCGAGTACGCATCCCTGCGCACCTTTATGGAGCGATCGCCCTTTCAGGTCGACCTCGACACGCCCGTGGGTCAGCTGGCGGCTGGGCAAAAGCAAAAGCTCGAAATTCTCAAGCAGCTCTACCTGCAAAGCCGCATTCTCATTTTGGACGAGCCCACCTCAGTGCTCACCCCCGACGAGGCCGACGAGGTGCTGGGTCTGCTGCGCCAGGAGGTGCGGTTGGGGCACCTCAGCGTGCTGCTGATCACCCACAAGTTTCGTGAAGTGCTGGCCTTTACCGATGAGGTGACGGTGCTGCGCAAGGGCTATCTGGCGGGCCACGGGGCCGTAGCCGACCTGACCGTGGCCGATATGGCCCGGATGATGCTGGGGGCCGAGCGGGTGACCAAGTCGGTCGATAAAGCCCCAATTGCAAAGCGCCATCCCGTGCTGACGGTGCATGGCCTAGGGGCGCTCAAAGACAACGGCCTACCCGCCTTTGGCCCCCTCGACCTGACAGTGCACAGCGGCGAGATTGTCGGCATTGCTGGGGTCTCGGGCAACGGCCAGCGGGAGCTGGTGGAGGCGCTGGCTGGGCAGCGATCGCCCACCTATGGGCATATCGAGGTCAACGGTGACCCCTACCGCGCCACCCGGAGCGAAATGGTTAGCCACGGCGTCTGCACCCTGCCCGAGGAACCCCTGCGCAACGCCTGCGTGCCTAGGATGTCGGTAGCTGAGAACATGGCCTTGCGCACCTTCGATCGCCCTCCCCAGTCCCGCGCTCGCCTGTGGCTTAGGCTCGGGGCCATCCGCAAGGCGGCCGAGGGGCTGATTGCGGCATTTTCCGTCAGGACTCCATCCCCCGACACCCCGATTCAAAACCTGTCGGGGGGCAACGTGCAGCGGGCGGTGCTGGCGCGGGAACTGTCGTCCCCCGACGTCAACCTGCTGATTGCCGCCAACCCCTGTTTTGGCCTCGATTTTCAAGCCGTAGATCAAATTCACAACGCTTTGGTAGAGGCCCGCAACCGGGGGGTAGCGGTGCTGCTGGTGAGCGAAGATCTCGACGAGCTGCTGGCCCTGAGCGATCGCATTTTGGTGATTAGCGAGGGGCAGTTTGTCTACGAGAGCCCTGTTGAGCAGGCCAATGTCGCCGACATTGGCCACAAGATGGCTGGTCACTAACGCCTTTGGGGGTTTTCCCCCTCGTGGAGCCGGTCTAGCAGCGGGTAAACTACAGATCTAGCTTTGTTGCATGCTTTGTTAATACCGTACCGACATAGGCGAGTCAGACTATGGGTGAACCGTTAACGCAGCAAATTCCAGGCATTGCCGACGCCGACTGTCTGGCTCTGGTGCAAGAATACTGCCGATTGGCGGTTTGCCCCAGCCTGAGCGATGCCAAAAGCCAGCGCCTCGACGAGCTGCTTGCCCTAGCCGAAGACGATGGCCGCCTTGACTTTTGGATCAACGAAGCCGACCACTTCATCGACCATGCCATTGGCCTGGGTAGCGCCACGCGGGTCTACGCCTCGGTGAATGAAAATCTCAAGGCGCGGCTGCGCGAACTGCTCGATCTCACTCAGACCGCTAACCCCGGCGATAAAGCCTTGGAGCTGCTTGAAGAGCTAGATGAGAGCCTGGCCGAGGGTGCTCGTCAGGTGCAGCAGCAGTTGGCCAAGCGCGGCTATGACCCCGGCCCGGTAGACGGGGTCGCGGGGCCTAAAACCCAGCGCGCCCTGCGAGACTTCCAGCGATCCAAGGACTCTGGCCGCTGAGGTCAGTTCCATGGCGTTTAGTGGCGGGCACTATCCTGGTTCGACCCTTGGGTCTGAGCGACAGTGCTCTATCAGAGTGACTAGGCGATCGCCTGACGCTGACTATTGCTAAGTCGTTGGCGGAGGGAGACAACAAAATTTTTGAGCTGGTTTGGGAGCGACGGCCATGGCACAAGATTCCCTCGACAACACAGAGTCAGCGACTCTCGATCTAAAGGCTTATTTTGACCGTATTGGCTGCGGGCACCTGGGCAATGCTCTCCAGGAGGGGAAGCTCGCGCCTACTCTAGATACCCTCAAAGCCATTCAACAGGGCCACACCAGCACCATTGCCTTTGAGAATCTCAGCTCGTTTTTTCACCAGCCCGTCTCCCTAGCGCTGGAAGATCTACAGCAGAAACTCATCCACGACCAGCGGGGTGGCTACTGTTTTGAACAAAATCTGCTGCTGCGATCGGTGCTTGTGGACTTAGGCTTTCAGATCACGAACCTGGCCGCCCGCGTGCGGTGGAATCTGCCGAAGGACATCATCACGCCCCGCAGCCACATGCTGCTGAAAGTGGATATTGATGAGACTTCGTACATCGTCGACGTGGGCTTTGGCGGTCTAACAATGACAGAACCGCTTACCCTAGTGCCAGAGCGACCGCAATCTACCTCCCATGAACCCTACCGCCTCACGGTAGCTGGCCAGACCTACTGCTTAGAAGCCCAACTCAACCAGGTGTGGAAACCGCTGTACTGCTTTGATCTGCAAGCACAGCAGCGCTGCGATTACGAAGTGAGCAATTGGTATGTATCAACCTATCCCCAATCGCTGTTTGTCAACTCGCTAATTGTGGCTCGGCCTGGGAACGGCTACCGCCATGCCCTGCTCAACAATCAGTTGACCACGCGCTATCTCGACGACCGCTCTGAGCAGCGTCTGTTGACCACTGCCACCGAACTGCACGATGTGTTGAGCGACGAATTTGGGTTGCGGGTGCCCGAGACCTTAGATCTACAGCAAGCCCTAGAACGCTTCGCGGCATCCTAGGGCTTGCTTAGGGGAATTGCGCTGGAAGACTAACCGATACGCAGCAGTTCCACATCAAAGAGCAGGGTGGCGTTGGGAGGAATCACCCCCCCAGCGCCCCGGCTGCCATAACCCAGCTCTGAAGGAATTACCAGCTTGCGCTGACCGCCCACCCGCATGGTGCCAACTCCTTCATCCCAGCCTTTGATTACCTGGCCCACCCCAATTTGAAAGGTGAAAGGGCGACCGCGATCGCGGGAACTGTCAAATTTAGTCCCGTTTTCGAGAGTACCGGTGTAGTGCACCGTAACCCGCTGCCCCGGCTGGGGCATAGCCCCTGTCCCTTCGACAACGTCAACGTACTGTAGGCCAGAATCAGTAGTTACTAAAGTCTCTTCGGGCATCATAGTCGAGGCATCCTCATTGGCAGGAACTAGGTCAGCAGCAGCCTGGGCAAGTTGGGCGACGGGCTCAGCTATGACCGCTTCGACCACCTGAGGGGTGTCCAAATTTGCGGCCATGGCCTCGGGTTGGGGGCTGGTAAATTGAGCTACCAGCAGCACCACGCAGCAGGCCGCCAAAATTCCTAAGCTAATCAAAATTTCTCGCACGGCGTATCTCCCATTGCAGCTTGAGCTTTACCGATCATATCGCCTCCAGCCACCCTAAGGGAAACCATCCGCCGCCTCACTCCCTTACCCAAACCGGTACCCAAACCCCCGCAGCGTCGTTACATACTGCGGGTGTGCTGGGTCGTGCTCAATTTTTTCTCGCAGCCAGCGAATGTGCACATCTACGGTTTTGCGATCGCCCACAAAATCGGCTCCCCACACGGTCTGAATCAGCTCTTCCCGCGACCAGACCCGGTTAGGGCTCTGCATAAACAGCTCTAAAATGCGAAACTCCTTAGGCGATAGATTCACCTCTTGCCCCGCCACCAGCACCCTAAACTCCGTAGCGTGGAGCACGATATCGCGGTAGGTCAAAGTAGCTTTGTCAGGCTGCGCCGCTGACCACTGGTATCGCCGCAACAGGGCGCGACAGCGGGCAATGAGTTCGCGCATGCCAAAGGGCTTGGGCAAGTAGTCGTCGGCACCCACCTCCAGACCCACTACCCGATCCATTTCGGTTCCCTTGGCACTCAAAATCAGAATCGGCATATCCAGATTGTGGTGGCGCATCATCCGACAGATGTCGAGCCCGTTAACGCCGGGCAGCATGAGGTCAACAATGGCCAAATCAATGTCTAGGCCAGCGAAACCATCTCCAGCTGGTGGAAACATTAGCTCTAGGGCGCGGTGGCCCGACTCGGCGGTGACCACCTGATAGCCCTGCTCCGTCAGCGCCAGGGCCACGGTTTCGCGGATCAGGTCTTCGTCGTCAATAATTAAAATGCGCTCTTGCACCGTCGACAACGACGCTCGACCAGGGGAGATTTTTTGCACAGCACAGCCAGCCTAACGGAGCGTGAACAGACGCAGGCAGACTGGGAACCACGGTCGATCACCTCCCATAGAGACTAGCTCGTAACCCAGGGAGTGCTCGTCAACCGTGGCGTTTACCCGTCGCCCAGTTAGCGGCTCGGCGTCTGCACCACTTCGCTATCGTGTCGGACTTAGCTTAAGGAAACGTCGGATTTTGGTTAAGCTTGCGTAAACTCGCCCCTGTCTACCGTTGACAGGCGACCCCAGTCGCAGCCGGGTACCCCAACTCTGACTGCGCTTTGGTACTCTCTAACCCTGGCAACAGCACCATCAGCCGACAGTCGCTATCCCCATTTCCCTGGATGACCAGCTGTCCGCCGTGGCGCTGCACCAGGTGCTGACCCAGTAAGATGCCGAGCAGAGAGCGAGGGGGTTGACGAGTCACTGGCGAAGCTTGGAGTACGGTCACTACTTCCTGGGGTAGCCCCTCCCCTAGCCAAGGATTAGATAGCCACAGGGCCAGGGCCAGGGTCTTGCCCCGCCGACAGGCATGAATGCGTAGAGCACCGTTTTCCCCGGCCACCTGCATGATGCTGAAGGCTAGGTGATATAAGATTTGCTTGACCACGCGCTGGTCCAGAATCCACTGGCTTTCGCCGGGTTCTACAGAGAGACTGAGGGTTTGGGCGCTGGCTTCGGCCAGGGGGGCCAGGGTTGTCAACACCTGCTGACCCAGGGCTTCAATATCAACAGCGGTCGGCACCAGGTCGAAGCGTTCGGTCTCTAGTGGGTTGAGGTCGATGAGTTCTTCTACCAGAGCCATCAGAATCTGGCTGCTACGGTGCACAATGTCAGTGTATTCCCGTTGTTTGGGGGTGAGGGGGCCATAGATTTCTCGGCTGAGCATGGTGGTCATGCCGAGCACCGTGGTCAGGGGGCTGCGTAGCTCCTGGGTGAGCTGGCTAATCAGGTTGAGGTGCACCCGATCCACCAGAGATTCTAAGGGAGCCTGAGGGGCAGGAATCAGGTAGGTGGCTCGATGGCGTTCGTACTCGCTCATGCCCCAGCGAGCCGCCATGGCTAGAAACCCCAGCTCTTGGGCGGTGAACGCTCTCGGCTGCACATCCATGACGGCTAGGGTGCCGATGCAGGTGCCCTGACCAGTCATAAGCGGGACTCCGCCATAGGCTCTAATGCCGTAGGCCATGGCTAAATTGCCTTGAGCCAGGACTGGGTTTTCAAGTGTGTCGGTCACCAGCAGGGGTTGCTCGCTATCGAGAATGTAGACCCCAAACCCCTCCACGAGGGAAAGCTGACGCTGCTGCGATAGGGGGTTGCCTACTCCTAGGGATGACAGTCCATGGGCGGCTCGCACGTACTCGGTTTGGCTGTCGGCCAAGGTGACCACAGCGATGGGTACACCAAGGAAGCGAGCCGCCATTTGAACGGCTTCTTCCCAGGCTGGGATGCTGCTGGGTGAACTGAGCTCAAGGGTCGCGATCGCCTGGCTGCGCCGCTGCTGGCGCTCAACCCAGGACAGACCTTGGAGAGAACAACAGGGCCAGATTTGCGGGGGAATGGCCGCTTCATTCGCCGCTTTACCCTCGGGCACCACTGGAAACACAGAAACGCTCATGGCCAAGCCCAACCCCTGATGAAACACAGGCTTAGCATGCCCGTGGGGGATGGCTGAAGTAACGGTAGATGGGGGCAGACGGTATCTTTACGTACCGTTGGTGGGTTCTGGGTACAGGCGCTGGTGCTGAGATTGCGATCGGACTCAGTCTTGAGGTACGGCAAAGACAGTCGTGGCAGCGGCTGCCGCTGCCGCTGCTTTGGCCTGGTCAAGCAGATCCCAAATCTGCTGTAGCATGGGGCCTAAACCCGTGCCGGCTACGGCCGAAATGCCATATACCGGCCCCGGCACCAGCGTTTCGAACTGATGGATCAGCTCGGCTAGGGCTTCAGGGGTGAGGGCATCGACTTTGTTGAGGGCCAAAACTTGGGGGCGATCGCTTAGGTCGCGTCCGTAGGCCGCAAGCTCCTGCTGGATGGTGTGGAAGTTCTCCACCGGCTGCTCGGCGGTAGCGTCGACTACATGCAGCAGCAGTCGAGTGCGCTCAATGTGGCGCAAAAACTCATGGCCTAGCCCTAACCCCTGGTGTGCCCCTTCAATAAGGCCGGGGATGTCGGCAAACACGGTGCCGTCGCCCGAGGGCCGGCGCACCACCCCCAAATTGGGAATGAGAGTCGTAAACGGATAGTCGGCAATTTTGGGCCGCGCCGCCGACAGGGCTGAAATTAGGGTTGACTTGCCCGCGTTGGGTAAGCCGACAATGCCGACCTCGGCCAGCAGCTTAAGCTCTAGGCGCAACCGCCGCTCTTCACCCGGCAATCCAGGCAGGGCGTGCTCTGGGGCGCGGTTGCGGTTGCTGAGAAAGTGGCGGTTTCCCAGTCCACCCTTGCCGCCCTGGGCCACGCAGAGGAGCTGGCCAGGCTCGACTAAATCACCCATCAGCTGATCAGTGGCCACATCGTAGATAGCGGTGCCGCAGGGAACATCGAGGTATAGATCGACTCCGGCGGCACCGGTCATGTTTTTGGGGCCACCCCGCTGACCATCGTCGGCCTTAAAGCGGTGGGCGTAGCGAAAATCGAGTAGGGTTTGAAGCTGCTGGGTAGCCCGCAGGTAGATTGAGCCACCGGGGCCACCGTTGCCCCCCGCTGGCCCGCCAGCGGGAACGTACTTCTCGCGCCGAAAGGCGACGGTGCCATCGCCGCCGTCGCCAGCAATTACTTCAACTTCAGCCTGATCAATAAACTGCATTATTCAGTGCCGTTGGCAGATTGTTGCTGGAGCTGTACCATCGCTGCCCGAATTTGCTCGGCCAGGGCTGGGTCTTGGGGATAGGCGGCCGTGATTCTGTTGAAGTCCTCCGTCGTGATCCCGTTGGACTGCACGATGGTCCTGGCCTGGTTGCAGTAATTGACGATGATAGTGCGCACGTCACTGCGCAGGCTGCGGGGCAGCTGGTTGAGATTGGCGGCGCCTTTGCAGGACAAATCGATGCTGCTGATGTCGTGGCTGGTGCCGGTTAGCAAGGTCTTGATTTGGCTTAAGGCCTCGTTGCGTGGGGCCTCCATCTCAAGCACCGAGGCGGCGTAGCCCGTTATATCGTCAGACGAAACCGAACCGTTTTGGGCCCAAGCGGCGCTTCCCAAGGTGACGTTGCCCGTGGCCATGGGAATAGAAACGCCTGCGCCACCGGCTAGCACAGTTAAGCTGGCGATCGCAGCGGCCAAGACCAGGGTGCGACGGTGAACAGATAAAGGGTAAGTCAATAAGTGAATCATTATGGGTATATCTCCTGTGCTGGTATCAACCAGAATGGCCCTGTGCTCCAACAAAAAAGAAGGCTTTTAAAGTAAGACTCTTTTTGGGTAAACGCCACCCTCGGCGCGATCGCTCGAATCTCACAGCCCAGACGGGACAGCGCCCCTGTGAGTTCCAGCGGTGAGGCTAGGCACCACCGGGCCTAAACAACCGACAAAGTTCTATCACTTTTGTGTGTAGAGTAGCGCGTTCATCCCGGCCCTGCTTTAGATCAGACTCTAATTCTAGTAGCAAAGGCAAACTCCGTTGCAATTGGGTGAGACTCAGCGATCGCACCTCCTGTTTTAAGAAGTAAATTCGCTTGGGATTAGCGATCTCTGCCGCCGCCGCCACCTCGGCATCGCTGGCTACCCCGACTAAGGCCTTAAGCCACAGCCAGAGCCGAAACTGGCTGACCAGGGTGGCCACAATGCGAAGGGCGGGCTCGTTGCGATCGAGCAGGTCATTAACTAACCCCAGGGCAGTAGAGGTATCGCCCTGCTTAATGACCTGAGCTAGCTTGAGGCTGGTCTGGGTTGACACCGTCACCAGCTCTGCGGCCACTGCGGGGGGAATGGGCTGTGGGTTTGCCCCCCAGTAAAGGGCCAGCTTTTCCAACTCTAAATGAAGTTGGCGGGTGTCGTTGCCCACTGCTTCTGTTAGCAGATCGAGGGTGCCAGACTCCAGACTCATACCCCGCTCCTGGGCCACGGCGGCGACTTGCTGGCGAATTTGATCGGTTTTCCAAGGGGGAATGGTGGCAAACTCGCGCACCTCACCCCAGGTTTTAAAGAGTTTCGTGAATTTGGCCCGGCCATCGGGCTTAGCGGTGCTGGTTAGTAACAGCACCGAAGTGTCGGGCAGCTGGGGTAGAGTGCGCTCAAACTCGGCCAGAATAGCGTCTGAGCAGCGTTGCCCCAAGTTGGTATTCGTTAGCCACACCAGCCGTTGACCCTCACCAAAGGGAGGCGTCATAGCCTGGTTGAGGGCTTGAGACGGGCCGTTGGCGACCTCTGCTGGCACCACATCGTAATTAAAGCTGGCCCAGGCCTCGTTCAGGGTGCGCTGGCGCAGGGTTTGGACGGCCTTTTGGAGGGCAAAGTCGTCGTCGCCCCAGAAGTAGTAGGCGGGCATGGGAGGGTGAGTGGATGAGTGGATGGGTGGGTGCGTAGATGAGTAAGTGGAGGAAGATGGGGACGGTGAGGGAGTGGGGTGTGGGATGATGGCGTCTGAGATTGGGATGGTTTGTTGGGGCTAGGGGTTATTTAGGGATTTTATGGTGCAGCTGTGGCAGAGCCCTATCTTAGAAGAAAGTTTTGCGCTGATTGACCGAGAAGTGGGCGAGCATGGGTTTGCTCCGGCGGAGTACGCGGTGGTGCGGCGCGTCATTCACAGTACCGCTGATTTTGAGTTTAAGGAGTTAGTCAGGTTTAGCGAGGAGGCGATCGCAACGGCGACCCAACATCTCTCAAAAGGCGGCCCAATTATTGTAGATGTGACGATGGTGCGCCAGGGGGTAGTGAGCATGGTCGAGCGCACGTTTCAAAATCCTTTGCTGACAGCCGTGATGGCAGGGGACCCACCAGAGGAGGGCCGTACCCGCACGGAAACCGGGCTGCTGCGGTGTTTGGAGGAATATCCCAACGCGTTGGTGGTGATCGGCAATGCGCCGACGGCGCTGATGGCGCTCTGCGATCGCATCGCCACCGCCCAGGCCCATCCCGCTTTAGTCATCGGTGCTCCGGTCGGCTTTGTGGCGGTCGAAGCCTCAAAACAGCGCCTGGCTCAGACCTCGGTGCCCCAGATTCGAGTGGAGGGCCGCAAAGGGGGGTCGCCTGTAGCTGCGGCCATTCTCAATGCCCTGCTGGTGCTGGCCTGGGAGCAGCGGCCATGACCCCAATTCAGGTAGTGGGGGTAGGGTTAGATGGCCGAGAGGGGCTATCGCCCAAACTGCTGCAAATCATTGACCAAGCGGCGGTGCTGGTTGGCAGCCCCCGACATCTCAGCTACTTTCCCGACGGGTTGGCAGAAACCTGGGTCTTAGGAGATCTAAAGGCAACTCTCGATCGCCTCCGTCAGTGGCTAGACACTGCTAAACCTGGTATTGCCGTGGTTTTGGCCTCTGGCGACCCGCTCTTTTTTGGCCTGGGGCGGTTGCTGCTCGACCACTTACCCGCTGAGAGCTTAACCTTTCACCCCCACCTCAGTGCGGTGCAGCTGGCCTTTAATCGGCTCAAACTTCCCTGGCAGGGGGCAACGCTGATTAGTGCCCACGGCCGCTCCACTGAAGAACTCACTACGGCCCTGCGGCGAGGGGATGCGTTGATTGCGGTACTCACCGACCCAACCCACAATCCGACTGCCCTCGGTCAGCTGATTCTCACGCTGGGGCTGCCCTATAGCTATCGTCTAGTGGTCTGTGAGAATTTGGGGGATGACACTGAAACCATCCACCATTTGACACCTGAAACTACGGCGGGCAAAACCTTCGCGGCTCTCAACGTGGTGGTGCTCCAGCGGCACTGCGAGGAGTGGCTCGATCCAGAGACCCTGCCGCTGATTGGCCTGCCCGATCGCGCCTTTGCTACCTTCAGCGATCGCCCCGGCCTAATCACCAAGCGCGACATTCGTATTCAAATTTTGGCTGACCTAGACCCAAGGCCAGGGCAGACTATTTGGGATATTGGGGCCGGTACCGGTTCCGTCAGCGTTGAAATCAACCGTCTCTGCCCCACAGCCCAGGTCTATGCCATTGAGAAAACCGCCGCCGGCCACGGCTTAATTCAGCAAAACCAGCGTCGTCTGGGTAACGCCAACCTGCACCCGATCTATGGAACTGCCCCTGAGGCCTTGGCGGCCCTGCCCGACCCCGATCGCATCTTTGTTGGCGGCAGCGGCGGCCACTTGGCTGAAATTCTTGATCAATGTGCCCAGCGCCTCCGCCCCCAGGGCCGCATTGTCCTGGCCTTGGCGACCCTAGAGCACATCAGCACGGTGCTGGCCTGGGCCAGCGGCAGCGCAGCCGGTCGAACTGCCTGGCCGATAGAGCTGCGTCAAATTCAGGTGCAGCAGGGGGTTCAAGTCGGGGCATTGACCCGCTGGCAGCCTCTCACCCCTATCACTGTCATTACCCTGAACCACCCCTAATTATTCCGGCGATGTAGGCACCACCTACCCGTGCATCTCCCTATCCTTCCAACCCTTTACCCCAAAGCCCACACCCCTACCCCTGTGAGCACCAGCAACCCCAGCGGCAGCAGACCCGTGAGCGGCTGATCGGGCAGCCCCACTAGCCAAATTGGGCCATCTTTGCCGGGCTTCAGCAGGGCCAGGGCATCGATGGCGGCGATCGCAAACACCCACCCGGCATGTAGGCCCCAAGCCAAGCCAAGGCTGCCGCCCTCGGCCCAGCGAGCCAACAGCAACACCGCCCCCATCACGGCTAACCCCGGCAGCTGAGGCGCTCCAGCGGGGCCATCCCACACTAGGTGAGAAAGGGCAAAAATTAGGCAGACGGCGATCGCCATCAGCCCCACCGGCAGCGCTTGCCCCAGCCCATTGACTAGCACGCCGCGAAATACCAGTTCTTCAATCCAGCCTACAAATAGCGCCAGGGGCAGCACTGCGAGCAGCACCACTCCTGGCGAAGGACTAGCGATTGTTTGAGCGTCGATGTTGTCGTTGGCCTGGCCCATTGGGGAAAGCTTGGCTCCCCCTGAGGCAACGGGTTGGGCTGACCGCTGCCACCGCCGCCAGCCCAACCCCACCTGCAATGCCACTAGTAGGGCTACACCGCCAGCGGCTACCCCAAACCCGGCAGCGGCAGCTCTGGCAAAAGGCCAATCCCAAGCGATGCCGTAGGCTGACCAAGTGCTATCGGCGAGGCGACGATGCACCTCCACCGCTACGGGAGCCAGCAGATATAAAGGCAGCAGCAGGGGCAGCTTATGCTGTGGGGCAACGGGGTAGGTGAGCGGCACATGAGCGATGCGCGCAACTAATAAGCAAGCTGGAATCCCTAAGGCTAACCAGCTTAAAAAAAAACAACTAGATCCGCGATCGCAGACATATTCACCGACGAAATTGCCATAGTAAGCCAGTACTATTCTTCGTCAGAGTCGGCGTCGAGCTGCTTCAGATGAATGTGCTTGTAGCCCAGCTTAATTTCAAACTCGTCGCCAGACTTCAGGCCCATTTCTTGGGTATAGGTAGCACCAATAACAATCTGACCATTTTTGTGGACGCTAACCCGATATGTGGGTTCGCGACCGCGGCCATCTTTACTGCTTTCAGGATCAAGGTTAATGCCTTTAGCCTCTAGCAGCGCATCGTAAAAGCCGGACAGATTGACCCGTACCTGATTGTCTTTGGTCAGGGTGTAGTAGCCACATTCTTTGGCAGTTTCACGCTTCGTTAGGTTAGATAGGTCTTTAACCTTTTGGAGCAATGCTTTGCCGGTCAGGGGAGTTGGTTTTTCTGCCATTGTCAGGGAAAATCCTTGTGTAAGACGGGAAGCCGAATGCTAAAAAACGGCAGGTCGTTCCTGGAAATAAGGATGGCGACCATTGCGGAATAGCAGAAGAATAATAGCAAATAAATCTGCCCACTCGCACAATTAATTATAGTCAAGGTATTAGAGGCTGTCACCTAAAAAATAAATGATTTAGATTGGCTTTTACTGATTTTATTTGTCCACTCGTTATCTACGCCAGGTGTAGGGCAGCTTCAGAAAAGTCAGGCCTTAAGACTCTGTCATTGCCTAGTGGGCAGAATATCTCAAGTTTGTGAGCGATTATTTAGACAAGCTTGGTCGTCTTTGATGGCTGATTAATGCCATTCCCTTATTCTCCCCACTACTCGTCTACCCTATTTTTATCGGAATTAGATTTGCTGAATGCTTAGGCAAAACCCCTCAGCCCTCGGCTTTCTTGTTTCAGGGACGGTAGGAACTGGAAAGGTTTGAGAAAAGACTTGTTGTAACGTTAGTCACTGCTGATCTCCCTGCCCTACAGAAAGGTGTGCAGGCTCATGCCTCCACTAAAGGTGAAAGTTTAGGAGGTTCTCAACCTTTTACTCACTCAAGGTAAGACCTTTGAAGCAATCCCTAAGACAGTAACTCGGCCAGAGCGAACCGCAATTTATCGCTAAAACCATTTAGCTTCCTAAATTCTCCAATTCTGAGAGATTTAGAACCGCCGACTCCTGTGGGGTTAGGGGCGAGGGCGAGACAAGATTCACACTCACGAAGGCCATTGGCCTAACTAAACTTTCATTCGCTACAGGTTTTGTCCCGGGAGCTAAAGCCACAGTTTTGGCGGATAGAAAGGCCTAATTGGGTTCTCTGATCTGAGTTGTAAGCAGTTCGCTACAGGTTTGTAACCGTAAAATCGCTGTTTCGAGACCGCCCGAATCATGTCCATCTGCTGTTAAAACTTACCTGAAGAACGGAACCTCTTCAAGAACAGCCCAAACTGAGTAGGGGCAGCTATAAAGCTGTCCGTCGATAGAGGTACCGCGCTCCAGTAGCGGACTGCTAGGCCAAGGGAGCGCTGCGCTTACTCCGTTAGGTAAGGTGTTTTAACTAGTGGTTTAAGTGCCCTCAACCAATTGGTTCAAAAACTAGCGAGAGAAAGGCGCACCGTACTTGCCTAGGGCGTGGCAATGGCGCGCCTTTCTTTAAGGAAATGCTGAGTCTATCTAAAGCAGCCTAGACTGAGCGTTAGCCCTGGCGAAGCTGGTCGAGCACGCTTTGATCTTCCATCGTAGAGGCATCGCCTGCGATCGCCTCACCGCTGGCCAAATTGCGCAAAAAGCGACGGATGATTTTGCCCGATCGCGTTTTGGGTAGCGCATCGGCAAATCTAATTTCGCCGGGTCGGGCGATCGCGCCAATTTCATTCACCACGTGCTGTTTGAGTTCCTGCTTCAGCTCGTCGCTGGCGCTGTAGTGACCCTCCAAAATCACAAAGGCAAAAATATCTTCGCCCTTGAGGTCATCTTTGCGGCCCACTACAGCGGCCTCGGCCACCGCCGGATGGGAAACTAGCGCTGACTCGACCTCCATGGTCCCCAAGCGATGGCCCGACACATTGATCACGTCATCTACCCGACCCATCACCCAAAAGTAGCCGTCGGCATCTTTGCGAGCACCGTCGCCTGCAAAGTATAGATATTGGCCATCGACCGGAGCAATGTGTTCCCAGTAGGTGCGGCGGTAGCGATCGTCGTCCCCGTAAACCGTGCGCATCATGCTGGGCCACGGGTGTTTGATCACCAGGTAGCCACCTTCGCCGGGGGGCACCGGGTTGCCGTCGAGATCTACCACGTCGGCCAAGATGCCGGGGAAGGGCAGGGTGGCGGAACCGGGCTTGGTGGCGATCGCCCCCGGCAGCGGCGTAATCATAAAGCCGCCGGTTTCTGTTTGCCACCAGGTATCGACAATTGGGCAGCGCTCGCCACCAATTACTTGGTGATACCACATCCAGGCTTCGGGATTGATCGGTTCGCCTACGGTACCTAGCAGCCGTAGCGACGATAAATCTCGCGCCTTGGGCAACTCGTCGCCCATTTTAATAAAGGCGCGAATGGCAGTGGGAGCGGTGTAGAAAATGGTGACGCCATACTTCTCAATCACATCCCAAAAGCAGCCGGGGTTCGAGGGCCGGGGCACCCCTTCGTACATCACCGTGGTCGCCCCGTTCGACAGCGGGCCGTAGACAATGTAGCTGTGGCCTGTAATCCAACCCACGTCGGCCGTGCACCAGTAAACGTCGGTGTCTTTGATGTCAAAGGTCCATTTAAAAGTGGTGTGGGTGTAGAGGTTGTAGCCGCCCGTGGTGTGCACCACCCCCTTGGGTTTGCCCGTGGTGCCGCTAGTGTAAAGGATGAACAGCAGGTCTTCGGCATCCATTTCCTCGGCGGGGCAGTGGGCCGAGGCTGTGGCCTGGAGCTCGTGCCACCAGTGGTCGCGGCCTTCAACCATGGTGATCTCGGCCTTGGTGCGCTGCACCACCAGCACGCTGGCAACACTGGGCACACCACCGTCGGCCAAAGCCTGATCTACCGCGGCTTTGAGCGGCACAATCTTGTCTTTGCGAAAGCCACCGTCGGCGGTAATCACGACCTTGGCCTCAGCATCGTTGAGGCGATCTTTCAACGCTTCGGCGCTAAAACCGCCAAAGATGACGGTGTGGGGGGCACCAATGCGGGCGCAGGCCAGCATGGCGATCGCCGCCTCAGGCACCATGGGCATATAAATGCCGACGCGATCGCCCTTTTGTACCCCCAACCCCTTGAGCACATTGGCTACTTGGCACACTTCCCGGTGTAGCTGAGCGTAGGTCAGGGTGCGGCTATCGCCCGGCTCCCCTTCCCAAATCAGGGCGGCTTTATTGCGTCGCCAGGTAGTGAGGTGGCGATCTAAACAGTTGTAGGAAATGTTGATTTTGCCCCCCACAAACCATTTTGCAAAGGGCGGCTGCCAGTCGAGCACCGTCTCCCAAGATTTGAACCAGTGCAGCTCCTGACTGGCGAGTTCTGCCCAGAACTGAGCTGGATCTGCCGCTGCTCGTTCGGCTAGGGCCCGATACTCTTCGAGGCTCTTGATGGACGCGTTTTGAACAAACCCATCGGCAGGCGAAAACAGACGGTTTTCGTGGAGAATCGATTCGATGGTGGGGGAAGCCATAGACAATGCCAAGTCTCTTGCGAACACAAATAACGTTAGACGAAAGCCGCTGTAGAAGGGCGGCGTCTCTTGAAAACCATACGATTTTTAGCGGCCTTTTGAACAGCAAGTACGGGTTCCGTAATGTTTTTTGGGACACTTGTCTAAAAAGAGAAATGACCATCTGCTGCAATGCCTAGACAAAATTCAGTACCTCAGCCCAAAGAACGCTAGCCCTCAGGAGATGGTGGCCTCTCTTACCGCCTATTTTTGATTGCCTACCCCCCCTGCATCAACGTTTCAGCTTCGAACAAAAACCGTTTTCCGACCGGTCTAAGTGTATCTCTGTCCCCTGTTTTCAGAGCTGGTTCAGCTCAAACAGAACGGAATTTATCCCTGTTGTCGCAAAGATTAAACCAAAGGGCGATCACTACAAAGACCATACCGATCCTTTACACCATGTCCAGTAACCCTAAGACTTGGTGTAAAGGAGCTGATTTTCCCACTGCCACTGATTCAATCAGAGTCGCTATCACCACTACGAAACGACTCGGGTCGAAATTGGGCAGCTCAAGTTTGCTGGGCGGTTGATCGCATCTTTAACTCAGGATTATCCATGGCTCAGTTGTTGTTGAGCAGTCGTTTAGGATGTCAGTGATCGGGTGTTTTAGCTGTGGCGGTGGGCTACTTAATTGTGGCTATGGCCTAGGAGCTTAGCGATCGCACCGGCCAGTTCCTTCGCCGCGCATCGGCATCAAAAAATTTATCTACAACCTCTAGGGCGACGCCGTAAACACCGCCAGCCGCATAGTGTCTGAGCAAATTCGAGTGCTAGAAACTACCTACAACTGCCTGAAAGCCACCTACAACCGTGATCTGAGGGGCGAAGTCTGGGTCAAGGGCAAGGGGCAGATGCGCACCTCTTTCTGCGCCAAAAAAGACTGGCGACCGCCGCTAGGCCACTCTGAGCACTGGTCAACTAAACAATGATTTGTTGTGGCTGGCCGGGTATGCTAAGCCAAGGGAGTTCTTTCAGGTAGCCAGCGATGCGCCTCGTGTCTATGGCTGGTTCCTTCAGTATCCTGTGCCACCACGTGAATGGTCTATGACTACGGCTAAGGCATCTGTACCGGCGCAGCCCGCGCCCCCGCTCTCCGCCCAAGACGCAATGCTGGAGAATATTATCGGAGTTGCTATCTTCGACTTCAGCGGTCTGCCCCGCGAGTATTTCATCACCGCCGACAACGAAAGTACGAGCTGGGTGCAGCTCGTATTTCAGGCCCTAGGGCTCAAATCGCTGCTGATGTCCTCGCTGAAGCTAGAGGGGTTCTCCCACATCTGCATTGAGCTAGACCAGCAAACTGCCTTTGTGGTACGCACCAAGGAGGAGTATGTAGCCCTGCTAACGCGCAAACCCCTGGTGTTCGCCACGGCCCAGGAGAGCGATCGCTTTAGCCACTGGGTGCGCCAGTTTGAGCGCATCCTGCTGCGCGAGCACAGCCGATTTATTCCGGCCTAAAGGGGCATAGGGTGCAGGGTTTAGGGTGAAAGGGTTGGCTGAATGCTTGCGATTCTGCCCTAAACCCTGCACCTTAGACCCTAAAACTAAGGCAAAAACCGATCTAACGCAGCTTTAAGCTCGGCAATTTCTTCCTCAATGTTGCCGTCTTCGGCAGCGCGACCAATGCACTCGGTCAGGTGCTCATCGAGAATGATGCGGGCGACGCGATCGAGTGCCCCCCGCACCGCCGCCACCTGCACCAGCACGTCTGGGCAGGGCCGGCTTTCCTGCACCATAGTCTTAATGCCGCGAATGTGGCCCTCAATGCGGGCCAGCCGATTGACAATTCGCCGCAGCGATTCTGGGTCATGGACGTGGGGATGAGCCCTGGTATCACCGGTGGGCTCGACCTCGTGCAGGTGGGAATGGGGAGTGGGGCTCGGGTTATGCAATGGAATCTGAGAATGAATAACACACGGACAAAGGCGGCTCAGCTGTAAAGCTGGCTTAGTGCCGCCCTACTGGGGCGGCGAAAATCCTGACAGGGTAGCTAAGTCCTCTAAAGACTTAACCCCTGGGGAGAGCTGACCATCAATTTCCCAAGTGGGATATCCCTGAATGCCCTTTTGCTCACACAGCTCTGGCTGCGGGTTGTCGCCATCGGCGGCACACTCTACGTAGGGCACTTGCTCCACAGCCTCACCAAACATCGCCTTCTGATCAGCGCAGTGGGGGCACCAATAAGCCCCGTACATTACGCTTCCGGTGTCGGCTAAGTGCTGAGCCAGCTGGGCTTCGTAGCTGGTGGTGCCGGTAACGGTTTGGGTAGGCTCAGGCCCACATCCAGCCAACAGCAGAGTACCCAGCGCTAACCCTCCCAGCCAGGAGACGTTCAGCAGGGGCTGAGGCCAAGAACGAACGCGGTGCAGTGAAACCATAACGCTTAACCAACACAACCCTAAGCTGGTGGGTGGGCGATCGCCTACCCGCTAGCCGTTGAACCCCAGTGTAGCGTCAAGCCACGGCGATAGGCGCGTAAAGCTCCATAACCCGTGCCAGGTCGAGACGCGACTGGGCTCCCAGGGCAAAGCCTGAGCAATGCCCCTGGTTCAGGTGGTCGGCGGCCGCGCAGCCGATCATCGCGGCATTGTCGGTACAGAGGCTAAGGGGCGGAAATAGCACCTGCAGGCCGTGATCGACGGCTGCCTGTTGGAGGTGCTGGCGCAGACCGCTGTTGGCAGCAACTCCACCCCCTACCGCCACAGTGGTCAGGCCGTAGGCCTGGGCACAGGCCACCACCCGGCGGGTCAGACTGCGGGCCACTGTGGCCTGGAAACTGGCGGCCAAGTCGGCTACCGGTAGGGGATCAACCCCATCTGCCCTAAGTTTTTCCACCAGTCGCAGCATCGCCGTCTTTAGCCCGCTAAAGCTGGAGTCGTAGGGGTGGAAGCCCCCCTCGGGGCGCGAAATATTGCCTTCGGGCAGCGGGAACGCCTGAGGATTGCCAGTCTGGGCCAGCTGGTCGATGATGGGGCCGCCGGGATAGTCCAGCTCCATGAGGCGCGCTACCTTATCAAAGGCTTCCCCAGCGGCGTCGTCACGGGTTTGGCCCAGGGTCTGGTACTGGCCGCAGCCTTTGACATAGATCAGGCTGGTGTGCCCCCCTGACACCAGCAGGCACAGGTAAGGGGGCTCCAGATCAGGGCTGGCCAGATAGTTAGCGTAGACATGCCCCTCCAGATGGTGAATCCCTAGGAAGGGCTTGCGGTGCACCATAGCCAGGGTTTTGCCCGCTGTTAGCCCTACCAATAGAGCGCCTACTAAGCCTGGGGTGCAGGTGGCGGCGACCCCATCAATGGCGGTCCAGCCCAGTCCAGCTTGGTCTAGGGCCGCACTGATACTTTCCCCCAGCGTGACGACATGGTGTCGCGAGGCTACCTCGGGCACAATGCCGCCGTAGGGTTGGTGAATGGCAATCTGCGAAGCAACGACGTTGCTGAGGACGGTGCGATCGCGCACCACCGCCGCCGCTGTCTCATCACAGCTAGTTTCTATCGCTAAAATCGTCGCCATGGGGGTTGTGCTTAAAAGAGAACTAGAGTAAGCCGCAAAAGCGAATTAGAGTAAGGCGCGCCGTAATTTGTAGAGATGTAAACACCCCACCGATATTAGCTTTACGGGGGTTCGACCGCGAGGTATTATGGCGACCAAGTTGGGTGAATTTTTGTTCAAAAAACTTAACTTTACGTTCAAATCGCCCTAGTTTCTTCGGTAATTAAAAGGAACAGTTTATGCGACGGTTTTTTGCTGTAGCGCTTGTAGTGTTTCTCTGGTTCGGGTTTGCCCCCCCGGCTTCCGCTAGCCTGGCTGGCGACAACGTAGCCGGCCTTACCCCCTGTGGTCAGAACGAGGCATTTCTGAAGCGAGCCGCTGGTGCCAAGACCGAATCGGCCAAAGCTCGGTTCGACTTTTATGGTAGCTCTACCCTGCTGTGCGGCAGCGATGGCCTACCCCACTTGGTGGTAGACGGCGATCTGGCCCATGCCGGTGAGTTTCTCATCCCTAGTCTGTTGTTTCTCTACATCGCTGGGTGGATTGGCTGGGTAGGTCGCGCCTACCTCATCACGGTACGTGGTGACAAGAATCCCGAAGAAAAGGAAGTCGTTATTGATGTGCCCCTGGCTATCAAGACCATGTTAACTGGGTTTGCCTGGCCGCTACTTGCCTTCAAAGACATTGCTAGCGGGGCTATGTTTGCTAAGAACGAAGAGATCACTGTATCTCCTCGCTAGGTAAATCTCCCGCTGATTCCCAGAATAACGACTCCCCAGAATAAGACCCAGGAGAATTAGACCATGAACAACGGCCTGCCTCGGTATCTATCAACTGCCCCGGTGTTGCTGACCGTGTGGATGTTGATTCACGCCGGTATTTTGATCGAATTCAATCGCTTCTTTCCCGACTTGCTGCTACACCCCTAGGGAAAGACCTCGTGAGGCAGTCCTCGCGAACACGCTCTAGAGATGGTTTTTGGAGACTTAACAGCATCTGGAAACCGTCTTTATCTATTTGCTGTGATCTTGTTTGAGTTGGAGAAACTTCCCCCATGACAGACCTCATTCAGCCCGCTGGGGATCCACAAATCGGCAACCTAGAGACGCCGATTAATTCCTCTGGGTTTTCAAAGGCTTTTATTGGCAATCTGCCCGCCTACCGCAAGGGGCTTTCCCCCCAGCGGCGCGGCTTAGAAATTGGCATGGCCCATGGCTATTTTCTCTACGGTCCCTTTGCCCTACTCGGCCCCCTGCGCGATTCTGAAATTCCCGGCCTAGCTGGGTTGCTGAGCGCGGCGGGCCTAGTGGTGATTTTGACCGCCTGCCTGTCAATTTACTCAGGTTCTGGCCTTAACCACTCCGTTACTAAAGCCACCACCCCCTTCCCCCCTCCCGCCAGCCTCGAATCTGATGAAGGCTGGAGCGAGTTTGCCGGTAGCTTTTTGATCGGCGGCATTGGCGGAGCTACCTTCGCCTACCTGCTGGCGGCTAATCTGCCCATTCTGACCACTCTAGTCAGCGGCGGCCATAGCTAAGCTTGCCTCTGTAATCTATATTCTGTAAACAGCAGGGGCGATGGATCGCAGTCCATCGCCCCTGCTGTTTTTAAGTGCGGTATGGACAATCAGGCGTAGCCTGTACCATTGGGAGAACAACGTTTTTCCAATGATTTTTGTGTGCTGAATGCTGAAACTGGGCAAAGCGAAGCATGCCCGACCTACTGCTAGGAGCTGTTCTACAACGGGCCGATCGCCTCTACCGCTGCTTCCACCGCTAGGGCCACATGGGTCCAGTGGGTGCCGCCCTGGCAGTAAACGATATAGGGTTCTCGTAGAGGGCCGTCAGCCGATAGTTCTGAGGTGCTGCCGTCGATAAAGGTGCCCCCAGCCATTACCAGCTCGCTGTCGTAGCCGGGCATGGCAGCCGGTACGGGTTCGACATAGGCGTCGATGGGAGAATGCTGTTGTACGGCCTTACAAAAGGCGATCAGCTTCTCGGGTGACCCTAGGCGAATGGCCTGGATCACGTCGCGCTGGGATGCACTGGGGTCTGGATTGACGGGGTACCCTAGGGCAGCAAAGGTGGCCGCTAGAAGATAATTGCCCTTCATGGCTTCACCAACCATTTGGGGAGCTAAGAATAGTCCCTGATAAAGCAGGCGGTTGAGGTTGAGGCTAGAACCACCGCTGGCCCCAATGCCAGGGGCGGTAAGACGGCAGGCGGCCGCTGCAACTAGGTCGGCCCGACCAGCGATGTAGCCACCGGTGGGGGCAATGGTGCCGCCGGGGTTTTTGATCAGCGATCCGGCCATGAGATCGGCGCCAACGGCAGTAGGCTCACGGTCTTCTAAAAATTCGCCATAGCAGTTATCGACAAAACAGACAACGGTGGAATTCTGGCCTTTTACCGTAGCCACGATCTTTTCGATTTCGGCTATGGTGAGGGATGACCGCCAGCTGTAGCCGCACGATCGCTGGATGTGCACCAGTCGGGTTTTTGGCCCCACTGCTGTCGCTAGGGCATCCCAGTCGAGGGTGTGGTCAGCGGTCAATGGTAACTCTCGATAGGACACCCCAAACTCGGCCAAGGACCCCTGGCCTTTGCTCCGTAAGCCAATTACCTCTTCAAGGGTGTCGTAGGGAGTGCCTGCTACGGCTAGCATTTCATCCCCAGGGCGCAGCACGCCGAACAGGGCGCAGGCGATCGCGTGGGTGCCTGAGACAAACTGCGATCGCACCAGGGCGGCCTCCGCCTGCACTATGTCGGCAAAGACGCGATCGAGGGTGTCACGCCCCAGATCGTCGTGCCCGTAGCCCGACACGCTGTTAAAGTGGTGACTTCCCACCCGATGCTGTCGAAATGCCCCTAATACTCGCGCTAGATTTTGCTTGACCTGAGCGTCAATTCCATAAAATATTGGAAGAAGGGTCGAGTCAGAGGGCATCATCAGGTTTGATTGTTGCAATGGTTAAATTTTTTCGTTAAGAAACAGGGGTAACTATTGTCCCCTACATTTACTCTGCCTGAGCAAAATTCTTACTGAGGATTCCTGCTGGGGCGCTTGTCCAAAATTCTGAGATTTCTGCATGACTGCTGTAACTACCGAGCGTTTGTCCCGCGATTGGGTCACCCTTGGCTTCATGATTTTTGTCCACAGCATGGCGGCCCTGGCGTTTCTGCCCGCTAACTTTTCCTGGGCGGCGATCGGGGTAGCACTGCTGCTCCACTGGTTCACCGGCTGCCTGGGTATTACCCTGGGTTGGCACCGACTGGTGTCTCACCGTAGCTTTACGGTGCCCAAGTGGCTGGAGTACTTTTTTGTTTTTTGCGGCACCCTGGCTTGCCAGCACGGCCCAATTATGTGGGTCGGCCTACACCGCCACCACCATGCTTACTCTGACCAGAGCCTCGACCACCACGACTCTAACAAGGGTTTTTGGTGGAGCCATATGGGTTGGATGCTGCGCGACGTGCCGGCCCGCCACGAGGTTGACCGTTTCATCCGCGATATCAAAGACGATCGCTTCTACCTGTTCTGCGAAAAGTATTTCCTGCTGCTTCAAGTTGGTCTCGGCGTAGTGCTTTACGCCCTGGGCGGCTGGCCCTTTGTGCTGTGGGGCATCTTTGTGCGGCTGGTGGCGGTTTACCACTGCACTTGGCTAGTGAATAGTGCCACCCACAAGTTTGGCTACCGCAGCCACGAGACCGAGGACAAATCAACCAACTGCTGGTGGGTGGCCGTGCTCACCTACGGTGAGGGCTGGCACAACAACCACCATGCCTATCAGTACTCGGCCCGCCACGGCCTCAAATGGTGGGAAGTTGACATGACCTGGATGACCATTCGCCTGCTTGAAACGGTCGGTCTGGCCAAAAAAGTCAAGCTAGCTGGCTCTACTGAAAACTAGATCATCGGTTCCAAACCATTAAAAAGCTGGGTTAGTACAGGTTACTAATCCAGCTTTTTAATTGTAACGCCAGCAGAATTCTTCAATGTTTCGCTAGCATCAAACTCTTCGATGCTTCTTTGAACGGGCTGAACGACTCAATAAGTAACTGAACCTAAAGTCAGTCGTTTGAGTTTAAGAAAAAATTGCAGTTTCAAATCACCTACGCAAATTTTGACGGTTAGCTGGTCTAACTCGCTTGGTTTTTAGGAAACTTACAGGTGACCTCGATTTTAAAGTCACCATCAATGGAACCCTTAGCCAGCATAGGAATTCCGGTATCGGCGTTAATTTTGATACCAAAGCTGAGTTTGAGGTCTTCAACCTCAGCCCCAGCCAGGTTTTTGAAGGCCCCTAGGGCATACATTGTATAGGCACGAATAGTTTGGTGAATTGTTTGAAGCTGAGCGCTAATGGGCGGCGGTAGAGCCCGCGTTGGTGCGCCGGGTAGCCAATCATAGTCGCGGTTAGTATCGGGGTCGTAGGAGCTGGGTGGAGCAGGCGGAGCGGCAAGTGGAGCGACTGGCATTCTGTAGGTTTCTGCAACCTCAGTTTCTACGTAAATGGTGTAGCTCGTGCCGTTATCATCCTCAAGCACAATTGGCTGAATCGTCGTCATAGTTCACCCCTAACGCAACGATCCATAGAATACATTCGCTCAAGGATGAACTATCCCATTGATCAAGGTTGATCAAAGAATTGCAGCATCTCAACGATGTCGACGTTGCCTTAAGGGAGCAACATTGCTGCTCCGGCACACCGTTTACGCTGGTTTAATTCACGCCCGACAATGAGCAATCGTCGGGCATGATCCACCGCAAGAAGTCAGATACTGGCTCTTTACCCTAGATGTCCAAGTCTTCTAGCTTCATGCGGGAGCCGTAGGTTTCAATGAACTCACGACGGGGAGCGACGCGATCGCCCATCAAGATCGTAAAGATGCGGTCGGCCTCGGCGGCGTCTTCGATCTCCACCCGCTTCATAGTGCGGGTAGTGGGGTCCATGGTGGTTTCCCACAGCTGCTGGGGCATCATTTCTCCCAGACCTTTAAACCGCTGCACCGTGTAGTTGGCGTTGGCCGGAAACTCGTTGGTAATTAGGTTCTGCAACTCGCGCTCGTTATAGCAGTACCAGTGGTTGCGACCCCGCTCCACCTTGTAGAGGGGCGGACAGGCGATGTAAATGTAACCCTGGTCGACCAGGTCGCGCTGGTAGCGGTAAAAGAACGTTAGCAGCAGGGTGCGAATGTGAGCCCCATCCACGTCGGCGTCGGTCATCAGGCAGATGCGGTGGTAGCGCAGCTGCGATGAGTCAAACTCCTCGCCGCGAATGCCCATGCCCAAGGCGGTAATCAGCGCCTGAATTTCAGTGTTTTTGTAGATCTTAGAGTCTTCGGTTTTCTCAATATTGAGAATTTTGCCCCGCAGCGGCAGAATGGCCTGGAAGCGGCGATCGCGCCCCTGCTTTGCACTACCACCGGCTGAGTCGCCTTCCACAATAAAAATTTCCGACTCGCTGGGGTCACGGCTGCTACAGTCGGCCAGTTTGCCCGGTAGGGTAGACGACTCTAGCACCGACTTACGACGCACCAGTTCCCTGGCTCGGCGAGCGGCCTCGGCGGCATTAAAGGCTTGAATGGCCTTCTCTAAGATGGCGTCGGCCACATTGGGATGGAAGTCGAGATACTCGGTTAGGGCTTCACCCACTAGAGAATCGACAATACCCCGCACCTCGGTGTTGCCTAGCTTAGTTTTGGTCTGACCCTCAAATTCGGGGTCGGGCACCTTCACCGAGATAATTGCCGTCAGCCCCTCGCGGATATTTTCCCCTGCCAGGTTCGAGTCGGCATCTTTGCGCTTGTTGCGCTTGCGGCTGAAGTTGTTGAGGGTGCGGGTCAGCACCGCCTTCAGTCCCTCCAAGTGGGTACCGCCGTCGATGGTGCGAATGTTGTTGGCAAAGCCCAGCAGGTTGTCAGAATAGGCGTCGATACACCACTGCAGCGCGGCCTCTACCTGCACCCCATCGCGCTCGGAGGAGATGTGAATGATCTCATCGTGGATGGGCTGCTTGTCGTTGTTGATGTACTTGACGTACTCAATGATGCCGCCCGCATAGTGGTAGGTCGAAACCTTGGGCTGGTCCGACTTGATCACGTCTAGGCGGTAGTCGGTAAAGATTACCTGAATGCCCGCATTCAAGTAGGCCAGCTCACGCAGGCGGCCGCACAGGGTGTCGTAGTCAAACTCAGTGCCGTTGTGAAAAATTTCGGTATCGGGCAAGAAGGTGACCGAGGTGCCCTGGCGCTTTTCGGCAATTTTCTCTGCCGACAGCTCACCGATAGGCACACCGCGCTCAAATCGCTGCTTGTGCTCCTTCCCTTGGCGCCAGACGGTAACTTCAACCCACTCTGATAGGGCGTTGACTACCGAGATACCCACGCCGTGAAGGCCCCCAGACACCTTGTAGCCGCCTCCGCCAAACTTGCCCCCAGCGTGAAGCACAGTCATCACCGTTTCGAGGGCCGACTTGCCGGTGCGGGGGTGAATGTCGGTGGGAATGCCGCGCCCATTGTCGGTAACGGAAACCGAGCCGTCGGCATTGAGGGAAATATCGATGCGATCGCAGTGGCCTGCCAGCGCTTCGTCTACGGAGTTATCAACAACCTCGTACACTAGGTGGTGGAGTCCACGGGGGCCAGTGCTGCCGATGTACATGCCTGGACGTTTGCGAACAGGCTCAAGCCCCTCTAGAACCTGAATCTGATCGGCACCGTAGTCAGTTGTCATACTGTACGCTCCAAAAATGGGCTCTAAGCCACCCGAATGCTCGCCAGGTCAAAACACCTAGAAATTATAGCACAAAGCAGCCACAGCGGGCTCTAAGGCAACGTCAGCTCAAGAATAAACTAGGGATGCAACCACCTAAATTTCCCCAGCTAGA
This sequence comes from Nodosilinea sp. FACHB-131, assembly GCF_014695395.1. Classification (GTDB taxonomy): domain Bacteria; phylum Cyanobacteriota; class Cyanobacteriia; order Phormidesmidales; family Phormidesmidaceae; genus Nodosilinea. The sequence goes on from NZ_JACJOF010000037.1 coordinate 65,060, forward strand.
ATCGTCGTTCCAGGAGACGGAGAATAATAGTTCAATTGTACCATTTTTGTGGGTGATTGGCGGCGCTACGGCCACGGGCAAATCGTCTTTGGCGATCGCCCTAGCCCAGCGCCTTCAAGGGTGCATTCTCAGCGCCGACTCCCGACAAGTATATCGAGAGTTTGATATTGGGACGGCAAAACCTTCGGTATTCGATCGGCAGCAAATTCCCCACTATCTAATAGACATCTGCGCTCCGACTGAAACCCTCACCCTGGCCCAGTACCAGCGTCAGGCTCAGGATCTAATTCATACCTTTCACCAAACGAATGCTGTTCCCATGCTGGTGGGTGGTACCGGTCTCTATATAGACGCGGTGGTGAAAGGATTACGCATTCCGCCCGTAGCTCCTCAGCCGGCCCTGCGCCAGCAGTTAGAGGCTCTGGGGCAGCCCCACTGCTATGCTCTGCTCAAAAGCCTGGATGCGGCGGCGGCCTTACGCATTCACCCCCACGATCCGGTGCGTACGGTGCGCGCCCTGGAGGTGTTCTACGTCACTGGCCAGCCCATGTCGGTTCTCCAGGGAGAAGCACCTCCGGCATACCCAGTGCTCTACCTGGCTCTTGACTGTGATGTCCTTGCACTAGAACGCCGCATTGCCCAGCGCACCCAGGCCATGGTTGAAGCGGGATTTGTAGATGAGGTAACTCATCTGCTGAAAAAATATGGCCCAAAGCTGCCCCTGCTGCAGACATTGGGCTACGCCGAAATGCTGCGCTACCTGCAAGGGGATGTCTCTCTACCGATCGCCCAGGCCGACATCGTGCAGCACACCCGCCAGTTCGCCAAACGGCAGCGCACCTGGTTTCGCAACCGCGTAGCAGCGCAGTGGTTTGATGCCGATGCCAAAGATCTGGTAGAGCAAGTTTGGGATTGGTTCAAAGAGCATAGAGATACAGCAAACGTCCATTGAGTTAGGACAGGCTCGACGTAGGGACATTGCACTGCAACGTCCCTACCGGAGGATTCCATCTGTCAAAGTGTCCCGACTAAGTCAACTGCTGCAATATGCAAGCAGCACAACCGTAGCAAGCTAACTGCCACCGCTTAACCATAGGCATCGGCTTTCCTCAGATCTCTGCTCTACCTAACTTTCTAAAGCTCTTCGTCGGCTAGCTCTTGCTCGTCTACAGTCAGCTCTAGGGCAATCGGGGTAGCCTCTTCCGCCGCCGCTTCGATCAGCACCGGCTCGGCTTCGGTCTCCTCTTGTTTGACTTCCAGGTTGAGGGGAATGCGTAGGGGTTCGGGCTGCTTCTGCTCCTGCTCCATTTCCATAATGGGCAGCGATTCAACCAGGTCATCGAGGGGGCGGGGAATGACCATCACGGCATGGAGTTCACCGATGCGCTCGGCTTCGTGCATGCCGGCTTCGATCGCGATCGCCACGTTGGGCAGCGACCCTCGAATCAAAATGGTGCAAAGGCCTTCGCCAATCGTCTCGTGGGACATCAGCTGCACATCGGCCGACTTGGTCATCGCGTCAGCGGCCCCCACCATGGCAGGGAAGCCACGGGTCTCTAACAGACCAATGGCCTGACTGCCCATCTTACCGCCGCCCTCACGCTGCAGCTCGTCCCAACGGGCGCAGATAGGTAGCACCGCTTCCAGGTTGGGCAATGGGCGCGGAATCAGCGTTGACGAGACAAACTGACCAAAATCCTGGGCGGTTCTAATTCCAGCCTCTACCGCCATGCGCACGTCGGAAATGCCCCCCCGCACGATCGCAGTGCAGTGGCCGCCGCCCGTTTTCTCGTAGCCTACCAGCAGCACATCGGCGGCTTTCAACATGGCATCGGCCGTACCCACCACCGCCGGAAAGCTCTCCGTCGACACCATACCCAAAGCAGCGCCGCGATACTTGTCGCGCCGCTGGGCTTCTTTTTGACCTGGCGCAGGGGTAGCCAGGGTTAACCGCTTGGGCGTGCCAGACTTGAGGTCAAGGGGCGAGGCTAGTTTGCCGTCGGGTTGCATAGGGTGCCTCTGCACAGGGTGTCTGCCTCTCCATTCTAGGGCCTGTCCTCTGAGCTAGCGCCATTGAGCGAGTGACGCTGGGGAAATAGGGTGGCTAGTAGGCGATTGACCTGGGTTTTGCCGTAGACGGAGGATCCATTTTGCCCAGCAACGTTGTGCCCAATACTGTTTTGAGTATTGCCGTTCTGGGCAATGCCACTGGGGATACTGCCGTTGTGAGCTGTCCCAACAGTGGGGTTACCCGAGCCGTTGAGACCATTCTCCGCAGCCCCTATGCTGCTGGCAGTCCCATAGACGTGGCTACTAGTACTAGGGGTAAATCCGCTAGATGAAGACTCCTGGTCAGAAGATGTCTGCGTTGGCTCGCCCAGTAAAGACCCCGGTGCGATCGCCTGAGATGCCCCAATCGTAGGGTTGATGAGGGTGCTATTGGCTCCAATACAGGTGTGCTGACCAATGGAGCCATGTCCTACTACGAGCACCCCGCTGCCCAAGCTCACCCCTGGCTCAATCACCAGGTCGCCGTGGCAGGCCTGCACCACCACATCGACCCCCAAACAGACGCCCGCAGAGACCACCAGACGGCAACCGGGGGCAGCCCCTAGCAATACCCCAGGTGCGATCGCCACTCCAGGCGCTAAATCTACATCTCCCTGAATGTAGCCATTGGTAGGCTGGGTGATCACCTGGGCGGGTACTGCCACGGTCAAAGGTTGAGTGAGAGGTCTCTAAGGTCGCTGGATAGTGGCTTCATGCACTCGTTTTTTCACCTTTGGATCGATGCCTACTAGCCGCACATAGTGGCCAGAGTGGTTTCGCAGCTGAGACTCTAGGGCGTTGAGCACATCCGAGGCCCGGCTTCCCTCTAGCATGCCGGCATTTTGCCAAGCACCGCTGCGATAGCGACGCACGTCGGCATGCTCAAGGCTGAGACGATAGCCCTGGTTGAAGAGCTGCTGCACCTGCTGCACTACCTCCTGGGGAAGGCCTCCCATAGGAGCTGCCCCATTGCCGCTTGGGGCGCTGGAGGTCGAATAGGAGGGCGATGGGGCAACCGGTGCCGACTTAGAGCCCGGCCGCTGCACGGTGACTGCGGCCACTCGCCGCTTGGCTCTGGGGTCAATGCCAAATACCCGCACGTACTCGTTGGGGTGCTCAGCTATACAGGTGTTGATAGCGCCTAGGACATCGCCCTCACGGTTGCTGGTGATGGTCCGACAAGACTGCCACACGTTGCTGCTGTAGCGGCGCGCATCGGCATGCTCAGCCCCAACGTGGTACCCCTGGCTGAGCCACTGGCGCACCTGCTGAGCTACGTCACCGCTGGCCTGAGAACTACCGCTAGGGCTAGGAGCCGACGCATAGGAGTTGCTAGGAGAACCGCCCGATCGCGAACTAGCCGCCACGGATTTGCCGTCGGGGCGCTGAATGGTAATGGGAGCAACGCGGCACTTCGCTTTAGGGTCGATGCCAAACAGTCGCACATATTCGCCCGAGTGCTCAGCCAGGCAGCGCTCGAGGGCACCAAAGACCTCACCCTCACGGGACGACTGAATGGGAGAGCAGGTTTGCCACACGTTACTGCTGTAGCGGCGAGTATCGGCGTGCTCGGTGCCAATCCGGTAGCCCTGACTGAGGTACTGACGCACCCGCTGCACCACCTCTGGCGACAGAGGGCCGCTGGCCACGGCCGGGGCCGGGCGATGGCCACCATTGTTAGAAGGGCTGGAATAACTAGCATGAGAAGGCACCGAGCCGCTGCTGGCAACAGCCTTGCCGTCGGCTCGCTGAATAGTGATGGGGGCGACTCGCTGCTTCGCCCTCGGATCGATACCGAACATGCGCACGTACTCACCCGAGTGCTGAGACAGACAGTTTTCGATGGCGGCCAGCACTTCAGGCTCACGCTGGGACTGAACTGGGCTGCAGGTCTGCCAGACGCCACTGCGATAGCGGCGAGAGTCGGCGTGCTCGGTGCCAATGGTGAAGCCCTGGGCCAGGTACTGACGGACCTGCTGGACAACGTCGGGGGGTAGCAGTTGAGAAGTCATAGTGCCTAATCCATCGCGTTCGTTTGAGTGTGCTGTGGTATCTAGAGACGCTGTGCTAGCTGACCCACCTAGGGGGGGCGCATGGCCAGGCGTTCCTGCAAGTTCCCTAATCAGGGCAATATCAATGGGGCCAACGTCGCGCAGGGCATCGGCCTGATGCTGTTGAGTAATTACTGAACCTGAGGGAATCAGCTTGCCGGGCGGCACGTCCACATCTTGTACAAGGGCGTGCATCATCACGACACACCCGGCTCCCAGTCGAGCGTTAAATAGGGTTGAGCGAAAGCCAATAAAGCAGTCAGCACCAATGTAGACCGGACTCTGCACCAGCACTTTGTGGGTGAGAATGGCGCGATCGCCTACCCAGACCGCCCAGGGGCTGCGATCGTCTCCCAGCACTTGTCCCTGGGCACGACCATATACCGTGGCTCCCTCCTGTAGGGTGCTAGCAGCACCGAGTCGCACGGCGGCACCGGGGTCGGCCCTAACTATTGAGCCAGCGGCCAAAACTGCCCCAGCCTCAACGAGAACCTGACCCTGCACCTGGGCTAACCCATGTACCCGGGCCGATGACCCAGATGATTGCTGCGAACCCCATGCCTGAGTCGGAGATGCCGCTGGTGTGCGGATCGCCATTGCCGTACGTCCTCCCAAAAAACCCCGACTAACTAGCTGCTCAACCACAGAAGTGAGCTAATTATGGGGAGAGTGTAGTCTCTGCCTGTGCTAGCTGAACTGGATTGCCCATGTAAAGAAACCCAGCTAGCTAAAATCGTCTCGCTTGTTGTAAAGATTGCCGCTGTCGAGACTTACGGTATCGACAATGGCAACCACTGCCGCATCCACAGGACGATTTTCGTAGCCGCGCTGCTGGCGGGCCCCACTGCCCTGGGTAATTAACACCCATTCGCCGGGGCCAGCCCCTACCACATCGGCGGCCACCGTATAGTCAGGCAGCAAGTCACCAGTTTCGCTAATGAGCTGCACCAGTAAAAACTTTGTGCCGCTCAAGCTAGGCTCCTTGCAGGTGCTAACTACCGTGCCACGAACCTTAGCCAAGAGCATAGTGACTTATCTGCCGTAGGGGCGGATGCCGCTAACACTCTCTCTAAACTGCTCTACCGCCTCGGTGTAGCGAATGGGTAGAACAAATTCCAGGTTTTCGTGGGGACGAGCAATGATGTGGGTAGACAGCACTTGGCCGCCATTGACCCGCTTCACGTTCTCAATACCGGCTGCCACGGAAGCTTGCACTTCAGACACGTCGCCGCGAATGATGACGGTGACGCGACCGCTACCGATTTTCTCATAGCCCACCAGGGTGACCCGAGCCGCTTTCACCATGGCATCGGCAGCTTCCACCACAGCGGGGAAGCCCAACGTCTCGACCATACCAACTGCAATTGCCATGCTTTTATATGCCTTTTTTTCAGAGAATACAGGAGCTCAAACGAGTGCTGAATTAGCCTTACCCTAGGCTAGGCCCACCAGCCCAGCAGTCCCTTAAACCTTAGAACGAATGGGTCTCAAAAAACCGCACCTCTAAGACCTAGCTGCGAAACTGCTCTACCGCCTCGGTGTAGCGAATGGGCAGAACAAATTCCAGGTTTTCGTGGGGACGAGCAATAATGTGGGTAGACAGAACTTCGCCGCCATTGACTCGCTTCACATTCTCAATGCCAGCTGCTACCGAGGCCTGCACCTCAGACACGTCGCCCCGCACAATCACGGTGACACGGCCGCTACCGATTTTTTCGTAGCCCACCAGGGTAACTCGGGCCGCTTTTACCATCGCGTCAGCGGCTTCTACTACAGCCGGAAAACCCAGCGTCTCAATCATTCCCACAGCAATCGGCATAGTCGAAATCTCCTTATAAACTTAGACAACCCTGGTTTACCTAACGCACTTTGTCTGCTGTTCAGGCGCAAAAAAACGTCCCAAAAGATGACAAGCCGGAAATCACCGTTGGGGAAGCAAAACTTCAGATTGCCCAAAAATTCTTGATGACAGATTAAGCATAGGTGTCCGTAGTCACTTTTGCAATATAAGCCCCAATGATTGTTGCTAATGTTGAATATTATTAAAGCTGATGACGTAAAGGTTTTTTTCTCGTAATCAATCCATAGGTTGGCAATAGTGTCTGCTCACCTGCAGCTTGGGCTTGAGACTCTGCTGAATCGGTAGAGGGTAGAAAGCATAGGTGGTTCTAGCACTCATCTAAGCTGGGGCGGGCTGCCCAACCTCTAAATCTATTGATCCTCAGTACGAATGCCCTAAATTGGGTTGTGATTTCTAATCGATCGCTTAAGGAGTCTTTATAGGTCAACCCGCTAAACTCACGGCTCTTGGGCCGATCGCCCTCAGGGAATCAGGTAGAATAGCAAAACGCTTTGAGATAAAGGTAAAGAGGTCTAAAATTTTGCCCTGCCAGCTTTGGAGAGGGTCTGTGCTCAGTCCGGCGGATTCTCTAGCGGGTTGGGGCTGATGGGTTGACTGTCGGTTTTAAGTCTGGCGCTACAGACTGCGCTTTGATTTAGCTCAGCTGTCAGCAAGCTGCTGCGGCCACAGGCAACTAGCCGGTGGCGGCGCGAAGGTGCTTCGCTTGGTCAACCTGTTGAGCTAGGGTCGCCGGATTCTGGCAGCCGTAGCCTTTTATCTGCTGAACCATCGCCGTTGGAGATAAGCATTTAAGGTGTTGTCAGAGAACGTCGGGATGACCCAATTTTTTGTTGAGACCAGCTGGCTGCTGCCAATGTATGGCCTCATTGGGGCGCTGCTATCGCTGCCCTGGTCCACGGGGTTGATTCGCCGCACCGGCCCTCGACCATCGGCCTACCTCAACATTGTGATGACCCTGGTGTCCTTTGTTCACGGGCTGATGGCCTTTCGCGGCATTTGGAATCAAGGCCCCCAGGAACTGCTGTTTTCCTGGTTTGACTTTGCCGATCTACACCTCACTCTAGCCCTCGACATTTCGGTGCTCAACCTGGGTGCCTTGGAACTGATCACAGGCCTCAGCCTGCTGGCCCAGGTCTTTGCCCTAGGCTATTTAGAGAAAGACTGGGCTCTAGCCCGCTTCTATTCCCTGATGGGAGTCTTTGAAGCTGCCATGAGCGGGCTGGTGTTAAGTGGGTCGCTGTTTGTCTCCTACTCGCTGCTGGAGATGCTAACGCTGTCGACCTACCTGCTGGTGGGTTTTTGGTATGCCCAGCCTCTAGTGGTGACCGCCGCCCGCGACGCCTTCTTAACTAAGCGCATTGGTGACGTGCTGCTGCTGATGGGAGTGGTTTCCCTGGCCTGTCTGGCGGGCAGCCTTGACTTCAACGATCTGTATGAGTGGGTCAAGGTAGAGAATTTATCTCCCACCATGGCTACTCTTCTGGGGCTGGCGCTCATTGCCGGACCGATTGGTAAATGCGCGCAGTTTCCGCTCCACCTGTGGCTCGATGAAGCTATGGAGGGCCCAAACCCCGCCTCGATTTTGCGGAACTCGGTGGTGGTGACCTGCGGTGCCTACATATTGATTCGTCTGCAGCCGATTGTGGTGCTGTCGCCGATAGCCTTGGGCACGCTGGTGGTGATCGGCACGGTGACGGCTCTGGGTGGGTCTCTAGTTGCCTTGGCCCAGGTCGACCTGAAGCGCACGTTCTCCTACTCTACGAGTGCCTACCTGGGGCTGGTGTTTATTGCCGTCGGCACGACCTGGCCAGGGGTGGCGCTGCTGCTGCTGCTGACCCACGCTGTAGCCAAGGCGCTGCTCTTCATGGCGGTGGGGTCAATCATTATGACTACCAACTGCCAAAACATGGCCGAGCTGGGCGGTCTGGGGAAAAAAATGCCGGCGACTAGCCTGGCTTTTGTGACCGGCGCTTTAGGAATGGTTGGTGTGGCACCCCTGGGCTGCTTTTGGGGGTTGCGGATGGGAGCCGATTTTCTCAGCCGTGACTATCCGCTGCTGACGCTGGTGTTTTTGCTGGTCAACGGCCTCACGGCACTGAATCTGACGCGGGTCTTTCGTCTGGTGTTTTTGGGAACATCTCAGCCCAAAACCCGCCGCGCTCCAGAGGTACCGTGGCAGATGGCGGTACCGATGGTCACCCTGTCGATCGTTACGCTGCTGCTGCCGCTGATTCTGGGCAAGCTGCTGGTGCTGCCCCCTTGGCAATACATCAACTGGCCGATCGCAGGGCTGACGCTGGCATCGGGCTGGATAGGAGTAGCGGTAGGGGCGACGGTGCCGCTATCGAAATCGCTGGCGCGATCGCTCAATCGGTCTCTGCGCATTGCCCAAGATTTGCTGGCCTACGATTTTTACACCGAACGCCTCTACGAAAAAACCGTGGTGGCGGCGGTGTCTACTCTGGCCCGGTTTAGCAGCTGGTTTGACCAATACGTGGTGGACGGTCTGGTAAACGGGGTGGGTCTGGCTTCGCTGTTTGGCGGTGAGGGGCTTAAGTACAGCGCCTCAGGCCAGTCGCAGCTCTACCTGCTAACCATCTTTGCCGGGGTAGGGCTGATTGGAATTTTCATGACCTGGACGCTTTGGTAACGGTTGGCGATGCTGAGTGCACTAATTTTAATTCCGCTGGTGGCCGCCCTGGTGCTGGTCCTGTGGCCTGGCAAGCTAGAGGCGCAAACCGCTAAAGTCGTGAGCGGCGTTGGTTTGGCCCTGACTCTGGCTTTGCTCGGCTTTTTGGCCACTCGATTTGAGCTGGCAACTCCGGGATTTCAGTTTGAGGAGTTGTTGCCGTGGGTTGAGCCTTTGGGACTGAGCTATCGCCTTGGCCTCGACGGGCTGTCTCTACCGCTGCTGGTGGTAAATAGCCTGTTGGGTCTGGTAGCAATTTATATTAGCGAACCCACCCTGCATCGCACTCGGCTCTACTACGTGCTGCTGTTGGTAATTAACAGCGCTGTTGCTGGAGCGTTTTTGGCGGCTAACCTGCTGCTGTTTTTTATCTTTTACGAGTTAGAGCTAATTCCGCTGTATCTGCTGATTGCCATTTGGGGTGGGTCGCGGCGAGGCTACGCTGCCACTAAATTTTTGATCTACACCGCCCTGTCGGGGGTGCTGATCTTGGGAGCCTTTTTGGGCCTAGTCTGGCTGTCGGGTAACACTAGCTTTGACTACGACAGCGGTCTGGCCGCGGCGTTACCCCTAGCTCAGCAGATTTCTCTGTTGGTGGCGCTGCTGATTGGCTTTGGCATCAAGGTACCGCTGTTTCCGTTTCACACCTGGCTGCCCGATGCCCACGTGGAGGCGTCAACGCCGGTGTCGGTGCTGCTGGCCGGAGTGTTGCTAAAACTGGGCACCTATGGCGTAGTGCGCTTTGGCCTGGGCCTGCTGCCCGACGCCTGGATGGCTCTGGCTCCCTGGATGGCGACTTGGGCTGTGATCAGCGTGCTCTATGGATCGCTGGCGGCGATCGCCCAAACCGACATGAAAAAAATGGTGGCCTACAGTTCCATTGGCCACATGGGCTACGTGTTGTTGGCGGCGGCGGCTTCCACCCCGGTGAGCATTGTGGCGACGGTGTTTCAGATGATTAGCCACGGGCTGATTTCGGCGCTGCTGTTTTTGCTGGTGGGGGTGGTGTACAAGGCCACAGGCACCCGCGATATGACGGTGCTACGTGGTCTGCTAAACCCCGAGCGGGGTCTGCCCTTTGTGGGGTCGATGATGATCCTGGGGGTGATGGCCAGCGCTGGTATTCCCGGTATGGTGGGGTTTATTTCTGAATTTCTGGTGTTTCGAGGCAGCTTTTTGATCTTCCCGGTGCAGACGCTGCTGTGTATGGTGGGTTCGGGCCTGACGGCGGTGTACTTTTTGCTGCTGGTAAACCGGGTCTTCTTTGGCCGGCTGGCGATCGCGCCCCCTACCGTTGCGCCTCAGCTCGATATTGAGCTGCCCTCTGTGACCTGGCGCGATCGCGCTCCTGCCCTGGGTCTGGCCGTGCTGATTATCGCCTTTGGCCTACAGCCCAACTGGCTGGCCCGCTGGAGCGAGCACACTACTTTGGTACTGCACCAGCCCTACCAGGGTTTTGTGCAGGCTAGAACCCGGTTTGCCCCCACGGCTGTACCCGCTGTTGCCGACACCCTTTTCGTTGACCCGGCCCTAACCCTGCCAATTCCCGTTTCCCCCGTCTTTGCCGCCCCCAGCGTTGAGATTTCCCTGCCATGACCAAAACCCTATCCCTGGCCAAAGCTCACTCCCACCCCCTAGAACCCTTTATTCAAAAGCTGCTGGGTGCCGAAGCGCTGCTGCCCGACTCCGAGAGCAACGTAATTGAAGTGGTGGGCATTCTCAAGAGCTACGGGGTGGTGCTCGACGCCTACTCCAAGAACCTGATCTACATCGCCGACCATCAGTTCTTGGTGTTGTTTCCGTTCTTCAAGTACTTCAACGGTAAGGTGACGCTGCCGCAGCTGCTGCGCCACTGGTGGCACGATCGCATCAACTTTGAGTACGCCGAATACTGCATGAAAACTATGCTCTGGCATGGCGGCGGCAAAATGGATGAATACCTCGATAGCGACGACTTTTTGCAGCACTGTCAGGCCGCTGTTGCCGCCAAGATCAAAACCAATCTACCCATTCGGGCGTTAAATGGTCTATTTCCTGATTTTCTACCCGAACAGGTGCGTCAGCTAGCTTACTACAGCGCCCTGGGCCAATTCTGGCGGGTGATGAGCGATCTGTTTATTGACCTGTCCGATGCCTACGATGCGGGCAAGGTACAGACCATTCCTGATGTAGTAGCTTTTGTCAAAGCGGGATTGGTGGCGGCGGCGGCAAACCCCATCTCCTATGCCGTCGAGATCAATGGAACCAGCTACGAGCTGCTGCCCAAGTCCGCCGGGCTGACGTTTTTGATGGATGTGGCGGTGCCCTACGTGGAGGCGGTGTTCTTTCGCGGCACGCCGTTTTTGGGCACAGTTTCCTACAATGCCCAAGCTGACCAAATCTCCGCCGACCAGGGTCGCTTTGATTATGGCGCGCTCTATGCCGACCCCCTGCCCATTGGCGGAGCGGGCATTCCTCCCACGCTGCTAATGCAGGATATGCGCCACTACCTACCCGACTATCTGACGGCGTTCTACCAATCCAGCGGTCGTGGACTCGACGATGTGCGAGTCAAGATTTGCCAGAGCTTCCAAAAGTCAATGTTTTGCGTCACCAGCGCCTCGCTGCAAGGGCTGCTTCCTCACCCCGCCGATACCCAAGACCCCCGCGAGCGAGCTGCCAACCACGCCTTCCTAGCCGGATGGATGGATCGTTTAGCCACTTCCCGGCTTGATGTGGTGCAGCTGTAAAAAATGCTAATTAAGTCTGTAGTAGCCACAACCTGCAATCTGAGTCACTAGCTTAGTAGCGTTAGCTTAGCAGTTCAACCATTTGAGTCGTGCGGATCATGTGGCTCCTGGTTGCGATCGCGCTCAGCCAGTTTCAGCAGCATTTCTTGGTGCATCTGACGAGTAATGGGGTAAAAGCGGGTTAGTAGCACTGACATCGCTAGCAGCACCATGGGGACTGGGCCAATAAAAATGCGAATTGCCAGCAGGGCTGAGTCAGACTGCTGAGCTGCCTCGCTGACAAACCCCGAAAATTGTAGGGCTAAGCTCACTAAAAATAGCCCTAGGGCGAGACCCACCTTTTGCAGCAGCGTCATAAAGGCGTAGAAAATGCCCTCTCGCCGCTGGCCGGTTTTGATCTCATCTAGCTCAATCACATCGGGCAGCATGGCCCAGGGCACCACATAGGCGGTGGCCACCCCAAAGCTAATCACAATGCACAGCAGGTAGAGTGCCGCCACCTGCCCCGGCTGCACAAAGAACAGCGCAATCTGGGCAATAATCCAGGTGCCAATGCCGATGTAAAACACCTCCTGCTTGCCCAGACGACGGCTGAGGTAGTTGACTACCACCATCATCACGATGGCGGTGCCCTGCACCAGCAGCGCCGCTAAAAAGTAAGAGTCAAGCCCCATCCAAAAGGTGGCGTAAAAGGGAATAATGCTGGCGGTCATCTGTAGGGCCAGCCAGGCAAACAGATAGATGCCCACCACAAATACAAAAGCTCGGTTGGAAAAGACGACTTTGATCTGTTGGAGAAAGGGCAGCGCTGCTTCGTCGGTGTCGGCGGGCTGTAGGGCGTTGCGCTGCACGGCGTAGGGGTAGGTACCCCACACGCACCACAGCAGCGGCAGCACCGACAGCACTGCACAGATGCCCCCCAAGACTAAATACTGCTGGCGTTGATCAGCGATTACCTGAGTGATCACCAGACCAAGGCCGAGGGCGGCGATCGCCCCAAACAGCGACGATCCCAGCCGAAAGGCCGTCAGCTCGGTGCGTTCGTCGTAATCCTTGGTGAGTTCGGCGGTCAGGGTGGTGTAGGGCAGGTTCACTACCGTATAGAACACCTGAAACAGCAGCGACATTACCACGTAGTACCAAAACCGAGCGGTGTCCCCCCAGTCCGGCACCACCCAGGTGAGAAAGAAGGTCACCCCAAAGGGAATTGCCCCCAGCACAATCCAGGGATAGCGGCGGCCCCAGCGGGTGCGGGTTTTGTCGCTCAGATAGCCAATAAACGGATCGTTGAAGGCATCCCAAATGCGCCCGATCGCCAGCACCGACCCCGCCGCCACTGGGCTCAGGCCCGCCGCCGTCGTCAAAAAGATCAAAAATGAAAACGACAGCAGATTGGCGGTCATCCCTGGCCCGATGTCTCCAGCCCCAAACGCCAGCTTGCCCCAAAGGGAAAACTTGGCAGGGGCAGCGGCGGGAGAAGGTGGGTTAGAAGCCATAGATTACCTGCTTAGTGAATCCACACTCGATCGATGACAAGGCAACCGCTTGGGAAAGACAATTCAAACGGCGTCCTCAGTGTATTATTTCCCCATCGCACAATGCTTTACACCGAAGCCAGCTTAGGAACTGTAGCGCTTCCCTAGGCAAAACTCTACACTTGAGCTTAAATCTGGCTGAGCACAGCGACCTGCCGGGGGCTGCTCCAAAGGAGGATGGACATGGCTGATTTTTACGTAAGCTGGGACGACTACCACCGGGACATTGAAAAGCTAGCAGTTCAAATCTACGAGTCCGGTTGGAAATTCAACCAAATTGTCTGCTTGGCCAAGGGGGGACTGCGCATCGGCGACACCCTCTGTCGGCTGTTTGATGTGCCCCTAGCAATTTTGTCTACCGCCTCCTACGGCGGAGCCGATGGCCGCACCCGAGGCTCGATCACCTTCTCTCGCGATCTGAGCATGACCACCCCCAGCCTGGGTAGCCAGGTGCTGATCGTCGATGACCTGGTCGACTCGGGCTACAGCCTAAAGAAATCTATGGCCTGGCTGCACCACAAATATGGTTTCTACATTGAAGATGTGCGGACAGCGGTGCTCTGGTATAAAGCCGAATCGATCGTCAAGCCTGACTATCATGTGGTCTACCTGCCCGACAACCCCTGGATTCATCAGCCCTTTGAGCGCTACGAAACCATGAGCCCGGCCGAGTTAGCGGCTAGTTATCAGCCTCAGCCGGAATCGGTGGCTTAGTTAGTTCCACCGGTGCAGCCGAGGCTTCCGGCGGACCGTAGAGGCGCTGGTAGCCCCAGTAGCCCCCTAGTATAGTCACCAGCGTAAGGGAAATAATGCCCCCGGCGCGGCACAGCCCCTGAATCGCTTTAGAGGCTCGCAGGGCGCTGAGGTAGTCTCCCTGCTGGTAGGCCTGGCGCAGGTTCATGGCGTAGGCCAGGGCCGGAATGCCCAAGGGCGGAAAAATTACGAAGGCGGTCAGTAGCACCCGACGCCACCGGGCTGGCGGGCAGGGCTGCCCCTGAAATACCTTGTAATGGCCTCGCCACTCGACCGTTGACTGGTCTTGCACCTGGCCCGTGAGGTCGAAGCTGTAGATGTCATCTATTTGCCAGCTGACGAGCAGGTCGCGAATTTGATTGGGTAGGGTGAAATAGTTGAGGCCTACCCCCACCGGGCGATGGGTTTGAATGTGCAGATGCCCCTCTTGATGCTCGACCTCGACAACAATCTGCCTGAGCCCCAGCTCCGCCTGCAGGCGTTGGGAGAGGGCGCGATCGCGGTGAACCTGCTGCAAGTGGTGCAGCTTCAACCGCGCCTGATCAAGGTTGAGATCGTTGCAGAGAGCCAGTTCCCAATCGTGGGCGGCGGCGGCGGTTTGGCCCAGCTGCTCATGCACGTGGCCCCGGTGTAGGTAGACCTCAGCCAAATTGGGGTTGGCGTCTAGGGCGGCATCAAAGTCGTTTAGGGCGGCGGTGTAGTCCTGCTGTCGGAAGTACAGCAGCCCCCGGTTGTAGTGAATGAGGGCATGGCCGGGCTGGTGCTGAAGCGCTTGGTGCCAGTCGGCTAGGGCCAAGTCCTCTCGCCCCTGCTGGCAGTGGAGCAGGCCGCGGTTGCCGAAGGCGCGCACGCTGGTAGGGTCAAGGGCGATCGCTGCCGAAAAATGCTCCAGCGCCGCTGTTGTATCTCCAATTTGCCATTGAGCTTTGCCCAGCTCAATGTGGATGTCGGCTGGACAGGGTGAGTGGTTTAGGGCCTGGGGCAAAACCGTCAGCGCCGCCTCAACGTTGCCCTTTCGCATCTGGTTGATGCCCTGCCGATGACGATAGCGAGCCTGTTGACGATGTAACCAGGGGGTGAGGTAGAGTCCCATAACCTTGAGAATAGTGAGGAGGAGGAGAAGCAACTACCCCCATGATTCCTGCGGAAATTGGCCTCGTCAGTGAAGCGTTACGAGAACGTAACAGAGCATTAGGGCTAGGTAGTCGCTGTCACAGGATCGCCGACCAATTGCCGCGATCGCCCCCCCCGGTAGAAGGATTTGTAAACAGAAGGATTTGTAGAAAAGTTACAGAGGCTCGCTACCCTCGCTCTGGGCCACCTTGAGGGCCACCGAGGCTACGGTCAGGGTGAGCCGCGCTTGCTCTAGGCTAGACAGCAAATCCCAGTCAGTCGCCGGAATTGCCCGCAGATTAAGCTCCAAAACTTCGCCCCGGCCATCGCGTAGAGAGTAGGCTAGAGGGCGAGCCAGCACCGCCAGGTCGTCAACGTTCCAGCCGGGCAGAATGTCATCCACGCACTGTACCAGCTGCTCAATTAGGGGTTGACCACTGCGGGCCAGGGTAGTGGCCGAGATCGCCAGACGGTGTAGCAACCCACTGGGTACACGATTCTGAAACTGTCGCAGTTGCTCAAGCACCGGGTTGACCGTGGCCTGAGACTCGGAGTTGCCCATCTGGGTGGCCATCTGGGCGGCCAAGACTTGCCATCCCGCTGCGATCGCAGCATTCGTCTCTCCACCGTCGAGAGCGTCAAACTCTGTCTCTAAGCTCGCTAAGTAGGTCTCGGCCTCAGGGGCCAGCGGTTGCCAGGGATACCCAGTTTCGGGGTTGAGAATACTGGCAAGCAGATCGAGTTCAGTGGCCATGGCGGGCTCAGAGGCGGAGTTAGAAGACAGGGAAGACTGATTCATAGCGTTATCTACAGATGCACAAGAGGGTTAACGAAACCTGATGATTGTGGATACACCGCGCTGCTAGGGGATTCCGTACGGGGTGAACAATTTCCTGGGTTCCTTAGCAGGGCGGGGACGATTTGGGGCTACCCTCGAGGGTAAATTCCATTAGCTCGCCCTCAGGACTGCCAAATCGAATTGCCGTGCCCAGGGTAAGGGGCACCTCGGCCCGGTGGACGTGGTGCCAGCCGTGGTTGTCAAAGTAGTACGACCCATAGCGGGAGCGATCGCGCAGATAATAGTGGGTCTCCTGTATGCCATTCTCAAACTGCGTGCGGCAGAATATTTCCGCATGCTGCCCCGAGACCCAGGGCTCCAAAATGACCAAGTCGTTGTCGGGCAGTCGCCCCACCCGCAGATAACCATCGTAGAGGCGCCATAGGCGAGTCGGGGTGGCCAGGCAGCGCAGCACTACCGATTGGGTCATGCGCAGGTCTTGTCCTGGCAGCTGGGTCACAGCCAGGGCCGCCTCGCGCAGCAGATGCCCTTCAAACTGGGGGTGCTGGTACAGCACCGGCAGCGTCCAGGCCGGGTGGTTGAAGCGGTAGGCCGTCAGCAGGTGTTGTCGAGCCAAGGCCACCGCTTGAGCGACCGGCTGTCGCTCAGCTAACCCCCGAGCCAGCACCTGAATGAAACTTAGCGCCTCCTCGTCGGCAATGGAGTCGCGCATGGCCAGCACCGCCGGCACCCCGTGGTGCAGCAGTACCTCCGCTAGACTGCTGCGGGGGATGACCTGCTGCTGTTGCAGGTCGGGCTGGGCTCCCCAGCAGGTGTTGAACACCGCCAGCCGAATGCCGTTGTGGGCCAGCCCCTGGGCCAGCTCCGTGCCGCTGAGGCTGCCCCCCTGGCGCAGAAATAGCATCCCGCCGTCGGGGGCAGGTACCCCGTGACCCGCGTAGAAGAACACGTTGAAATAGCCGGTTTCCAGGGCTGTAAGCAGTGTTTTTGCGTCAGGTTCTAGCAGGGTTTGCACCTGGCAAACCACTGGACTCGCCCCCTGGTAGCTCAATCGCGAGGCGCTCAGTTCCAGCAGCTGCTTCAGGGCCTCGGCTTCCTGGGGCAGTTGTAAGACCTGCTCGGCACCTCCAGCGGTAATGCCAGGGTCGTCTTGACCCAGCACCAGCAGAATTCGCAACGAGATGTCGAGCTCCGCATCAGGCAGCGGTTCGACGGCACTGGCGGTGCGGCTAAACAAAACCTGGGGTCCCAGCGACAGCGCTGGACAGCCGGGCTGGGGCTGCATAATTTCCCAGGGCAGGCTGATCAGTTCGGGCGGGCGCACCTCTAGCCGCAACTTCAGCGGGCGGTTTTGGCCGATCGCCATGCCCAGGCTGCGCTCTAAGGTCTGACGAATGGGACCGTCAAACAGCCACTCCCACAGGCTGACCCCCAGCCCCTGCATCAGCCGCCCAGTGTAGCCACCGGCTTCCGCCGCCGGAGCCACCCGGTCGAGCAAATCGTCGAGGTGAAACTGGGGCACGTAGGCTGAGGGCACGTGGGGCACCTGGGGCAGCCCCCGCAGCGAAAAAAACTGCTGCCAACTCTCCCAAATCTGGGCCATTTGGCTATCCCAGAGGCGATCGTGGTGGGCATAGCCGCCCGGAAACGGACTCTCTAATACCCAAATGGCGTAGTGGGTAGAGTCGGCCTGGGTAAGGCGATCGATGGCGAGGCACAGGGTAAGGTCATCGAATGACGGCATAGGCAGGCCTAGGGCATAGGGCCAAGGGATAATGAGGGGAGGCGACTAGGGCGTGCAGCGACCCGCTTGGGCTGGGGTGACTAGCTTTAGCAGCGTGCCTGCTCCGTAGATCTGGCGAGTCTGCACCCAACCCTCTTCCCCCGGCGCCAATAAGCGTTGACCCAGGTTAGGGGCGGTAGGCAGGGCCGAAGGGGATTGATTGGTTTCCTGAGGTTGCTGGTCAAGGGACTCGCCCGAGGGGATTGAGCAGACCCGTAGTCGCACCCAATCGACATTGTCCGCCGTGGTTTGGCGACTGACAACCCTAAGGACACTGCCTGTGGCTACGGCTCGAGTCTCTTCCGCCGCACTCAAGGCAGGCTGTTGGCCTAGCTGTAGCAGTTCACTGTTACCGGTTGCACTCAAAGGCGGGGCAGACTGCCAAAAGGAGCCAACAGCAATCTCAACAATGGCGGCCAAGGCAGCCTCTGGCAGCGGTCGCCCCTTCAGGGCCGGTCCCAACCCTGAGGAGGCCATTGGCCGGAAAGCAACGGCCTCGGAGGAACTGCGGTTCAAGGCTAGACCCACGCCTGCTAGCGCGGCGAGCACTATACCAACGCCCCCTAAAAAGGGCACCCAAGGAAAGCCTGACCGACTCGGGACCGGGGTTGAATCGGCTGGTGAGACTGGAGCCACCAGCCGGGTTGACGGCGTTGCGGCTGCACCGTCGGCAACGGGAGCCCTGAGAACGCTGGGGATAGCATGGTCTGCCTGCCGTAGGGAGCCCCCAGGCAGGATCGGCAGCGGGCCGAGCTGGGGCATAAACCGCATTAGCCCAACCGTGACGTTATCGTGGCCATTGAGCCGGTTCGCCTGCTGAATTAGGGCGGTTACAACCGGGCTGAGAGGGCTAGCGGCGGTCGTTAGCGGCGCTACCAGGTAGGGCGCGAGGATTTCGACGCGATCGTAGTCGCTGAGACCATCAGAGCAGAGCAGTAACACCGTCGGGTCGTCAAGCAGTAGATGCTGTACGGAGGGGTATAGCTGCCCCGAGTCGCTAATGCCCAACGCTTGAATGAGTGCCCCACCGCTGGGCAGCTGGACGGCCTCTGAGTAGAGGGCATAGCCCATTTGGGCTTCTCGGGAAGCAACGTCGTCGTCAACGGTGATTTGGTAGCAGGTGTAGGGGCTGATTCGGTAAGCGCGACTGTCGCCAATGTGGGCGATAGACACGTAGGGGAAATGCACCAGAGCCACCACTACGGTGGTGCCCATCCGGGCGCGGGCTGAGCGATTCTCGTCGTTGTTGCGGGCAGAGATGGCATCGTTAGCCAAAATGAGCGCCTGTCTGAGACGCTGAGCAATCGCCCCCGGAGACGGGTAAGCCTGCTGAGTGAGGGGTTCTAACTCCTGCTGAAGCAGCTTAATAGCTGTTTGGGAGGCCACATTGCCCTGTTCATGGCCACCAATGCCGTCGCACACTAGCAGCAGCGGCAGGGTCTCAACGCTGTCTGCAGAGACCGGTAGGCGCTGCTGGCGCGAGTCTTTCTCGGGGTAGCAGGCGTCTTCGTTGCGATCGCGGGTTGGCCCCTGATCGGTATCCGCCGCCCAATCTACCGTCACCAGCAGCCCCTGGGCCAGGGTATGAATGGCTCCCTCCAGTTCGGCTACCAGCTCTTGATCAGACGCTAATTTCCCCTCTTTGAGAGCCTTACACAGCCAGCTGAGGTAGGCGCGCACCTGGGGTTGAGCCGTAGCCACCAGCGACTGCCACCGTTGGCTCAGCTGGGTCAGGGTAGGGCTAGGATCGTCGGCCACCAGCGTGGTGAGCCGCAGTAGCGCCCCGTCTACCCGCAGATCATCGAGTTCGAGAAGGGTGGTGGCCAACTGCTCTTCCATTAGCGTTGGCCATAGGGCTGCTACCTGCCGTAGCCAGTTGAGCTGTTGCAATGGTGAACCCTCTGGCCACCGTTGCGCTAGGGAAGGTAGGACAGCGGCTTCAATTTTTCCTTGCCCCGGAGGAGATCCTTTCTCCTCACTAGCCTGGGGATGCAGCCGCATAGCGATGGGCGCATTGTCCAAGAGCAGCACCGTGGCTGATAGCCCAGTTTGCTCTGAGGTGAGGTAGGCATAGGGGCGAGGAATCTGCTGGGCCAAGTGAAACAGCTTTAGATAAGCCATCACCGGGGCTGGAATCTTCTCTAGAGGAGGGGGAGGGGTGTCGGGCCGGGTGTCGAGCCAGAGTTGATGCTTCCCCTGGGTCCGTTTTTGACCCTCGCCCCAGACCAAAAAGCGCCCGGCTATCAGCGTACCAGAGCGCCCCGTTAGCGGCCCATCGCCGACCGCCAGCAAAAAACGATACAGCAGAGGGGTTTGGCAAACCTTACAGTGGCTGGCAGGGGGGGTCGAAACCGACCGACAGGATGGGTTAGAGCACTGGATCACGATCCGTTTGAGGCAGGTAAACAGCTCTTAATCTCTCATGGTATCTAACCCCAGCCTATTCAATGCCAGAATCTTTAGCCCCAGCCTAGCTAACCTCGACTAGCGCCAGGTCTGGAGCAATACCTTACCTATTTTTCTACGACGGTTACTATCTGGGGGAATGCCGGGGATAGCCCTAGCTAGCTGACTTATCGGCCTCAACCCGAGGCAGGCCCATACTGTAGTTGAGGGCGCGGCTCTTGAGGTTATAGCTAATGGCTCCCTGCTGCAGGAGCTGTCGGATAAAATGTTCCAGATCGGAGCCGATGCGGCGCAGGTTATAGTCGGTCAAATCTTCTCCAGCGGCGGCATCGACCAGTCGATCAAACTCGGCATAGACAGCCTTGATGGCGTCTTCAGACCAGTTGAACTCGTTGTCGGGGTCAATGTCTAGGGTGAGCTTGTCGTCGCTGGGTACCAGCTCGTTGTTGGCAACAATGGCGGTGTAAATGTGAACATGCCGAGTAGTCGATTTGAGCATCATAGCCAGGTGTCGCCCTTCTAAATAGTTGTGGTCTAGGGTGGTTTACCCCAGGATGTGCTGCTGTTGTGATTGTATAGCAACCGTTCCCAGGCAAGAGCTTAGAACAGGTCTTTTTTGCCCCTCAGCCGGGCAAAGGTCTGTACTGTCGAGGTGCTGTTCATCGCCTGCTGTAGGCTGGCTTGATCCCACCGGAGGAAGGGATTGGTTTGCTTTTCGAGCCCTAGCTCAGTGGGCACCGTGGGCTGGTCTTGGGCGCGGGCAGCCTGCACCTGTTTCAGCCGCTGTTGCAGGGTAGCATTGGTGCCATCCACAGTGACGGCAAACTTGAGGTTGCTCAACGTGTACTCGTGGGCGCACCACACCCGGGTGGTGTCGGGCAGCTGACGCAGCTTGCCTAGCGACTCAACCATCTGCTGAGGGGTGCCCTCAAATAGGCGACCGCAGCCTCCGGCAAACAGGGTGTCGCCGCAGAAGAGTTCTCCCCAATCGTTGGGTGTGGCCGGAGCTAGGTAGTAGGCAATGTGGGCGTAGGTGTGGCCGGGCACGAAAATAACCTCGGCTTGGCGATCGCAGATCTGCACCCAATCCCCCTCCTGCAAAAAGTGGGTCTGCCCAGGAATGCGACCCCGATCCTCAGCGCCACCGTAGACCTGGGCTTGGGGAAATCGCTCTAGCAGCTGGCGGTTGCCGCCCACGTGGTCGCTGTGGTGGTGGGTATTGAAAATGGCAGTTAGCGTTGCGCCCAGCTCCTTTAGGGTCTGAAGCACCGGCTCGGCGTCGCCGGGGTCAACCACAGCCGCCTGTCCCTGAGCGATGTCGTGGAGCACAAAGATGTAGTTGTCGCTAAAGGCCGCTACCCGATGAATTTCCATGTGGTGCTCCTTGTTTTGCGCTGTTTTTCCGTAGCTTTTCTGTGGAGAATCTGTCGTTGACCAAGCTTTAATACAGGTTTACTGAATCTTTACCGGTCGCTCAACCGTAGTGTTTAGAGATTGGGCATGCTGAAGGAAGCATGAAAATGTAGCAAGGGCTACAACGCAGCCTGTGGTATCACCCTGCGAGCTTCTACTATCGTCACTCCTGAATTGAGGATTTGCAATCATGGTGTCGTCTCTACCCGCCCCAGATATTCAGTCGCTTGTTAGCGTTGCCATAGAGCAAGGGACGTTGAGCCGCCGCGACCATCTGAGCCTATCGACGGCGATGTTGAGCAATCCCCTGTTGACCGCCCGCGATCGTCAGTACATCAACCAGGTGTTTGACAATATTCGCTCTGGACGAGTGCGCTTGGCTGACTAAATCTTCTCCAGGTGGAAACGGCGCGCCCTGGCTAACCCCAGGGCGCTTTACTTTTAAAGTCTAGAGCGGCTACGGCTACGGTAGCTTAAAGGCTGGCCGTGCGTTAGAGCCAGTAAATGTTTAGAGCCAAGTTTTAGTGGTCAACCCCTGTGCGCCTTAACCGCCCCCGCTATGGCGAAACGATTGTTGAGGAAAACTACCGGCGCACCCAGCAACACCTGATTCGCGGGGCGATCGCCCTGGGCTGTGTGATGGTAGCGGGAGTGTTCTGGTACCACTTTGTGGAGGGGTGGAGCTGGTTAGACTCGGTCTACATGGCGGTGATTACCCTGTCAACTGTAGGCTTTGGGGAAACGAACCCACTGAGCCCCAGGGGCCGCCTCTTTACGATCCTGCTGATCATGACGGGGGTAGGCGTGATTGCCTACATCCTCAATAACCTCACCGAGGCGATTGTGCAGGGGCACTTTCAGGCTGGATTTCGCTCACTTAAGCGGCGCAGATTTATGGAGTCTATGCAGGGCCACTATATTATCTGTGGCCTCGGCCGTACAGGTCGCCAGGTCGCCACAGAGTTTCTGGCAGAGAACATTCCTTTTGTCGTGGTCGACTCTGATGATGGCGCAGTGCGAAGCGCCCAACAGTTGGGATACGTCACGCTTCAGGGGGACGCCACCCAAGACCAAATGTTGCTCCAGGCTGGGGTAGAGCGAGCCCGGTGTTTGGTGGCGGCCCTGCCCTCCGATGCCGAAAATCTCTACATTGTGCTCTCGGCCAAGACCCTAGCCCCCGGTATTCGCACCATTGCCAGGGCTAGCAGCGAAGAGGCCATTCTCAAGCTGCAGCGGGGCGGGGCCGATGTCGTGGTGTCGCCCTACATTACCGGCGGCAAGCGGATGGCGGCGGCGGCCCTGCGGCCCCAGGTAGTAGATTTCTTAGACGGCATGCTCACCGGAGCCGAACGCACGGTCTATGTCGAGGAGTTTTTGCTGCTGCCCGAGAGCTGTCCGATCATTGGCAAAACCCTGGCTGAGGCACAGCTAGGTCGCCAGTCTGGGGCCTTGATTTTGGCCATTCGCCGAGACGACAGAATGCTGATCTTTGCCCCCAGTGCCGATACTCGCCTTTACCCCAGGGACATGGTGATCAGCATGGGCAACGCCGACCAGCTGCGGCTGCTGAGCCAAATTCTCAGCCCCATTGAATAGGGCAAAAAGGCGTGATTTTGACCCTGAGGTCTACCTCAACCTAGAGCAGCAGCCGTTGGGGGCGTAAAACTTACAACCTTCCGCACAACAGCCATTTTCTGCCGTTTATCGCTAGTGTTCAGTATTAAGGTTTGATGCGCGGCCCACCCAGTGCTTGATCCGAGATGCGTTGATGGATCTTAGCCGAACCTAAACCTGCCCTTGGCGATGACCCCATGCAAGACCTAGAACGAGAACGCTTCATTCTGGTCATTGACCCCAACCCAGCCCATGTTGAGGTGGTTCAGCAGGTTCTGAGCCAGCAGTCTGACAGCGATTCGCGGAGCAACCTGTCCCAGAATCACCTCGAAATTGTCGTGAGTGGGGAGGCGGCGATCGACTACCTGCTGCAGCGGGGCGAGTACGCCTATGCCCCCCGCCCCGATTTAGTTCTGCTCGATCTCGATCTGCCCGGGCTCGAACTGCCGGAAAACGACGGACACAACATTCTTACTACTATCAAGACGACGCCTCACCTCAAGCGGATTCCGGTGATTGTGTTCACGGAGTCTGATCGCAGTGAAGATATTTTGCGGAGCTATGCCAGCCAGAGTAACTGCTATGTGGTGAAGGCGGCCGATTTAGAGCAGCTGTCTCACACAGTGAAACAGATTAAGGCGTTTTGGCTTGAAATTGTAACGCTGCCCCTGAGGTGACTCTCCCTTGCTTTGATACGTTTAGTGAACAAACAAAAACTGGTAGAACTCTAGAGGTAATGATGAATTTGTTAGGGTGATTAAGAAGCTACGCAACGATGCCTATGCTGCCCTGCCCTGACTGCACCTCCGAACGGACCGTCAAGAATGGCCA
>NZ_JACJOF010000038.1 GCF_014695395.1 Nodosilinea sp. FACHB-131
CAGCCTCGGGCTCTGAGCATCACTCAGGGTCGGGCTGTGGGTGTGGCCCACTACCTACTGGGGGGAATTGCCACTACGTGGGCCTTCTTCCTGGCTCGAATAATCGCGGTGGGATGACCCGTTTGGTCATGGGATTCCCGTAGGGGCACACTGCGGTGCGCCCCTACCAACCCCAATCCACTGCACTTCAACGAATTGCGTTTTCTGACCCATTCGTACATCAAACCTGTTTTGATTCATGGCAACTAAATTCCCAAAATTTAGCCAGGACCTGGCCCAAGATCCGACCACGCGTCGGCTTTGGTACGGGATTGCCACCGCCCACGACTTTGAAAGCCACGATGGCATGACGGAGGAGAATCTTTACCAAAAGATCTTCGCCTCCCACTTTGGCCACCTGGCAATCATCTTTCTGTGGACTTCGGGCAACCTGTTCCATGTCGCCTGGCAAGGCAACTTTGAACAGTGGGTGAAAGACCCGCTGGGCGTGAAACCGATCGCTCACGCGATTTGGGATCCGCAATTTGGCCAACCCGCCGTGGATGCCTTCACCCAGGCGGGGGCCAGCTATCCGGTTAACATCGCATTTTCTGGGGTTTACCACTGGTGGTACACCATTGGTATGCGCACCAACGTCGACCTTTACAGCGGCGCTGTCTTCCTGCTGATTTTGTCGGCGATCTTTTTGTTCGCTGGCTGGCTGCACCTACAGCCCAAGTTTCGCCCCAGCCTGGCCTGGTTCAAAAATGCAGAATCGCGCCTGAACCACCACCTGGCTGGTCTGTTTGGTGTCAGCTCGCTGGCCTGGGCCGGTCACCTGATTCACGTCGCTATTCCCGAAGCCCGAGGGCAGCATGTGGGTTGGGATAACTTCCTGTCGGTACGGCCTCACCCGGCTGGGTTGAAGCCTTTCTTTACCGGTCAGTGGGGGGTCTATGCCCAGAACCCAGACACGCCAAACCACGTATTTAACAGCAGTGACGGGGCCGGGTCAGCGATTCTCACCTTCTTAGGTGGGTTTCATCCCCAAACCGATGCGCTGTGGCTGACGGACATTGCTCACCACCACCTGGCGATCGCAGTGATCTTCATCATTGCGGGCCACATGTACCGGACTAACTTCGGTATCGGCCACGATATGAAGACCATCCTGAATGCTCACCGGCCCCCTGAAGGCACTCCCTTTGGCGGTGCGATCGGGGAAGGCCACAAGGGCATTTACGACACCTACAACAACTCGCTGCATTTCCAATTGGCGTTTCACCTAGCGGCCCTAGGGGTGGTCACCTCTCTGGTGGCGCAGCACATGTACTCCATGCCGCCCTACGCCTTTATCGCCAAGGACTTCACCACCCAAGCGGCTCTGTATACCCACCACCAGTACATTGCTGGATTTATTATGGTGGGGGCCTTTGCCCACGGTGCGATCTTCTTGGTGCGCGACTACGATCCGGTTGCTAACCAGAACAACGTGCTATACCGCGCGCTGGAGCACAAGGAAGCGATCATCTCGCACCTGAGCTGGGTGTCGCTGTTCCTGGGTTTCCACACCCTGGGTCTATACGTACACAACGACGTGGTGGTTGCTTTTGGCACCCCCGAAAAGCAAATTCTGGTTGAGCCCGTGTTTGCACAATGGATTCAAGCTGCCCACGGCAAGCTGCTCTACGGTTTTGATACTCTCCTATCCAACCCAGACAGCATTGCGACGACGGCTTGGCCTAACTACGGCAACGTGTGGCTCGGCGGTTGGCTGGATGGCATTAACAGCAGTACCAACTCGCTGTTTCTGACCATTGGCCCTGGCGACTTCCTGGTTCACCATGCGATCGCCCTGGGTCTGCACACCACCACCCTGATCTTGGTCAAGGGTGCGCTGGATGCCCGCGGTTCGAAGCTGATGCCCGACAAGAAGGACTTCGGCTACAGCTTCCCCTGCGACGGCCCTGGCCGTGGCGGCACCTGCGATATCTCTGCGTGGGATTCGTTCTACCTAGCGATGTTCTGGATGTTGAACACCATCGGCTGGGTGACCTTCTACTGGCACTGGAAGCATCTCACCCTGTGGGCGGGCAACGTAGCTCAGTTCAACGAAAACTCGACTTATCTAATGGGCTGGTTCCGAGACTACCTGTGGCTTAACTCGTCGCAGCTAATCAACGGCTATAACCCCTACGGCATGAATAACCTAGCGGTTTGGGCCTGGATGTTCCTCTTTGGGCACCTGGTCTGGGCCACCGGCTTCATGTTCTTGATCTCCTGGCGGGGCTACTGGCAGGAGCTGATTGAAACCCTGGTTTGGGCCCACGAGCGCACTCCCCTGGCGAACCTGGTTCGCTGGAAGGACAAGCCCGTTGCCATGTCCATCATTCAGGGTCGGGTTGTGGGTCTAGCTCACTTTACAGTGGGCTACATTCTCACCTACGCCGCCTTCTTGATCGCCTCGACCTCTAGCCGCTTTGGCTAACTAAGGCCGTCTTCCGTAGGGTGGGCACTGCCCACCTTACGACCCTGGCGTAAACGGGTGGGTTCCTATTGGGCTAACCCACCCCGTCCGCCCGGCACCTTTTTCTAAGAGAAAAAATCTTATTCAAGCAAGTTTCTAACAAAAACGATCTCCAGTGGTGGGCGGTGCCCGCCCTACAAAAGACTCACCCCGATACCTTACCCACAACAAGAGTCTTCTTTTCAGCATTTTGAATAATCTGAGGTGTGTGAGCGGCCCCCTACGATCGCCCTCTGTCACCCCCTTAACCTTGAGACGGATGGAGACTCTCCGCTTCTCAAGAGTCCTGGTTCTTCGGGGTAGTTGAGCCAGGACTTTTATTATCTGTGTAGCCAAAAGGATAGGTGGGGCACCACCACTGATGGCCTAAATCGTTTACAGTTGCGGTGGCAAAACCGATGACCTCAACCGACTCCCTTGGGACATCGCGCCAGGGCCAATCTGCTCTCTTTTTCTGTGGCTATGACTCCTTCCAACCGGATTTTGGTGCTCTTTGCCCACCCCGCTCTCAACAAATCTCGCATCAACAGTCAGCTGGTCCGGGCGATCGCCGACCTCGAGGGGGTCACCCTCCACGATCTCTATGAGGAGTATCCCGACTTCCATATTGATGTGAAGCGCGAGCAGCAGCTGCTAATTGACCACGACATCGTGGTGTGGCAGCACCCCTTTTACTGGTATAGCAGCCCCGCCATTCTCAAAGAGTGGCAAGACCTGGTGCTCGAACATGGCTTTGCCTACGGCCACGAGGGTACAGCTTTGCAGGGCAAAAAATGCCTTTCCGCTATTTCTACTGGCGGCAGCCAGCAGGCCTATCAGCGAGACGGCTACAACTACTACACCATCGGTGAGCTGCTGACCCCCTTTGCCCAAACCGCGCGGCTGTGCGGCATGAACTATCTGCCGCCGTTTGTTGTTCACGGCACCCACCAATTGCTTGACGGCCCCGAAATCAGCGATCGCGCCCAAGACTATCGCACCCTAATTCAAGCGCTGCGCGACAACCAAATTAACTGGGCGGCGCTGCCTGGTCTGACCCAGCTCAACCAAGACTTGAGCCAGGTATTGCTCGCTCCTGAGGTAGCCCCCCATGCATAGCGAAGACTTATTTTTTCAGGCGTTTATCTACCTAATGGCGGCGGTGCTATCGGTGCCCTTCGCCAAGCGACTGGGTTTGGGGTCGGTGCTGGGGTATCTGATTGCGGGGGTGATTATTGGCCCGTTTGTGCTGGGCCTGGTGGGGGAACAGCAGGACGACGTCATGCACTTTGCCGAGTTTGGCGTAGTGATGATGTTGTTTTTGATTGGTCTGGAGCTGCGGCCTTCGCTGCTGTGGCAGATGCGGGGGCCGATCTTGGGTCTAGGGGGCTTACAGGTGGCGGTGACTACCGGGGCGATCGCCCTGATTGCCCTGCTGGTGGGCTTACCCTGGACGATGGCCCTGGCGATCGGCATGATTTTGGCGCTCTCGTCTACGGCGATCGTGCTGCAAACCCTGAATGAAAAGGGCCTGATGAGAACTGAGGCGGGGCAGGCCTCCTTTTCGGTGCTGCTGTTTCAGGATATTGCGGTAATTCCCATGCTGGCTCTGCTGCCCCTGCTGGAAATGGGCCAGACCGCGATCGGCCCTCATACAGCGGTGCTAGTAGCCACTGCCGAGGCCAGCGGAGGGCTACCCGCTTGGCAGCGCACCCTGCTAGTGATGGGAGCGGTGGGGGGCATTATTGTGGTCGGTCGGTTTCTGATGCGACCAGTGTTTCGGTTCATTGCCGATACGCGCCTGCGGGAGATGTTTACGGCGACGGCCCTGCTGCTGGTGATCGGCATTACCCTGATTATGCAGATGGTGGGGCTATCGCCCGCCCTGGGCACCTTCGTCGCTGGGGTAGTGCTGGCCGACAACGAGTATCGCCACGAGCTAGAAACCGACATTGAACCGTTTAAAGGTCTGCTGCTAGGCCTGTTCTTTATCTCGGTGGGGGCCAGCATCGATTTTAATGTGCTGGCCCGCCAGCCACTGCTGATTTTGGACTTAGTGATTGGGCTGATGCTGCTCAAGGGGTTGGTGCTGCTGGCCCTGGGCCGTTTCTTTCGGCAGTCGCTGAGCCAAAACCTGCTGTTTGCCATGGCTCTGGCCCAGGGGGGAGAGTTTTGCTTTGTGCTGTTTTCCTTTGCTCAGCAGAGCCGGGTTTTGCCAACGACCATTACTGCACCGCTGGTGGTGGTGGTAGCTCTGTCGATGGCCCTCACCCCCCTGGTGATGATTGCCAATGAACGGCTGGTGCAGCCACGCTTTGTGAGCCAGGGCGAGCAGCGAGAACCCGACACCATCGACGATGGCGAAACCCCAGTGATTGTTGCAGGTTTTGGGCGCTTTGGCCAGATCGTCAATCGCCTGCTGGTTGCCAACGGGATTCAGACTACGGTGCTAGACCACGACCCGGCCACCATCGATCTGCTGCGTCAGTTTGGCCACAAGGTGTTTTACGGCGACTCGTCGCGAATTGAGCTGCTTTATGCGGCGGGGGCGGCCGAGGCCAAGCTGTTTGTGATGGCGATCGACGACGTAGAACGATCGCTGCAAACCATTGACCTGGTGAAACAGCATTTTCCCCACCTGAAGATTTTGGCGCGGGCCATCGATCGCCGCCACGCCTACGAGCTGCTGCGCCGAGATGTTGCCGTCGTGGAGCGAGAAACCTTTGAATCTGCCCTGAGCTTGGGTGCCGAGGCCCTGAAGCTGCTGGGGTTCAGAGCTTACCACGCCCACCGAGCCGCCCGCATCTTTCGCCACCACGACATTAAAGCGATGCGCGAGATGGCCGAGATCGAAGCGGATATGCCGAAGCTGGTAGCTAAGTCGCAGCAGCTCGCTGCCGATTTGAAGGAGGTGCTCCAGTCGGATAGTTTCGATTTGCCCCGCGAGGTCGATCAGGCTTGGGATACGACGGCGTTGAAAAAGTATGGAGCGTAGTCTATAGAGCTTTAGTGGTTTAAGCAGGAAGTTTCTGCCCAACGTCAATTGGGTTTGAGGAGTTTGGCAATTTCCACCATTAATAGTGCTGGCTCTACAGGTTTTGTGATGTGAGTTTGAAATCCCGACTGAATTGCTTTTTGCTGATCAAAATTCCTGGCATAGGCGGTCAAAGCGATCGCCGGAATGATGCCACCTCTGTCATGGGGACGCGATCGAATCTGCTGGATCAGCATATAGCCATCCATTTCTGCCATGCCCACATCACTGATCAGCACATCGGGAATGGACCGATCAAGGGATTGCAGTGCTTCAGCTCCAGACGCAACGGCGGTGACTCGCGCTCCACTTTGCTCTAGCAGAAACGTCTGAAATTCACGCGCATCAGTCTCATCATCCACCAGCAAAATTTGCAGATCGCTCAAACCAGCCTCTGTCGTTAAGTTGTCGTGAGGTAACTCTGGCTCACTCAATTGTTCTTGTAGGTTGACGGGTAACTGCACAGTAAAGATTGCGCCTCGGTTCTCACCCTCACTCTCTGCCCAAGCTGTGCCGCCGTGCATTTCCATGATTTGCTGCACGATCGCTAACCCCAACCCTAAGCCACCAAATTTGCGGGTCGTTGTGGCGTCGGCCTGACGAAAATACTCAAACACATGGGGTAAAAACTGTGGATTGATACCTTTCCCAGTATCCGTTACGCGAATTTGAGCCAGGCGATCGAGTTGTCGCAATTCAACCGTTACTTGTCCACCGCTGGGCGTGAACTTAACGGCATTGGTGAGTAAGTTCCAAACTACTTGTTGTAGTCGAGCTGCATCACCCGTCACCGAAATGCTCTCAAGGGTGAGGTCAAGCAGAATTTGGATGTTTTTGGCCTCTGCGGCCAATCGCACCGTTTCGATCGCTGCCATAATCACAAACGTCAAACTAACAGGAGTGATCGTCAAGCTCAGCTTGCCCTGCATGATGCGGGAGATGTCGAGGAGATCTTCAATCAGTTGTGTTTGTAGTTTGGCATTGCGCTCGATTGTTGCCAAAGCTTCGCGTTGGCGGTTGGCATCGAGTTTGCCTCTTTGCAATAGCTGTGTCCAGCCAAGAATTGGGTTGAGGGGCGATCGCAGCTCATGGGACAGTACTGCCAAAAACTCGTCTTTGATCCGGTTGGCATGTTCTGCTTCTTCTCGTGCCGCTTGTTCTCGTTTGAGCAGTTGCTCTTGCTCCGATTCAGCTTGCTTTTGCTTTGTGATGTCGCGTGAGATCGACAACAGTTGTCCAACCCGTCCTGATGCGTCTCGGATGGGAGTGACAATGACATCCCACCACTTCAAATTGCCCTTTGCTGTGAGAGCACAACCTTGAAATTGGCTGTCATTGCCTGCTTTGGCTGCCATAAATGCTGCTTCTGCATTTTGGCGATCGTCGTCTTGCCAGAAATCAAGCCATTGGATGTTTAGGACAGATGCAGGCTCGTCAATTTCTAGAAGATTCAATCCGCCTGCACTCAGGTAAACGAGTCGTCCCTCTAACGTTAAAACCTTGATGCAGTCTTTACTGCTCTCTAAGATGCGTCGTTTTAGTTCTTCACTCTCGCGTAAAGCTGCTTCTGCTCGTTTGCGCTCGCTGATGTCGCGAGATAAACCGACAACTGAACTGATAGTGCGATCGGCGGCAATCACCGGGCTAAGACTATATTCAAAGTAGCCCTCAACTCCGGCTGGATTCGTGTAGGGAGTTTCGTTTCTAACGATCTCTCCGGTTTCAAACACTCGTTGCAGATCATCCAATACTTGCCGCTCAACGTCTGTAGGATAGTTGAGGTCAGCCATCGTTTTGCCGATCGCCTCTGCTGCGGTGATTCCCCACACGTCAAGCAACACTTGATTGGCGTAAAGAAACCGTGCATCGCGGTCAAAACTAAACACAGAATCGGCGATAGTCGAAAGCGTGGCATCAAACTTTCGCACCTGGCTTTCGAGTTCGGCTGAGGTCTGTTGCAAGACAGCTTCTGCCTGTTTGCGATCGGCTTCGATGCGCTTCGTCTCGGTGATATTGGTAAATAAAACAGCAAACTGATTGTTTTGCGGCTCACCGACGCAAAAGGCGTTGACATTAAACCAACGATTTAGGGCGCTGGCATAATTCTCAAACCGAACAGGCTCCCTGGTTTGTACAACTCTGCCATAGGTCTCAAACCAA
The DNA here is from genome assembly GCF_014695395.1 of Nodosilinea sp. FACHB-131. Lineage (GTDB taxonomy): Bacteria > Cyanobacteriota > Cyanobacteriia > Phormidesmidales > Phormidesmidaceae > Nodosilinea. Next base: position 7,680 of record NZ_JACJOF010000038.1, read on the forward strand.
TAAGCTTCATGGTTGGGAGCTAGCTCCCGCATTCGTTGACCCGCTGCTTGCTTCAATCCAGTGAGTTGTTCAAACGCTAAATTGACCTCTAGGAAGCGGTAATCGTTTGGCTTACCCTGTTCATCAAACAGCATCTCGCAAATGCAAAAGCCTTCATCGATCGAGTCAAACAGCGTGCGGTATTTCTCCTCGGACTGAGCAACGGTTTGGGCTGCCAATCTGAGCTCCAATTCATCCACCACCATGGCGGCTAAATCAACTAGGGTGGCCTGCTGCTCGGTAGTCAATGGCAGACGGGGCTGACTGTCGAGCAGGCATAGCGTTCCTAAGTTGAAGCCATCCTGATTCAGCAGGGGCGCACCGGCATAGAACCGCACACCCGGCTCCATCTGCACAAAGGGATTGCAGGCAAAGCGATCGTCGAGTCGGGCATCGGGAACAATCAGCGGCTCAGTGGTCAACACGGCGAAGCTGCACAGTGTGTTGTCGCGCGGCGCTTCACTGGCACCAAAGCCAACGCAAGACTTAAACCAGGCTCTCGATTCATCTACCAATGAAATGAGGGCGGTGGGTACCTTAAACAACCGCGCTGCCAGTTGGGTGATGCGATCGAATGCTGCTTCGGGAGGCGTATCAAGAATGTTATAGCGTTGTAGCGCCGCTAAGCGCTCAGGTTCGTTATCAGGGATAAGCGCTGTAAGTTGTTGCGACAATGCATTAGACATACCTGAGCCGGACCGTGAATCAAGAGCAAAGTGGGAGTGAGGCGTAAACGGCGGTGCAGGTCCTAGCCAGTATGTCTAAGCAAGCTAGCGATTCCTTTTAGGTGTATGAAGGGTCAAGGTTCTCAAACTATTTGCTTTACCAACTTAAAAAACAAGGCTTTGTACCTTAGCTTGTAACACAATCAAGGCCGTATCTCGTCTCTACGCAAGAGCCTGCCGGCAACACAGTCCCGACAGTCTGCACGGTGGACGGACTTGCGACTAGCGATCGCCCCTCATCAGGTTTCAGCCAGAGAAACTCCGCTGCATCGAGCCGGCAGCCCAGCGACAGCATCGTAGGACCAACCTGAGGTGGCTCACCACGCCTCCGGGATAGAGCTCTCGTTAGGCTCAACGCTCAATCGGTGGCGATCGCAGCATCGCTGACATGGCCCGCCGCATCGAGTTTAATCACCAGCCATTCGTAGTCAATGCTGATGAACTGGCGCTCTGGCCCCAGTCTGTAAACCATGTCGTAGTCAGCAAAGCCGTTCTGGGATTCTGGTGGGCCGAGCAGCTCGACCACGCCCGCCTGGGGCCTGCCCAGCAGCAGGTATCTCGCCAGCAAGTCATCCGCCATGCAGAGCCGCACATAGGTGGGTGCGGCGCTGAGAGTTGAGTCGTTCCACAGCGTAGGGTTGAACTGGGTATAGCCCCGGCACTGTTGCCACTCATCCCAGTTCGTTTTGGCCAGCAGCCCACCCACCACCACAAATGGAAAGCTCGTGACCAACAAGCCTCCGACTATGGCGGCGATCAGCAGACGGCGCTTTGCTTTTAAACGTTGGCCCAGGGGCATTGTGAATCGAGCTGGTAGCAGGTCTATGCAGACATGCTACCCACGGTCGGCTAAAAATCACAGGCTGGGTTGCAGCGGTCGAGGAAGATGGTCAAGCACCGGCTCCTCGGGCGATCGCAGTCTACGAGTAGCGACGCACTTTCCGCTCTAGCTGATGAATTAGCTGCTGAAGCTGCTGGTTTTCTTGGCGCAGAGCGTTGTTTTCGGCCTGGAGACGTTGATTTTCTTTCAGGAGAGCTTGATTGTCTAGGGGTAGCTTTGGAGATGAAGTGTACATGGTGCGATCGGGTGATAGAAAGTGCCCACGACTAAGGAACTTCCCTAGCTGTAGCCCTGGGGCTAAGGGCTATGAATGGCTCAACCGCTTGGACTGACTGCGATTTGACTCGCAGCAGCCTAGGCAGCAACTTGCAGGGATGATCTACCTACAGCGGGTTGCGCTACATCTCTATTCTGGCTCACCTATAGGCTCGGTTCGAAAACCTTAACAAGTACAATAGCTCTTGCCCAACGACCCGATGGCGAGTTCGATTATGCAGTTAAATGAGGGATGGTTCTGGACGCCGACGGTGGCGCCACTGCTGTTCACCCCCTGCGAGGCCCTGTGTCAGACGCCAAACCCTCTCGATCGCTGGCTAATATTGCCGGCATTGTGGCTGTGGCCACCATCCTTAGCAAGTTTGTGGGGTTGTTTCGTCAGCAGGCGATCGGGGCGGCTTTTGCGGTGGGGTCGGTGGCCGATGCCTACAGCTTTGCCTACATCATCCCCGGCTTTTTGCTGATTTTGCTGGGGGGCATCAACGGGCCGTTTCACAGTGCGATCGTCAGTGTCGTGGCGCGGCAGCAAGACCGCAAAGACACCGCTGCCCTGCTCGAAGCCGTCAATACGCTGGTCGGGCTGATTTTAATTGGCCTCTCGCTGCTGCTGATTCTACTGGCTGGGCCAATTATCAACACCATTGCCCCTGGCCTGGCCCAAAACGACCTGGTAGCTAGAGATATGGCGGTGTTGCAGCTCCGCATCATGGCACCCATGGCCCTGCTGGCCGGGTTGATCGGCACTGGCTTTGGGGCGCTCAACGCCGACAACCAGTTTTGGCTGCCGTCGATTAGCCCAATTTTCTCTAGCGGGGCGGTGCTAGTGGGGTTGGGGCTGCTCTACGGGGCGATCGGCAGCGACGTGACTAGCCCAGAGTTTTTTATGGTGGGTAGCGCGGTGCTAGCGGGCAGCACGCTGGGTGGAGCCGTGTTGCAATGGCTCGTGCAGCTCCCGGCTCTGTGGAAGTCTGGTTTAGGGCGGCCCAAGCTGCGCTTTGACTGGTCGATGCCCGAGGTGCAAGAGGTAATGCGGGTGCTGCTGCCCGCTACGCTGTCTTCAGGAATGCTGCAAATCAACTTGTTTACCAACCTCTTTTTTGCTTCGTTTATTCCCGGTACGGCAGCGGCGCTGAGCTATGCAAACTTGCTTGTGCAAACGCCGCTGGGCATTATCTCCAACGTGATTTTGGTGCCGTTCTTGCCCATGTTTGCCCGCTTGGCTGACCCGGCAGACTGGCCCGAACTCAAGCTCCGCATTCGCCAAAGCCTGCTGTTTACGGCGTTGACTATGCTGCCTTTGGGGGCGATGTTTGTGGTGCTGGCCCTGCCCATGGTGCGGGTGATCTATGAACGGGGCGCTTTTGACCAAGAGGCGTCCAATCTGGTGACGTCGCTCTTGATGGTCTACGGCATTGGCATGTTTGTCTACCTGGCTCGCGATGTGCTGGTGCGGGTATTTTATGCTCTGGGCGATGGGCAGACGCCCTTCCGTATTAGCCTGATCAACATTGGTCTGAATGTGGTGATGGCATTTTGGTTCATCCGCTGGCTGGGGGCACCAGGGCTGGTGTTGGCCACCGTGGGGGTGAATGTGTTTTCGACCCTGGCGCTGACGGTGATTTTGCACCGGCGACTGCGGGGGCTGCCGCTGCGGGAATGGGGAGGCGCGATCGCCCTTCTCACCCTACTCAGCTTCATCTCTGGTACCGCTGCCTGGGGCACCCTCCAATGGCTAGAAACCTGGCTTGGCACCCAGGGTATCGGCGTGCTGCTGCTGCAACTACTGATTCCCGGCGGGGTAGGGCTGCTGATCTTCATCGTTGGCGCATTTCTGCTGCCCATACCTGAGACAAAGCAGCTCGCCGCCCGAATCCAAGAGCGGGTAAGGCGGTAGCAGGCAAAGGTTTGTAACTACGGTCGGATTTAGGCGACTTTTGAAGAGTAGTTCTAGTGGTGGGCCACTGCCCACCTTACTGTTCGCGATGGGTGAATTTAAGCAACCATTAAGCTTCTGCTGAACTGGGGTAATCGAGGTTAACCAGGGAGGGAGTGGCTGGTCTAGCACCTTGACAGCAAAATCCTGGGATTGACGCTCTAATTTTAGAAAAATTTTATGGCGCAGGCGATTCGTCCACTGATTGAGACTCAATATGCAGAGCAGGTACAGGCCTTTGAGCACTCCCCTTGGTTTCAGCGTCTGGAGCAGGGGCAGGCTTCCCTGCAGGAGTACGATGTCTTTATTTTTAATCTCTGTCAGACCCACCTGAAGAGTCCACAAATCTTGGCTTTTCTCTACGCGGTGGCACCGCCGGAGGCCGCGCCCCAGATTAAACACAATCTGCTCGAAGAATTGGGGCTGGATGAGGTGGCCATCTGCCACCCCGATCTGCTGTATCAACTGGCGACGGCGGCGGGGTTTGATCGCGATCGCCAGACGCATCTGGCCCAGGCGGCCCAGGCCCAAATCCGCCAGCTCTGCACCGATCCGCTGCTGTTTGGCACGATGCAGGAACTGGGGCTGTCAGTGCTTCTAGAGGTAACCTGCTTTGAGTGGATGCTCTCTCGCCTCGCTGGTCGCATCGGCCAGACATTAGCGGAGCATCGCGGTCTGTCGCCTGCAAGTCTGACCTGGTTTGATCACCATTCTGAAGTTGATATTCGTCACGCTGAGGAAGGGTTAGACAGCGTTGAGCAATACCTGGCCTATTACGAGATCGAGGCTGAGGATCTAGAGACCATTCTCGACATTACTTTCCGCGAGAACATTTTTATCAAGCGATACTTCGCTGACCTGCCCCTGCTTGCTGGCTCTGCCCATGAGAATCGTTGACGCTACCCTGTTTGCCCTACAAATTCCCTTTGTCGAAGCTTTTGCCCACAGTGTGCGATCGCGCAGCTGCTCAGATTCCATCGTGGTGCGGCTCCGGGCCGAAGACGGCACCATCGGCTATGGTGAGGCAGTGGCGCGGCCTTACGTCACCGGGGAGACGGTGGAGGGCTGCTTGCGGTTTATGGAACGCACCCTATGGCCGGCGGTTCAAGCCACCGACTATTTCCACTGGGCTGGGCAGGATGCGATCGCCTGGCTAGGGTCGTTGGCCCTGCCGATTGAGGATTCTGCCAATGCTGGTACTGGCGTGGTGGCCTGGAATGCGGCGCGCTGCGGCTTTGAGCTAGCTCTGATCGATTGTCTGCTCAAATCTGCCGGAGTTTCACTGGGAGAACTCTTGCCGCCTCGGCACCCGGTAACCTACAGCGGCGTGATCACGGCCAGCAGCATTGAGGGCGCGGTGAAACATGCCAAACGATTCAAGCAGTTTGGCCTGCCCCATATAAAGGTGAAGATTACCGGAGAGGCGGATCGAGAACGGCTGGCGGCGATTCGCGCGGCGGTGGGGCCAGAGGTGTCATTGCGGGTAGATGGCAATGGGGCCTACTCGGTGGAAAGTGCGATCGCTACCTGTGAGGCTCTAGCAGAATTCCAAATCGACAGCGCCGAGCAAATGATTCCGCGCGGCGATCCCCAAGATTTAGCGATGGTGCAGGCAGCATCAGCCGTTCCTCAAATGGCTGATGAGTCGTTGATTACCCTAGCGGATGCCGAGGCGCTGATCGAGGCTAAGGCCTGCCGAGGCTTTAATCTGAGGCTGTCGAAATGTGGGGGGCTGGGGACAACTTTGGCGATCGCCGAGCTGTCCCAGGCTGCTGACATTCGGGTACAGGTGGGCTGCCAGGTGGGCGAGACGGCGATTCTCTCCGCCGCAGGGCGGCACTTGGCGGCCTATTTGCCAGAGATCAGCTTTTGCGAAGGCTCCTACGGCAGCCTGTTGCTGCGGGAAGATCTCAGTCGTCGCCCCATTCACTTTGGCCATCAAGGTTTGGCTAAGCCTCTGAAGGGGCCAGGGTTAGGGGTGGAGATTCAGGATGCCCTGCTGGAAAAATACGCCCAGCAGACAATTTCACTCTCAGCTAAGGCGGCGTAAGACGATGGCCAGACTGTATACCCTCGGCCTCCGCTGGCAGGGGCGAGCCCTGAAACACCGGCTAGAGGTTGCCACCCAAGAGCCTGAGCTGGCCCAAACGCGGCTATTGCGCCAGTTGCTCAGCCGCCACGGTGACACCCAGTTTGGCCGCGAGCATCAGTTTGATCAGATTCGCACCCCAGTAGATTATCGCCGGGCAGTGCCCATCCGCGACTACGAAGGCTTTCGACCCTACGTGCAGCGGATGATGGCAGGCCAGGACAAAATTCTGCTGAATGAGCCCGTGCGGATGTTCACCTTGACCAGTGGCACCACTGGGCAGCCCAAATATATTCCCGTCACCGCTAGGGTAGAGCGGGGCGGGTCACAGCTGATGCGGCAGTGGCTCTACCGCATTCTGCAAGATCACCCCACGTTTTTGAGCCGGGCGGTGGTGGGGATTGTCAGCCCAGCGATCGAAGGCTACACCCCAGGCGGCATTCCCTACGGCAGCTTGTCAGGGCGAATTTATCAGCAGATCCCGGCTTTAATTCGTCGCACCTATGCCATCCCCTACCCAGTGTTTGAGATTCCCGACTACGATCGTCGCTACTGGGCTATTGCCCGCTACGCCCTAGCGCGGCAGGTTTCTTTCCTGTGCACGCCCAACCCCAGCACCCTCAAGCGGCTGGCCACGGTAATGACGCACCAGGCAGAATCACTGATCCAGGCTATCTATGACGGCACTGGTAGCGAGGGGGGCGAGGGTATTCCAGATCAGCGGCCCCAGCCTAAGCGGGCCAAACAGCTAGAACACATCTTCAATACCACCGGGGCATTGCGGCCTCGGGACTGCTGGCCTCACCTAGACCTGTTGGGCTGCTGGACGGGCGGCTCGGTGGGGGCACAGGCCCGACAACTCACCGCTGACTATGGCTCACTGCCGATTCGCGATCTGGGCTATCTGGCCAGTGAAGCCCGCATCACCCTGCCCTACCAGAACAATACTCCCGCTGGCCTGTTAGATCTGACCTTGAATGTCTATGAATTCATTCCGGAAGCCTGTGCGGATCAGGTCGATCCACCGATTTTGCTCAGCCATGAGCTAGAACGGGGGCAGCGCTACCAGATTCTGTTGACCACCCCTGGTGGTCTCTACCGCTATCACATCAACGACGTGGTGGAGGTGACAGATTTTTATCACCGATCGCCCGTGATTGCCTTTTTACGCAAGGGCCGCGACATGAGTAACCTGACTGGGGAAAAGCTGCATGTCAACCATGTGCTGGCTGCGATCGCCGCCCTGCAACACCAGTTTCACCAGCCGGTAGGAGCCTATCGGCTGGTGGCCAATGCCCAAGCCATGCGCTACGAACTGTACTGGGAAACGTCTGATATTCCCAGTCAGGACTGGATTGAAACTCTGCTGTCAGCCCTAGATGCGGCCCTGGCTGAAAACAACGTTGAGTACGGTCAAAAACGCGCCTCTCAGCGGCTAAACGCCCCCTGCCTCCACCGTATGAAACCGGGCTGGGCGGAGGCGACCCAGCGCTGGGCTATAGCTCAAGGCCAGCGGGAAGTACAGTACAAATGGCAGGTTCTCACCCAGCAGCCTCTACCGCTAGATGTCGGGGCGATCGCGCAAACCTATGAGCTGACGCTGCCCTATGCCCATCCCCACTGATGGTCTGCGGCTGTATCGGCTGGGGCCGAGTCGGCATCTGGTGCCCTGGCTGTGGGGGCTGACCCTGCTGTTTTTGCTGCGGGTGTTAGGGCAGGTGCTGGTGGCCTTTTTTCAGGTGCCCTTTTTGCCCCCTATGGCCCACTGGTATTCGGGCCTGCTTCCCTACCCGCTGCTGTTGCCTAGCCAGTTACTGATTTTGGCGCTCCAGGTCAAGATCAATCGTGACCTGGCCCAGGGGCGGGGTTGGTTTCGACGGCCTCACCGCCGCCTTGGTCAAGGCCTACAGTACGCGAGCTACGGCTACGCCCTGGTGATGGTGATTCGCTACGGCATCACCATGAGTCTTTATCCAGAGCGTCGTTGGCTGGGAGAAGACACAATTCCCATTGTGTTTCACTGGGTGCTGGCTGCCTATCTCTGGCTCTGGGGCTGGGGCCATCGCCATGGGAGGCAACCATGAGTGCAAGGAATTTAGGCGATTCTCCTTCGGAGAGGTTTCGCCAACGCTTGCGGCTGTTCTCGTACAAGCGGTCCTGGCTGTGGCTGCTGGCGGGGCTAACCGCGCTGCTGCTGTTGGTCATTGGTCGGGGTAGTGCGATCGCCGCCGCCTGGCTGGGCCACCAGTTAGACTATCCGCCCGCCAGCTATGGCGTCCGTCTAGAACGCCGAGTGACCGTGACTGCTCCCGACGGCACGGCGCTGGTCGCCGATGTCTACCATCCCCGTACGACCGCAGCCACACCCACGATTCTGGTCCGCATTCCCTACTCCAAGCAGATTAAACACATTCTGTTTGCCCGCACCATTGGTCATCTCTGGGCCAGTCACGGTTACACCACGGTAATTCAGGGAACCCGGGGGCGCTACGAGTCGAGCGGCAGCTACGATCCGCCCTTTCTGAACGAGGCGCAAGATGGCCGCGCTACGCTGCAATGGATCGCCCAGCAGCCTTGGTATGACGGGCACATCGGCATGTGGGGCGGCTCCTACTTTGGCTATACCCAATGGGTGCTGGCCGACCAGGTCGAGCCGAGGTTGTCAGCCCTGATTCCACAAATTTGCAGCACCGACTTCTATCGTATGTTCTACCCCGGCGGCGCGTTTTCCCTAGAAAGCGCCCTCTACTGGGCGACTCTCAGCTACGGCTCCCAGGATGTTCCCCTCCCCCCGGATCAGCTACAGCAGGGTTTTGAGGGGTGGCCTCTGCTAGAGGCCGATGACCGCGCAGTGCAGAATATTCCGTTCTTTGATACCTGGGCCAGCCACACCGATCGCGATCGCTACTGGCAAGCGGTCGATGGCAGCGATCGCAACCGCCGGCTCCAGGCTCCAGCCCTGCTAATGGCCGGCTGGTACGATCCGTTTCTGCCTACCCAACTGGCCGACTTTGAACAGATTCGCGCCCATGCGGCCCCCTCGGTTGCCGAAGCCACCCGCTTGGTAATCGGCCCTTGGACTCACGCTAACACTGTCACCTTCCCCGACGGCAGCCGCCCCCGCAACTACCGCTTCGAAAGCATTGGCCCCAGCCTGCCCTGGTTTGATCAGCAGCTCAAAGGTGCTGCCGAGACGGCCCAGCCCAGCCCGGTGCTGATCTACGTCATGGGTCGCAACACCTGGCGCGGAGAATCGACTTGGCCTCTACTCCGCACGCGCTACACGCCCTACTACCTGCACAGCAACGGCCAGGCGAATACTCTCAACGGTGACGGCCTCCTCAGTCTGGAGCCGCCGGGGGAGGAAGCCAGCGATCGCTTTATCTACGATCCGCAGCACCCGGTGCCCAGTGCTGGGGGTACCATGCTCGGACCAAACGCAGGCATTCAGCCCCAAAACACAGTGGAACAGCGGCAAGATGTGCTGGTCTACACCACTCCCCCACTAACCGCAGCGCTCGAAGTGACGGGGCCCGTGCAGCTGCGGCTCCAGGTTTCCACCACGGCACCCCACACAGATTTCACGGCCAAACTGGTGGATGTCTATCCCGATGGCACGGGGTACAACGTTTCTGAAGGGATTCTTCGGCGGAGCTATGACAATGCGATCGGCAACAATACCCTAGCGGAATCTCAGGTACCCACCGAAATTGCGATCGATCTGTGGCCCACCAGCCAGGTTTTCTTCCCCGGCCATCGCCTTCGACTAGAGGTTTCCAGCAGCAGCTACCCCCGCTTCGATCGCAATCCCAATACGGGCCGCACAATTCCCACTGAGCGCCAACCAGCCACTGCAACCCAGACGGTTTACCACCACAAAGCTGCCGTCTCCCAGCTGATTTTGCCGATTATTCCCGAGTAGGGGCTGCTCTAGCCAATACCGACAGATCTATAACCCCACGTTTGACCTCGGTAATGACAATGTTTTCAGCCCACAGCTTGATGAAGAGGTAAAGAGGGTAAAAGAGTCTAAATTTTGAGTTCTGAATTACGTCTTGAAGCAACAACTCAAAATTCAAAACTAAACACTCAAAACTTTCTTCCCCCACCTTCCCCACTCCCCTACTCTCGTTATCCTGATACAAAAGTCCGTGGAGAGACCCTATGGTGGCAGCACCCGTAGATCGAGAGGCCGCGCTACAGGAGATTCGCGCCGGGCTGCGGCGGGGGCAGCAGGCTCTAGCCGACTGGGAAAACGGACGGCTAGCGGTGTCAGCGGTGCCCGGTTCGGGCAAGTCTACAGGGATGGCGGCGGCGGCGGCGATCGCGATCGCCCGTCACCAGCTGCATCTGAACCGCCAGCTGGTGCTGGTGACCTTTACGCGATCGGCGGCAGCAAACCTTAAGGCCAAGGTGCGCGGTCACCTAAAGACGCTCGGACTGCCCCAGACCAGCTTTACGGTCTCTACCCTGCACGGGCTGGCCCTCTCTATCGCCACCCGCAACCCTGAACTCTCTAACCTGAACCTGGATACGCTGACGCTGGTTTCGCCATCGCAAAACAACCGCATTTTGCGGGCTTGTGTAGAGCAGTGGATTGTGGCCAACCCCAACCTCTACTACCGCCTGATCGAAGGGCGTCAGTTTGATGGCGAAGAAACCGAGCAGCTCAGGCGGCAGTCGGTACTGCGAACTGAGGTGTTGCCCAGCCTGGCCCACACGGTAATTCGCGAAGCTAAAAGCTCGGGGCTGCTGCCCGCTGCCCTTCTGGACCTGGCCCAAAACGTCAACCACTTTCTGCTCGGAGACGTTGAGGACTACGACGTGCTCACCATTGCAGCCGGTCTGTACGATCGATACCAGGCTCTGCTCTCGCAACGGGGCTGGATCGACTACGACGACATGATCCTGGGTGCCCTGCGTACCCTAGGCGACCCCGACAGCCGCCGCTTTTGGCAGGGGCGCACCTTCGCTGTATTCGAAGATGAAGCGCAGGATTCTTCGCCGTTGCAAACCCGATTGTTGACTCTGCTGGCGGCTGATCCTGACGATCCCTATGGAGAGCCTAACCTGGTGCGGGTGGGCGATCCTAACCAGGCGATCAACTCGACGTTTACTCCGGCAGATCCGGTGTTCTTCAACCAGTTCTGCGACGACTGTCGCCTCCAGGGCCGCCTGGTGACGATGGATCAGGCCGGGCGCAGCAGTGGCATCATTATGGCCGCTGCCAACCGCATGCTGGCCTGGGTGAACCAGGCGCAGGTTGCTGGGCCAGAGACTCCCTTTCGCGATCAGGCGATCGCCCCTGTAGACCCCGATGACCCTCAGCTCGGAGCCAACCCACAGCCGCTGGGGGCTGGGGTAGAAATTCTCTCGCCACCGACCACAGCGGATTCAGTCAGATTGATCGCCCAACGGGTCAGCGATCTCTACGCGGCGAATCCTGAAACCAGCTTTGCCATCCTCGTGCGGGAGGGTCGCCAGGGGCAGTTTGTCGGCAACCTGCTGCGCGATCCTGACCTGGTGGGTGGCGTAGATCTCTCCGCTATGGGGCTGAAGTTCTACGACGTAGGGGAGCAAGACCGCCAAACCCAGGTGCCTGAGGAAATGCTCACCCTGCTGCAATTTGTTGAGCGGCCCCACTCGGCTGACCGGCTCAAGGGGGCGCTGCGGGTGCTGGTCGATCGCCAACGGGTGCCCACCCAAGACCTCAACGCCTTGGCCCAGGCTCCCGAGCAGTTTCTCTATCCCGGCCCGCTGGATGCGCCGCCCGACACTGAGGCGGCGCGGATCGCACGGCGTTACTGTGCTGGGCTGCTGCGATCGCGCCTCGAGCTGCCCCCCTACAGCCTGTTCTCCTTCATTGGGCTCACCCTGGGCTACAACCAGAGCGAGCTGGCCACCGCTGACAAACTCGCTGCCCGCGTCAGCCAGCAAATTCGCAATGATGATACGCTGGCGGCTGCGATCGGCGTACTGCAAGATATCGTTGGCTCCGAGCGTTTCACCGCCGTCGACACCGAAGACACTGAGTCGCTCTACACCCGCCCTGGCCAGCTCACCCTGATTACCATGCACAAGGCCAAGGGGCTCGATTGGGACGTCGTGTTTCTGCCCTTTCTCCACGACAAAACCATTCCCGGTACCCTGTGGGTGCCGCCCCAAGGCGAGTTTTTGGGCGACTTTACTCTGGCGGAGGTGGCCCGGGCTCAGATCCGTGCCCATGCCCATGCCGGTTTCGCCCCAGGGCAAGGCGAAATTCCTGACATTATTTCGGCTTGGGAGCAGGCCAAGCACCTCAAAGCCGCCGAAGAATACCGGCTGCTCTACGTCGCCATGACCCGCGCCAAGCGCCTGCTGTGGATGTCGGCGGCCCAGCAGGCCCCGTTTACCTGGAGCAAGCCAGAGAATGTGCAGGCGTCGAACCCCTGCCCAGTGCTGCCGGTGCTACGGGAGTGGCTGGGTAGGGGGTAGGGGGTGGATGGGTAGGAGCAGATCTACGCTTGCCCAGGGGCATTGGGTGGTCGCGAAGCGTTACTAGCGGTGAATCACAGCTCACCGCCAAAATCTAAAATCCTCAGTTTGAAGGTCTAAAAGCTGCTAGTCGATACGCTCAATTTGCCAAAGAATTTGGTTACCTTCGCGCCGCACCCGCGACACTGACCAGTTGCGCCAGGCCCAAAACTCGCCTCGGCTAGTCACAGCGCTGGCGTTCACATCCATCAAATCAGCCAGTTCTGAGCTGGTGATGAGATAGCCCTGTTTGGCGATTTCGTCGGCAATTTGCAGGGTTTCTAGAACGTTGCGGAGGTTGTCAACCCTAACCTCACGGGGTAAAGAATCAAAGTTTTCACTAATCGGAGAAGTTCCAGAGTCTGCCATAATGCATGATGCCGTCCAAAGCTGAAAATCAAGCTAAATTCTACCCTCTGACTCTAGGGTTAAGAGTAACTTAGCCCATAAATCATCTATGCTTTGCATTAGAAAAACTTATGATTCGAGCTTGGCTACCCAGAGTTCAAGCGAGATTTACGATTGTCTACTCCTAAAATTATCAGCCAAGGCCTAACTGATGGACGCTGCTATTAAGGCCATAACCAGGCTGATTCGTAATTTTGGTAATAGGTTAGGAAGGACATAAAGTGTAGTTCGAAATACTTTCAACCTAAACTAGAGAAATTTAACTGAGGCAGAGTTAATCCTAAAAGAAGTCAGATTCGTGGTCTGGCTGCTTTAAACAGCAGCCCTCCAAGTTCAGCTTGGTGCCAAAGAAAAAGCGACATAAGCTCAAATAAGGCAGAGCTGCCCTCGCTCAACCCACTGCAACGTTTTGAGCATGGGCTAACCGACGCGATCGCGCTTACCGCAGCCCTAGGGTTTTAGACACCGCGCTCAAGGTTGGGCGCAACGCCTGTGTGGACCACTGCTATCTAGCCTCAGGAGTTTGCAGTAACCCTGGGCACATGCATTAAATTGTTTATAGGGAGAATATTTTGGGATGCCAATTCCCAGGCTGAACTGCCGGGGTCTATGCCTTGGTCGTTCAGGCTTTTCCTGTCGTTCCGTTTCTCTGAGGTATCTCCGTGGCTAGTAAAGATCAAATTAAGCAGCACCTTGCCCTAACCAGCAAGATCAACTTCGCCGGCGTCACTCCTGCCAAGAGCGAAGATCCCCGTAAGGCTCGCATTATGGCTCATCTCAAAAAGAGCTTGGGCTAGAAACTGTGGGGGGTAGGGGGTAAGGGGTGGATGGGTACGGGTGGTTAAACCCAGTGATCAAACTCCCTACCCTCTACTCCCTACCCTCTACTCCTTACCCTCTTACTCCTTCACTGCCTACAAATACCCCGCCGGATTCACTGGATTGCCGTTTTGCCGCACCTCAAAGTGCAGGTGCGGACCAGTGGAGAGACCGGTGGAGCCGACAGCGGCGATCGCCTGCCCCTGCTGCACTGTTTGCCCCTCGCTAACAAACAAGCGGCTAGAGTGAGCATAGAGCGTGCTGAGCCCGCCACCGTGGTCAATGATCACCGCCTGGCCGTAGCCGCCGTACCAGCCCGAAAAAATTACCCGGCCCGAGTCGGCGGCGTGAATGGTGCTGCCGTAGCCGGCTGAAAAGTCTACCCCAGCATGGAAGCGGCTGTAGCCCAAAATGGGGTGTACCCGATTGCCAAACCCACTTGAAATGTTGGCGTTGGCGGGGAAGACAAACCGCCCCGTGCCGCGAATCACTCCGGTGCTGGCGGCAATTTTTTGGCGAATCAGGCCAGCAATCTGTTCTGAGTCGCGGGCAAGCTGGGCCTCAGCGGCTTCTAAGGCACCGCGACGATCCCTCAGGCGAGAGATCAGCTGCTTTTCTTCGTTAGCTTCGGCCTCGTACTGCTGCTTTTGGGAGAGCAGCTGCTGGCGCAGGAGAGCGACCTGGTTGCGCTTTTCTTCGACGGCGGCCTTTTGCTTTTGAATAGCTTCGGCCTGGGCCTTGAGGTCGGCCAGCACCTGGCGATCGGAGGCATAAACCCGCTTGAGCTGGTACTGGCGGTCTAGAAACTCATTAAAATTCTGGCTTTGCAGCAGCACAGCCCAGCCTTCGCTGCCCTGCTGCCGCTGCAAATACTGTAGCCGGGCCACAGTGCCCGTGCGCACGTTTTCGTAGTCGGCTTCGGCCTTGGCAAGCTTGGCCTCAAAGTCTTTCAGCTCTTTCTCGGCCTGGTTAAGGCGAAACTCAGTTTCGCCAATCTGGTTCGCCGTATAAACAATGCTGTTCTCCAGACCCTTTAGAGTAGATTCTGAAGTGGCCTGGCGATTTTGCAGCTCGGTTTGCTGCTGCTGAAGTTCGTTGCGCTGTTGCTCAAGGGTCTTTTGCTTATTTTGCAAATCTTGAATGGATTGAGCGATCAGCTCAGGGGGCGCTGCTTGGGCGTTGGGAACTGTTGTGAGCGCCAGCCAGCCGACCACCACCAAGGCTAGCGCCAGGCTCAGCCATCGCCCCCAGGCCACTGCGCTAGGTCGCCGGGTTGGTGCAGAAGAAAGCGGATGAGTTCGCAGCATGGTCACAGGCAGTACCTGAAGTGGGAATCTGGAGTTTAGCCTTTAAAGGTGAACGCAATCGCAACTGCCCCAAAGCCAAAAATAGCTGCACCGGCCAGCCGATTTAACCACTTAAGTCGGGAGGGTGTCAGCTTTTGGCTAAAAAGCGTTACACCCCAGCTCAGGCACAGCCACCACAGAGCAGACCCTAAAAACACCCCAAAAATTAGGGTTAGCGAGGCTCCCCACGACTGGCTGGTGCCCACCAGACCCAGCCCAGCAAAAATCGCAATGAAAGAAAGAATAGTGGCCGGGTTCGTCAACGTCAACACTAGAGTAGAAGCGTAGGCTCCCCACAACCCTCGACTAGAGACCTTAGCTGCTTCGGTAGCAGGGTCGGTCCGCAGCGTTGTAAGGCCCAAATAACAGAGAAACAAGCCTCCGATCAGCTGCATGGCCTGGGTGTGCCTAACCAACAGATCGGCGATCGCAGTCAGGCCAAACCCAGCAATGCTGCCATAGATGCCATCGGCGGTGGCGGCTCCCAGCCCCGTCACCAGCCCCACGAGCTGGCCCTGAGTAAGTGACCTGCGAATGCAGAGCAACCCAATAGGGCCAACGGGGACTGCGATCGCTAGCCCCAGCCCCACGCCCTTTAGCAATGTCCAGCCTTCCATAGCCCCTCCTTAGGACTCACTCAAATGATCTAGCGATGGCACCTGGGTTTCTTTCACGGTAGAAAGCACAATCAGCGTGCGGGTTTTGACTACCCCTGCGATCGCCTTCAGCCCTTCAGTAATTAATGCCTCCAGGGCGCGGGTGTGGCAGCAGCGCACCTTCAGCAGGTAGTCGTCGTCGCCGGTCACGTGGTGGCATTCCAAAATTTCGGCGGCGGCCTGTACTGCGGCTAAAAAGCCCTCGCGGTGGTGAGGTTGGTCGAGCGTTACGGCAATAAATGCCGTCAAATTTAACCCCAGGGCTTCGGCATCGAGCTGGGCACTGTAGCCCGTGATGATGCCGCGCTCTTCAAGGCGTTTGACGCGATCGGCTGTCGCTGGAGCAGACAACCCTAGCTGACCGGCCAGCTCAGCCCAAGTCACGCGCCCTCGCTGGCAGAGGAGCGACAGAGTTTTTATATCAAGGTTATCTAGTTCCATTACCTTATTTTAGTAGGCAAATTTTTGATTTGGCATTCTATTCAAATTCTATGGGCTAGACTTGTCGCAATTCCATAACATAACTTTTGGTTTCGGGATACCGGGTCTCTCTGCCTTTCGATAGAGAAAATATGGCACCTTAGGGATGGCGCTTATTTGTTGGGAGATAGTGATGGTTTCTAGTATTCGCGGGCTCTTGCAGCCCATTGCCGACTTCTTTGCTGGGTTTGGCACCCCCGAGCCGATCGTCCACTGGGGCCACCCGGCGATGATGGGCATTGTGATTTTTGTGATGGGCAGCTTTACCGCCTACATGGGCTGGAAGGGCCGCATTGGCGATGACGATGCGGTGAAAAAAGCCGAAAACCGCCACACTCACAAGCGTTTGGCCCTGTGGATGTTTACCTTTATTAGCCTGGGTTATACCGGTGGGGTGCTGTCGCTGGTCATGCAGGACAAGGACATCTTCCAAAGCCCCCACTTTTGGACTGGCAGTCTGGTGATCGCGCTACTAGCTATCAACGGAGCAATCTCGATCACCAAATTTGGTGGCGGCAAAGACTCTCTGCGCACCGCCCATGCTTACCTGGGCAGTTTTGCCCTGGCGGTGATGTTTGTCCACGCCTTTTTGGGTCTGCGCCTGGGGCTGTCGATCTAATCAGAATTCAGTTAATCAGCTTCAATCAAAAGCCCCAAAGGAAAGGTTCTTTTGGGGCTTTTTGCTCTTTTGCCACTGGGCTGTGGTGAGGCGTGAATAGAGTTGCCAGTCTGCGTTGCGCATAGTTCGATTAATACCGCAGACATTTGAGCACATGCATGGGTCTGCCGGTGTTGGGCTCGATCTGGGGTTTGCTCCGAGCGTGAGCTTCAGCAAAGCCAAGGCTATGGAGAATTGAGACTGCCGCGCTGCTTCAAACCAGCGTTATATTCAGTCCAGTTACGGACTTGATACTGCATCGGCGCTGAAATGCTTGCCGAGTAATGGCCCATGCCAGCAGCCTGAGAGACTTAAGGCGCATCACGAAAACTCACTATGCATAGCGATCGCGCCCCCTGTTACAGCATTTCCTTACCGCGTAAGGTATAGCCTAACGTCTGGAAGGGTTTCACCTCCATCGGTGTGCCGCACTGGCTGCAAAAGCGCGTATTATCAATTGATCAACTTTTGAAATTGATCAATCGTCCGGATTTTGGGCATAGAGATATGTCTTGAGTAACAGGACGGGATCAAGGCGATCGCGTCCAAAAGCCAAAGCCCTTAAAATAGCCGACAGCCAATAGCCCTTTCCCCCTTATGACCTCTCAGCTCAAACACAAACACAAACATCGGGTGCTGCTGTTCTGGGCCGCGCTGCTGGCGGTGGTGATGCTGGGTGGGCCTGCAATCGCATTTTCGCCACCGGTAGTGCCTTGGGGAACTGATTCCTGGGAGACCGCGCCGATTCCCCAGAGCTTCCAAAAAATTCGGGGGGTGTGGCTGACCACCAACGATATAAATATCCTGCGGGATTCCTCTCGGGTGCAGAGCGCCATGGCCGAGTTGTCTCAGCTCAACTTCAATACGGTCTATCCCGTGGTCTGGAATTCGGGCTATGCCCTCTACCCCAGCGTGATTACCCAGCGAGCTGGGATACCCTACATTCACCGGGGCGCTGCGGGGCAGGACATTTTGGCTGATGTGATTAACCAAGCTCACCGCCATGGCTTGTTGGCCATCCCGTGGTTTGAGTTTGGCTTTATGGCTCCGCCGTTATCGGAGTTGCCTCTAGCTCACCCAGACTGGCTGACCCAGCGCCAGGATGGCAGCCAGACCTCGATCAGTGCGGCCGGGGAAGTGGTGTGGCTCAACCCGTTTAAGCCAGAGGTGCAGCAGTTCATCACCAACCTGGTGGCCGAAATTGCCGTCCGCTACGACATTGACGGCATTCAGTTCGATGACCACACGGCCCTGCCCAGCGACTTTGGCTATGACCCTTACACCATGGCGCTATACCAGCAGGAAACCAAACAGCTGGTGCCGAGTAACCCGCGGGATCCGGCCTGGATGCGCTGGCGGGCAGACAAGATTACGGACTTTGTAGCTCAGCTTAACCAGACCGTGAAACAGCATCGTCCCCAAGCCATCTTTTCGGTGTCGCCCAATCCCTATGACACGGCCTACAACTCGTTTTTGCAAGATTGGGTAGGCTGGATCAACCGTGGCCTGGTGGATGAGCTGCTGGTGCAGGTCTACCGCTGGGATATGACCAGCTTTACGGATCAGATTCTGCGGCCCGAAATTCAGACGGCCCAAACTCAAATCCCGGTGGGCATTGGCATTTTGACTGGGTTACGCAATCGCCCCATGCCGATGTCGATGATTCAATCCCAGGTGATGCGATCGACGGCCCAGGGGTTAGGGGTGGCCTTTTTCTACTACGAAAGCCTCTGGTACGATGCGCCGGAGCCTGTGGCTGAGCGCCAGGCTCGCTTTCGAGATTTGTTTAGCGTGCCTGCGTCTCGGTTTAGCCTACGTCGCCAGGTTTAAGCACGGCTTCGAGACTCTGCTGCGCCTCGGTGGGGTTAGCGTTGAGGTCGTCAGTGGCTTGGGCCATAGCTGTGTGCGGTGGTCGTAATCTATAAAGAGGGCAAGACTCGCATCATCTCAGTTCGACGGGCACGGCAGCGGGAGGTAGAGCTATATGAAAGCGGAAGAGTTTGACCAGAAGTTTGATGAAGGTCAAGAAGATATCATCGATGATCTTGACCTATCTCAGATCAAACGTCCCGGCTATGAGCAGCGGCGCATAGATATTGACTTCCCCGTTTGAATGATTGAGGCTCTAGATTGTGAGGCGCTGCGGTTAAGGGTGAGTCGCCAATTGATTATTAAAGTATGGATTGCTGAGCGGCTGGAGCATGTCTAGAAGAAACGCTTTATGGGCACCTTAAAAGTTTATTGCGACGAGGTTGGTAAAACGCTTACAGTCTGGTTTGGCATCCCCGCTGAGGAATTTGTTGCTACGGAAACGGGTGAAGAGGTGCTGCCGATTAAAAACTAAGCGGACACGGGGATTGGGTTTGAATGGTTGAACTACGAGCTAGCAGCGGGTAGTTCAACTTCATCAGCACATAGATGGTTTTCTAAAAACAACCTTGCTCCAAATTCAAAAACTACTTAATAAGTAGGCTGACGCTGTTGAGATTGTCCTAAATGTAATTCCCTGCTTTTAGAAAAAAATTGTTAAATTGAATCATATAACAATTCTTTTAAAGAAATTTTCATCAATTCAACCCTTTGGGCGAGGAGCGATAAGAACTCGTTCGCCCCATATTGATTTCTTTGGCATGTGAATTACATCTTTAAAGAGATGTCAAACTCAATTCTAGAATTAAACATCTTGGCAAAAAAATGAAAATCCTTAACTTGTTAAGATTTTTTGGTATTACCTGTTTCCTCGATAATGCTGTTAAGAAGACCATATGCTTCTTCTAAAGTCATTTGGCCATTTTCAATCAACTCTATCAATTCTTGGGCTTGCTCAGCGGTAATTAAATCAAGCTGAAGAGGTTCTTTGAGGAAAATAATGAAGGCATTTTTGTTTTCTTCAGTTAGTTTCGTCTTTTGCTCCTCTACCTCAAATTCCTTTAATCTGTCCTTCAACTTTTGCTTAATTTCTTCCTGTTTACCCTTATCGTATGCTCCACTGGTCGCCAATTTCGTCAGCCCATAAGCAGCAGCACCCCCAGCAATCGCAGCACCAGCTACTAGAGTTACTGGAGCCGCAACAACCATTCCAAACCCTGTAAGCGCAGTGACTATAGGAATAGGGGCTACGCTAGCTCCAAAAAAAGCAGCCAATGCTCCAACTCCAGCAGCTCCCATCCCTGCTACACCCATCTCTCCAAGAATTTTAGTGCGGGCACTGGGATTCTTCTCCAGCTTGTCAATGGCTTCAAGGATGTCTTTCTTGTTAGGCTTCTTCAATTCCGTCATTTTAATTACGTCTTGCAATAATATGAAGTTTAGGCAACAAAGGTAACTGCTTGCTGATCGCCAAAGATCGCGCTTAAGATGTTTGCGAAAAGCTTAAAAAATTCCTTGGCCGTGTCAATAAGGCTCTTGCCAAAATTTGGGATAACCTTATCTAATTCGTTACCTGCAATTGCTCCTAGGGCAGTAACGGTTAATCCTAAGGCAGTTGCTATAGGTGCTAGAAATTGCCCAACAAAAGGCGTTGAGGTTATTAGCCCTGCCAATGCAGCACCTAGCACAGCGCCGATTCCTGCCCCAGCAACCAGGAAGAAATGCTCTTCGACAAATTCGAGCAGTTTGATTAAGATTATTTTTCCAATATGAATAACTTTTCCTGCGACTTGCTGCACCTTTAGGAGTAAGTCATGAAGCCTAGCTACTATTTCCTCCGGTAGGCCAAGCTTTTGTATTCTGATATACAGCTCTTCGCTGGTCGAAGACTCAGCTTGTTTATTCCAAATTGCGAGTTGTAAGTTAGCTTGGCCTTTGGAAGGTTGTGGACTGGTCATATGAGCATCTCCAATTTCGAAATTCTGATCCCATGCCTTTGCAGGGGCTACCAGACTAAAGCTGGTCTCCTATCACAATTCCCGAAAACTTACCTAGAGACAACATCCGCTTAGCAACTTCACTAATCTCTAATACTGAGCCTATCAGGCAAAACAAGACGTTTATAAAGAAGCCGGGCTTCTTCAAGAAACCCGGCTTCTAGTAGTCTTATCGCTGCCTTACACTTTCGCTTCTTCTTTAACTAGCTTCTCCCAGCCGAGGTCTTTGAGGTTGTTGTTGCGCCGCAGGGGTCGCGTCACCAGCTCTAGAATGTCGCGGGTGTTGCCAAAACCGTGGATTTGGGCGAAGGTAAACTCCACCGACCACTTGGTGTTAATGCCGCGCGCCTCCAGCGGATTCGCATGGGCCATACCGGTGATCACCAGGTCAGGGTGCAACTCTTGAATGCGCTGAATCTGGTTGTAGTTGTCGGGCTTTTCGGTGATTTTGGGCAGGGGAGTGCCCATTTCGTTGCAGGTTTTCTCTAGCAGAGCCAGCTCCGCCGCCTGGTAACGCTTATCCATATAAGGGATACCGATTTCTTGCACCGTCATGCCGCAGCGGGTGAGAAAGCGGGCTAAGGAGATTTCCAGCAGGTTGTCGCCCATGAAGTAGACCGACTTGCCGCGAATAATTTCCAGGTAGTCTTCTACCGACTCCCAAATTTTGGCTTCGCGCTCTTCCATGCCCTGAGGCTCGATGTTAAACACCGAGCAGATCTTCTCAATCCAGGCGCGGGTGCCGTCGGGGCCAATGGGGAAGGGGGCGCCGATCAACTTACACTTGCGGCGGCGCATCAGCGTAGTGGCCGTGCGCGAGAGGAAGGGGTTGATGCCAGCGACGTAGTAGCCTTCGTCAACCACAGGCAGATCGGTGTAGAGCTTGGCGGGCAGCCAGCCATCGACCTTGATACCTTGCTTCTTCAGTTCCAAAGTCATTTGGGTGACGATGGGGTCAGGCACTGAGCCAAACAGCACCAGGGGCGGATGGTCGTGGTAGGGGGTGTCTTCGGCGACCACTACCTCTTCTTCTTTCTTGCGACCCAGACCCAGCAGCTTTTGAATACCGCCGGACTTGGCTTCTTCTTTCACAGCAGCGGGCTGCTTGGCAGCGGCCTCTTCAACAGTGGGGCAGCGCTGGGCCATGGCGGCTAGCACGGTGTCTTCGCCCTGAGTAAAGGCATAGTCAAGGCCATTAGCGCGGGCCACCACAATGGGAATGCCGATTTCGGCTTCGAGGCGGGGTGCCAACCCTTCGAGATCCATTTTGATGATCTCGGTGGTGCAGGTGCCAATCCAGACGATGACCGAGGGGTTGCGATCGCGCTTAATGCTCTCACACAGCCGCTTCAGTTCTTCGTAGTCGTTGAGCTGGGCTGAGATGTCGGCTTCCTCTAGCTCGGCCATGGCGTAGCGGGGCTCGGCAAAAATCATCACCCCCATGGCATTCTGCAAAAAGTAGCCGCAGGTCTTAGTGCCGATAACCAAGAAAAAGCTGTCTTCAATCTTTTGGTATAGCCACGCTACACAGCTGATCGGGCAAAAAGTGTGGTAGTTGCCGGTGTCGCAGTCAAATTCGAGAGCAGAGGGTTGGGGTTGAGCTTGGGCCAGGGTCATCGTCGGGGTATCTCCCTAGTGAAGGACTTATGGCCTGGGTCGATCATCCTCCCTGCCGCCTGCACCGGAGCAGGCTTCGTCGTCGTAGGCGGGGGAGAGCGGTGGTAGAGCGTCGATGGTCAGTGGCTCGGCTGAAGCCAGAGAAACCTCGGCCTGAGCGCTACCGGGCAACATCTTGTGTGCCTTTTCTAGCGCTGCTAGCTCCTTCACCGGGCTGATATCTAAACCCAGGGCAGAAATAATGCGATCGGGGTTGCTGCTTAAATCCACCACCAGGGGTAGCAGGCTGGTCAGGTCAGGCTCTAGGGTGGCCAATGCCCCCAAAATGAAGCCCGACGAGGGTCGCCGCTGCCCGTTACTGGTTACCCAAATGCCCAGTTTGTCGATCCACTCGCGGTTGTCGCGGTAGTAGGTTAGCCACTTGATTTTGAGCGATCGCCGCAGTTGTTTGCTGTTCACAGATGCCTCGGGCGGGGTTCGCCAACCTCATGTTCAGAGATTGATTAAACCAGAAAACCGCTACCGTCCGAGTCTATCTTGTTGGCTGTATCCCAGCCCAGAAGTGGAGTTCTACCGGCTAAAAACGGCAGTTCCCGGCCTGGTCTAGATGGGGCTACATATCTGGGCTATCGGGCAAGAGCGGCTGCTCGTCGTTGGCCTCAATGGTTTGAGTATGGTCGGGGTTATCCAGCACCATCTCGGGGTCAAAGTTGAGCCCCAGCACTTCTACCAGCGCGTCCTCGTCAGAGTTGAGCTTGTAGAAGGGCACCATCAAGTTCGACAGCTTGGGTTCTAGAGCATTCACCACGCCCAACACCAAAAAGGAAGATGGACGGCGACCGCCATCGGGGGTCCGGACTGAGGTCTGCTGCATTTGCAGCGTCAACCAGGCCCGGTTAGATTGCACGTAGTCCAACCACTTTTGGCGAATGACTTGGGTAAAGTTCTCGAAAAAGGCCATAATCCTGACTTTTTGCTAAATCGCTTATCGGTAGCTGCCGAGTTTGCACAGCCGCGTACCGATGATAATGCAGCACTTCAAGATTAGAACTGGTTCGAGGGGGATTTTTGCAGCAAGGGATTAAGTAGAGTAGGCAATGCCCACCGTGCGCTTAAACCATCATCAAATCCATCTCCTCCTTCTCTTGCTGGGGCGCATCCGCAGGGGGATTGAGATAGAAATCAGATAGCAGGCTAAACAGTTCGCGATCGGCGGCATCCTTGGGCACCACGCCTTCGGGACGAGCCAAGATCTGGTCGGCAATGTTCAGGTAGTACTGACAGACCGGATCTAGAGCCGGGTCAGTTTCGGCCATCTCAAACACCGTTTTGCCCTTCACCCGCGAGATGCGAATGTCTTCGATCAGGGGCAAAATCTCTAGCACCGGCATGGGCACATGCTCGATGTACTTATCAATCAGGTCGCGCTTCGAGGTGCGATTGCCGATCAGCCCTGCCAATCGCAGGGGGTGAGTGCGAGCTTTCTCCCGCACCGAGGCGGCAATGCGGTTGGCGGCAAATAGCGCGTCAAAACCGTTGTCAGTCACAATCAGGCAGTAGTCAGAATAGTTTAGCGGGGCTGCAAAGCCACCACAGACCACGTCGCCCAGCACGTCGAAGAGAATGACGTCGTACTCGTCGAAGGCGTTGAGTTCCTTCAGCAGCTTCACGGTTTCGCCCACTACGTAGCCGCCGCAGCCTGCACCAGCGGGAGGACCGCCCGCCTCAACGCAGTGCACACCGCCGTAGCCCTTATAGATCACATCGTCGGCCCACACGTTTTCGTAGTGGAAGTCTTTTTCTTGCAGGGTGTCGATGATGGTGGGAATCAGAAACCCGGTCAGGGTAAAGGTGCTGTCGTGCTTGGGGTCACAACCAATCTGCAAGACTTTGCGGCCCCGCTTGGCCAGGGCCACCGAGATGTTGCAGCTGGTGGTGGACTTACCAATGCCCCCTTTCCCGTACACAGAAAGCTTGAGAGTCTGGTGATCCATAGGGGAAAATACTCGTCTAGGGCGGATAGAGCCAAACCCAGGTCCAGGGGCCATCTGTTTGGATAGATGTTCTACCCGCTGGACGTGGATCGGCTGGTCAACAAATAGGGTCTACGCAGTTGACTACGCGGCCCAAGGTGTTTCGGCTGTTTGGATTATGACGACACCGCCTAGGCATTGGGAAGGGGGAGTGAGAATAGACAGCCCCGCAAAATCAATTCAAAGCCTGCTGAGCTTAACCGAGGAATGTCCTGACTGCAAAAATGGCTATTAAAAGCCTTTAAAGCATCAGATCAAAATTTAGGTTCTGACTTCTATTAATACAGAACAATAGCAAATAAGAGAATCTTAAATCTTCTGGGGCACTGGGCATTCTGAAACGCTTGTCTGTAGGCAGCTTGGATCGTTGAGAGAGGGTTGAATCTAAGGGATCGCCTGTCTGAGAGTGGGCTTTGGGGGATGAGGGAGGCGATCGCACCCCAAATAGCGACCAGTCTTTGCCGCGCGCGCTTCCCAAACCGCTGCTGCCACCAAACCCCAAGCGATCTTTCTATACATTCGTAAACTTTCCAATCCATGCAACGGAATGTAACGGTTGTTGCACAGGATAGAGGCATCGGTCGTTCGGCGGGGGCGACAGCAAGCCGATATTTCCGTAGCGCAGGGTCTAGTTTTCCTCAGCGATCAGATCGCTGGGTTCGCCAGGGAAGAATTTAGCATCCAGCACTTTGGTCAGGCTGTAGGGGCATTGGGAGGGAAAGGTGCTGCTGGGCAAATTGGTTTCGCCCGCAGCGAGTTCAATTCCCTTGATATAGGCTTTACCAAAGGCTTCGGCTAGATAAGGTTTGAGGCTAGGGTTATCGTCTAGCAAGTCAGCGATATCTAGCCGTTGAATACGTAAGGTGGCTAGCCAACTGCGGCTGCGCCCCTGGGGCTGGTAGTGCCATTTCAATAGATGCCCAATCAGTATGCTGAGGCGATTGCGAAGTTCCTGGCGCTGCTGTTTGCCCAAGGATTCGATTTCCTCAATTAAATTGGGTAGGTCAAGCTGGCTCCAGGCCTGATGGCGAAGCAGTTCTGCCTGAGCCTGAGTCCAAGCGTAGAAGTCTTCGGCGTAGAGATTGCCGACGGCCACAGCCTGACCTGTAGGAGTTGAGTCGATTTTGGACATAGACAAAGGCCTAGGGCGGTCCCATTTCCACCATTCTAAGCCGCTGTTTAAAGCAGGAGACGATCGCTAGTGATGGCCCTAATACCGTTACTTGCCCAGCAGTATGGAGGCTAAGCTACCCGCCCTTTCAAGGTCGATTTGAGATGCGATCGCCATCACCCGCCGACCGTCAACCTGCAGCGTGGTTGCCTCAATGGTGCGGAGTACGTCGATTAGGGTGAGCTGGCCGGTGGCTGCCGTATCTAAAACGGCGTTGCGCAGCAGCTCCCAGCCAGGGGTATCGTTATCAGAAAACTCAATGGTCGTGGCTAGCAGCCGCCAGAGAAACTGCCCGGCGAAGGTGTCCGACATTTCTCGCACGGTGTCTACATCCACCAGCACGTTCTGGGTTAGCACTTGGCGGGCCTGCTCTTCCTCAATGCGAAGCACGTTGAGCAGCAGCTGTAGGTCGCGGCTAGCAATGCCTGTAGTGGCGAATGATTCTAAGTCGCTGACAGAAATGGGCGGCGCTTCTAACGACCCGTAGGTGATGTGAATGTCTTCTGCGGCGCTGGCCTGGGGTGTGGCTATGGCCAGCCCAGCTAAGGAGGTCGCCATTAGAGCCAGCGCAGTGACGCTGTGGCCGAAGCGTTGCCCTAGCGCCAAAGATAGTGAAGACAGCTGATTGGTGGCCTGCCAGAATTGGTGCATCATGCTTAGCCCACGCCTACTACCAGGATAATTAAGGACGATTGATTCGCCGTCGAGGTTCCCGATTCCGATGCCTACATCGCTACCCACCATTGGTTTAATTCCCGCCGCTGGGCAAGGCACGCGCATTTCACCCTTGCCGATGAGCAAAGAACTATTTCCGATTGGTTTTCGCATGCTAACGAATCAATCGGGGCCTCGCCCCAAGGTGGTGTGCCACTATTTGCTGGAAAAAATGCGGCGGGCCGGGGTGGAGCAGGCGTTTTTCATTCTGCGGTCCGGTAAGTGGGATATCCCCAACTTTTTGGGTGATGGGGCCGATTTAGGCATGCACCTGAGCTACTTGACGGTGCATGTGCCCTTTGGGGTGCCCTTCAGCCTCAACCAGGCCTACCCTTTTTTACGCGGGGCAACGGTGGTGCTTGGTTTTCCAGATATTCTATTTGAGCCGGGAGATGCTTATCAGGTGTTGCTGGAGCGGCTGCACGGCGGCACAGCGGATGTGGTGCTGGGGCTGTTTCCTACCGATCAGCCGGAGAAGGTGGGGGTGGTCGATTTTGACGAGAGCGGCGTAGTGCGGGGCATTTACGAAAAGTCTGGCCTGACTCATCTGCCCTACATGTGGGCGATCGCCGCCTGGCGGCCCAGCTTCTCAGACTTTTTGCATGGGTTTGTGCGCGATCGCCAGCAGGCTCTGATCGGCACCCAAATTCCCCAGCATCTAACTATCCTGCCGCCCTACACTGAAGTCCCGATTGGGGATGTCATGCAGGCGGCGTTGGCGTCGGGTTTGCGGATAGAGGCACAGCCCTTTACCCAGGGCAGCTATCTGGATATTGGCACTCCAGAAAACTTAGCCAGAGCCATTCAGCAGCATCCGTTCCCGGTGGGTTAGTCAGGGCAAAGGGAGCGGAAGCCAGGCTAGCCCTAATCGTCGAAGTCGAGATCGTCAGAGCCGAAGTCAGCCCCAAAGAGGGACCCCGACACGGTGTGCTCTAGCTCCATGCGCTGCTCCATCTGGCGGAGAAAGTAGCCAGTCATCATGGCGGAGGCTAGCAGCCCGGCTAGATTTTCGCGATCGGTGGTGACTTGGACGTTGAATCCGTCCCCTGGCAGCACACCGACTAACCCCTGCACGTTGTGGGCAATAATCTGCTTGATTTCACCGCTGACTGCCTGGGCCACCCGAGTGAGCACTTCTGGAGATTGGTGCTGGAGATATTTAAGCAACTCATTGGGGTGGTCGCTATTGGCCGACATGCTAATGAATTCAGTATCTTCAGGGTTAAATACCATAGAATCTCAAAGACCTTTGGTCACAACGTAGGCGACGGCGAGTACCAAATATTGGGGTGATAAAATCCATGCAACAAGGGCAACCCCTGGCCTGCCTATACCTACTAATATTCCCGATGATAGCGTAACGAATCGTGTAATATTGCGTCGGCGCAGTCGCTTGGGTTCACGCTGTTTGACTCAAACCCAGTCTAGAAGGCGATTTGACGCGCAGCAGCCGCGATTATTGTCTTTACAATAGTTTGATGGCATCGGCGAGGAGCGTTACGAGGCTTCCTCGATTTCGGACTCAAACTCGAGTTCATCCCCATCGTTAGCATCTGTCTCTGCCATGGCGGGGGCGGTTGAACTTTTAGGTCGGAGCTGGGGCAGCGCATCAATTTCGAAGTGTTGATAAAACTTGTCGGTGACCTGGACTAAGGACGATCGCCCCTCGGCCTGGCGGCGCTTGCGCACAAAGCCCTGGGCGACTAGCTCTGGCACGTGCTGGTAGACGCCGGAACCGCGGAGATCGACGAGGTCGGTTTGGCTGATGGGACCTTTGAGGGCGATCGCCGCCAGCGTTCGCAGTGCCCCTACTCCCAAATCGATGGGAATCAGTAAATCTACTAAAAACCGATAGCGCTCTTTGAGCTGAAGGCAGTAGCCATCGACGGTTTCAACGATCTCTAAGGCTCCGTCCCGGTGGGCATAGTCGTTCATTAGCTCGATCAGCCCTTCTTCGACGTCTTCGCGATCGCAGCGGGCTAGCTCTGCCAGCTTGGCAATGTCGAGGGGCTGCCCCTTGAGGTACAAAATCGCTTCAATGGTGGTGGCCAGACCAGGCATAGATTGTCAGTACCCTGAAACCATCCTCAAGCCTAACGCCGATTGTGGGAAACGGCTGATTTGGGGAGGTAAGACAATCCATGTAAGGGCAAACGTCGTTTGCCCTGCCGAATGGGTTCACTCAGCAAGATTTGGTGGGTGCGGTGCACAGTTAGGGGCAAAGCCAGATCTGCCGCTGGGGCCATTTCGCTGGCCCCAGACCCCCGTCTCGAAGGGCGTTCCGCCGCCCTTCACCCCACGGAAAGGAGTAACCGATCATCGGTTTAAACCTATATTTTGCAAAGTGGTTGATTAGAGGCTTAAGGCTCCTATAAGAACAGGCTTCGTAGGGTGCATTCGCGCAGCAATGCACCATCTAAAGAGCTTATAAAAGTAGCCACCGTAGGGTGGGCACTGCTCACCATTGGGGAGAAAGTTTTCTAAAAGTCGCCTTATAGAAGCAATGCACCGTCATCAAGCTTTAATCTAGATTGCGACCTGTCAGCTCGACGAAGATATCTTCGAGGTTGGAGGGGCGGGTCATCATGCCGGTTTTGTCGGGCTGCTGGTCGAGGTGGGCGTTGGCAGCATCTAGGGTCGGAAAGAACTGGTAGTCCCAGCGATCGCCCTGTTGAGTCATGACGATGCCTTCGCCGTGGCGTTGGCGAAACTGCTCTAGAGTGCCCAGCTCAATCAGCTTGCCTTGGTCGAGAATGCCGATGCGATCGCACAGGTACTCCACCTCTTCCATATAGTGGGTAGTGAGCAGCATGGTCATGCCCTGCTGGTTGAGGCCGCGAATGATTTCCCACAGGCGGCGGCGGGTTTGGGGGTCGAGGCCCACGGTGGGCTCATCGAGAAAGAGAATTTTGGGGTTGTGGAGCAGGGCGCGGGCAATTTGTAGCCGTCGCTTCATGCCGCCGCTGAGGGTTTTGACCTTGTCATCGCGGCGATCGCCCAGTTCGACATACTCTAGCCAGGTGTCGATAGCAGTCCGGCGCTGCCCAGCAGGAATGTGGTGCATCCGTCCGTGCAGCTCCATGTTTTCCCACACGGTGAGGTCGCCATCGACGCTGGTTTGTTGCAGCACTACGCCAATTTGGCGACGCACGTCGAGCTGCTGGCGGTTAACGTCATAGCCAGCGACAACTACATGGCCGTCGCTGGGCCGGGTCAGGGTGGTAGCCATGCGAATGGTAGTTGACTTGCCCGCGCCATTGGGGCCAAGTAGACCAAAAACTTCTCCGGCTTCAATATTTAGAGAGAGATCGTTAACGACAGATACGCCGTTGTAGACTTTGTGGACGTTTTGCAGACAGACCGCAGCGGACATGAAAAGGGCAAGCTCCAGAAGTTAAGTTACTGCGATCGAAGCTGAATCTGACCAACGAGTCTTTAACCCAGGACCGTCTGTAACTTATTGTTAATAGCCTTACCGTATCACCCATCTACCGTTGGTTAGCTGTGCGCGCTCGAATTGATCAAGACATTCTCTATCTTCATCAGAAGGACGTGCCGGCCTACAAGAAGTCAGGCTCAGTGGTGCGCAACAGCTATTTTTGGGCGCTGCGATCGATCGCTGACCGCGCCGGGTTTAACCACGATTGGGAGTTTGCCGATATAGTGTGGCCAGCGCTGGGACGCATGCTACTGACCTTCACAGAGTCAGGATATCTGGGCTATCGGGAGACCGTGCTGGAATTCACCGATGATGCGACAATTCCTGATGTCCTACGCCCGGTCGGCACTTGGATTGCAGATGATGAGTACGATGAAGACGAGCAGCCGTAGAATTTTGCCTCCTAGAAGCTAGTCAAAGCTGACGAAGAGAGGATCTAATCTCAAATCGGGAGAGGGTTAACGCAGCAGGTCTGTCATCGTCGAAAGCAGATCGCGAAAATCGTAGGGCTTGGGCAAAAAAAACCTAGCCCCAGCGGCAAGGGCGGCAGGCTGGTAAGTCGCCAGACCACTGGTAGCAACCATGATGAGATCGGGCTGGCTGGCCATGAGGTGCTGAATTAGGGTGAGGCCATCCATGCCAGGCATCATGATATCGAGCACTGCCAGCTTAGGCTGGTGCCGGGTACAGAGATCGAGGGCTTCGAGGCCGCTGCTGGCAACCAGGGGGCTGTAGTTGTAGTTGATGAGCAGCGATCGCACGGCCCGCTGCACCGAGTCATCGTCATCGACCAATAAAATCACCTCTCCTTGACCAGGCTGCGGAGCCTCCGGCTCGGTAGCCTGGAGGCTGTTGCTCTGGGTGGTGGATAGGGCAGGCAGATAGACCTGCATTTGAGTGCCTTGCCCCACCTCGCTCTCGACCCGCATAAAGCCCCCGCTGCCTCTGACGATGCCCAGCACCGTAGCCAGCCCCAGCCCGGTGCCCTGCTCCTGGCCCTTGGTGGTGAAGAAGGGGTCAAAGATGCGATCGCGCACGGCCGGGTCAATGCCAGTGCCGGTGTCGGCCACGGTCAGCCGTAGGTACTGGCCCACTTGGGCGTCGGGGCTAATGGCCACAGTGGTGGCATCGATCGCCACCGGCTCGGCCACAATAGTGAGCGTGCCTCCCTTGGGCATGGCGTCGCGGGCGTTGACGCAGAGATTCATCAGCACCTGGTGCAGGTGGGTGGGGTCGGCACTGACGCGGGGCAGCACTGCCCCAGGCTCAAACCCTACCTGTCGCAGCGTAATTTGCCTGGGCAAACTCTGCTCCAGCATGCGGCTGAGGTCTTGCAGCAGCGGCGGCAGGTCAACCTCGGTGCGCATCCCACTGCTGGGGCGGGTGATCGACAGAATTTGCTGCACCATGCTGATGCCCCGTTTGGCGCTGTCTTCGAGCAGACGCAGCTGATCTTGGGCATTGCCGCTGAGGTCCGTTTGGGTATGGCGCAGCAGCTGAGCCATGGTCAAAATAGGGGTAAACACATTGTTGAGGTCGTGGGCAATGCCGCTGGAGAGACGGCCCAAGCTCTCTAGCCGTTGAGCCTGGTAAAACTGGGCTTCAAGCGCTTTTTTCTCGGTGATGTCGGTCTCCACCGAGAGAATAAAGCGAGGCTGACCCGCCTCGTCGGGCACCAACGTCCAGCGGGCCGATACGGTAACTGCCTCACCAGTTTTGGTGACCTCGTGCAGCTCGCCACGCCACTCGCCCTCCGTGTAGAGGGTGTGCATAATGCTGCTCAGCTGGGGCAGGTCGCCGCGCAGCAGGTCGTGCACCGGGCGATTGAGGGCCTCGGCGGCGCTCCAACCGTAGAGACGTTCGGCCCCATGATTCCAATAGAGCAGGCGGTGGTCGAGGTCACGCACAAAAATGGCGTCAGAGGCGATGTCGAGTAGGGCCGCCTGCTGCCGAAGTTGGCGGTCGGCCTTTTTGCGCTGAGTGATGTCTTCGACCGTGCTGACGTAGCCGCTGATGTTGCCTGTAGCGGTATGTATAGGGGCGATCGCCACCTCGACCCAGCGCAGGTCGCCCGTGGGGGTGAGCAGGCGAAACTCGGGGAGGCACGGGCGGCGTCCCGCCAGATACTCCTCCCAGGCCTGGGCCAAGCGCGGCTGATCATCGGGATGCACCACCTGCAGCCAGCCCTCCCCCAGGGATGCTTCGACGCTCAGTCCCGCGATCGCCTGCCAGCGGGCGTTGGTGTAGACGCAGTGACCTTGACCATCGATTTGGCCAATGCCGATGGGGGCAGTGGCGCTGAGGGTGCGAAACCGGGCCTCGCTCTCTTGCAACACCTGCTGCATCCGTTCGCGCTCCTGCAGATCTTGCAGCACCTGCCCGTAGAGCTCTGACTGCTGAATGGCAACGCTAGTTTGGCTAGCAATGCGCTTGAGCAGGGCAATTTCGGCGGGCTGCCACTGGCGAGGGGCAGCACACTGGTGGGCAATCAGCAGGCCCCAGGGCTCGTTGTTCTGGTGGTTCCCATGCGCTCCTGGCTCACTACGCAGAATGGGAACCACCAGGTTGGCCTTGACCTGAAACTGCCGCAGCAGATTGGCGTAGCAGGGCTCTATATCGGCCTGCTCTAGGTCGTCAATCGACCCTACCCGGCCCTGGCGATAGGCCTCAATGTCGCGATCGCTAAAGCAGAGGTCATGAATGGTGCCGCTCCGAATAGACACAAACTCGCTGCCCACCGATTCGGCGATCACCTGACCTGCGCCACTGCCCACAAACCGAAACACAATCACCCGATCGCTCTCTAGCACGGCCCGACTGCGCTCCACTGCCCGCACCAGTACCGCCTCTAGGTCAAGAGATTGGCGAACATCCTCGTTGATGTCGTTAAGCAGATATTCTTGCTGAATTTGGCGCTGGAGGGTGAGGGCCACCTGCTTGCGATCGCTAATGTCACTAAATAAGATGCCAATCTGGCGCAGAGCTGGGTCCCCCACTCGAAAGACATAGACATCGTACCAGCGGCCCCAACCGTCGACCTTTTGCTCAAAGCGAGTAGGAGTGCCGGTGATGGCCACCTGGCCATAGGTCCGATGCCAGTGGTCATCGATCTTGGGGGCAATGTCGCGAAGGGTGCGGCCGCTCAGGGCAATGTCGCGGGATAAACCAGTCAATGCTTCAAAGCGCGGATTCACTTCGATCAGACGGTGATCAACCGGTTCACCCTGCTCATTCACAATGCTCTCGGCGATGGCGTAACCCTTATCGATTTCATTGAACAGCCAGCGATACTTAGCCTCTGACTTGCGCAAGGCTGTTTCCGCCTGCTTGCGCTCGGTGATATCATGACCCACCACAGTGATTTGCCAGCAGCCCTCAGCAATTTTCTGCGCAGCGTAGGTGCTAGATAGCCAGCGCAGCGACCCGTCGCGGTGTCGAAAGCGATACTCCCAAACGGCGCTACGCTCGGCAAACAGGTCGGCAAACTGCTGATCCAAGGTGGCCAGATCGTCAGGATGCATGCGCGATCGCCACAGCTGTTTGTCAGCCATAAAAGCTTCGGGTGGGTAGCCTAAAATGCTCTCGCAGCCCGAGGAAAAGTAGTTGTACTCCCAGTCACCATTCTCAAAGATTTGAAAGCTAACAATGACGGCGACCGCACTATTTAAAATTTGGCTGAGCTGAGCCTTAGAGGTTTGTAGTGCCAGCTCTAGCTGCTTGCGATCGTCAATGTCGCGCAGCAGCCAGTACAGACGCACAACTCGGCCCTGGCGATCGCGCTCTACCGTCGCCGACAGCGCTACCTTAAACGGCCCCCGCCCACGCGGCAAGATCGATAGCTCTTGGTCCTGCAAAAAGACCGTTCCCACTGAGCCAATGGCTTCCGCTGCGGCTGCGGAAGCGGCTCCGGGGGGAGCTATAGAGTAGAGCTGACCATTGATAAAGGCGCGGTCAGCCTCGGCAATGAACAATGTCAAGAGTTTGCCCTGGGCCAAAGAAGCACGCACGTTGAGCAATTGGGCCGCCACCCCATTGATATTCTCAATGGTGCCCCGGGCATCGGTTACCACATAGGCGTCAGGAGCAAAGTTAAACAGGTTTTGATAGCGCTGGCGCTCATGTTCGAGGCTGTAATGGGCCGCGAGCAGCTCTTCGTTCTGCAAACGCATTGCTTCGACGACCACATGCAATTCTTCCAGGACAATCGAGGTTTCCGCAATTGAGACCGATAGCGGTGATGGGTAGGCAGGCAGATCGGCGATCGTCTCCTGCTGTATCTCGCTCAGCCAAGTTTGAACTGCTTCTATTTGGCGCGCTAAATCTGAATTGTTGGTCATCGTTGCCTCTGCTCCTGGCCTTCCCTAACTCGGCCCGCCTATCTCCGGCAATGGAGGTGCACCAAAGATGTTAGCGCCCACTAAAACCCGCTGAGAATGGGGTCTTGCCGCTGCACCAGTAATTAGCATCAAGATTGAGCAGCGCTTTAAACAAAGCTATCATCAACTCCAAAAAGACGACTTTCCGCAAAGAATTGTTGAATATATTTTCGGATTAGTGACGAAAAGGAAAATAATTTTCTCTCCTCACAATTCCCTCACAACAAACCGTTAGACCTAAGATAAGTTTTTGAACGCCACTGCCCTAGCTTAAGGTTCCGTTCTCTAGAAAGGATATGTTTCTGGATGGACTGCCACTGCAAAACTCGATATTGTTCAACCATTACCCCGTTCTGTAATGAACGTTTTCGTTATGAGCAACCTATATGACGATAGCTATGTAAATGGCAACCCGGAGCGTGGGAATAAATATGAAGCAAACTAGGAGCGATGCCAAGTTAAGCCCTATAAGGGCAAGAGGATTTTGGTTGATTTAGGCCCTGACATTGCGGTTTTTGTTTCCTTCAATTCCTCAAACACTTGGGTTAAAAACCCTTATACAGTCTTCCTAGAGAAGTATCTGACTTCGCTAATCTTTTTTAAACAGTTTGTGTAAAAACAGTAAACTGTTTGAGAAATCAAATTCTTCGTGAGATCCGTTGATACAGGTAATTCCTTGGATACACGGTTTTACCGCAAGAAAGAGTCCATTTCTAGGCCGATCCTAAGACACTCTAGAAGTTCACATGGATTCGATTTCAGGAGAGGTTTTTTATGCAAGTTTTTTGCTTCGCCCACAGAATATGTTTAGCTAAAGCGCGTTGCTTCTTGTGCCAGTCTCAGCAGTCTTCCTGGATTTTTGATATTAAAAAACTTGATTGCTGTGAACTAAGCTACTCCTCGGCTTTCCGAAAGGTTAGGGTGAATTAGTCCCAAGCTTGCAACGATTTTATTCCTTTAATTTCACAGCTAATTTCACAGCACCGTGACTCAAATCTCTCGGTTTTATTCTGTTTACCTCTCTCGCTATGCGGTAGAGCTCTGCAACATTGACGATAGCGGCACTGGCGATGCCCGTCTGGTGTGCAGCCAGGTCAACTATCACAATGCCCCGAACTTTGCTCTACAGCTTGCTCACGATAAAAACTTGCCGCTCAACAACCTCATCACCGACAACGTTGAAGCCAGTCTGTAGCTCGGTGATAGCTTCTATGGCTGATTGGCGTTTCTACACTTTTAGGGGCCGATTTGCACCTGTCTATGGCTTTGGTGGCGGTGGCGCTTGGCATTACCCCCATGGGCGCGCTAGGGGAACCGGACCTATGCAAAGTGGAACGTTGGGCGCTGCCCCAGGGTTGATGAAAAGTTGATTGAGTCCGTTATGTTTACCCCCCAACCTAGCAGGGGATGGCGGTCGCCCAAGCGGGCTGGTGCTGGTGGGCCACGTGGGAAACCACGCGCCCCAGTTCGTCGGGGCGTAGGCTAGAGCCTGAGGGCAAACACAGCCCCCGCCGAAACAGATCGGCGGCGACGGCCCCACCCACCACTTCACAGTTTGAAAAGACGGGTTGAAGGTGCAACGGTTTCCACACTGGACGAGACTCGATGTGGGCAGCCTCTAGGGCTAGGCGAATGGTTTCGCGATCGCAGCCAAATTCTTCCTCATCTACGGTCAGGCAGGTGAGCCAGCGGGTGGCCGTGCCGTAAGCGGCTTCGGGCATAAAGGTAATCCCTGGTAGGTAGCCCAAAGCCTGGTGGTAGGTAGCAAAGTTGCGGCGACGGGCAGCAACCCGTTCCCCCAGAACCGCCAGCTGCCCCCGGCCAATGCCCGCCAGCACGTTGCTAAGGCGGTAGTTGTAGCCCAAGTGCGAGTGCTGGTAGTGGGGAGCGGGGTCGCGGGCCTGGGTAGCCAAAAACTTGGCCTGGCGGGCGAGGGCCGAGTCGGCAGTCACCAGCATGCCGCCGCCAGAGGTGGTGATAATTTTGTTGCCATTGAAAGAAAAAATCCCTAGGTGGCCAACGGTGCCAGTAGCCCGCCCCCGGTAGGTGGCTCCCAACGACTCGGCGGCGTCTTCAATCAGGGGCACGCCGTAGCGATCGCAGAGCTGCCCAATGGCATCCAGGTCGGCGCTCTGGCCATAGAGGTGCACCAGCACCACGGCTTTGGGCAGTTTACCTCGTCGGGCGCGCTGGACCAGGGCCCTTTCCAGTAGGTTGGGGTCCATATTCCAGGAAGTGCGATCGCTGTCGATAAAGACTGGCGTTGCCCCCTGGTAAACAATCGGATTGGCCGTGGCCACAAAGGTGAGGGTTGAGCAGAGCACCTCGTCCCCCGGCCCTACTTCCAGCAGCCGCAGGGCCAGGTGCAGCGCCGCCGTGCCCGAGCTCACCGCCACCGCGTGGGGCGATCCCACAGCCTGGCAAAATTCGGTCTCAAACGCATCGATATGGGGGCCGACGGGGGCGATCCAGTTGGTGGCAAAGGCCTCTTTGACGTACTCGAGCTCGGCCTCGCCCAGGTGAGGGGGCGATAGCAAAATGGGTTTCGGCATGGCTTACTCCTCTATAGTGGCGCGGTAGGCGGGAAAAAAGGTGCCCTGGGTCAGGGCCTCGGGAACGACGCCTAAAGCCTTAGCCCGCCGGTTGGCCAGGGCCTGGTACTGGGCTGGGTCGCTCACCAGCCGCAGGCTCTGAAACCGCCATCGCCCCGGTGAAAACCCGGCCTTAAACTCAAATAGCGGGTCTTGGGCGGCCCCTACACCGCCGCCCAGGTGCAGCACTTGGGCGCCGCGCCCCTTGGCCCACTGGCGCACAAAGTCGGTTTCTAAGGTGGTGGGCGACTGCTTGAGAAAGGCCGTGCGGGTGCCGCCAAACAGCGCCTGTACGATGCCGTGGGACTCGGTATAGAGGCCCGCTGAGGCGGCTTCACCCTCGGTTTCGACCACGCACAGGTGCAGGCGATCGCCCAGGGCTCGGTGTAGGCCTTCGAAGTAGTCCTGGTCAAACTCAAAGTAGGTGCCGGTGGCCCCCACCCTCGCCATGGTTTCGGTGTAGATGTCGACAAACACCGGCAGGTGTGTGGCGCAGGGCACCAGTTTGGCCACCCAACCCTGGCGGCGGCAGCGGTTAATTTTGTTGCGATGGCCCGACTTAGTCTGGTTCCACAGCTGTGCCTCGGGCTGGATGAGATCGATCGCCACGGTTGCGCCGTGGTCCACCACCGTGCAGCCAAACATATCGGTTTTAAAATCCGCATTCAGCAGCGGGTGCAGCCGAAAAAAGGCTGAGCAGACGCCCTTTTCTTTGAGCCCCCCGCAGAGCTGAGCGAGCGCCCGATCGATAAACTCTGCATCTCCCCGGGCCGCCTCATTGAGCAGCAGCCCAGGATAGCCGTAGGGCGACACGGCATCGAGCTGGTCGGCGGCGTCCCACTCGTCAGCGGTGGGGTCGCCGCAG
The DNA here is from genome assembly GCF_014695395.1 of Nodosilinea sp. FACHB-131. Lineage (GTDB taxonomy): Bacteria > Cyanobacteriota > Cyanobacteriia > Phormidesmidales > Phormidesmidaceae > Nodosilinea. The sequence goes on from NZ_JACJOF010000038.1 coordinate 45,135, forward strand.
CGGCGCAGCAGGTAGGGGGCGAGCAGCATCTGGCCCTGATCTTCTACCACCATGGCCTCGGGTAGAGTGCGGGTGCGGGCCGCTTCTACCAACAGGTAGTCTGGCAGCTGGTAGATGTCGTGGGGTATTTGGTCGAGCAGCGATCGCCAGCGCGAGCTATCGGGGGTCAAAACATCGAGCTGCATAGGCGCTTCCTCACGCTAGCTAAAGTCTTTTGCGATCCGGTGGGTAGGGGCAGTGCCTGGGGGTGTCCCTACGAGGTCGGTTTCAATCCGCCTACCGAACTAAAATTTGCACTTGGAGGCCTTGGGGAGGCCGCAGCGAGAACGACGGCCCTGGGTGGGGCTCCATGTTCTGCCCTGGCAACGGCCGCAGCTGAAACCGCTGGCCAATATCGGCCAGCAGCAGCACCGTCTCCAGCATGGTTAGCCCTTGGCCAGTGCAGGCGCGGGGGCCGCCGCCAAAGGGATAGTAGGCCTGGGGAGGAATGCGCTGGGTCGCATCGGGGGCCCAGCGCAGGGGGTTGAAGCGGTGGGGGTCATCAAACCAGCGGCTGTCGCGATGGGTGACCCACTGGCACATCACCACGTTTTCGCCGGGGTGAATGGGCTGCCCGGCAATTTCACAGGCCTGGGTGGCCACCCGGCCCGTTACCCAAGCCAGAGGGTACAGGCGCAGGGTTTCTTTAATTGTCCACTCGGTCAAGGGCAGGCGCGGAATGTCCTCCATACTGGGCGATCGCCCCCCGAGCACCGTTCGCCATTCCTCGACCAGGCGGTCTTCCCAGTCGGGGTAGTGGGCGATCTGCCACCAGGCCCAACAAAACACGTCAGGAATGGTGTCGTGGCCGACGATGACGTTAACCAACTCGTCGCGCAGCTCGCGATCGCTCATGCCCACTCCCGTGTCATCCTGCACTTTGAGCAGCTGGCAGAGCATGTCGCCAGTATTGGAATTGTGCTGCCGCCTGGTCTCAATCACCTCGTAAATCCAGCGATCCATGGCCTCGGCCGCCTCGTGGTAGCGGCGGTTACTGGGGGTGGGAAAATGCTCGGGCATCAAGTACAGCAGCCAGTTGCGATCGCGGTTGTCGTACTCCGTCAGTGCCGCATTCAACACCGCCTCAATGCTGTTCAAGTGGGCCAGCCCCGCCTCCCCAAAGGCAATATGAGCAATGATCTGGCGGGCACAGCGGGTCATCACCGGACGAATGTCGAACACGTCGCCAGCGCTCCAGGTGTCGACCTGGGCGCGCATCTGAGCCACCGCCAAATCGCCGTAATTCACCAGGTGGGAGCGCTGAAAGATCGGCTGCGTCAGCCGCCGCTGCCGCCGCCAAAAGGTGCCCTCACTCACGGCCAGTCCGTTGCCAAACAGCGGGTCAAAAAAGCGCGATTCGCGCCCCTCGGCCCGCGCCAAAAAGCTCGACCCCTTAGTGACAAAGACTTCTTTGATCAAATCGGGGTGGTTAAGAAAATAGACCGGGTGGGGGCCAAATCGTAGCCGCACAAAGTCACCGTACTCGGCGCAGCGGCTATAAAAATTGAGTGGGTTCAATCGATAGTTGAGGGCGTGGCCAATCACCGGGTAGCCCTTGGGCTCAGCTAAGGAGGGCGGTGATGGCAGCGGTTGGAGGGTGGTAGTCATAGCTCAGCTCATCCTTATAAACGGGCACCAGCAGCAGAGATAAACGGCATCAGACAATTTGGCGAACCAGGGCAAAGGCCTCGGCGGCGGCGACGCCCACTGTGGCCCCCCGCAGCTGAGCTAGGGCTTTCAGCGCGGGCAGCGATCGCGGATGGGGAAAGGCCTTCACCTCGTCGCGGTAGCAGTCCATTGCCTTGAGCTTGGTCTCTAGGTAGGGGGTAATGTCGGCAAACACTGTGGGCCGAAACACCTGGTCACCCTCCGGCGAGGCCCATTCGGTTTCCGAAAGGGTTTCGTAGCAGAGCACCTGCCGCACCGGGCAGCCGTTAATGGGTCGCGCCGCCACCAGCCCCGCCAGGTAGACCCGCTGGTGGTCAGCGTGAATATCACCCCGGTGCGGCAGGTATAGAATTGTGGGCCGCGCGCGCGAGATCGCCTCGCCAATAGCATTGGCCAATTGGTACCCTGGCAGGCTGTCGAGCCGGGGAGCCGGAAAATCGAGATGGGTGGTGCTGGTTACCCCGAGGGCATGGTGGGCGGCGCGAATATCCTGGTTTAGGGCGGCCTGGTCGTCGTCGGGGTAGAGATCGGGGTCGCCCTTGGTCATAATCACCACATGCACCCTGTCCCCCGCGTCGGCGTGGCGGGCGATGGTGCCGCCGCAGCCCAAGACCTCATCGTCGGGGTGGGGGGCGACTACTAAAACAGACTGACTCATAGAACGGTTTGGAGGAAGGGAAGAGGATCCGCATCAGTTGGGGGCAGCGACAGCCAAACCCAAGGGCAGGGAGGGCAATTTCTGGCGTCAAGCAATGCCTAGGGCTAGGGGCCGCGATTGCTTCACCGGCGCCTCTAAAAACCACCGGGTATCAGGGCCGCAGCAAAACAGCACGTCTAAAATCGATAGGTTAGGAATAAAACCCGCCTCGGGGAAGAGCTGGGTATAGTGGGGCGGCACAAACTCCTGCCAGACAACTTTCACTCCGGCGGCATCGAAAAGGGCAAGATCCATATAGTCGCGCCCCCCCGGCCCCGAGAGATAGGTGTCGGCTCCCACGGCTTTGCAGGCCGAGAGCAGCAGCTCGCTTTTGTGCCCCTGAGTCGGCAATTCCGACAGGTGAATCATGGGAGTGTGGATGTCGAGCTGCTGCATGACCCACTTGATCAGCGCCATGTTTAGAGCGCAGAGATTCTGCCAATCCTGCTGCAACAAATACTGCAAATCTGTGGCGTAGCGATCGAAGTAGGGCGCAGGCGAATAATTGGTGGTTAGAGTGCCCCAGTGCTTCCGGTTCCAGGTGGTGTCGGGGTTGATTTTGACATCGAGAATGTGCTGATTTTGCTGGTGCAAAACCGGCACCGTAAGCCACTGATCGCCCTGGCTGGTTTTGACTTTATTGCGGTGCTGCAAGCCTCGCCGCAAAAACTCAACGTTATCCATGACAACAAACACATCGGCCTGGGCAAGCTTATGAAAAAAACCGAGGTAGGGCAGGTACTGGGGCTGGTGAATGGCGGCGATAGTCATGGTAGATAAACGTGAAACAACTACATTGGCTACGGTGGATTTAGGTGGATTTAAGGGAGTTCTATGTCCCGCTGTTCATAGATCCCTTCCTTACGCAAAACCACCGGGATCGTAAGCAGCAAAATCCAAAGATCCAGCCCCAGCGACCACTTTTCGACATACCAAACATCCAGACGAAGGCGATCGTTTAGGCTGTTGTCTAAGCCTCCCTTGACAGCTTCCCAGGCAGTCATGCCCGGCAGCATGAGCAAGCGCTGTTGCTGTTGAGGTGTATAGGTTTTGAGCGCTGACATCAGCAGGGGACGAGGCCCCACCAGGCTCATTTCACCGCGCAACACATTAAAGAGCTGGGGCAATTCGTCCAGGTGATAATCCCGCAAAATCTTGCCCACGGCTGTAATGCGAGGATCGCCCTCAAAGGTGTTAATGCCGGCCCCAAAATGGATCGCCCCATCGACCATAGTGCGGAATTTGTAGATATAAAAGGGCTGGCCAAACTTGCCCATGCGCTCCTGTATGAAGAGAATTGGGCCAGGGGAACTGAGGCGGACGGCGATCGCGATCGCAACCAAGAGCGGGGCAATCATCACCACCCCCACCGCCGCCAGCACCACATCTAGCAACCGCTTCAGCGCTAGCTGAAATTTGATGCCTTGGCGCTGATCGAGGCGAGCTTGCTCGATCAGAGTCCACTGGGCCAGAGAACGGGTTTCAAAATAGGTTTGCACGGACACCACCTCCGGTTGTGTAAGTACGATTGGGCAATGCGCGCGATCGCGCAGGGAAGCCCAAAAAACTGGAAATCTAGCAAAGGGCGCTAGGAGCCGACAGCGTTTGAACCGTGACCTTCTCCAAGGTTGGAGCCGCCATCTGCAGCCCCAGCTCCTGGTACCAGGTGGCCAGGCGCTCAAAGACATAGCGCTCGTCGTAGAGTGTCTCTACCCGCTGGCGACTGGCTGCGCCATACTGCTGCCGCAGGGCGCGATCGCCCAGCAGCTGCGCTATGGCTCTGGCTAAAGCATCGCTATCTTTAGGCGGCACAATCAGCCCGTTTTCGTGGGGAATGACCGCCTCGCGACAGCCGCGAATATCGGTGGTGACAATCGGCAACCCCATGGCCATGGCTTCGAGAATGGAGCGAGGCAGCCCCTCGCCAAAGTAGGTGGGTAGGGTAAACACATCCAGCAGCCCCAGCAGTTCAGGGGTGTCGTCGCGAAAGCCGGTAAAGACAACGCAGTCTTGCAGTCCCAGCCCCTGTACCAGACTCAACAGTTCGGCTTGAAAGGGTTCGGGGTCGGTGCTCAGTTCGCCGCCAATAATCAGCAGGCGCAGCTTGGGAAAACGGGGCCGCAACTGGGCGATCGCCTCTACCAGATAGGCAAACCCCTTTTGTCGGGTCAGCCGCCCAATGGTGCCTACCACCAACGCGTCATGGGGAATGCCTAGAAGCTCGCGCAGTCTGGTTTGATCCTCTAGGCTGAGTCGCTGTCGAGAAAAAATGTGGCTGTCAACCCCGTTATTGAGATGGCGAATTTTGTGGGCCGAGCAAAGATTTTTCTGTTGAGCGGTGACAAAATCTTCGTAGCTTTGAGTCAGAATCAGGTCGGTAAACTGGGCACAAAATTTCTCAATCGCGAAGTAATTGGCATATTGCCGAGGCGACAGCAGATCGTGAAAGGGAAATCCGTGAGCCGTGTAAACAACGCGCTCAATGCCAGCAATTTTAGCCGCCATACGACCCAGGGCAGCGGCGATGGGCGTATGCACATGCACCAGATCATATTGCTGCTGCCGCATCAGCTGTACAAGCTGAATTAAACTTTTCAGGTTTTTGACGGGTGAAATTTCGCGATCGATTTGCACCGGACGCACCACGTAGCCAAGCTGCCGAAAGGTTTCGGCCTCAACATCAGGGGAACAAGCTACCTCGACCTCAAGCCCGCAATTTAGTAGATAGTCTATCTGGGGGCGCAGCAGTTTTAGGGTGGTCGCTCCCACCGCACAAATATGTAAAACTTTCATTTTTGAAAAAAGTAATTGGGCAAGGCATTATTGCCTTGTTAAGCACAATCTCGTGGTTCTAAGTAGGCTGAATTCTGTGTTTAATGTATATAAGTCTAGAGATTAAGTCGTGCCATTTTGCCAACCCTCAGGTGTTTTGTCGCTCTGTCTGGGTGGTGTTACTGGCGGTGCTCCAGGCTGGTTTTATAGCTATTGAAAGTGAGCAGAGAATTAGGGCTTTCAAGCAGTCCTTGGGCGCGGCATTTGCCTCAGCCGGTGTCTTAATCAACTGGACATCTGCAACATAGCCAGTCTAGTTGCAATATTTCCCAGATGAATCTTTAAACGTCCTAATCAGCTTGACTACGGCTACAGCAGAAAAACTGAATTCAACAATCCGGTGCCAAGCAAATAGACCCCCAGGATTCAGGGAACCGTGATCTGCATTGATTCGCTGAGTTGGATCGGTATGGTGTGGGTAGTTCCCTCGTACTGGGCAATGACGGTGTAGGTGCTTTGGGGTAAGTAGAGGATCGCAATCTCACTCGGCACCTGGGTTTGCAGCAGAGTTTGTTCCCCGCGGCGCAGGGTCAGCTGGGTTCCAGCCGTGGGCAGATCCAGCTCTAGCCGCCCGATTGGGTAGCGAGCCTGGGCCAGCTTCAGCAGCGCTGCCCCAGCTTGACCACTGTCTAGCCGCATGGCCGATTCGCCCTGTTCTAGGATGCGATCGCCCAGGTCCTCAGCCGCCTGCAGAAATACTGGGTCACTGCTAGCGGCGTAGGCCTCCAGCAGAATATCGAGAAAAATCGTCTGCTCGGGGTCAAGGCCCTGGTCGGCCACCATCGCTCCCTGGCGCACCGTCTCGGGGGCGAGGCCATTTTTGCCTAAGTTTTTGAGATTGTTCCAGGCGAGCAGAAGGCGGTCGAGGTAGGCGCGATCGCCCGTTACTCGATAGGCCTGCACCAGTATGTAGAGAATGTTATGTTTGGCGTCACCGTAGAGGCTATCGACCGCCGGGCTACCGTCGGGGTTAAGCTTGCGAATAAAGTGCCCCCATTCCGGTATCCAGGCCCGCTCAACCCAGACTTGGGTCGTGGCCATGGCCCAGTCGCAGTACTGGGAATTACCGGTCAGGTTGCACAGCTCAAACAGCTGACGCACAAAGTACAGGGTGTCGGTGTCGCTGGAGGGTTCTTCGGGGCGCTCTAGCCCCTGGGTGAGCACAAACTGCTCGTAAAGCAGGGGCAGAGTGGGGTTCTGGGGATGTTGCCAGACAAACCTGAGTTTTTGGTCGGCCCAGGGCTGCAAGGCGGAGTTCGCATCGGCCAGTTTCACCATGCCCAGGGCTACCTGGCCATAGTCTTGGGTCAGGGTGAGGGCATGGCGGGGAGCCGCGCCGCTGGTGACATCGACCCAACCCCACAGGCCGGTGGGTTCGGCGGTGGACTGGGGCACATCGAAATGCTCCAGGGTGCTCTGGGCTAGCTCTAGGCAACGGGTTTGCAGGGCGCGATCGTCCGGAGACCACTGGCACAGCTCAGCGGCTCGGTCGATCAATCCTACAGGCTGCTTGTTTCCGGTCGTGGTGCGGGTGCTGGGGTCATTGGGGTCGCTGGGCAACTCGGCATCGTAGGCATAGGGAATCAGCCCCGTTTGCGGATTGCGGGCAGCAAAGAAGGTTTCGGCCAGCTGGGCCATCAGGGCATCGGCGGGGCGGTAGCCCAGATCTTTGAGCGCGGGCGGTAGGTAGTGATCCACATGGCCCCGCGCTAAGTTGGGCTGTTCGTTCACCAGCGTAGTCCAATAGTTAGTGAGCAGCGTTAGGCCGGTGGTCAGAGCCTTATCCCCCACGGCGTAATAGGCTTCGGGCTGACCGTCGGGGCGATCGACGACCGCCAGCGGCGGCAGGATGGCCGAGGGGGCACGGCTGTGGGCCAGCCCCACCAGGCCAGCGGTGGTGAGAGCAACGAGACTGCCGATGAGAGGACGGGACGGGGGCATGGTGTGAGGAGAAAGGCGGGGCGGGAGTTAGTGGGCGGGGATGAGGGACTGTTTAGTGTGCGGGCGCAGGTCACGGTAGAGGTTGACCATGGCGGTGACATGGGCTTCGGTAGAAAAGTCGCGCTGGACGCGATCGCGCCCGGCTTGGCCCAGCTGCGATCGCAGGCCGCCATCCTGGAGCAGGGTTTCAAGGGCGTCGGCAAGGGCGAGCGGATCGCCGGGGGGCACCACCAGACCGTTGACGCCCGGCTCGATCTGTTCGCGCACGCCAGCGATATCAGTGCCGACGATGGGCAGACCAAAGGCCATGGCCTCCAAGTGGGTCGTGGGGAACCCTTCATTGCCGCCGATCTCAACGACGCGATTTGCAGGACCCGTCGCCTGCGGTAGGCCATTAGCGAGAGCCCGCTTGGAGCCAGCACCGATCTCGAAATCGCCGTAGTCAAGCCGTTCATAGCTCACCGAGGGCAGCACCTCAATGTCGGTCAGCTGGTAAAACCCAAAGGGATTCGACTGCCACCCTGTGAAGGTGACGTTGTGCAGGTTTAGCGCTTGCCGCCGCTGCATCAGCCAGCCGGCGTGGTGCTGGTACTCGGCTTCAATATCCCCCACGCAGAGCACCACTAGGCGATCGGCCCAGCCCCGTCGGTTCAGCTCGGCGACCGCCTCCAGCAGGTGGTGATGGCCTTTGAAGGGCACCACTGAGGCAAAACAGCTAACTATTAACTTGCCCTCGCGCTTGAGCGCCTTGAGCCAAGCGCTTGGCTGGCCGGGAGCCAGGCTGGGACGCACGCTGTTGTAGATGGTGGTGGCCTTGGCCCGGCCCGTTGGGGTGAGGTCAGCTTGAATGGCATCGCACACGGTGACAATGCGGCTCGAAATCCATTCAAAATAGGTGTGAGAAATGCCCGCGAAGGGCAGCTGGCCATGCATGTGCCCCACTACCGGGCAGCCCCATAGCTTTGCCGCCGCGCCAATCATCAGGGTGCCTCGGCCGCCATCGACATGCACTAGGTCGGGCTGCCACTCCTGCATCAGCGCTAGGCACTGCCAGGTGTAAGGCAGCAGCTCGGTCATTACCACCTGGGTGCGCTTCCAGGTGGACCACTGCAACATTGCCTTGCCAAACTGGTTGAGGTGCTTACCGGGGGGTAAAACCTCGACCTCAAAACCAGCCTCTCGATAGGCGTCGGCGGCGCGACCTTCCCCGGCTAGCACCACCAGAGGGGTGACAGTATTGGGCAGATGGGTAATCAGCTCAAACAGCACCCGGTTAGCCCCGGCCATGCGTTGGTAATAGGCCAGGTAGTAGAGTACCCGCAGGGGCGGTGCCGCTGGCTGAGGCCCGAGGCTGGGGGCCAGTGGCTTAGATTCTAGAGATTGCATGGCGATACTTAGGTTAGGTCAACGGTTGCAGCACGTGGCGAAAGACTGCGGCATACTGGCGGGCGATCGCCTCGGCGCGAAACTGCTGCGATCGCACCTGGCCCCGCGCCGCCAGCTGAGCCCTTAGCTCTGGTTCGTAGAGCAGGCGCAAAATGCCCACCGCCAGAGCCGCCCCATCGCGGGGGGGCACTAGTAGCCCCGCTGCGCCGTTCTCTAGGATTTCTGCCGGGCCGTGGGGGCAATCGGTTGAGACTACCGGTACTCCGCAAGCCAGGGCCTCGGCCACCACATTGCCAAAGCCTTCGTACACCGACGACAGCACAAACACATCCGCCGCCGCCATCAGCTGGTAGGGGTTGGGGCGAAAGCCCAGCAGCCGCACTGCCCCATCGAGGCCCAGCTGCCGGATCTGTTGCTCTAGCTGGGGGCGTAGCGGCCCCTCGCCCACAATCCACAGGTGGGCAGGCACGGTCTGCCGCACTTTGGCCAGGGCCTCAAGCAGATAGGTAAAGCCCTTTTGTTCGCACAGGCGCCCACAGGCCACGATCAGCGGGCGCGGCAGGGGCAGATCTTCCGCCATCAGGGGAGCGATCGCCCCAGTGGTCACCTGCTCATCTACGCCAGCGTTATAAATGACGTGGATGGGAGGCTGGGGCGGCTGCATCAGCGACGCAAACTCCTCTGCTACTCCTTGGGAGAGGGCGATTAGCCCATCGACCTCAGCAAGCTGGCGGGCCAGCAGCCCCCGCATAGCGCGATCGAGCGGGTGCCAAGGCCGGTGGTACTGATTGAGAGGTGAGTTTTGGGCACACACCAGCAGCTTAGGGCGGTGGGGCAACCCCCGGCAGGCCGCGATCGCCGCCAGGTTGGCGTGGTCGAGGACAGCGCAGACCACATCGGGCCGCTGGGCCTGAATTAGCCGGCGCAAGGGAGCCACAGCCCGCACCATACGCAGGGTGCTAGAGGAAATGCCGGGCGGATTAAGTCCAAACACCGGCACATCGGAGGCCAAAGCCGCCTCGTAACTGCCCCCCAGCTGGGCCAGGGCCACTGAGGGTTGAAACTGACTGCGATCAAGGGCGTTGATCAACCGCAAAAGATGCATTTCTGCTCCCCCATTGCCAAGGGAGGCAGTAAAAAATAAAAGCTTTAATGTACGAATTGAAGCGTGGTTAGACTGTGAATTATGCGTGGGTAAATCTGCCTTGACAAACAACCCCGACGGTAGACGGTCGATGCTATTCATGCCGTAACCAGGTAGTAATACTCTGGACAAATTGTTGCTTGAACCCCGCCGCCGTGGGTGCCAGTTTGCCATCTGAAGCGATCGTTTTCTGGCCCCAATTTATGTTAAATATCCTTACTTACAGGTGCAGCACTGGAGGCGGCGGCATTTTTAGACAGACGCTTACCGCTGTTTTCCCTCGGGCATGAGTCGATTAAACAATTAGTTTATTGCTCGGTGCAGCCGTTCATATTTGCACAAGGTCGCCAACGGTAGTTTTATCTATAGAACCGCGTTGACGATCGCCATAACTTTTCCTAACTTTTTCCCCAGGATGCCAAGATCAATCACCTGGAGACCGGCCTAGAGTCATTGCTCCAATGGCCATTAAAAAAGCAACGGCAGGCACCAGCATCATCAGCCAGGCAATGATGCTCAGACCCGAAGGTTCTGCCAATAAAAACAGCGTAATGACATACAAGACAATGGCAGCGGGCTGGTCGGCATAGTACCGAAAGCTGTCGGTCAGCCAGCGGGTAAAGATGCCAAATAGAAAGAATGCGATCGCCACCCCCGGCACGCCAAAATTCCAGTAGGCTTCGCCCACGCCCCCCGGCGGCATCCCTACAGGCATGTCAAAAAACGTTTCGCCCACCATGCCCGCCACCAGCCCTGGCTTCTCAGGCCACAGGCCCCGAGGCACCGGCAGCGTTAGCACCGCTAGGTAGGAGCTGCCGTAGATAAAATCGACCTGGTCGGGCACCAGCCCAATGATGGGAAACACCCCAGAATAGACGCTAGTGCGCTGCGACACCTCGCTCAGCCCGCTGGTCATAGCCGATTCGCCCCCGGTTGATGCCGTGGGCGCACCGCCGCGCAGCACGTTCCAATCGATGGTGCCGCCGTAGGTGCTGGCCCGCAGATTGCCCAAAATGCCCATTAAAAACAGACCCACCAGGGCGATCGCCACCAGCTGGATCACGGCCATTTTGCGCTCCCGCATCAGCCAGGCCAGTACCCCCATAATCATGAAATAAATCACACTAGAGCGCGACCCGCCGGTTAAGTAAGCCATAGCCAAGCTGAGCAGGGTGCAGACCCAAAATAGCGGCTGCGCTGTCGAGCGCAGATCAAGGACCAGCCAGCTGAGGCAGCCGATCAGCCCCAGCTGGGTAAAGAACTGCCAGTAAAAGGCCCCGGCCAGCGCCTCGTTGCGCCCTGCTCCCCACGACAAAATGTGGCTGACAATGCCCCCCCGGCTCTGCATATAGACCGAAAACAGCGCCGCCGAAAACAGCACCGCTCCGCTCACCTTGGCCGCCAGGTGGCGGGGGCGATGAAACTGCACCGCTGGGGCCGGCAGGGTTGGGGACAAAAAATATCCTCCGTACCAGGCCAGCAACCCTAGCCCTTGCAGCAGAAGTTCTTGGTTCAGCAGGGCGGTGAGGCTCTCGGCACTCCAGCCGGGCAGGGCCGCGTGCCACTGCAACCCATGGAGGTACACGTCGACGCGGCGCAGGTGGTCGAGGTAGGTAAACAACAGCCCAAAAACAAGCGGGTGAAACCAGCCAAAGGTGGGTTGGTACGCGATCACCGGCGCCAACAGCAGCAGCCCATTCAAGCCCAGGGCGAGAAACAGGCCCTCCATTTCCTCCAGGCCGGTGGGGTGGAGAAAGTGGTAGATTCCCAGCCAGACTAAGGAGGCGATCAACACCCCCCCGACCGCAAATCGGTGCAGGGGCGTCATTGCCACAAAGGGCGACGCACTGGCGTCTAGCGCAGGGACCTGGGGAGCTAAAGACAGATGGTTCATGGCGGTGAGCGGAGGGTGGATTGGCTGCGTCACCCGAGGCGATGGTGCTCCTGGGGCCTTGCCTCGGAGCCTAGGGCAAGGCATTCCCAAGGGTGCGGACTGAGTTTTGCATAGATGGCTAGGCAGCCCTGAATCCCTGCTTCTAGACCAAAGCTTTGGGCGCGGTGCTGGCCCGCGTGGGCCAGTGCCAGTCGGCGCTGGGAATCTGTCGCCAGGGTGCGCAGGGCGATCGCCAGGCGCTCCACATTCTCCGGCGGCACCAGCACGGCAGACACCCCCGCCTCCACCACCTGGGGAATACCGTCCACCTCAGTCGCCACAATGGGCAACCCCGCCGCCATCGCCTCAATTAGCACAATGCCAAAGGGCTCATGGCGGCTCGGCAGCACAAACAGGTCGGCGGTGGCGTAGGCTGAGGCGATCGCCTCAGGGTCAATAGCGCCGCTCAGCTCGACGCGATCGCCCAGGTCCAGCTCATGCACCAGGGCCAGTAGCTGCTGGCGATAGGTCTCCGAGCCGCTGCCCACAATCCGCGCCCGCAAAGGCAGATCTGGCAGCCGAGCCAGGGCGCGCAGGTACAGGTCTAACCCCTTGACAGGAAACAACCGGGCCACGGTGAGCAGTTCTAGCGGGGCCGAGGGCTGGGAAATGGGGCGGTGGCGCGCGATCGCCCTAAAAGGTTGCAAGTCAATAAAGTTTGGCAGCAGGACAATTTTGCTGGCAGCCACGCCATAGTGCTGCCCAAGGCGTTGCTGAAACCGGGGAGTGGTAGCCCAAATGCAGCTATACAGCGCAAACAATACCCGTTGAAACACCTCGGTACTCCAGCAGTTAGCCCCTTGGATCAGCCGATTTCTCCACCCGTTGGAAGCAGAAAAGTCTTGCAGGGTGGCATTTTGCTGCACCAGATCAGCGGTGTATTTAATCAGCGTCGGCAACCGGTGCCAGCGAGCCAGCACTCCGGTGATCAGCGCCAGGTTGCCCGCCGCCGTCTGCATGTGGATCACGCTGGGGCGAAACTGGCGAATGGTGCGGTCTAAGTCACCGCAAACCTCCAGATTGCGCCCGAGCTTGCCCCCCAGCGAATCCCGCCTGCCGCCATCGAGAAACCGAACCGACACTCCATCCAAGCTGCCGCTGGCGGTCGGGTCGCCGTAGGTCACCACCTGCACGGCGATACCCCGAGCCATTAACCCCTGGGCCAGGTGCTTGGTTTGCAGCGACGGCCCACCCCCCGCAGGGGGATACACCCCGGAGACCAGCAAAATTCTGAGAAGAGGCGTACCAGAGCCAGCGGCTGCCATCACGATCGCCCTCCGGTAAAGGAATGCCGCCCCATCAGCAGTCGCAGCGGCGCAATCAGCGCCTTGGTCATCAGGCGAGTGTTGGGGCGAGTTTGGGGAATCAGCCAGAAAAACAGGTAGCCACCGATCGCGTAGGAGATCAGCGTGGCAACGGCCGCCCCTAGCCCGCCCCAAATCGGAATCAACCACAGATTGAGCAAAACGTTGGCCCCCAGCCCAGCCAGGCGGGAGTAGAGGTTGTAAATTTGCAGCCCTTCGGCCACAATCCATTTGCTCTGGGCAATACCGAGAAAGGCGAACAGCGTGCTCCAAATGTGAACGGCAAGAATTGGCTGAGCGGCCTGGTAGGCCGGACCGTAGAGCACCAAAATTAGCGTCCCCGACAGGGGAATAAGGGTCACGATCAGACCGTAGGCAATCAAAATGTTGAGGTCATAGAGCCGCTGTAACCGGCGACGGTAGTCCCCGCCCCCCTGTCCTTGGGCTTTAACAATGCCGGGAAACAGCGACGAGCAGACGATGACGGGCAAAAAGGCGGTGGCTTCTGAAAGCGTGGCAGCGCTGGCGTAGATGCCGACGGCGGCGCTGTCGACCATCTGCCCCAGCATCACCTGGTCGATGCTGATGTACAGCACGCAGGCGGTAGACGACAGCACCAGCGGATACGACTCTTTGAGCAGGTAGCCCGCCCGCTGAAGGCTGACTCGCCAGGCGCTCAACCGCTGGCCCTGGCGACGATAAAACAGCAGCAGCCCTACGGCATAAAACAGCGCTTCGAGAGCGATGATGGCGGCGAAGGTGGCGACGGGGGCTCGGTTGAGCACCAGGGCAATCTTCAGGGCCACCACTAGCAAAAACGCCCCCTGCTCCGCCAGCACGGTATATTTTGAGGCGACCTGGGCCTCGAACCAGTTCTCGATCGGCTGCAATGAGTTGAACAGATACTTGAGGGCGACGATCGCCACCAAGAGCTGCGCCAGCGGCTGATCGGGGGCCAGCCTTACCATGCCGAGAATGCTGAGGGCGATCGCCACCAGCCCCCCGGCCACCTGCACCCCCACGGCGGTGCCCAAAATCTCGCCCTGCTGGTCGGGCTGCCGCACCAGGTCGCGGGTCACAATCGGCCCCATCTGCACCGTCGACAGGGGCGAAAAAAAGCTGACAAAGGCCAAGGCGTACTGCAAGCTGCCAAACCCCTCGGGCTTGAGGTAGCGGGCTACCCAGGTCCCCACCAGCAGGCTCACCACTAGGCGGGCGCTGCGGCCCACAAACAGCCAGCTAGTGTTGCTCAGCACCTGGCGCAGCTCGCTGTCAACGCCGCCGTAGAGTTTTGAGACCCGGTTTAGCATGGTTTAGGCTAGCCTCTGCTGGCTGTCGACCACCTGCCGCGCGGTGCCTCCGTTGCGATCGCCGTAGGTGCCGTAGTAGAAGTAGCTGTGGGGCTCGTGGCGAGGCAGAATGCCGTTGATCACCTGGCCTAGCACCGGCAACCGCGACTGCGTCAGGCGCTCATTAGCCATGGTGGCGCTATCGATATCGACCACGCCAGGACGGGTGACCAGCACCACGCCATCGGCCATTTGTCCCAACGCCAGAGCATCAATACCGATGTTGAGCGCGGGGGTGTCGATCACAATAAAGTCGTAGGTTTGGGCCAGCTGCTCTAGCACCACCACCATGCGCTGGGAGTCGATCAGCACCGCCGGGTTGGGGGGTATCACCCCGGCGGTGAGTAGGTCAAGGTGCTCAACTGGGGTTTTAATCATCCCCTGAGCAGGCCGCTGCTCCACTAGCAGGTTGCTGAGGCCCTGGTCGTTGACCACATGCCAAATCTTGTGCTGGCGGGGGCAGCGCATGTCGGCGTCGATCAGCAGCACGCGCTGGCCGGTCTGGGCGCGGGCCATGGCCAGGTTGGCCGACACCACCGATTTACCCTCGCCAATCACCGAGCTGGTAATCACCACGGTGTTGATGTCGCGGTCAGAGCTGAGAAACCGGAGGTTGGCCTGCAGCATGCGGTAGGCTTCGGCGATCGCACCACTGGGTGCTTGCTCGACCACAACTTCGGCATGGTCGCCGCTGGGTAGAGGGTGGCCCCAGCGGTGGTCAGGAATCATGCCCAGCAGGGTGAGACCGAACAGGTCTTTGGCCTCGGTGGCGGTTTTGAGTTTGCGATCGCGCGACTCCAGCCCCAGCGCGGTCAGCCCTGCCAACCCCAGACCCAGCAGCGCTCCGGTAGCTAAAAAAGACCCGCCGCGGGGAGCCACAGGCTGATCGAGCGCCACTGCCGGCTGCATAATGCGGGCGTTGCCCATGTTCTGATTTTCGGTGACGCGGGCCTCGTGCAGTCGCCCCAGCAGTAGAGCATAGGTAGACTGGGCCGCCTCCAGCCGTCGCATTAGCTCCCGCTGTTCCTGCTCCAAAAAGGGCAACTGCGCCGCCCGCTGGGTATAGGCACTCTGAGCGGCTGCTAGGGCATTTACCTGCTGGGTCAGGCCCTGGCGTTTGGCCTCGGTGCGGGCCAGATCTCCCGCCAGGGCGGCTTTGAGTTCGCCCCCTTGCAGCTGCCCTTTGGCTGGAGCGGGCAGACCGTGGAGCGCTTCGGCAATGCGTTCATCCAGCAGGGCTTCGAGGTGGGCACGGCGGGTGAGCAGGGTCGAAACCACCGGGCTGGCGTCGCGATAGCGCACCCGCTCCACCGCCAGCTGTGCCTCCACCGCCTGGAACTGGGTGAGAATATCCTGCACCCCCGGCGACTGGTTCAACGACGTCAGGGCGATCGCCTGCTGCGGCGTCATCCCCAGCTGCTCGCTAAAGGACTGGGCTTGGCCGCTGACATCGGCTAGCTCTGAGTTAACCTCGGCCAAGTGGCGGTTCAGCTCTTCGCGAGCGACCACCATCGCTCCCTTTTCTTCTTCTAAAGAAGCCACCTGGTGAGCCTCCTGAAAGCGGCGCAGTTCGGTTTCGGCAGCCTGTACACGGGCTTCAGCGCCGGGCAGCTCTCGCTCTAGAAATTCGCGGGCGGCTACGGTCTCAGCCCGGTTGTCTTGAATGTGTTGGTCGATGTAGACCAGCATCACCGCATCGACTACGGCCTGGGCCAGCTTGGGATTGCGATCGCGGTAGGTCAGCAGCAAAATATCGGTGCCGCGCGGGCTGGTCAGGCTGAGGTTGTGCTTGAGGTCGCCCCGGCTGAGGGAAGGCTGATCGGCCGGAGCAAAGGCATTCACCTTCTCTACAACGGCGTCCAAGATTGGCGTTGACCGGATTTCCTCCATCTCGGTGGTGATTGGGTTGTTCGACTCCACTGTGGGATCAAACCCGCTGACCCCGGCCCCAACCCCGGTTAGCGCGGCGGCCTTGTCAGCTCCGGTGAAGCGAATTTTGCCCTCGGCCTGATAGATCTCGGGCTGTAGGCTTAGGGTTACTGCCGTACTAGCCACTGCGCTGGCAAACACCACCGTTGCGGGCAACCAACGGCGTTTCAACATCAACCAGTACTGACTCGTATTCATAGCGATCGGGGTAGGCGAGGAGGAAGGCAGGGAGCGGGGACTGAGAGCTGTAGGGTAGGTTGTGGCGTTGGCCTAACCCACTGCCTAAGGTGTCTTTGGTAGCGGGGCTGTGCTGTACCCTGCGGTGTCAAGAGCTACTGAATTGACAGAGGCTTAAGTTTTGGGGTTTGACAAACGTTTTGACGGGGGTTTTTAGCTTGAGGAAAAAATACTTTGAGGGCTACTTTTAGCCCCTAAACTGGGTTAGCAAAAGGTTGAGACTTTTCTGTTCTGTGGAAATTTACCAGCGGCTACTAAAACAGCGACCCTAAGCCACTCCTATTTTGAGGCAGCAGGGAGAGCGGTCGAGGTCTAACGCCGCGACAAACTACTTCACAATCTAGGGGCAAACAACCGCTTGTCCCTCTCCAGCAAGGGGTTGTTCAACAGCGCGATTTATTGAATTCACCCTAGCAAAGGCGATCGCAAAAGGAGTGCCACTTTGCCTAGGTTGCTGGAGTCACAGCCTGGCGAATGGATTTAGTTGCTGGCCTATAGTGGTGCTGGTACCACTGCACAAAGTGGCGAATGCCCACCTCTGGTGAGGTGGTTGGGCGAAACCCAACCGCCTGGGTGAGGTCGTCAATGTCGGCGTAGGTAGCGGGTACATCCCCTGGCTGCATGGGGAGCCAGTTTTTCTGGGCAATTTTCCCCATTTCTTGCTCAATGATTTCGATGAATTTGAGCAGCGGCAGCGGTTGATTGTTGCCCAGGTTATAAATTTTGCAGGGGGGAAGATCGGCCTGGCGCTGGGGCGGGCGATCGAGCAGGCGCACCAGCCCTTCGACCACATCGTCGATATAGGTAAAGTCGCGCTCCATGTGGCCGTGGTTGTAGACATCAATAGGCTGGCCCTGGTCAATGGCCTGCACAAATTTGAAGTAGGCCATATCGGGGCGACCCCAGGGGCCGTACACCGTAAAAAACCGCAGCCCCGTCACCGGCAGACCGTAGAGGTGGCTGTAGGCGTAGGCCATCAGCTCGTTCGATTTTTTGGTCGCCGCATAGAATGAAACCGGCTGATCGACAGAATCGCCTACTGCGAAGGGCACCTTTTTGTTGGCTCCATACACCGAGCTAGAAGAGGCGTAGACCAGGTGAGAGACACGATCGCGGCAGCCCTCTAGCACGTTAGCAAACCCCACTAGATTGCTTGCCACGTAGGCCTGAGGATTGTGCAGCGAGTAGCGCACCCCCGCCTGGGCCGCCAGGTGCACCACTCGATCAAAGGGCTGCTGCTGAAATAGGGTGTGCAGTCTTGCCCCATCGCTGATGTCGAACTGGTCAAACTCAAAGTTGGCAAAGGTCATTAGCTGCCCCAGGCGGGCTCGTTTGAGCCGCACATCATAATAGTCGTTGAGGTTGTCAATGCCGTAGACCTGGTGCCCATCGACCAACAGCCGACGGGCCAAGTGGTAGCCGATGAAACCGGCAGTTCCGGTGACTAGAATTGTCATGGCGGATTCAGCTGGGTAGAGATTGCTACCAACTGTTCTACCGTTGAAAGCGGTCTGAATTAGGGCCAAATTGCCCTAGCTTGAAGACTGAATTGAGTTGTATTTCTCACTCATAAATAATATTTCATCGAGTCTTTATAATTTATTGCCAGCCTAATTTTAGGTTTGTGATAGCGGCAATTTGGCATAGTGATGACCGCAAAATTGCCTATGCTACTGTGGCAATTCAATCCTTAACTATGGGCGTGTTGCTTAATTTCAGGAGAGAACCTTGAGGGTGGTGGTGCGACATCGCCTTGGGTGATGGCTAAGGTCTAAACTCTGCGGTGGGCGGAGCTAGGGCCATAACCTCCCCTGCTCCATCCTCTACATTAAAATCACCGGTGAAGTTCCCTCACCACTCTCCTTGAGGGCTGATTTCCCGATGTCGTTTACAGCCCAAGATTAGTCCAGTCGCCCCTACTTTAGGAGATGGACGAGCTGGCCATGTTCCTGCACCCAACGGGATTTGTCACGCCAATACAGCTTTTTTGAATAGCTGGGCTTGCGGTCTAACCCCAAGCCTTCAAAGTCAGCCCCGGGAAAGCCAATGGTTTGCCACTGCCCGGTTAGCCTGACGACTTTTAGAGCACGTCTCAGGAGGATTTTCAATGCTGTTTAAGCTCAGTGGCCGATTGCCCTATCTCAGGAATCGCCATGTTTTGCTGGCCGATATTGCAATTTTTTTGGTGTCTCCGCTGCTGGCCCTGGGCCTGCGGCTCGATGGAGCGATTAACTTTCAGGCTTACTATCCCCAGCTGGTTTGGTTTACCCTGGCGTTTTTGCTAGTTAAGCTAGGCGTGCTGGGTCTGTTTGGCGGCTATCGGCGCTGCTGGCGTTACGCCAGCGTTGACGAACTCCAGCAGCTCACTCTGATGATGGTGGCAGCCATTGTGCTGCAAACTTTAGCCTTTGATCTGCTGTCCCCTAGCCTGCTCGACGGGCTGCCGCGATCGCTGCCTCTCCTCGACGCTATTTTAGGCTTTTTGCTGGTGGGGGCGCTGCGGTTTAGAATTCGTGCCCTAGAGCGCCTCAGCCAGTCGCGCCGCACCTTCTTTCGCCGCGACCGCGTCCTTGTTGTTGGCGCGGGCAGCGCGGGCGTTTCCCTGGTGCAAGAGATGCAGCGCAACCCCTCCCTGGGGCTGCGCCCCGTCGCCTTTGTCGATGATGACCCAGCCAAGCTGCACCTGCGCATTCGCAAACTGCCGGTAGAGGGCAACCGCAGCCAAATTGCCGAGCTGGTGCGATCGCTGCACATTCGCAAGGTGATTATTGCCATGCCCACCGTGGCTGGAGATGTGATTCGCGAAACCGTCGAAATTTGCCAGCGGGCTGGGGTTCAGACCAGCACCCTTCCCGGCATTCACGAAATTCTCAACGGCCGCGTTTCCCTGGGCCGAGTGCGCGACGTGCAGATTGAAGACCTGCTGCGCCGCGACCCTGTGCAAATGGATGTAGAACAGGTTGCGAATCTGGTGTGCGGCAAGCGAGTGCTGGTGACGGGGGCCGGAGGGTCCATCGGCAGCGAGCTCTGCCGCCAGCTGCTGCAGTGCCATCCCCAGGAAATTATTCTCGTTGGTCACGGCGAAAACTCTATTTTCAACATCCAGCAGGAGCTGGAAAAAGCAGTCAAAACCCTTGGGGCGCAGAATGGCCCCCAAATTTCGCCCTTCATTGCCGATATTCGCTTTCGCCATCGCCTGGAGTGCGGCTTCAGTCGGTTTAGGCCACAGATGGTGTTCCATGCCGCCGCCCACAAGCACGTGCCGATGATGGAATCGAATGCCCCTGAGGCCGTTACCAACAACATCATCGGCACTCAAAACCTGGTCACCCTGGCCCAGCGTTACCAGGTTGAGCACTTTGTCATGATCTCCACCGATAAGGCCGTAAACCCCACCAATATCATGGGGGCCAGCAAGCGGGTGGCTGAAATGCTGGTGCTGCAGGCGGCCCAACAGAGCGGTCGCCACTACGAAGTCGTGCGCTTTGGCAACGTGTTGGGCAGCCGGGGTAGCGTGGTGCCCACCTTTAAGCGCCAGATTGCCGAGGGCGGTCCCATTACCGTCACTCACCCCGAAATTTGCCGCTACTTTATGACCATTCCTGAGGCGGTACAGCTGGTGCTTCAGGCTGCCACCATGGGCCAGGGAGGCGAAATCTTCATGCTCGACATGGGTCAGCCAGTCAAAATTGTTGACTTAGCCAAGGAGCTGATTCGCCTGTCAGGCTACGAGCTGGGCAAGACCATGCAGATTGTGTTTACCGGTCTCAGACCGGGAGAAAAGCTCTATGAAGAGCTGTTTATTGGCGGTGAACAGTACACTGCTACGCGCCATAAAAAGCTGTTTGTGGTCACTAACGCTAGCGGCATTGTGCCCACCCAACTCGATCGTTTGGTGCGCGCCTTAAACCGCGCTGCTCTACGCCACGACCCAGCGGAGATTACCTTTTTACTGGAGCAGCTAGTGCCCGGCTTTAAACCCCAGTATCAGCCACCCGTAACGATGCCGGAACTTGCCCCCGAGTCGGTAGCAGAACCGGTAGCGAAGCGATCGCCTTGGCCTGCTATCGAGAAACGGCCGATGCCCGCGTTGGCGGTGGGCTATGACCAAACCGCCTAAGGGAGTTCGCGGTTCGGCCCAATCGTCAGGTGTCTGAATCTAGGCCCCGAACCACTGAACGTTGTAGGGGCCGAGCCCAACCCCTTGCCACCGATGGGCTTAACCCAGGTCAGAGATGAGTTTTGCCATGAACCATTTGCCCATTCAATCTGCATCGAGGAGATGCCAGCCATGACCATTCTGTCTACCGTCCATGGCCAGCGCTGGGGTCTGGCGCTGACGTTTGCCCTCGTGGTTAGCAGCGGCGGGGCGCTAGCATCGCCGCCACTTCTGGCCCCGGCCCCGGCTCTGGAAGCAGACTACGAGACTGGGGCCGTCAGCGGGGTGGTTACCGATACCTATCTCCTGGGACCGGGCGATCGCGTGCTGGTCGATATTTTTGACGTGCCCGAGCACAGCGGCGAACGGCAGGTGCTGATCGATGGCTCGGTCAACCTCAACTGGGTGGGCGGTGTCTCGGTGCAGGGCATGACCCTGCACCAGGCGGCCAGTGCCATCGCCGTCGCCTACAACCGCTACCTCTACGACCCCCTCGTCACCGTCACCCTGACTAGCCCGCGTCCGCTGCGAGTCAGTGTGGCTGGAGCCGTCAATCGGCCCGGCTCATACGTGGTGTCGTTTACCGAAGCCCCCGGCAGCAACCCCGATACCCGCTGGCCCACCGTGACCCAGGCCCTCCAGCAGGCCGGGGGCATTACCCAGTTTGCCAACGTGCGCCAAGTGCAGGTGGAGCGGCAGCAGTCGGTCAACGCCACCAATGGGCTCAATCTTGACCTCTGGGCTCTGCTGCAAACCGGCGATCTCAGCCAAGACCTTGCCCTACGGGATGGCGACAGCATTTATGTGCCGGCCACGACGGCCATCGACCCCACCGAGGCCCGAGACCTGGCCTCGGCCAGCTTTTCCCCCGCCGTGATTCGGGTCAACGTAGTGGGCGAAGTGCCTCGCCCTGGCACGGTAGAAGTGCCCCCCAACACACCTCTCAATCAGGCGCTGTTGGCTGCAGGCGGGTTTGACAATAGCCGCGCCCAAACGGACTCAATTCAGCTAGTGCGACTCAACCCTGACGGCAGCGTCTCTCAGCGGCAGGTGCCGGTCGATTTTACCCAGGGCATTAACGAGCAAACCAACCCCATTCTCTACGCCAACGATGTGATTATTGTAAGCCGCTCTGGTACGGCCCAGTTTTCCGATTCCTTTGACGGGGTGTTAGAGACCATCGGCAAAATATTTCCGTTCTTCTTTCTGTTCTAAGGAAGAAGCATTGCTGAATTCAACTCCTGGAACATCCCAGAGGGAAAACTCAATGGCTTTCCTTCTCCTTGCGATCGCTCTCTACAGTAGCGGCTTGAGCTCGTTCCATTCGAGAGTACGACAGGGCAGTTGGTAGAGGAGGCCATCGGTTTGGGTAACCCAGTCTCTTTGGGAAATAGTATAGACCCAGCCCTCACCCACCTGGGGTGACCCCTCGGGGACAGCGGGGTTGAGTAGACATCCCTGGCGTAGCCAGAGGTAGTCACCGCTAGTCAAGGGATACTGGGCCAGGGTTTTGCCTGCCTGCAGCGGTTGTTCTACCAAGCGGGGCAGCAGTCGTCGACTGAGGATTAGGCTGGGCACCACGCCCAGGGGAGTACACTGTTTGAAAAAGGCTAGCTGCGATTGCCGTCGCAGCCGACTCTGAAGCTGGTATAGCACTGAGGGCTGCTGGCTCAGCACCCGCTCCGCCGCCTTGTAGGGCAACCGCACCAGCTGACCAGGGGCAGCAGCCCTGGCCCGATAGGGCAGCGAATGGTCGCTGCGATCGCCGCCAAAGGCCTCGCCCGGCCCTAGACAGGCCACCGAAACGGTTTTCCCCAAGGTTTTATTGTCAACCAGCAGACGTACCCTTCCCGAGGTAATCAGGAAGAGGTCGCCAGCCTCATCAAGCGAGCAAGTTTCGTTGCGGGGCGGGTAGGTTACGATATCATTGCCCAAATCAAATTGGTAACTTTGAGCCGTTTCAACTTCAGCTAGCAGCGCTTTAATTAGGGCCGCTGAAACAAGCTCTTGAGATACTAATTTTGACTCCTTTAAAGAGCATTTAAAGACTCGGCTAGGGGGGTGTAATACCTGATTGAACTGGCATGGTAGATAGATATTCATGGTGGCCTTGGGCCTGGAGGACGCTTGTTTGGTTCCCCAAGCCTATCAAGCATTTAGGTTTTGACTATAGAAGTAAATTAAAAAATAAAATAAAATATGGCCGTTCCGATGAGGTAGAGATGAAGACGCTGATGAACCTAACGAACAGTACATGAATTCACTTTCTTGCATGGGATCTGAAGTGTCTTTGCTGTCTCCTGAACAGGCATCTTAGAGAATCTTCATGCATTAATGTTAAGCAGCCCTAGACGTCGTTGAGGAAAGCACCAGTCCCAATTTTATTTGTCTAGAGCGCAATGGCCAATGACCTCGATATCTTAGAATGGCTAGATTGACATGGCTACGTTGAGACCCTGCTATGGGGTGGACAGCATTGATGTTTTGAGTAACTCATGCTTAATTGCCACATTGTTCCCTTGGGAAAATATCATTCTAGGCAAGATGGCAGTATAATCTCAATGCTTCTTACTATACTTTTCAGATAGCATCTATTTGATATCATTCCTAGGCCACGATTTTATCTTTGTCCGCTCAATTCGCATCTCTAATGCGGATTAGCAATAGGCTAATTGCAGGAAATGAGATTTATGGCCAATTTGACCGGTCTATCTCTAGATGCTCAGGAGGTTGTTGATTATCTCCGTCAAAGTTTTCGCTTGTCAGAGATCTATCAAGAGATTATTGAGCAAAAAATCGTTAGTCAGGTTGCTATAGATAATGATGTAGTTGTTACTCTTCAAGAGATTGAAGTGGAGGTTGAGAATGTCCGCTACGAGAAAGAGTTCGACAGCTCCGTTGACCTGATGACCTGGCTGAGCGATCGCGGCACCACCTTAACTGACCTCAAACAATCAATTCACTTCAGCCTGCTGACCCAAAAGGTTGTACGCCATCTTTTCCTTGATCAGGCTGAGGCCGTATTTTCTCAGCAGCGTAGTCGCTTTGACCAGTTAGTGCTGTACAAAATAGTAGTCCCCTACGAGCATCTAGCTCAAGAAGTTTTTTACCAAATTGAAGAAGAGGAAATCAGTTTTTTTGAAGCGGCTCACGTCTACGATATCGACGAAAATCGCCGCCTCAACTGTGGCTATGAGGGTAAGATAGTCCGCTCTGACTTACCGTCAGAGCTCGCTGAGCCCCTGTTGACAGCGAGAATTAATGAGGTGATTGGGCCAATCAAGACCGCCAATCAGTTCTATGAACTTTTCTGGATCGACGATGTGATTGCTCCTACCCTGACGCCAGCGCTTCAAGATGCTATTCTCAACCAGCTGTATCACGACTGGATGAAGGATAAAATAAACGATTATCTAGCTTCCCTAAGTCCCCACTTTGAGTAGTTGTTCTGTCGCCGCCTGCCGTGAAGCAACGCCGATATTTGCCAGTGACCTACGGTGCGGTGGGAATAGGGGCAGGGCTGCTGGCTCTATCTGGCTGGCTGGTCGTTCAGCTGGTTCTAGCTCAGCACCAGGCACCCACTCCCCAAGCAATTCTTGTACTAGAGGGTCAAACCAGTCGCGTGCGCTTTGCGGCAGAGTTTTCCGGTCAGCACCCTAGCCTACCCCTGTGGGTATCGGGCAACCCCCAGGGGCAGGCGCTGAATGAAGCTATCTTTCAGCAGGCGGAAGTGCCCGAGGACCTCGTCCACTACGATGGCTGTGCCACCGACACGGTGACCAACTTTACCTGCACCCTGCCAGATTTAACAGCACGCGACATTCGGCACGTCTACGTCATTACGTCTGATTACCACATGGCGCGGGCGCGGGCCATTGCCGCCATTGTGTTTGGTAGCCGAGGCATTGTGGTGACGCCGGTGGCTCTAGCAGCCCCCCACCGCTCTCCCGAGTCGCCCCTGCGTACGGTACGCGACTGTCTGCGATCGCTGATTTGGCTAGCCACTGGCAAAACCGGAGCCAGCCTCAACCCGGGCTAGGGCAGGTGGCTCCTCAACGGCTACGGTTGCACTTGTTAAACCCAGCGCCTGTTGATTGCAAACCAGAGTGTCGCTGGACCTTGTACTCTGAGTTCCAGTGGTCTGGCGGGGACGATTGTCTTTAATGAGTCGTTTATAGGTACGATAGGGCAGATAGTGAGCTGGATTGTAGCCCGCGTAGCGCAAGATTAAAACGCAGGCCCAGGAATATTTTCCTTCTACAATAGCTGTTACCACTTGGTCAAACTGTTCTGCACTCATAACTCGATTTGTGGTCGAATAGCTGGCTAGGGAAACTGAGGCGTGCCGCGGCATTAAAAATCTCCAAAGAAATTAAATTTTATTGAGCAACAGATTTCAATAAATTGAGTAAAACCGGCTGATGTCTCATCGACCTTAGGTTGAAAGCCGAGGCTTAACCCTAGGCTATAGGCTCAAATTCAGCAGCTTTAGCTCTGGTAAAAACAGTGAACTGGGCTGAATGACATTACTTAATAAGCACTTGTAAGGTGTAAACCCCCTGCGCAATCAGGTCACTAACACAGTCGAAGCGCAGGATATCGGCTTCATAAAAGCCGGCGAAAGGGCCAAAGTAATAGGTGAAAAAGGCCTGTTGGTAAGAATTTCTATCCACCAGTCACCTTTGCCAAGCTGGGAAATACTGAGAAAAATCTGTTTTATCATTGAGTCTATAGGTAAGACAGCACCCGATCGGGCAATCCCCAGATCCAAACGGAAAAATTACTAAGACTATCTTTAAAGCTCTTCCGTGAGGAAGTCGTGAGCAACCCCTTCTTTAGTAACAAGAGTGTTACAAAGATTGATTTAAGTCTATTTAAGTCTTAAAAACTAATTTAGTGCCGGTATAGCGATCGCAGATACTTACAGTTCTAACCTATAGAATCTAGCCGCTTAGACTGCTCCAGCTACACGGTATATATCGCTATTTGTTGCTTGAATCCCTGTGGTTAATCAAAGTGATTTCATCTGATATCTGACTGATTTCACCGTTCAATTGTCGCTTGCCGCTCT
Source organism: Nodosilinea sp. FACHB-131 (assembly GCF_014695395.1). GTDB lineage: Bacteria > Cyanobacteriota > Cyanobacteriia > Phormidesmidales > Phormidesmidaceae > Nodosilinea. Next base: position 70,824 of record NZ_JACJOF010000038.1, read on the forward strand.
AGGTGCCAACGGTTTTTCTAGGGAATAGTTTCTGAAAAAAGTAGCTGTGGAGGATCCCACTACGCGCTTTGGGAAGAAGAATTAGGACAACCACTAGGGCCTCTAGTCGGCCCAAAGACCTTTTGCCTCACAGCGCATTCCTTTAGGAAACCGCTATGCGATTTTTAGTTGTCGAAGACGATATGTTAGTGGCCGAGGCCCTTAAGCTGCTGTTAGCGGAGCAGAGCTACGGCGTAGACCTGGCGCCTACCGGTAGCTTAGCTTTGAAGTTGTTGGAGTCTTTTGAGTATGACCTAGTCATTTTAGACCTGCTGCTGCCCGATACTGATGGTGTAGCACTATGCCAGCGGCTTCGGGCCCAGGGCCACGCAACGCCAATTTTGCTGCTGACCGGGCAAAACAATGTTGAGAAAAAAGCCATCGCTCTCAACGCTGGGGTCGACGACTATGTGGTCAAGCCCTTTGACCGGCAAGAGTTACTGGCTCGGGTACAGGCACTGCTGCGGCGGGGCTCTGGTCAAACTGCGCCGGTGTTAACTTGGGGTGCCCTCAGGCTCAACCCCAGCACCCGACACATAACCTACAACGGCCAGGAAATTACCTTAACACCCAAGGAATATGCCCTGCTTGAACTCCTGCTGCGCCACAGCAATCGCACCTTTAGTGCCAAGGTTATTCTCGATCGCATTTGGGCCGCCGAAGAATATCCAGGTGAAGAAGCTGTGCGCACCCACATCAAAGGGCTGCGACAAAAGCTACGGTCGGCCGGTGCCCCTGCAGAGCTGATCGAGACCATTCATCGGGTAGGCTATCGCCTCAACCCAGCGGCCTACCGGCTTCCAGAGATGGTGCCCCCACGAGCGGCAGCACCCTTGAAATCGTCATCGCCAACGCCAACCAACCGCATCTTAGCGTTGGCCCCAGAGACCATGCACTCCAGTCTGTACCAAGCGCTCAACCACGACGAGACCATACAGCTCGTCATGATCAGCGAATATGCCGACCTTTGGCCCGCTCTCAAGACCTATACCCCTGCTCTGCTCATTTTGAGCTATGACCTAGATGCAGAGAAGAGCCTGGATATCTCTCGCACTCTACGGCAAAGAGCCCCTTGGCAAAGGCTACCAATCATCATGGTGCTATCTGTTGCAACTATTAATGCCATTCAACAGGTGTTTGTTGATGGTGCTAGCGATGTGGTCGTCCAGCCCATTTTGGGGCCAGAACTCAGCGGCCGCATTGCTCGTCAGATGAGGCTAAGCAACTCTTAGACTGCATATTGCCCCCCTTTGGACCTAGCTGCTTCGATTCAATATTGACAACTCAAGACATTATACCAATTACACATGAGTGTGCGCAAAAATGGAGGTATTACCAAGCCTTAAAGGAAAACGCATGGGATGTCCTTTCATCGTTGAAAGCGCTGAGAGCGAACAACAGTTGAAGAAGTCGCTTCAACATACCCGTAGTGTTAACCAAAGGAATGACTACAAATGCTCTATTGGTTTCCAGGTGCATTAAAACCCGCTTGGCAGAGTTAGCGGGAACCACCAACGAAAACCAAAAATCCCCTGAAATCAAGAAATTTCGGGGGAATGGGATAAGCTGGTGACAAGATTCGAACTTGCGAACGGCTGATTAAAAATCAGCTAACGTCTCCTGATATATGGTTCTTTCAAACACTAGAGTTAATTCCTACACCCGATTTACACCCAAAACTCCTCTCTTCCTACGAACAGACAAAAACTGTCATTCTATTCATCAGGCTCATAAATGATGAAGTCACCTGGCTGCCACCCGTAGGCTCGACAGATTTTTTCAATAACGTCTCCAGTAGGGATGTAACCAGGGTCGTCGCATAACCGATAGGCCGTTGCACGACTGAGCCTGGTGTCCTGCCAAAAGCGGTACCGAGTGATTCCTGCTGGTCAATTAGGGTTTTGATGAGGTTCTTTGCACCCATCCCCTAATATTGCCAGCATTCTCATATTGCAACTATGTCTAAAAAATGAAAATAATATATTTGTACACCACCGCATCAGCTTTGGTCGGCAGGAGCGGTGGCTAACCCCTTCTATGGAGCTAAGAACAGGTTGTACGCTCTACTGGTCTGATCTGCAAATCAAAGGGCAAAAGCACCTGAACAAGCACATAGATCGGTTAGAAGGATCTATCGATCTTCTGATCAAGGAAAAGATGAAGAGGCATAAAAGATAGGCCACTTTTACGTGCTCTAGTCCATCAATGAGAAATCGCTGGCTATACAATGCCATGGTAGCGTTCAATTAGTTAATTATTGTTTCAGTCTCGTTGCCGAGATTAGGTGGGTGGCGAGAACCAGCACTTGCTGCTATGGGGTGCGGCACAGCTTGTTTCAGTCTCGTTGTCGAGATTAGGTGGGTGGCGAGATCGGTGGCAGGCTCTGCCTCAAGCTCATCTTTGGGTTTCAGTCTCGTTGCCGAGATTTGCACTGGTCCATTAAGAGGAGATGAGCCTCTGTAAGCCCTTATGTAGCAAAGTTTATAGCCAATTGACCCTAAGATTTTGAAAGTGCCTGCCACACAAGGTTTACAGCCATCTATCATCTCTTAGCAGACCAGTGCCAGATTGGGGTGGGGTCCGTAGAACTTGCGGGCCGACAAAGCCAGCATGGTAATGCCCCACTCGTTGAACTAGATGGGGATTTCGACGACGGCTTGGGAGGCGTCGCAGAGAAAGGAGACTTGGTAGCTTTGGGCGATCACAGCAATTTTCTCAATGGGGTCAAGGGTGCCGACCTCGTTGTTAGCCGCCATGATGCTGAGCAGATGAATGCCGTTGGCGCAGCTTGCTGTAGCTGACACAGATCAGGGCGTGCCTGGGTATCAACCGGAATATGGATCAACTCAATGCGTTCCTGCTTGTGGAGGGCAGCCCAGGTGTCAAGGACGGCTTTGTGCTCAACGGTAGAAATGGCTATGCAAGGCTTAGTGCTGGATCGTTCTAGATAATGAACGGTTCCTTGAATAGCGAGGTTGAGGCTTTCGGCAGCATCGGAGGTGAACGCGAGAGAACCTTTCTCTTGACGATTTAAGCTTTATACGTCTATGACGATGAACAATTGGCCGATCAACACCTAACGCTGTTGCCAGAATGCTTTGGCTGATGCCATGAGTCTCTAAAACTTGCCTGAGCGCTTGTCCTGCCTTTTCCATGCTCCTAATTATGGCAGAGCGTTCTAGGTGGAATGTTACTGAGATAAGGGTTTCGCGATCACTGAAAGCCTTGATTTATCGTAAGGTGGGCACTGTCCACCAGCCTTAATTCAGTGCCATTCCTCATTACATGGATGGCTTGCCCCTAGGTTAGGCAGTTAAGAGCTAAAGTCATCGGGCAGTCCATTGAGCGTTACACCTAGGGCGTCGCATAGCGCCTTCATTTGCGGCACGGTGAGACTGGCCACGCTCATGCCGCGCTCCCAATTGCTTACCGTCTTGCCGCTGACGCCCACAACCCGGGCTAAAGCTTCTTGAGAAAGGCCCGCTTGCTCTCTCAGATGCTTGAGCGTATGTGAGGAAGATGGGTCGGGTGGGCTAGCGGGCATGTAGGAATGATTTCTAGAAATAGGGTTGACAAACGAGCCTGTTTTCTAAAAACTAATTTCTAGTTTCGCCATGAAACAGGCTTAAGTCCTGGAGAGGCACTGAAAAGTAGTGTCTCATCTCAATTTGCCCTAGCTCAAGTTATTACAGCATAAATATCATCCCATTCCATGTTTGGGCGATTGTGCGCTTTCTGCCCGACATGCAGCGGGTGGTGGTCAATCGCTTTCGTCGCCGCTCTGATGCGGAAGAATGTCTACGGGTGCTGCGTCGCGCTGCGACTGGTCGTGACTACACGCTGCTCTACTATCCCTCCGGAGAGGAGTCTACGTTTATGGTGCGCAAGGAATATAACAAGCTGGTGCGCGATCGCATCCCCGAAATCCTAAAAAGCCAACAGGTCAAGTTTGGCGTTGAGGAGATGACCCAGTCCGACTACTGCCAAGCATTGCGGCAAAAGTTGATTGAGGAGGCGCAGGAAGCCGCCGAGGCTGTGGAGACCAACCTGGTGACCGAACTCGCTGATCTCTGCGAGGTGATTGATGCCACGATGGACGCGTATGGCGTTCAGCGAAACCAGGTGTTGGCCTGCCAGATGCAGCGACGCATTGACCGAGGTGCGTTTAGCCAAAAACTTCGCTTGCTCTGGACGGAGACCTAGCGAGATTGGGCTCACCAGGGAGAAGCGGCCCATCAGTGTCATGGGCTCCTACGGGGATTTATCTAGGGAAGCTACCCTTCAGCGGAAGCCCTTTGAACAATCGTTTACACCTGGGGAATGGGACAGCCAAGGCGTAAGCTATAAAACATCGTGTAAAGAAATTTAAGCAAGATGTTGCGTGCGACTCCTCAATAGTTGGGCTTGGCTAAACTGCGGTAAATGCCCACCACTGAGGAGTCTGCGTGAGCCTGAAGGATCTAACGATTCAGGACGAGTATCGCAGCAGCGAGTGCAATATCGTCAAAGATTTTTACATTCCGTGTCTGGAACAGGCCACGGTGTACAACCGGGCGGTTGGCTATTTCTCTAGCTCTTCGATGGCTTGTGTGGCCCAGGGGCTGACAGCGTTTGTGCAATCGGGTGGGCAAATGCGTCTGATCACCTCGCCTCAACTGTCGGAAGAAGATGTGCAGGCTATTGAGCAAGGACTCAAGGACCGAGAGCAGACCATTGAAGCGGCTTTGCTGCGGGAGCTGGAGGTAGAATTGCCTCAGATAATTCAAGACCGGTTGACGGCATTGGCTTGGTTGCTAAGTAATGGCCTATTGGAGATTAAGCTAGCTATTCCAAAAACTCTCCGTAAGCGGGGAATTTATCACGAAAAGCTGGGCGTTTTTGTCGATTCAGAAGGTCATGTAGTGGCTTTTGCTGGGTCGGCTAATGAGAGTGCCAGTGCGTTGATTGATAATTTTGAGTGCATCGAGGTCTATTCTTCTTGGGATGCGGGGGTACAGCGGCGAGCTTTGAGAAAAGCGCAGCACTTTCAGGATTTGTGGAATGACCAGACGAAGAACGTAGAGGTGATGGCGTTCCCGGAGGCGGTGGCGCGATCGCTACTGCAATTTTGCCCATCCCAGCCGCCTACCCAAGAGCCCAGGGTTTCCGCGATGGATGAGCGCTACGAGACCGATATACCTGAGCCGAAACCCTCTAAGCACGGCGTGCCAATCACGCCCTTTTGGTTGAACCTGCGACCCTACCAAAAGCAGGCGGTGGAGAACTGGTTTAAGAATAATGGGCGTGGCACTCTGAAGATGGCGACGGGCAGCGGTAAGACGATTACTGCTTTGGCCGTTGCCGCCGCTCTATACGACAAGATTCAGCTTGAGGCGTTGATTGTGGTGTGCCCCTACCGGCACCTAGTGCAGCAGTGGGATCGGGAATGCCGCAAGTTTGGTCTAGAGCCAATTTTGGCCTATGAGAACATGAAGAGGTGGCAGAGCGACCTATCGAACCAGCTGATTAATCTGCGGCTGGGGCTACAGCCTTTTGTTACGGTGATTACGACCAATACCACGCTGATGGGGCAAGGGCTCCAAACTCTGCTTAAACCTGCTTCTGATGGGCAACGAGGTTCTTTCCCACAAAAGACGTTGCTGATTGGAGATGAGGCTCACAACTTGGGGGCTGAGCGGTTGGCAGCGAGTTTGCCGAGAACAGTAGGGCTAAGGCTAGGACTTTCGGCTACTCCTGAGCGATATTTTGATGACCGGGGCACCAGAGCGTTATTTGACTACTTTGGCCAGGTGCTGGAACCGGAGTTTACTCTCAAGGATGCGATTGAACACGGGGCGCTGGTTCACTACCTGTATTACCCGATTTTAGTGGAGCTGACGGAGGACGAAACCCTGCGCTACGGGGAACTGTCGGCTAGGATTGGTCGGGTGTTGGCGATTGGTGGGGATGGTGATGACAACGAGGCTTTGGGGCCACTGTTAGCCCAACGGGCTAGGCTGGTGGGGGCTGCGGAGAACAAGCTGAAAGCCTTGCGGAAGCTGATGAAGCGGCGGTTGAAAACTGACCATACACTGTTTTACTGCGGCGATGGGTCGGTGGAAGACGATGTAACCCAGGAGAGTAGGCGGCAGCTTGAGGCGGCAACTCGGCTGTTGGGGAGTGAGTTGGGGTATCGGGTGAATACCTACACAGCAGAAACGTCTCTGGATGAGCGGGAAGATTTGCGGCAGCAGTTTGAAACGGGCGAGTTGCAAGGGCTGGTGGCGATTCGGTGTTTGGATGAGGGGGTAGATATTCCGGCGATACAGTCGGCGGTGATTTTGGCAAGTAGCAGCAACCCTCGGCAGTTTGTGCAGCGCAGGGGGCGCATTTTGCGTCGTTCTCCAACCAAAGAAAGGGCAGAGCTTTTTGACATGATTGTGGTACCGCCAGATCTGGGACGGGAATCTTTAGTTACAGAACGAAATTTGCTGAGGAAGGAGTTGAAGCGGTTTACAGAGTTTGCGGATCTGGCGGATAACGCCGGAGAGGCTAGGGTAAAGCTGCTGCCACTACAAAAACGCTATGGGTTAATGGATGAATAGGTGGTCGTTTTGGTAAGAAAAAAGGAGGGATGTTTTGACCCAGGAAATTTCTAAAGATGATGTGCAAAAACCTATTCATGATGCACCATCGGACATTAAGCAAATTATTGCTAAGGTCTTGCAGGCCGAAAAAGACAAGCTTTATATGAAAACGCCTCGATATATAAACGACGATTTATTGAAAGTTTTTGAGGAGGAGATTAAGTGAAGCTACTCTCGCTCCGGCTTTGCAATTTTCGGCAATTCTATGGTGAAACTCCTGAGCTAGACTTGGGTGGTACAGCTCAACGCAAAATAACAATTATTCATGGCAACAATGGCGCGGGTAAAACCACGCTGCTGAACGCATTTACCTGGGTTTTGTTTAATCAGTTTACGGCAGCATTTAAAGAAGAAGATTATTTAGTCAATAAACGAGCGATCGCCGAAGTTTCTGTCGGCCATCCAGTTGAATGTTGGGTGGAATTACTGTTTGAGCATGGCGGCAAAAAATACCGCGTTCGCCGGGGGCGCAAAGCTTATCTAGATAGAAGTGTCGTCAAAGAGAGCGATACTGATACTAAACTCTTTGTAGCAGAGGCCGATGGGCGCTGGATTAGCCCTAGCCAAGAGCCGGAACAGGTGATCAACCGCATCTTGCCAGAGAGTCTGCACCAGTACTTTTTCTTTGATGGAGAACGCATTGAAAAAATTGTGCAGTCTAACAAGCGCAAAGAAATTTCGGAGGCAACCCGAACGCTGATTGGCTTGGAGGTGCTAAAGCGATCGGTTGACCACCTAAAGACGGTTAAGAAAACGTTGCAAGATCGCCTTAAAACCATTGGCGATGCTGAAACCCAGGAGTTGCTGGAGCGAAAGGATCGCCTAGAGCGAGAAGTCGAGACTGTTGGCCAGCGACAAAATGAAATTGAAGAAGAACTGAATAGTCATAGGCAAATAGAGGCGGAGGTTAGCCAACGACTGAGAGAACTTGAGGGAGTAAGCCAGCTCCAGCTGCGGCGAGATGACCTAGAAGCCCAAGAAAAAGCTGAACAAGAGAAACTAAGGCAGGCCAGAGCTAATCTAAAACTAGCCATTTCGACCAAGGGCTACACGGTGTTGCTGAAGGATGCTACCGCTAAGTTTCGGCAATTGGTGGATGGGCTACGGGAGCGGGGAGAACTGCCCGCCGACATTAAGCAGCAATTTGTGCGCGACTTGCTGACCCGCCAGCGCTGCATTTGCGGATCAGAACTGTGTGAGGGCACGCACCAGTACGCGCAGGTGAAGTCGTTTTTAGACCGAGCTGGGTTAGCTGATGTAGAAGAAACGGTAATTCGGATGGGGGCACAGGTGGATGGGCTTGAGGCCCAGGTGCCTAAGTTTTGGCAAGAGGTTGAGCAAGAGCAGCGGAATATTCAGCAGCTTATAACTTCCCTTGGCCGAATCGAAGATGCGCTGGGTGAGATTCGGGAGCAATTGCAGAATAGCCCAATTGAGGATGCTCAAAATCTGCAAGCACGACTGGATGACACAAAGGGCAAACTCTCAAGGCTTACCTTTGAGCAGGGGGAAAATAACCAAAAGCTGAAGGACAATACTGCTGCCATTGAGCAGCTAGAGCAGCAGATTCAGAAACACCAGCTGGCGGAAGAGAAACAGATTGTAGCCCAGCGGCGGGTAGACGCAGCAAATGAGGTAATTAAGCGCCTTAGTCAAGTGCAAGATAACTACAGCGTTTGGTTTAGGGCGCAGTTGGAGAAGCGCATTCAAGAGGTGTTTGGCAGAATCTCGATTACGCCCTACACGCCTCGGCTGAATGAGAAGTATGAATTGACGTTGGAAGACAGCACTACGGGGCGACCGACTCCGGTAGCGGCATCTCAGGGAGAAAACCAGATTTTGAGCCTGTCGTTTATTGGGGCAATTGTAGACAAGGTGCGGGAGTGGAGTAAGGATAAAAACTCTAGCCTGTTTATGGGGCCAGATAGCAATGTGTTTCCGCTGGTAATGGATTCGCCGTTTGGGGCTTTGGACTCGGTGCATCGGCGGCAGGTGGCAAGGTCTTTGCCGCAGTTAGCTAACCAACTGGTGGTGCTGGTGTCGAAGACCCAGTGGCGCGGTGAGGTGGAAAAGGAGATGGATGAGTTGATTGGCAAGATGTATGTGTTGTTGTATCACTCGCCAAAAGAAGATGTGGAGCAGGATGAGATTTTTTTGAAGGGAGAACATTACCCACTGGTGCGCCGGAGTGTGAATGAGTATGAGTGGACTGAAATTGTGGAGGTGAATTGAGATGGGTGACGCAAGGATAAAAATTGCTAGAGATAAAGCTGAATTGGTTCAGAGCTTATTAGCATCAGAAGATACGACCGGTCCGTTTCAAACCTATGCAGATATTATTGCCTTTGCCGCTGTTGTTGGATTCCAACAGCAGCATAAACTTCCCTTATCCGGCGAAATATCAAAACGAGATCCGGCACCTATACATCGAGAAACTTTTGCTTCTAAGGGTTATGAGATGCTTCTGAATTTGATAGCAGTTGCAGCGACTAATGAGACAAACATACTGTCTTCTGATGAAGATTCTTCTGCCAGGAAATTGAGAATTTTTGAAGAATATATAAATGGTGGATTAGAAATATTGAAAAATCGGCTTTTAGGTTCGGTTGATTATGCCGAAAAAATTTTACTTGAGATCTCTCAAGCAAACAACACAAGTAAAGAAAGCGAACTCAACGAATTTGATTTATCCAGCTTCATCTAATGAAGTTAGATTTGGTATTTGTTACTTATTACCCAGAACTAATAACTAGTAGCAGAAAATTTAAGGTGTACTTATGAAACCTACATTTTTGAGTCTTGGAGATCTTTTGCATCAAAGACAGCCATTCATTATTCCAAAATATCAGAGAGCATATGCGTGGGATACAAAAGGTGATCACAGAGAGATTGAAGATTTTATTAATGATATAAAACGGTGTTTCAAATGTCGCAAGAATGGAAAGCCAAGAACTCATTTCTTCGGAGGCATCGTTAGTATCTATGAAGCTACATCAACTATACAGGGAAGGCAGTATGAAGTTATTGATGGACAGCAAAGGCTTGCGACTTTTACGATGACGCTCAAATTGATTTCTAGCGCCTATCAAGAACTTGCAGATGAAGCTGAATTGGAGAATGATCTATCTAGCAAAAGTCTTGCCGAAACACTTGCTAACAATCTTAGAAGCAAATATCTGGAGTATCCGGACTTTGAAGATGGACATCCCGTAAATCGACTGAGAATTTTATTGTCAAAAGCTGATCGAGCTTTTTTTGAAGATTTAATCATCAAATATGACCACCCTATTAAAGAGCCGGAAAATAAATCAAGAGAGTCGCATCTTCGACTATTTAGAGCTTATTTTTCTTTGAAAAGGGATTTCATAAATGAGATCAAGCAGGAAGGCGAGAACATATCGCAAAAAATTGGATTAGTCCAACTCTTAGAATCAACAGTTACTGAGGATTGTCAATTAATTCATTTAGTCGCAGAATCTCGTAGTGAAGCATATCGCCTATTCCAGGTTTTGAATGATCGAGGAGCCAGCTTAACAGAGGGAGATTTGCTCCGATCAAGCACATTAGAAATTTTAGAGAGTTCACCAACGCTTCAAAGCAGAGCTGAAGAACTATGGGATAACATTTTGTATGATGACATTAACAAAACTGAGCAACTTTTAAGAGCCTTCTTTGCTTCACATAAAGGTAGAAGGGCAGGAAAAAGAACATTATTTGATGAATTTCTTAAAGGTTTCTTTCAGTCACCTGAAGAATCTGCCGATCAAGGAAGGATCCTCAATCAAATTTTAACTTTAGAAGAAGAAGCTCAAATATTTAGATATGTCGTTGAATCTGAATGGCCGTTCAGTAATGATTCTGGCAGTATTTCTCTCCCTGATTGGGATAGATATAGGCTTAGGCTCCTTATATCCTCGCTGAAACATACTTTGTGTGTCCCTCTACTAATTGCTGCTCAAAAATTAGGAGAGAATAAATTCTCTGAGGTAGTCCAGCTTCTGGAGCTATTTGTATTCAGGTATATAACTGTCTGCAAAAGACACGCTGGATCCTTAGAAGATATTTATTTGCATCATTCAGTTGCCATGAGAAAAGATCCTGATTCTTATAATGTAAATCAGCTTCGCGAGTCATTGAAAGAATTGCAAGAGAAAACCGCATCGGATCAGCTGTTTGAAACTCTTCTCAAAGACTCAATGACATATAGTGAGCGAGGAAGCAATGTTTACTTGAGATACTTCCTAACCACGCTTGAATACTATTCAAGTTGGTTTAGAAATGGGGCAAATGGTAAGCCACGGTGCTTTGATAAAACAGCTGTCTTTGATCTTTCTCAAATCCAGATAGAGCATATCTATCCTAGGAAAGCAGTGGTGGTTGACGAGGAGTTAAAGCTAGCTACGCATTCCCTAGGGAATTTATCTTTTTGGGGTTCTCGCGACAATACGAATGCAGGAAACAGAGATTTTTCCACCAAGAAAGCTATGTACAGGCAATCAAATATATCTCTCAACCGTGAGATAGAGAAGTTCGAAGCTTGGAATCTTAAAGCCTTAAATTCGAGAGAAGAAGATCTGGTTAAACGTGCAGTTAAGATTTTTAGCGCTTAACCTGCTAAAAAAGTTTGTTTATTTTAGCATACATTTGGGAAATAATCCCCAGTGTATGCTACTTTATAGTGCAAGGTAAATCACTCATACTTTGTACTGGTTGATTGGGGGCTTGAATGTCATTACCGTTCGAGTACGTTTTCCCAGCTATCCGAGGTATTCAAGCAAAACGAGAATACTATGTCTCAATGTGCCCTGTTCGTTTGATTCCTAAGCTATTTTCTTTTGATGATGAAGAGATACCTGCAGAATTAAGAGCACAGCGGACACTTAATAAAGTTCGTGTGCCTGAAATTTCTCGCTATATTATTGATAACTCAAGCAGCTATATCTTTTCAGCGATAACGGTATCAGTCAATGGTGAGATTAAGTTTGAAGCCTATGGAGATAGCGATTTAGGCAGTCTCAAAGTTCCAATGGACGCTCGGTTTGTTATAAATGACGGACAGCATCGCCGGGCAGCGTTTGAGATGGCCCTTAAGGAAAACCCAGAGTTGGGAGATGAAACTATTGCGGTTGTATTTTTCCTAGACGTTGGCCTCAAGCGTTCTCAGCAGATGTTCACTGACTTGAACCGCTACGCTTCCCGACCAGACGCTTCGCTCAATATCCTCTATGACTATCGCGACAAGAAATCGATGCTGTCCAAGGCGGTAGTAAAGAACGTCAAGGTTTTCGATAAGCTAACCGATGCCGAGCGCAGCAACTTACCTGTTAGATCTAGCAAGCTGTTTACTCTAAGTGCTATCTATCGGGCTACCCATGCACTTCTGCTAAATCATAAAGGCGAAGAGCTTGAGACTCAAATTGATATTGCATCTTCCTTTTGGTCTGCCGTCAGTGACAACATACCTGATTGGCATCAGGTGCTTGAACGCAAGGTAAGTGCAGGCGAGATACGCCGAGAGTATATTCATAGCCATGCTGTAACATTGCTGGGTATAGGCACGGCTGGGTCTGCGCTCCTTTCTATCTATCCTGAAGGATGGGCTAAACATCTTGAAGCGATTCGTCAAGTAGACTGGTCAAGGTCTAACCCGTATTGGGAAGGACGTATCATGTCTAGCGGTCGTATATCTAAAGCTAGACCTAGCGTTTGCTTCATGACCGCACACCTTAAGTCCCTTATGGCTCTTCCACTTAGCCCTGAGGAAGAGTCCCTCGAACGAGCATTTGCACTAATTAGTAGGTAACACTGTGGCAACAGATTCAGGAATTGCTCAGAGCAGCAGCAATCGATCCGTTGCTGAGTTGGTAGAAGAGATTAAGCAGTTAACTGATGAAATTCAGCAGCTTTACCGCCAAGATGACTTGCCTTGGATCATTGGCTACTCAGGCGGTAAAGATTCAACTGCTATTTTTCAATTAGTTTGGAATGCTATAGCTGCATTGTCAGAAGATGAACGCAAGAAGACAATCCATGTGATCACCACCGACACAATGGTTGAGAACCCGGTTGTCTCAGCTTGGGTAGTTAAATCATTAGATCGGATGAAGGTTGCGGCTGAGAAGCAGAAAATGCCTGTTAATCCTCTACTTCTTAAGCCTGCTGTTAGAGATACCTTTTGGGTCAACCTTATCGGCAAGGGATACCCCGCACCGCGACAGGGATTTAGATGGTGTACTGAACGTTTAAAAATCAAGCCTTCTGATAATTATATCCGCGAGATGATTCGCTCCAGCGGCGAGGTGATTCTAGTATTAGGTACGAGAAAAGCTGAGAGTGCAAGCCGAGCTAAACTAATGGCTAAGCATCGAAACTGGCGAGTATTTCCGCATATTAACTACAACCCAAATCGCCCTAATTCACTGATTTACACGCCGATTGAGGACTGGACAACTGACGAAGTCTGGTTATATCTCATGCAGTGGAAAAATCCTTGGGGCAATAATAACAAAGATCTTTTCACAATGTACCGTGGTGCTACCGCCGATAATGAGTGCCCTCTAGTAATAGATACATCCACCCCAAGCTGTGGTAGCTCACGTTTTGGCTGCTGGGTATGTACCCTAGTAGATCGTGATAAGTCAATGGAAGCAATGATCTCCAATGATGAAGAGAAAGAGTGGATGCAACCCCTTCTCGATCTACGCAATGAACTAGATGTAGAAAATGATTTAGACCGTCGTGACTTTAGACGCAGGCAAGGCCATGTTCAACTTTATGAGCGCCAAAAAGATAAATCAGCCCAAACAGAAGTAGTCAATATTCCTGGCCCATATAAGAAAAAATGGCGCGAAGAATGGGTACGTCGAGTTTTACAAGCACAGGCAGAAGCACGACAGAATGCTCCTGCCGATATGAAAGATATTGAATTAATAGCTATCGAAGAACTCAGTGAGATTCGTCGAATTTGGATAGAAGAGTTTCACGAATTTGATGACTCTTTGCCTCGAATTTATCAAGAGACTACTGGGAAGATATTCATTGACCCTCGACCAAATGCAGGAAATTCTGAACTAGGATCTGATGAATGGGAAATCCTTGAAGATTTATGCGATGATCCGATGGAACTTGAGCTGATGGTTCGCCTGCTGGATACAGAACGCCAGTTTCAAACTATGTCACGCCGGGTTGGCGTACTTGATGCCTTAGAGAAATGTTTTGATACCAGTTCTCGTTCTCAAAATGAGGCAATGGAATCAGCAAAAGCTATCCGCCAAATCAAACAAGCGGCTAAAGATGGCGATATTGAAGTAGTGAAGTCAATTATCAATGACGAACCCCAATCAGGGAGTAGCTATGAGAACGAGAATAGCTGGGCATCAGCAAAGTTCGGAATTTGAATTACTTGACTAGCTGGTAAGTTTTGTTATCCAGCTTCTCAAATAAAGCTGGAGAGATAGAATCTTTTCGATCATAGCCCTTGCATCGCCTATGAATTGCACTTCTAACCATTGCCAACTCATCTTTGGTATTGAATTGGTAAAGATTCCGCTTAAGAATAAGATCTGTAATTTCCTGTGCTGTCAAAGGCTTTTTCTCCGACTTTAATACATTAATTGCAGCATCAGTAATGGTCATTGTATTTGCTCCTATTCAATGATAAAAGATCCTCGGTTATTTTTAAGACGATTTATAATTCGAGTCTAGAAATAACGTTAGGCTTCAAAGAGATCGATCTGCGAGTCACCTGAGATCAACAAGTCAAAGGCATCTTCATAAACAAGGAGATTTTTGCTCTTTGCCTCAATTCCAATCTCCTTGTTAATCATGATGTCAACAATTGCGTTTCCATCAAACATTATAATAGGGACTGCGCCTGGTTGAAAGGAAACATCTTCGCCCCCCCTAGTGAAAGTGGAAGTTGTAAAAAAATATCCTTGCTCAAACTTTCCCTGTATATCACCTCTAAATTGGCTAATCTCTTTACGTCCAACCGACGTCTTTCTCCATCTTTTAGACTGAAAAGCTACCCTGAGATAGGTCATCCCAACCTTTATCCTTCCATGACCATCGATTCCACCATCCTTGCCAGTCGACGTAACTTTCATGTCAATGAAGCCATATGCTTCAAGCAGCTTTTTGCTGAAAATTTCAAATTCCCGAAAATCTAAGGCTCTAATTTTCTCTAAAAGGGAATAGCGCAAGATAGATATGTATCTTGCGTGTAAATTATTAAGTTCAATAGCAACCTCGTCAAGCTCTTTTGATTCATGAGCTTTTGGGTGAAGTTTTTTCTCGCCTGCCGCTCCTTTAACACCTTCATTCCTTAACCAATATCTGCCATTTTCTAAATAAACAAAATATTTATCTTTTGCCGCATCGTTAAATTCAATTCCCTCGCAATGTCGCCTAATAGCTTTTCTAACGATTTGCAGAGGGTTTGGCGTATCAAAAATAAAAAGATCAAGCTCAATAATTTTTTCGTATATTTCTTGAACGGTCATAGGGGCCTGAACTTTTCTCATTGCCTCAATTACGGCTTGAGGGACGTTGATTCGAGGCATAAGTGTTCACAGTAAACCTTAAGACGCTTTCATTACTAAAGCTCAGTAATTTCATCTTCTATATATAGCTCAACAAAAGACCGCGCTGCTTTAGGATTAAGAGTTCTTAAGGCTCTAGCAATCTCTACCACCGTTTCAGCCGTTGGATCGCGCTTCTCATTGACCCAGCGATAGACATTGTTCCGCTCCACATCCATAGCCACCGCCAAGCCAAACTGGCTGATGCCGTAGTCCTCTAAAACTTGCTTGAGCGCTTTGCCTGCTTTTCCCATGCGTTCATGGTTTCAGAGTTTTACCCATCCAGACACATCCTAGTGGTTGACTGTCAACCACTAGGCAGGGTAAATTGCTTTGCAACGTCCTACTGGTTGACAATATTATGCAAAGCCAATCCCCTGCCGCTCGCTACAGTGCCCGCATCCTCAACCCTGAATCATCCGGCCCAGTCCATGTCGAACTCACCCTCAAACTCCACAGCTACCCCCACCCCGATCGCGAACCCGTCAAAATTCTCGTCATTGGCAGCAAGCGATCTGTCAGTTCCATCGTCGTCGCCCTCCACCAGCTCGGCTTTGCCGAAATCTTCGAGTGGACAGACTTTCTCAGCGCCCCCAACAGCGATCGCCCCCTGCAATTTGGCCCCAGCGAAGTCATGAAAGCTTTGGTTAAGTATTTGCCGAGAGAAGAGGGGTAGTGCAGTAGGGTGGTGGTCGGTACTTCCGAGCGCCACAGCCTAGCTACAATTGAGCCAGTATTAAAACGCTGACGCTTAGGCGGCTCAACGCACCATGATCTCAACCAGCGATCGGCAAATTTTGGCAGAATTTGCTAACCGACTACGTGGTAAATTTCCCAAAGCTAGCATTTGGGCATTTGGCTCACGGGCCAGAGGCAATGCCCAGCCAGACTCAGACCTTGATATTTGTGTTGTTGTTGACACCTTAGACCGCAGCAGTTGGAAAGCCATTAGCGATATTGCCTGGGAGGTCGGGTTTCACCATGACCTGGTCATTACCACAATCAAGTATTCTCGTCGGCAGTTTGAGGGTAGCCCTCATACAGCAAGCCCTTTGATTCACAATATCCTTGCAGAGGGTATTGCGGCATGAGCCCGCCTAAAGAAGATATCGATGCTCTGGTTAAAGCCCGACTTCAACAAGCTCAAAAAGCCTTAGAGGCTGGTCAGCTTCTATTTGAACAAGATTTTTATGCAGATTCGATTAACCGCTTCTACTACGCGATGTTCTATGCTGTTTTAGCCCTGTTGGTCAAGCGGCAGCTCGGCACATCGAAGCATAAGGGAGCTATTTCTCTGTTTGATCGCGAATTTGTAAAAACTGGAATCTTTAGCAAAGAGATGTCGATGTGGCTACATCGCACCTTTGAACAACGTCTAGAGGTAGACTATGCCGACTTGATTGAGACGTCTATGCAAGATGCTAACGAATGCTATTCCCAAGCTGAAAGCTTCTTGCGCCAGGTGAGGGAGTATTTGCAAGTTCAATGATCTTCCAAACCCTGATTCTGCAAAATTTTGGACCCTACGGTGGGCGGCACCGGCTCAACCTGCGGCCCGATACCGCAGGCAACGCCAGCCGCCCCATCATTCTCATCGGTGGGCTCAACGGCGGCGGCAAGACCACCCTCATGGATGCTCTACGGCTAGTGCTCTACGGCCAGCGAGCCCAATGCTCTACCCGTGGCAGCCTCGCCTATGCCGACTTTCTCAACCAGTGCCGCAACCGCCAAGCCGAGGCTGAGCCTACCCTGCTAGAGCTGGTGCTAGAGCACACCCTCAACAACGCCCCCCTGCCCACAGAATTTCGCATTCGGCGGCAGTGGGGGCCGCTGCAAAAAAATGGTCGCGACACCCTAGAGGTCTACCAAGATGGCCAGCTCGCCGAAGACCTGATCAAAGGCTGGGACGAGCGCATTGAAGCCTTGCTGCCCCTAGGCATCTCTAACTTGTTTTTGTTCGATGGCGAACAGGTAGCCGAGCTGGCCGAGCAGGATGAGCTGCCCCCTGGTGTAGTGCAGGCCATGCGATCGCTCCTGGGCCTAGAGCTACCCGAACGCCTCGACGCCGACCTCGACGTGCTAATAACTCGCAAGCGCAAGCAGCTGGCCCAAGATAACGACCTGCAAAAAATTGAGGCGATCGAGGCCCAGCTCAACCAGCTCACTGAGCAGAAGGGCAGCGCCAAACAAGTACTGGCATCCCTCACCAATAAAAAAGAGTGGGCCGAGCGCGAACTTCAGCAGGCCCAAGACAAGTTTTTGGCCGAGGGGGGCAAAATTGCTGCTGAACAAGCTCAGCTTGAAGCCAAACGCGCCCACTTAGCAACCGACCTTGACCACCAGCAGAGCCAACTTCGTGATTTGGCAGCGGGGTCGCTGCCCCTAGCCTTAATTGAGCCCTTGCTGACGGCAGCCCAAACCCAAGCCCATGACGAAGTGCGCCACCGGCAGTACGAGCTGACCCACGACTTACTCACCGAGCAAAACCAGGCCCTGCTGGAGTTTGCCCAAACATCATTGGGCCAAAAGTCGGCCAAGCAGATTCAAGCTTTTTTAGAAGCCCGCCAGGCTAGCCTGGCCCAACCTGAGACCGGCTTATACCTAGACGCTGAAAGCAGCCACCTGCACCAGCTGGAGCAAACCCTGAGCCAGACCCTGCCCAATCAGCATCGCCAGACTAAAGCACATCTCAAAGCTTCTCAGCAGCGCCAGGCCGAGATTGAAGCTCTCGATCGCTACCTGGCAAGCTCTGCTACCGAAGAAATTTACGAAAAGCTGTCTCAGCAGGTTAAGGCCGCCCAAACTAAGCTGGCCCAGCTTGCTACAGACTACGCTAAGGCCGAGCAGCAGCTGAACCAGGTAAACCAGGCTCTCGATCGCACCAAAAAAGACCTGCAAACCTACAGCCAGCTGGCCATCGACTTCAAAAACACTGACCACCTGCTTAAATCTGCCGCCAAGGTGAAGCAAACCCTGGCCCTGTTTAAGCAAAAGCTCAAGCTCCACAAGCTCAACCACCTAGAAGACTTAGTCACCAAGCACTTTCTCTATCTGCTGCGTAAGCCCGACTTCGTCCACCGGGTGCAGATCGACACCGAAACCTTTCGCCTCGCCCTCTACGACCACAATGGCGAACTCTTGCCCAAGCACCGGCTATCGGCGGGGGAAAAGCAGATTTTGGCGATCGCATTACTCTGGGGCCTAGCCAACGCCTCCGGTCGGCAGCTCCCCGTTGCGATCGATACTCCCCTAGGGCGGCTCGACTCTGAGCACCGCAACCACCTGGTCGATCGCTACTTTCCCCAAGCCAGCCACCAGGTCATTCTGCTCTCCACTGATACCGAAATTCGCGCCGAAGAGGTGGAGCGATTGCGGGGAGCCGGGGCGATCGCGCGGGAATACCGTTTGGAGTACGATCCAAAGCAGCGACAGACAGCAGTGGTATCGGGTTACTTTTGGTAGGTGATTATGCAA
The DNA here is from genome assembly GCF_014695395.1 of Nodosilinea sp. FACHB-131. Classification (GTDB taxonomy): domain Bacteria; phylum Cyanobacteriota; class Cyanobacteriia; order Phormidesmidales; family Phormidesmidaceae; genus Nodosilinea. Next base: position 89,542 of record NZ_JACJOF010000038.1, read on the forward strand.
ATTGAACTTCTTCAGGCTGCGCTGAGACGGTTTTGCCCACGCCACCACATCAAAAAGCTATCGGTGTTTGGCTCGGTGCTGAGACCAGACTTTAGCACTGAGAGTGATGTCGACTTCCTGGTCGAATTTCAAGCCGATCATATTCCCGGCCTTATTCGTCTAGCGGGTATAGAACTAGAGCTATCCAACCTAATTCACTTCAAGGCCGACTTTAGGACTTTCAAGGATCTAAGCCGATATTTTCGAGACGACATTCTACGCACTGCGGTAGTCCAGTATGACAGCGCTCAATGACATCTTCTATGCAACCTCCTACCGATCGCATTAAACTGTCCCAATCTGCTAAGGACCAGTTGCTCAAGCTCAAGCGCGTGACCAAAATTCCTACCTGGAACGTGCTCTGTCGCTGGGCGCTGTGCCGATCCCTGGCAGAACCGTCGATACCCTCACCCGTACCCATCCCCGCCGACAGCAACCTGGAAATGACTTGGCAGGTGTTTGGTGGCCCCATCGCCGACCAGCTGCTCATTGCCCTCAAGCAGCGCTGCCACCAAGACGAGCTAGGCACAGATCCTGAAATATTAGCAACGCAGCTGCGCCTGCACCTGCACCGGGGTATTGGCTACCTAGCAGGCGATCCCAATTTGAAATCGATTGAAGATTTTTGCCAACTCGCGTTGTCTAAGGACTAAAGAGTAACGGCTGTACGCTACCATCTGACAAAATCTCCGGCAGCCACTCATCGCCCCGATGCTCGGTGCCGTCCCACTTTTCGGGCCAAGTTTCTGCTGCGATCAGTTCTTTAATCCGGGCCAGTTCTTCAGCGTTAATTAAACAAATATCCGGCTGCCCCATCAAGGCGGCTCCTGCATTGACCTCCGCCTCAATCCGCAGAATTTCCCCCAGCATCCACTCTCGCGTTTCTAAGATCAATGGCCCCAGGCGGCCCTGCTTTTTCGCCAAAGAGCCATCCTTCTTCACTTCCCCGTGCTTCCGCAGCCGGTACTGAGGCTTCTTGACTTCCCAGTACAGCGGGCGCAGTTGCCGCAGCGGGGCTAGGTAAGTCCACTTGGGGTTCGCAAGCACCCGCTCCAGAGCGGCATCCTCCTGCACCAGCGGGCAGCCAATACAGCCCGTGCGGGCATTGATCGACTCAGTTTCGCCCAAGTCATCTTGCGGGTCGTGGCCATAGACCTCGGCAATGTCGAAGGTGGGGTAGCCCAGCTCCACATCTGCCTGCACTAGCCAGTCCCATACGTGGCAGATCCGCCAGTGCAGCAGCGGGGCCAAGGTATCCGCCACGGCGGTAGAGGTCGTCTGTTGAAACCAGCCCTGGCCGCATTCACCGCCATCGCGGCTACAGCTCATGGCAATTCGCTGGTCGCGGGCAGCGGATTCGCCCACCCGCACTCCTGTCAGCATCAAAAACTTTTCGCCCCGCTCCTGGCGCAGGGTCTCTAGCTCCCGCTCCATACTCATGACCTTGAGCTTAGGCGTACACCAGCGAAAGGTATTTGACGGCGGCGGCACCCCGCGCCCCAACATATAGACAAAGTAGCGATGGTCGAGATTGGGCAGCACCACACGGGTATCGAAGCCCCGCTCTTTGAGTTTGCCTAGCAGCGCCATGGCGGCATTGTGCAGCGGCGGCAGCTCCTGGCGGGTATCGGCATAAAGTACAGTGACGCTTTCAGGTCGAGGCACCAGCCCCTGCTCGATCAAATCGGCAACTAATGTAACAGTGGCTGAAGAATCTTTGCCGCCCGAGAAAGCGATCGCCCAATGCTTATACAAAGAACCATAGTGGCGCAACGACTCTGCCGATAGCTCAATGCTGCGGTCGAGGGAGAGGCGATCATTCTCAAATAGGCTGAGCGTTCTCATTCAAGCCAAGCATTACAGCAGCGATAAACCACGGGTAGCGTCATTCTACCGGCAAAGGGGGAATTAAACGCTATATATAGAATTTTCTTTCGCCATCAAATGCTTCCAATCCACTGGTGGTAGCTAGGGAATGACTGTTAGGGGCGTCATACAAGTGTACTGAAAATGACTCAAAGTGTTGATACTGCGCTGCAACCCGCCACTAGCCTACCCCAAGCAGAGCTGGTCAAGCACTGCCAGGGCAGCCCCATCGGCAAGTGTCTTCCCAATGCGTTCTACATCCACCAATCGGCCCTGCCCTACCTAGACGACGCTCTGCGGTACCAGGAACAGTGCGCCCGCAACCTGCTAAAAAAGGAACTGCCCTTCACCCTAGTCAAGTTTCACTTTGACCAGCCCAAACTCTCCTACCTCTACTACCCCGAGTTTGACACCGAACCCCACCCCCTGCTCCGCGCTAGCACCATTGTGGATTGGGCCACGGGTACCGTCGAAACCCGCGACTACAGCGATGCCCCCAATCCGCCGCTACTCCATCGCAAAGAAACCTTCATCACCCCTGACCATCCCCACTACAGCCGCTTCGCCCATTTGACCCAGCAGCAGGTAGCCATGGGCCTGCTCGACAACTCTCGCGAGATTGGCACCCAACTCAACTGGGAACGCCGCCTCACCCAGCAGGGCATCGAAATTCACAACTATGCCCTGGCTTGCCCAATCAAATCGGCTCAACAGGCCAAGCCGAAGATTCAGCGGCACAAGGCTGCGATCGCCCGAGTTACCGCCTCCAAACCCGTCCGCCTCGCTGTGGAAGCAGGCCTCTTCCCGCCCGACACCACCTACTTTGACTACGGCTGCGGCCACGGGGCCGACATTGAGTACATCCACCGCCTGGGCCTAACCAGCACCGGTTGGGATCCTCACTTTCGCCCCGATATTCCTCACACCTCAGCCGATGTGGTTAACCTCGGCTACGTGATCAACGTCATCGAAAACACTGCCGAGCGGCGAGAAGCCCTCATCAACGCTTGGGGGCTGGCCCAGAAAGTGCTGATCGTCGCCGCCCAGGTGCTAATCGACGATCGCACCCGAGGCGTAATCGCCTACGGCGACGGCATCATCACCAGCCGCAACACCTTTCAGAAGTACTATGAGCAAGAAGAACTCAAAGCCTACATCGACCAGGTTCTCGGGGTAGACGCCATTCCCATTGCCCTGGGTATCTACTTTGTCTTTCGCGATGAAACCCAGGCCGAAGCCTTTCGCGCCTCCCGATTCCGTTCCCGCGCCACCGCACCCCGCATTCGCCTCAAGGTCAGCAAGTTCGAGGAATACCGCGATCGCCTCCAGCCGCTGATGGACTTCTACACCGAGCGCGGTCGCTTGCCCACGGTCGAGGAACTGGGCAACGACACCCTAGCCCTCCTTCAAGAGACCTTTGGCAGCATCAAGCGAGCCTTTACCGTGGTGCTACAGGCCACCGACGCAAGAGAGTGGGATGCGATCGCAGACAAGCGCCGCAACGATCTGCTGGTCTATCTGGCCCTCAGCCACTTTGGCCACCGCCCGAAATTCAAAGACCTCTCGCCCTCGGTTCAGGCCGATATCAAAGCTCTCTTTGGCAGTTATCAGCAAGCTTGCACCGCTGCCGACCTCATGCTCATGACCCTAGGCCGCACGGAGATGATCGAGCAGCGCTGTCGACAAAGTGTAATCGGTCAGCAGCGCCCCAATTCACTCTGGGTGCATGTCTCTGCTCTGGACCAGCTCGATCCGCTGCTGCGGCTCTATGAAGGGTGTGCATCCCGCACTATTGGACGCCCTGAAGAAGCCACGGTGGTCAAGTTCCACGTCCAAAAGCCGCAGATTACCTACCTGGCGTTTCCAAAATTTGATAAGGAACCGCACCCGGCGCTGAAGACCAGCATGGCGATCGCACTGCAGGATCTCTATGTTCGCTATCGCGACTACGATTCTGACAACCCACCCCTGCTCCACCAAAAAGATCAGACCCTCGCGCCGGACTATCCCGGCTACGCCAAGTTTGCCAAGCTTAGCCAGCAAGAGCAAAAGTGGGGTCTACTGGACGATGTAAAAGCCATCTTTGACCGTCGGGGGTGGGAGTATTGCCTGGAAGAGCATGAAGCCGAGTTACGCGGGCACCGTGTAGTTAAACGAAAGAATAACAACGACTATTGGGACAAAACGTAAAAGGTTAGGAAAGAATGCATATTTACTTTAAATTAATGTATTCACCAGGCCAATTTAACTTCAAACTTAAATCAAAAACCGTTTAAATTTAAATCATCTTCATTTATAGCATTCTCAAAAAGGTTTAGCTGAGTAATGCCTGGATCCTGATGCTTGAACTTTGACAACCATACCTCGTTGTCAATTTCATCCTTTTCATCTGTGTAAAAAGCCAGAACTCTATCTGAAGGTGATATAGATTTAAGAAAGTCTAGTAAATTATGAGAGCATGATTTTGGCGAATAAAAATTTATTATAGGAATACAGATTTTGCGAATTTCAAGAAAATGCTCAACATGTTCTCTGGGAGCATCCTCGAAGCTTTGAAGATAACCTGGACACATGTCACCATGATATATATCCATGAGTGCATCAAATGCTAGCTCAACCCCTTCGATGAAATCTTCGGTGGAAACTTGCTTCAAACTTGGAAATTTAATTAGCTGAAGCAGAACTCTAAAGAATGATTCAGGAGCGATATGGCCAAAGACTTTGGCAGCTGAATTCCTAAGACTTCCATGCTCAATTAGAAGAATTCTTTTTAAAATATCAGTTACTTCAGAACTATCTCCCACACCAAATTCAAAGTGAACTTCACTTAGCACTTCTAGTGTAACTTGGCCAATATCTCCTATCTTAAAACAATATTCTGAATCAGTCTCTAACAAAGCTCTAATAAATTCTTCTCGGCACTCCTCGTCAATGAAAATGCTTCTTAATCGATCGCTGTCTTCCTTAAACAGTAAAAACAATTTTGCAGCTTCTACTCTCACCTCTAATTTAGAATCAAGAATCGCCGTCTCTGCAACTTCGTCAACCCAATTCTCATTTTCATTTATCCAGCATTCTGGATTTTGTCGTATTGCGGATAGCACCTTTTTCCGGAAATTTTTTTCTTGGAAAAAATTGATATTGGCGGCTAATTCCTTTAAGTATGAGATACTTGACTTTTGCCTTAAAAACCAATCAAGAGCCTCAAGCTTTACAAGGCTAGAATTTGAAATTGAAGCATTAGCCCAAGAATCTCGAAAAGCTGCTGGGGAACTCCTTCTCCAACCCATTACCCATGTGGATATAATAAAGCTTCTTTCTCTTTCATAATAAAAATCTAGAGATGGAAACCCGTCAATGTCTCTAACTTTTGCTAGAAGAGCGGATTCAAAAAACCCTTCTGGGATCTTATCGGCAGCAGAAATTCTCCAAATTTCTCTAATTCTGGTCTGGCTAATAGGAGATCCGTTTTCAGCCATCTCTTTAGCAAGTTCCGTCAAAAGAACAATTGCATCCTCCTCGCTAATTCCTTTGGCTCTTCTAATTTTTGAAACAATACTTCTCTCTTGTAAAGAATCCTCATCTAACCTTTCTGGCAACTCTAATTCAGTGTGATGCTCCATTGCAATTCTTAAAAGAAACGGATCATCAACCTGTTCATGCCCATTAGGAATCCTCACTTCATAAGCTTGACTATAAACCCTATAAGCTTCCTCAGCTTCTCTTCGCCCATACTTTTTTATTTCTAAAACACTACACTTAGAAGACAGTAAATTTGGGTTACTCTCTAATAGAGGAATTGAGTTACTTGTTAGAAAAGAGCTATCTGCGATATTAGAAGGATTGCCTGCATTATCAATCAACAACCTCTTTGTGGAATTAGCTGTAATGCTTATGACGATCTGGAAATTGTAGTCGAATATCCTTAGACTATCTAGGTCAATAGATTTTGCGATAGATTCGTTCGCTTCATTCCATCCATCAATAAAGATTACAAGTCTTTGCTGATTTTTTTCTAGAATATGTGAAATATACTTGATCATTTCATGATGAGAATTCGGTTCATATAAATCCCATCCAAAATCATCCCTAATTTCCTCTAAAACCCCTTTTCTCATGCCAATAGCTGGATAAAATAGACATGGATAACCGTTTTTTAGCCTCTCTTCAATGAAGTTGCAAATAAAGTTTGTCTTTCCTACTTGAGGATGACCAAAGACAATAACTGATGAACAATTTTGTCTCAATAGCAGCTGCTTTAAATATCGTTTTTCCTCTTGTCTTTCTATGTATAGCTGAGGAATATACTTGTTTCCGCTAAAAAGATCTTCGCTCTTTAGTAAACTCATCCGATGTGAAGCTTGCGAGTTGCAGAATGCCAGCAAGTTATCAAAGGAGAGGGCGATAAATTTTCTTAAAGCTTCCGAACGCAATGCAATATCATCAACGCATACACGAAACCCGTTCTGGACATATTGATGATTTTTTGAAATATATGAATCTTCTATAGATTCTTCAGTTATGCTGTCAAAAATCTGTGTTTGAAATCCATTTGTGACTATAACAAATGGAGCAATCCCCCCAGTTTTGAGAAGTCGAGCGTATGAGATACCTTGCTCCTTTGCATCATTATCTAGCTCTTCATCAGGTGCCTTAACTTCAATAATTAGAAGATTCCTTCCATCAGAGCTACGCACCAAGATGTCTGCACGAGGTCTGAAAGTTGGTGAGTGAGGAGAATTGTTGCTAACAGAATAAATCCCTCTTCCGAGACGAATCTCAAACGAAAATTCAACCAAAATGCTTTCAGGCGTAAAGCCATGATCTACTAACCAGGTATATACAACCTTTGTTCTAATATCTTCTTCAGACAATAATGCTGGCTGATCTGACATTTGTGCGAGATGTTTGAAGTGGCATTGGCTACTTCAATTATATTGATCCTTTAGATTAGGATTTCATCTAGATTTCGTTTGGTCGGTACTCCCGTCTCAGTAAACGCCCAGATAGCACGCTTCTGCTGGGGGCCATAGCTGATGTGGATAGGGCGATTGCGCCCGTAAAAATACAGCGAGTCAAATGGCAGTCCTTGAGCCACAATCCAACCCACTAGTTCATCACTAGGTAGGTCGAGGATGCGGAAATCACAGGATGCCCCCAGGCGATCGCAGTAGTACTGCCCATTCCGATTCACCTCATGGGCCATGTGTTGATCCAGACTTGGGGTAGCGATACCGTGCTTTTTCCCCGTCAGCGGATCTTTCTTCGCTAGCCACCGCTTCAGATCTATTGAGCAAAAGCCGAAGGTGAGCAGAAAGCGATCGCGCCCAAACTCATCAATTACCGGGTCAATGATGTGCTGACACAGTACCTTCAAGGCTGGCAACGTCTCCTCCGAATTCTTGGGAAACGGGTCAATCTGGTCAGCATAGTTGCGGTAAGTCTGGGTACAGGTGCAAAACTCCTCCAACGTCAAATACCGACCCAAACTAACTACCGTCATTACCCTCACTTCCTTAGATAGGTATCTTAACCCTGTCAGCAAAGTGCTGGAGTCCCTTGCATGGCCTACACCTTAACCAAAGCCAACATCCTGGCAGGCATTCAATGCCATAAGCGCCTCTGGCACGAAGTTAACCGGCCAAGCACCGCACCACAAATCTCCCCTGACCAGCAGCGCATCATCGATCAAGGGCAAGAGTCGGAGTATACACCCGTGAGCAATTTCCCCACGGACTACTGATTAAGGGCCACGGTCATCAAGCCGTCAGAGAAACTGAGTCTGCAATAGCCTCGGCTGCTACGTGCCTATTTGAAGCCGCCTTTCGCTACGGCAATATTCTTATCCGTGCCAATATCCTTCAGCGCCATCCTGTCAATACTTGGAGTTTAGTTGAAGTCAAATCCTTTACTAAAGCTAAAGAAGAGCATCTGTCCAAAGGATTACAAGCAGGCTTTAAAGACTTATGAGAAGCACCCTGACGCTCAGTTGAAGCAAGTTGAACCTTTTTCCACCAGTCCTTCGCCTTTTCTGTCCTTTCCCGGCTCGATAGTTGGCTGTAGGTGCGATCAGTCTCTCGTACCGAGTGACCCATCATCTCAGCCAACGCCTCGTCTTGGTCACGGCTGCCGTACTTCCGCTGCCAGGTAATTGCAATTCGCCAAAAGTCGTGGGGCGAAGTTCGTTTCGGATCCCCATAGAGGATGCCTGTAGCCTTATACATCGTCCGAGTGACGACCTCGCCCAGCTTGGTGCTATCGTAGGGCTCTCCACACCTGTCTGGCCATTGAGGTGATAAATGTACAAACACGATCTGGTGATGGGTTGAGACCTTCGGTCGCCAAACATTTAGCCACTCATCTAAGTCAGCCGTCAATTTAGCTGGCAAGGCAAACTCTCGGTCTTTACCAGTTTTGCTGCCCGTCTTATGGTCATCAGGGCGCAAGCGCACCAGATAGCCACCCTCCTCACGAAACAACGTTCTGTCCAGCTCTAGCTCTCTCAGTTCTCTCTGACGGATGGGGCAGTACGTCAAAATTGCCACCAAGAGATATCGCTGCCAGCTCTGCATGATGACCCAATCAGGCCGCCTATGACCAGCTACGCTACGCTTACCCCCTGTTCGCTCAAGCCGGGTACGTTGTGGGGCACAGCACTTATGCAGGTAGGTAACAACTTCAATGCACTGCTCAAGGGTCACAAGCTTCTCCGCCAGCATTTCCTTAGAAGTTGTTCGCCTGGGCTCTCTTTCCCGTTTGTGGACAATTTCAATCATCAAAGCTCGAATAGCCTCGATTTCCTCTATATCTCGGTACTTAGCCAGCTTCGATCGCTTGTAGTGCTGCCACTTAGCAATATTCAAAGCCGCAGCACCTACGACAGTGGCCCAGCCGTAGCCATTCTTACGATCGTTAATGCCCCAGGCAATAAACTCATCTAGCCAATCACGGTCAGTCATCATCTCAAGACTGATTTCACTCACTGGGAGCTTCTGAACTCGGTGAAGCCATCCTCCGAAATGCCGAATGGCGTGGTGGTAAGTATCAAAGGTCGTCTCCCGCAGTGGACGATCTTTCCGCTTAGGAATCTCTGGAGCCGTTAAGAACCGATGAAACTGGTTGACCTGCTCCAGCAATGCCGGACTAAACGCCTCATCTTTGAGCCCATAGGGATTAGCCGAAAGCTGCTGACGCTTGCCCTGCCTCTCTCTACCCAAGTTATAGCCTGCCGCCATTCGTGGAGTTAGGGTTCCATCATAGGTGCCAACAACGTCATGGTACCAAGCTTGATCTCGCGCCCAAGCCAAAAAACGGTTGAGGGCTGATTTGTAATTGGCTAATGTTCCCTCACTTACTTCGGCAGCTTTAGCCGATTGCAGAAGATGAGCATCAACGTTTTTGAAGTCTCTCATCGTCAACTCCTTGAGTGCTGCCGATAAGCCTTCCTTTTGCTTCAAAGAGAAATGAGAAAAACCATAGTTCGGTAAGATGTATTTCCGAAGGTCGTGTTCAAGTTGCTCAGAAGTTTTGGATTAGTCCTTGCCAAAGCCGATTCAGCAAACAAATCCAAGACATCCAAGAGAGATACAGGCAAATAATAGGTCATCTTGTTTAGTATTAGAAATGCGATATTACTACTATTATATTGGCTTTTAAATCCACTAAAAAACACATATCTAATAACATTCAACGTCTTTATAATCATTTCCAAATAAGGGCTTCAGCCACTTCCATAGTCAGTGGCTCAGGATTGTAGGAGAATTAATCCTAATGCTTTTCTGGATTCCAGAGAACCCGAAAGCCGACAATTTGATAGCCTAGGGAGAGGATTTTTAAAGTAAAAATGCCCACAGATCTGAACCTCGGGCGTGTGCGCTTTTGAGTTTTGATTTAAGTCTTACAACTCTGGCACCTGAATATGATCGGTCGGCTTAGCATAGACCCGATCGATCATCTGCGCAGAGTTGCCTACCCATTTAGCAATTTGAATGCTGGATATATCTGCCTCTCGACAAAGGCTACAAAACGTATGCCGAGTTTGATAGGGATTGCAGTACTCAATATCTAGCAAAGAAGCCATCACCTTGGCCCAGGCCCGGTTCGCGAAGTTATGCCAGTCGATAAATTTGGATTCCCGACTGGGAAATACCAACGCTTCAGGATCAGCTGAAGCGGGCTTGATCGACTCCAGCAGCTCGGTTAACTGAGCATTGACCGGGAACTTCCTCAGCTTCTGAGTCTTGAGCCCTTCCTTAAGCACCAGTCTTCTACCGTCATAAATCACTGCCTGCCTAAAAGTGATGACTTTGGCTCCGATATGTTTCCACTGAAGTGCGATCGCTTCTGATGGGCGACACCCAGTAAAAAACAGAAATTGCATCAAAGGAGCATAGTAGCCGTAATACCGGTTTGCCTTGAAGGCCGCAATAATTTGATCTCTCTCATCGCGGGTGAAGGGGTTAATCTCTTCCTCCTCCGTCCCGGCCTTTTTCACTTTGACATCGGCAGACATCCCATCAAACGGGTTTGAGCCAATGATGTCTGACTTCTTGGCCCACCGGCAGCAGGCCCCCAGGTGCATTAAGACCCGCTTAGCAGAGTCAGCGGGCACGTGAGTAGTAAACCAATCGAACACGGCTTGTGAGTCAGCTAGGTGCTTGTGAGGGCATCTTTCCAAATGGTTAGCCATCCACCCGTACATCCGAATTGTGGCAGGAGACTTGCCAGCCTTCCTAGCATCTACATACTGTTGCCATAGCTCATTCAGCTTGGGTGTAGTTTTGGGTGTAATGTCCAGCGATGCCACACTCATTACCGACTGAGGCTTGTACTTTGCCAGAGTTTGATCAAAGTTGCCAGAGAGAATATCTAGCTCAATCTCTCTAGCCTTCATCTCAGCTAGCTTTCGCCCTTCTGGGCTGTCGGACAACCCTATGGAAATATAATGCCGCTCGCCAGCATGTCAAAATCGGAGCTGCAACCGACCATTAGAGGTGATTACCGTAACAGTTCCTTTAGAAGCTTTGCCAGTGGGGGTTTTAGAGTACATGGGCCAACCTTGGCAGTACGTTTGAATTACACCCAATTTACACCCAAAGAACCTGAAAGATACCCAAAAGCTCGATGATTTTAGAACATGGGTACTTGGACTCTACAGGTTTGCTGGCGACAAAAAACCCTTGAAACCTTTTGGTTTCAAGGGTTTTGGGGATAAGCTGGTGACAAGATTCGAACTTGCGACCGGCTGATTACAAATCAGCTGCTCTACCAACTGAGCTACACCAGCAAAAGCATACTCAGTATAGCAACGTTACCGGGTAGCTTCATAACCGAAAAATCCCTCTCGTCAAGACCTTCCCTAATCAGCGGTTTCCAGTTCGGGGGCAGGGGTAGCGGGGGAAACTGGGCCTTCGTCATCTTTAAAGACAATTCGCAGCAGGGGCGGGGCCAAGAACGTGGTGAAAATGACCATGACAATAATGGCAGCATCCAGCGACTCGGTAAGCACGCCGCTGGCAGCCCCCACGCCAGCAAACACAAGCCCCACCTCACCCCGAGGAATCATGCCGACCCCAATGGCTAAGCGGTTGATGCCGGGCTGACCAAAGACGGCAAGGCCAGTAATAACCTTGCCGAGAATGGCGACTACCACTAGAAAAGAGGCAATTACTAACCCAGCCCGATTTTCGGGGTTTAGAGGGTTGAGCACACTGATATCGGTGCGGGCCCCGACAACAATGAAGAAAATCGGCACCAGCATGTCAGCAATGGGGCTGATTTGCTCCTCAATCTCTTTATGCTTGGAGGTTTCAGCCAAGATTAGGCCAGCGGCAAAGGCACCCAAAATGGCCTCTAGCTGAATGGCCGCAGCAATGTAAGACAGTACAAAGGCAAAGATCAGGGCACTGATAATAACCTGCCCCCGGGTGCGCATCTGATTCACCACCATGACAAAGTAGGGGCTGAGCAGGCGACCAATAAAGATGGACCCTACCAAAAACGTAGCGGCTCCAGCAACTAGGTAAGCCACGTTGAGAATTTCAATTTCGCCGGTTTTGGCGAGACTAGCCACTACGGCTAGCACAATAATGCCCAGCACGTCGTCGAGTACGGCGGCTCCAATAATGATTTGGCCTTCCCTAGAGCTGAGTTGCTGCATTTCGGCCAGCACCTTGGCAGTAATGCCAATGCTAGTAGCGGTGAGCGCTGCTCCGGCAAACACGGCCGGAATGGTGTCGATGCCAAAAATAGCTATTAACCCAGCGGTACCAGCGGCAAAGGGGGCTACTACCCCAACAACGGCTACCACCGCCGCCTGAGGACCTACGCGAATGAGTTCTTTGAGGTCTGACTCTAGGCCAATTTCAAACAGTAAAACGATCACCCCTAGCTCAGCCAGGACGGAGATGACCTCACTTTCGCCCTGAAAGACCCGCAGTAGATCGCCTGGGGCCTGGCCTGTGGTCATACCGACTAAGTTCATGAGCAGCGACTGCACTTCACCGCCGCTTGCGGGAAACACAATCAGGTGCATAGCCGAGACGCCGACGATGACGCCCCCGATTAGCTCTCCTAGAACGGCGGGTAGGTTAACGCGGGCGCACAGCTCACCGCCAATTTTGGCAGCGAGGTAGACCACAACTAAACTTAGCAATACACTGGCGAGCACCAGGGGCTCCACCTCCGCCTCTGACAACTCTGCCAGCCAGGGGCTAAGCGCAGGTTTTATCTGAAAAAAATCGGTGGGAAGATTGCTAATCAGGCCGCTGCCGATGAGGCCACTCATCCAATTTGCCATGCAGACCGCTACAACTCGTCCCGTCCAATGTACATGAAATTACTTCTGCTGAAGAGTTAACAGGGAGAGTTCTAACGGCTGTTCTGCTGGAGGCAATAGGTTTTAGGGAAAGACACGGTGGGCCAAGGCGGGCATTTGGCGGCGCACTTGGGAAATGCGATCGGGGTTGATTTCGGCGATCGCAATCCCCTTATCGATGCCAGCGTCGGCCAGCACCATGCCCCAGGGGTCAATGATCATGGCGTGCCCGTGAGACTGGCGACGAGCGTTATGGAAGCCGGTTTGGGCCGGGGCAATCACATAGCAGGTGTTCTCGATGGCGCGGGCTTGCAGCAGAATCTGCCAATGGTCTTTGCCAGTAAACTCGGTGAAAGCAGCAGGCACTACCAGCACTTCGGCTCCCTGCTGCGACAGGTGGCGATAGAGTTCTGGAAAGCGCACGTCATAGCACACCGATAGGCCCAAAATGCCAAAGGGCTTAGACGGAAATACATCGGGTAGCAGATGGCCTGAGATAACGGTGTTGGACTCGCGGTAGGTGTTGCCGTCGGGCAGGTTGACGTCAAACAAGTGCACTTTTTCGTAGCGCAGCAGCTCTTGCCCCTCGGGGGAAACCAGCAGGGCGGTGTTGAAGACCTTGCCTTCTTTGGCGGGCACCGGATAGCCGCCGCCAATCAGCGTCACCTGGTAACGCTGGGCCATAGTTTTGAGAAACGCTTCGCTGGCTTGGCTGATGGTGTCGGCTTGGGCGATTTTGGCGTCTTCGTCGCCTAGGAACGAAAAATTTTCGGGCAGGCTGACCAGTTCTGCCCCCTGACGCACCGCCAGGTCAATTAGCTCTTCGGCCTGGGCCAAATTTTTGGCCAAGTCTGGCACACTGGTCATCTGTACGGCGGCGGCCCGATACGCTCTCATAAATTACCTGGCTGGAGTTGAAGAAACTGGAACCGCTGAGTTCCATAGACTTCAATTTTATTCGCTCGGGGGAACGGTTTGCCCAGTTGCCCCAAAACAGCCGCGGAATTACTGAGAGTTACGGTTCAGTCATAACGGTGATGGTGAGGGACTCTGCTCCAGCGCTGAGGGTCACGGGGGCCTCGCTAGGGATGGTCAGAGGCTTGTTGCGCTGCACGTTGTGCAGGCTCTCTAGCAGCCAGGGCTGACTGTTGGCCTCGGGGGCCGCCAAGGCCACAAACTGGTTGGCGTATACCACCTGAGCCATGGTTAACGTTTTGCCCTGGGGGCTGCGGGGCAAAACCAGGGTAGCGCGATCGCTAACCAGTTCTACCGTCGCCAAACCATCGGCAGAGCGCCCTAGGGTGCCAGCGTTGGGGCCGGGAGAAAAGGTGAAGGCGGGTTCAGCGGCGGCCAGGGCGGTTTGTAGGTCACTGGCAGCGGTAGGGACGCTGCCAGTGGGGCTGGCTTTGGCTAGGCGATCGCCCGCGATCGCCCGATTGCCCCGATACTCCTCTGCCTTAGCCTGGGCCTGGGCATAGCTGGCATCGGTGGCTGGCACAGTCTCTAGGGCAGCGATCGCCTGCCCCCAAAGATCACTCACCCGCTGCCAGTCGGCCTGGGTTTGGGCCGTCTGAGCCGCGACTGCGGCCTGCCAACCGAGGTCAGTGCCCTGCTGCCAAGGCGAAACGGAGGGATGGTTGAGGGTCAGCTCAGGGGCAGGACCGCTAGCCATCGGTAGGTAGGACATGCCGATCAGGACAGCGGCGATCGCGCCCACTCCGCCAATACTCTTCACCAGAGACGACTTTGCCAGATTGAGCACCATAAAAACCTCGGCACTGCCGTAGGGTAGACCCTTAGTTTTTCAGCAGCGCCGGGGTGTCAACCGGGAAATTTTAAAGGGGTTTTAGGTCTAGAGGACTGCCCAAAACCTGAAATTGGTCTAAATCAAACAGCTCAAGTCACCCGATTTTTGGCTAAACAGCAGGTTTTCGCGGTAGTCTACCGGGCAGTCAATTACCGCTGGCACATCATCTTCCAGGGCCTGCTTCAACGTCGGGATAAAGTCCTCTGCCGACTCAATTCGGTAGCCCTTCAGCCCCATGGCCTCCGCCAGTTTGACAAAGTCAGGGTTGGTAAAGTGAATGTAGGTCGATTCACCGTAGTAGTTCATCTGCTTCCACTCGATCAGCCCGTAGCCGCCGTCGTTAAAGATGATGGTGACAAAGGGCGTGCCCACCCGCAGAGCGGTTTCCAATTCTTGGCAGTTCATCATGAAGCCGCCGTCGCCAGTCACCGCTACCACCTTGCGGTTGGGGTGCACTAGCTTGGCCGCCAGTGCCCCTGGCAGGGCGATGCCCATAGCCGCGAAGCCGTTAGAGATTAAGCAGGTGTTGGGGCGCAGGCAGTGGTAGTTGCGGGCCATCCACATTTTGTGGGCACCGACGTCCGAGATCACGATGTCTTCAGCGCCCAGCACCTGGCGCAGATCGTAGATCAGCTTCTGGGGCTTGATCGGAAAGCCGTAGTCGTCGGCATACTGCTCGTAGTCGGCACGAATTTCGTCGCGAATCTTGAGGCTGTGGGGTTCGGGGCGACCCTGGCGCTTCACCCGCTTGAGAATTTCTTCTAGTGAGTCAGAGATGTCGCCAATGACTTCGACCTTGGGAATGTAGCTGCTGTCGACCTCGGCGTGGGTGAGGTTGATGTGCAGAATGGGCAGCTTACCGTCGGGGTTCCACTTTTTGGGCGAATACTCGATCAAGTCGTAGCCCACGGCGATGATCAGATCGGTCTGCTCCATGGCGCAGGTAATGTAGTCGCGCTGCTGCAACCCAATCGCCCACAGCGCCAGCGGGTGGGTGTAGGGAATCACGCCCTTGCCCATAAAGGTGTTGGCGACAGGAATATTGAGCTGGGTGGCAAACTCCGTTAGGGCCTCGCTGGCGCTGGCGCGAATGGCACCGTTGCCCACCAAAATCATCGGGTTAGTGGCTTGGGAAATCGCCACCGCCGCCTGCTGGATGCTCTGCAATGAGGCGTAGGTTTTCTCCTGACTGTCTTTGCGCAGGGCGGCGCCAATCACCTCCATTTCGGCAATATTTTCGGGTAGATCGATGTGCACTGCGCCAGGTTTCTCGGCCTGGGCCAGCTTAAACGCTTTGCGCACAATTTCGGGGGTGATGCTGGGCCGCACAATCTGGGCATTCCACTTGGTGACCGGGGCAAACATGGCTACCAGGTCGAGGTACTGGTGCGACTCAATGTGCATGCGATCGGTGCCCACCTGGCCCGTAATCGCTACCAGCGGGGCACGATCTAAGGTTGCGTCGGCCACCCCGGTCATTAGGTTTGTCGCCCCTGGCCCTAGGGTCGAAAGGCACACCCCCGCCTTGCCCGTTAGCCGTCCGTAGACATCGGCCATAAAGGCCGCCCCCTGCTCGTGACGGGTGGTGATGAACTGAATGGAGGATCGCTTTAGGGCCTGGAGCAGCTGGAGGTTTTCCTCCCCTGGCAGACCGAAAATGTATTCGACGCCTTCGTTCTCAAGACACTGAACAAGCAATTCGGCGGTATTCATAGCGTGGTTCGGGGGTGTAAATGACTGAGGAAAGGGGGGTGAATGGCAACCGATGGGACGGTTATGGCAGGTAGAGATTGAGTAACTAGCGGGCTATTTAACCCACACAGTTTTGACGTTGACAAACTCGTGGATGCCATGGCGGCCCAGCTCGCGCCCGTAGCCCGATCGCTTAATGCCGCCAAAGGGTAAACGCGGATCGGATTTAACCAGTCCATTAATAAAGACTGCCCCAGCCTCTAGCTCGGCCATCAACCGTTCCTGCTCGGCGGCGTCCTGGCTCCAGGCGCTAGCTCCCAGGCCAAAGGGAATGTCGTTGGCCCGCGCGATCGCCTCATCCAGGCTGGCCACCCGAAATACCAGGGCCACCGGGCCAAAGAACTCCTCCTGGTCGGCGGGGGTGCCGGGCGGTAGGGCAGCGAGAATGGTGGGCGGAAACCAGTTGCCGTTTTGTAGATCGGCGGGCAGCTCGGACTTCAGCGCCGCGACATCGCCGCCAATCAGCGCGGTGCCCCCCAACTCCAGGCAGGCGTTGACCTGCTGCTCTAGCTCGGCGGCAATGTCGGGGGTAGCCAGGGGGCCAACGGTAACGCCGTCATCCAGAGGATTACCTACCACCAGGGCGGCAAATTTCTCGGTCATCCCTTGCTCAAAGCGCTCGGCGATCGCGTCGTGGACAATAAACCGCTTGGCGGCAATGCAGGACTGACCGGTGTTGAGCATGCGGGCGGTGGCAGCGGTGGCGATCGCCGCCTCCAAATCAGCACTGGGCATGACGATGAATGGGTCGCTGCCGCCCAGTTCTAGCACCGTCTTTTTGATCTGCTGGCCGCAGGCAGCGGCCAGGCCGGCTCCGGCGGGTTCACTGCCGGTGAGGGTGGCGGCTTTGATACGGTCGTCGGTGACGAGTTTGGCGATGCGATCGCCCCCAATCAGCAGCGTTTGAAACGCGCCCTTGGGCAGCCCCGCCTTCTGGAAAATTTCCTCAATCGCTAGGGCGCACTGGGGCACATTCGAGGCGTGCTTGAGCAGCCCCACGTTACCTGCCATCAGCGCCGGGGCGGCAAAGCGAAACACCTGCCAAAACGGAAAGTTCCAGGGCATTACCGCCAGCACCGGGCCGAGGGGCTGGTAGCGTACAAAGCTGCGGCTAGCGTCGGTGGTGGCAGGCTCATCGGCCAAAAACTCGGCCCCGTGGTCGGCGTAGTAGCGGCAGACCAGGGCGCTCTTTTCGACTTCGGCGATCGCTCCCGCCAGTGGCTTGCCCATCTCCATGGCCATGATTTGGGCGTAGGCGGCCTTGTTGTCGTCGAGCACCTGGGCGGCCTGGTGCAGCCACCCGGCTCGCTGCTCAAAGGATGTGTGACGGTAGGTAGTAAAGGTCTGGCTGGCCAGGGCGAGCTTGTGCTCGATTTCGGCCTCGCTCAAAGGTTCAAAACGTTTGAGCACCGCTCCAGTGGCGGGGTTAATACTGGCAATGGGCATGGTTTGACCTCCTGTTGGTCACTGAGGTCGGCGGTGGTGCTCTCGGTCGTTGCTATCACCACGGCTACCGCTAACCGCGGCGTCACCACCGCGATTGGCGCAGCGATCGGTCAAAATCGCAGGTAACCCAGCTGGGTCTAAATCTCGACAACCCAGACTAGTTGGCTCATGGAGTGTATTAGCTCTCAAAACGAGCGTAGCTTGACCGCCAACTTATAAAACTAAGGCTCTCTATAACTGTGCCCTGAAGCACAAAAGCCTACTCCAACATCCTATTACTTCTGCACAAAACATAGTGTTATGTAACGATGACCAAACACCGCCTGTTTTCAAGCCTTTTGGGCCTCGTCTGGGGTGCTGGCTCTGAGCCAAGGCCAGGGGTTAGTCAACAGTGCCGTAGCCGCCTCACGGCCTAGGGGCTGAGAAAACAGGTAGCCCTGACCGCGCCGACAGCCCATGGCCCGCAGTCGATTGAGCTGGGTCTCGGTCTCAATGCCTTCGGCCACTAGATCCATATTCAGCTTTTGTCCCAGGGCAATAATGGTGTGCACGATCTCGCGATCGTCACCGCTTTGATCCATCCGACCGACAAAAGACTGGTCAATCTTGAGGGTGTCTGTAGGGAAACGATGCAGGTAGCTGAGCGACGAGTAGCCGGTGCCAAAGTCGTCGATCGCCAGCTTTAATCCCAGCTGCTTCAGCCGATGCATCAGCTCCGTCGCCCCATCCACGTCCCGCATGATCATGCTTTCAGTAATTTCGAGCTGCACCTGCTTGCCAGCCAGATTTAGCTCTCGCAGACAGCCCCCAAACTGATCCACCAGGTTAACCTGGTGCAGCTGCCGCCGCGATAGGTTAATGCTCATGGTCAAAGGATGGTTGGGAAACTGCTGCTGCCAGTCTTTGAGCTGGGCGCAGGCGGCCCGAAAGATCCACTGGCCTAAGTGCACAATCAGCCCGGTTTCCTCGGTTACCTGAATAAACTGCCCCGGTGACACAAAGCCCTCCTCAGGGCGGTACCATCGCACCAGGGCCTCAAAGCCCGTAATGCAACCGCTCTGCAGACAGACAATCGGCTGGTAGTGGAGCAAAAACTCGTTGTTCTCAAAAGCGCTGAGCAGATGGCTCTCTAGCTCTAGGCGGCGCACGGCCTCTTCGTGCATGGTGCTGGCAAACACTTCGTAGCGGTACTCATTTAAGGCCTTGGCCCGATACATGGCGGTGTGGGCGTCGCGCAGCAGGTCTTGGGGGCTGGGAGGGTGTTCGCCATGGGCCATAGCAACCCCCATCGAGCTGGTTACCGAGAGCCGCCGCCTCGCGATTGAAAAGGGCTCCGACAGCTCGGTTTGCAGACGGTTCAACCATTGGTCTACGGTGGGCTGGTCGTGCACCGGCAGCAGAAAGGCGAACTCGTCACCCCCTACCCGCGATAGCTGAGCCGAGGTCGGCAAAAACTGTCGCAGCCGCTGACCTAGGGTTTGCAGCACGCGATCGCCCACGATGTGTCCAAAGGACTGGTTGATCAGCTTAAAGCGATCGATGTCTAAAAACACTACTGTCACTGCTGTGGCGGGCTTTTGGCAGAGCGCCCGCTGCACTTGCAGCACAAACATGTCTCGTCCAGGCAGTAGGGTGAGCTGGTCGTAGCTGCTGCGGTACAGCACCTTTTGAGTTAACACCAGCCCTAGGGCCAGCAAAAATGCCGTCACGGGTTCTACCGTAGGTATCCACAGCATGTTGGCGAGGGCCAGGCCACTCAGCCCCCAAATGCCCAAAATCATACTGCCGCTGAGCAACAACAGCATAGGCGGTCGGCGCACCTGCCAGCCCATTATCCCGGCCGCCAGGGTACAGGCCAACAGCCAAAAAAATTCGCCCCACTGGGGCAAAAACCGGTAGAGGGCGGGTTCGCCTGCGATCGCATCGAGCAGCTGGCTAATGCTCTGGGCATGCACCTCAACCCCCGCCATCACAAACTGGGTCTCATGCTCGTGGCTAAAGGGAGTAAAAAACTCATCTTTGAGGCTAGAGGCGGTAGAACCAATCAACACAACCTTGCCGCGCACCCAGTCGGGGGGCACAGCCCCGGCTAGCACCTGGGTAATAGTTAACGTAGGAGCCGGTTCATAGGGAGTGCGATACTTCATCAGCACTTGAAAGCCCCGGTCGTCGATGTTGGCGTAGCCGCCGTCTCTAGCCAACAGAGCCGGAAACTCAGCCTCCCCGATGCGCAGCAGATCGTTGTCTCGATCGACTTGAAACGTTAAATCGGTGTGATAGGCCAGCACCACCCGCAGCGGAAACGAGTAGGCCGGATTGTTGGGGGTGGCCACGTATAGCAAATTGCGGCGCAGCACGCCGTCGGGGTCAATGGCCAAATCGTTAAATCCCACCTGGTCGGCGGGCCAGGTGGCTGGAGCGGGTACCTCCACGCCGTCTCCCTGCTTGCCCACATTAAAGATGCCGATTACGTTTGCAGAATCGGTAAAGGCTTGGGCCAGGGCCGCTTGGCCTGGCATATCCTGGGGGGTGTTGCGATACAGATCGAGCCCCACCACCGCCGGTTTGTGGCGCTGCACTTCGGCAATAATATTGGCCACCACCTGGTCAGACAGGGGCCAACCGTATACTTCTAGATCGGCCTCGGTCACTTCGACAATCAGCAACCGCGGGTCTGAGGCCTGTTGAATCAACAGCCGGGTCAGCAGGTCAAAGCTAGAGGTTTCCAGGGATTCGAACAGCTGTAGCCGCTTGCCCGCCGACACCAGTGTGAGGGCGAGCAGGCCAGAAACTAGCACCGCTCGACTGCCAAAATTGATGGGTTTAGCAAAACGGAAAGCCCACTGTTGGAGCTGCTGCCTAGACGGCCAGACCCGGAAATGCACCATGGATTAAACCGGCAACGGTAGGAGTGGCAATGGCAGGCATTGACCTCGTTATTCCCTGAATACAGAGATATACAGGGAATGACGGTGCTGTCCGGAAATCGCTGGGAGCCAGATTGGCCCCCCTTGCACCCCGTGGAATCGTTAGCCTGCTAGGCCACAGACTTAAGCCATAGTGTCATTGTGTTGGCCGTTAACCCAGTGGGTGCCGCCCCCCCGCCGCTGGCCTGGAAACTCGTCTCGGTTGCCGCTAGCCTGCTGCTCAGTTTCGAAACTCGGCCAGTGGAGAAGTAGCAAACTTAACATGCTCAATCCCACTAGCAGTGCGGCACCACTGGGCCAAATAAAGACTCGAATTAGCGTTGCCTTCATAGCTGGAATCGAACCTAGGATAGTGATAGAACCCCTGCTCTCCCGCTGGCGAAGGTTCGTTTTGACGAACTTCTACGCTCCGGGGGGCATAGTGTGATTCTTCACAGGCAAAGTTATATTCGATACTTGCTTAGTTGGGCTTTTACTGAAGCTTTATGGAGGGGTAAAGCTCAGTCAGCCCAGCTCCCAACTCAGGCTAGGATTGTGCTGCCTGCAATCCCTGTTGGTTGCTCTAACCGAAGAGCCTTAAAAACTTGTTAAGGGAAGGTCCTACTCAACCATTCCACGGATATGCTGGACGCAAGATACCTCCTAACTGCGTCTCCAGCCCCGTCTGACTCCCTCTGTTGGCGTCATTTTGATGGGGCTGCTACTTTGGGAAGCCACTTCGGACAGACACTGGGCTATAGCAGAAACTCTGTTAGGTGAGGACAGGGGTGCGAGTTGCGAAGCAATCCGTTGTGGAATTGCACCGCGAAGGCATTTTTTGATTGCGTCAAGTGACTCTGCCTATGCTCTGCTGCGATCGCAGGGTTGTTCATCTTGTGCAGACTTGGCCGGGAGATCCTTCCTCCGTCTACGGAAAGAAATGTCTCTCTACCCGTAGTAGGACTTTTGCTTACCCTAAAGAACGTTACCGGTGTGTGATTGCAGATACAAATTTTAAGTGATAGTCTAAAAAGCTAGTCGCAACCTTGCGAATAGGCCTTTTATGCCTTTTATGCCTTAAAAACCCAGTTTTTGCCTTAGTTGCTGAGCAAGCGCACATCTGAGGTGGCTGTTTATCTTGCCCGTGGCTCAAGCTTGTAGCTGACTTCATCCTTGGGTGAAATCGGTGGGGCCGGGGGTGTCGCTTTCTGCACACGCATAAATGACGTTATTTGGACTTTTCTGGGCTGCGTTTCTACCGCACTATCTCAACCCGTTCAATTCATTCGCCTCTCTAGCCCCGCAAACGGTTAACTCCAACGCAGTGGCTCAGCGGCAGCGGCCGGCCAAGGTAGATTTGAGCGCCTCGCCCTACTCTCCCTTGCATCTACAATCCGCCATTTACAAGCCTCTGCAGTTGTTTCCCCAGTTGGGTTGGCCGCAGACAGCGTCTGTAGATTGGCACCTCTGGAGGGCTACCGCCGCTGTGGCTGTAGTTGGCCAAGGAACGAATGCTCATGTTAGCAGCGGGGCAAGCCAGATAGTTCCGACCCCGGTTGCCTGTGGCAAACTAGCTTCGGCAAACGCTGGCGCCCCAGCCAAAGGGTTTACTATTCGGGTCAAGAACGTAGCGATTGGGCAGGTGCCGTCTCGTCCGGCGGCGGACCAAGTTGCCCGTCAGATCCGCCAAGCGGTGCCTGAACTAGAAGCCAACCCCAACGGGCTAACCCCGCAATTAAACGAAGCTCTGGCTGCTGCGCAGGTCGACGGCAAAACCGTGTTTGTATTGCCTAAAGCAGGGCCAGCTCAAACTAGTCCAGCTAATACATCCCGGCCTAGCCAGACCGCTTTGCAAGCGACCGCATGGGTCAACAACCTGCGTCTGGCCTTTGGCGGGTCTCCTCTAGAGCCTAGCCAGGTACAGATGGTGGCCCACGGCTTGGGTGAGACCCGCAAGACGTTTAATGGCACAGCGTCTTGGTATGGACCTTACTTCCACGGGCGGCAGACCGCTACAGGTGAAACCTTCAACCAAAACGACCTGACGGCGGCTCACAAGACCTTGCCCTTTGGTACCTACCTCAAGGTGCGTAACCAGCTCAACGGCAAGAGTGTGGTCGTCCGCATCAACGATCGCGGTCCATACATCGGCGATCGCTCCCTCGATCTGTCCTATGCCGCTGCTCGGTGCCTGGGAGGCGACCATGTCGGGTTGATTCCCTATCAAGCGACGATTCTAGCGCCGGGGGTTCCCCAGGCTTGGCGATCTGAGGTGGTAGCCACCCTACCCTAAGAATGTGGGCAATTGAGTCGAGAGGTGGGCTTGAAACGGGAACAAACCGACGTTAGGCTCGCCACTTAAGCAGCTGCGTTTTGACGGGAGTGGCAAACTCGCGGTTTTCCGTTTGGGAACGCTGGTACTCTTTTTTGAGCTGGTAATACCACCGGGCTAGGGTGTCAGAGTCTTTAATCAGCCGCAGCACTGTCTCGTGCTTGAGCCCTTCCTGCTGCTTGATCACCACGTCGCGGTCTTGGCCTAAGAAGGAGCGAATCATCAGGGGTAGAATCGGCTTGAGCAAATTGCCCCAGGGGAGATCCCAGTACAGTTCAAAGGTGACGTCGGTTTGATCGTCGGTGAGAGGGGTAACGGTGGTTAAGTTCACCACCCGGTGTTTTGAGGTGGTGGTTTCCTCGGTGCGTACGCCAGGCAGGTAAAAGATAATCTCGTTGTCGGGCACGCCGCCAATCAGCCAGTAGCCGTAGCCCATATTCTCGCCCATGCGGTGTTTGCGCATGGTAAACCCGTAGGGCGAAGGGTCAAACCACTTAATCTCGTCGTTGAGGGTAGCTCCGCGCCACCACCACGAGCGATGCACAAAGGGCGAGTGAGCAGGATCCATCAGCCCTACTACGGCATGGTCAATGTAGCAGGGGAACCGCATGGTGTAGGTGACGCTAGGGCGAACGTCGTCACCAAAGCCAGGCACACGGGGCACATCGAAGCGGGGAGGCTGAGGATTGGCGCGATCGCTCATGTAGACCCACAGGTTGCCCTGCACCTCTTTAACCTCGTAGCGATTGACGTTGAAGCGGCTCAGATCCATTTGCTGGTCGGGCATCAACGATGGAATCTCGGTGCACTGGCCGTTTTCGTTGAACCGCCAGCCGTGGTAGCAGCACTCGACCTCAGTGCCGTCAAAGCGGCCACAGCTCAGGGGCACGGCCCGGTGGGGGCAAATATCGCGTAGGGCAAAGGCTTTGCCCTGGTCGGTGCGACCAAACAAGATCGGCTCGTTGAGCAGGGTTTTGGCCACCATCTTGCCCGCCTTCAGCTCGTGGCTGGGCATGGCGTGGTACCAGATGTTGCGCAGCAGGTAGATGTCGTTAACGGCAACCACAGGTTTACAGAAATTCTAGGATTTAAGGCAATCAATACTGTAACAGAGGGTTTGCCGCGTCACGGCTGTCTCCTAGGCCAGTTTTAGCCACAGCAAACAACCCAGGGAAGTCAACAACTTCCCTGGGTTGTCCAGGCCTTACCCAACCGCTTGGGGTTCTTGCACCTGCTTGAGCTGCTCACGTAGGGGAGCACCTTCAATCACCTCGGCCTCTAGCAGCTGCTGGGCTAGGGTTTCTAGCAACTCGCGGTTCTGCTTGAGGATATCGAGGGCGCGCTGATGGCCTTCCTCAACGATGGCTTTGACCTCTTCATCGATCGCCTTGGCAGTTTCTTCACTAATCGGGCGACGAGCGTTGGGCATGCCGCCATCGAGGAAGGCGTTGCGCTGGGCGCGATCGTAGGCCAGGGGGCCCAGCACCTGGCTCATGCCGTAGGTGGTGACCATCTGCTCAGCCAGGTCGGTAGCCCGCTGGAGGTCATTAGAGGCTCCGGTGGTGATGCTGCCGAAGATAATCTCCTCGGCGGAGCGGCCACCCAGCAAGGTAGCAATTTGCCCCTTCAGCTCGGCCTCATCGCGCAGGAAGCGGTCTTCGGTGGGCAGTTGCAGGGTGTAGCCAAGGGCGGCCATACCACGCGGCACAATGGAGATTTTCTCAACTTCGTCGGTGCCCGGCATCATGGCGCCGACCAGAGCGTGGCCGACCTCGTGGTAGGCGACGATTTTCTTCTCCTTGTCGTTGAGCACGCGGCTCTTTTTCTCTAAGCCCGCAACGACGCGCTCGATCGCCTCGCTAAAGTCTTCCTGCTCGACTACGGTGCTGCCGCGGCGGGCGGCCAGCAGGGCGGCTTCGTTGACCAGGTTGGCCAGGTCGGCCCCAGCAAAGCCTGGAGTGCGAGTGGCGGTCGTCTTGAGATCGACGGTGTCAGCCAGTTTTACATCCTTAGCGTGGATTTTGAGAATGGCTTCGCGCCCTTTGAGATCGGGGCGATCGACCAGCACCTGACGATCGAAACGACCGGGGCGCAGCAGAGCAGGGTCAAGGGTTTCGGGGCGGTTGGTGGCGGCTAGCACAATCACGGTGGTGCCACCGGCCTCGAAGCCATCCATCTCGGTGAGCAGCTGGTTGAGGGTCTGCTCGCGCTCGTCGTTGCCGCCGTAGAAGCTGCTGCTGGAGCGGGATTTACCGATCGCATCTAGCTCATCAATAAAGATGATGCAGGGAGACTGTTTCTTGGCCTGCTCAAACAGGTCGCGCACGCGGGAGGAGCCCACGCCCACAAACAGTTCCACAAACTCAGAACCTGAAATGCTAAAGAAGGGCACCCCTGCCTCGCCGGCAACGGCCTTGGCCATTAGAGTCTTACCGGTTCCGGGCGGGCCAACCAACAGCACACCTTTGGGAATTTTGGCTCCCAAATCCGTAAAGCGCTGGGGGGTTTTGAGGAAATCGACGACTTCTACCAGTTCAGCTTTGGCCTCTTCGACCCCGGCCACGTCATCGAAGGTAATTTTGCCCGCGTCGCCTTCGACGTAGACCTTGGCTTTACTCTTGCCAATGGAAAGCGCTCCCTGAGGGCCACCGGCACCTCGGGCCAAAAAGAACCGCCACACCCCAATAAAGATCAGCGGCGGAATCACCCAGCTCAGCAAGCTGCCAAACCACTGACCCTTAGGTGGGGGCACAGCTGCAAACTCAACGCCCTTGTCTTCGAGCAGCTGGGGCAGCTGGAGGTCAAAAATGGGCGTAGTGCTATAGACAGCGCCCGCTTCGCCAGTGGTAGGGTCTTTGACCTGGTAGCGAATCTCGTTTTGCCCCACGGAGGCTCGCAGCACCTCTTGCTCTTGCACCCGATGGATGAACATGCTGTAGGGCTCGCGGGCTGTTTGGTTGCCGAAGAACCCCGAAAACACAATGTTGAGCAGCAAGAGGCCGGTGGCGACCCACAGGACGATGTTGGCGATTTGGCGCGATCGCGGCGGCTGAGGATTTTTGTTTACAGGCATAGCAATTTTAAGTTTGTAGTGAGCCAATCAAATGGTTGGCGGTCTTGAATGCTGGGATGGACAACTATCTCATCCCTCAGGCTCTTAACGATTTGAAGACGTCGTTAAAAGCGATTTTCATAGTTGGTATAGGGGCATCGCACTGCAATGCCCCTACTAGGGATGTCTATCAGAAGAATTGGCAGAGGGTTGGGCTTTGCCCAGTCGCTCGTTAGTCATAGTTGACATCCACGGTGGTGTGGGTGGCATCGGGAGCGTCGGCTTGGAGCCCAGAGCGTTTGTTGTTCAACCCTGAGAGCACAATCTGCGACATGGCACCGATAAACAAAGAGGCCACCACAGCGTCGTCAATCCAACCGACGATGGGGATGAAGTCGGGGGAAATGTCGAAGGGGCTCAGCAGGTATAGCAGCGTGGCACCAGCTAGAAGCCAGCGATACTTGGGATTTTCGAGGGTGCGCTTATACCAGTCGTAGAAGGCCTGAGGGGTGGGGTTCATGGGTCTGAGGTTGAGTGCGATGGCTTTATGGTGCCACGGACCCCCTAGTCTCTTCCGTGGCGGATAGCCGCCCGCCCATTAGGCGACGACCGAACCGATGAAGGAATTGAGGCTTAAGGGTATAGGGTGCAAGGTGCAAGTGATGGGCCTTTATACCCTGCACCCTATACCCCTGCAATTGACTACCTCTGTTGAGAAAGTTTTTGGGGAAAAGCCAAGCTTGCCGCTGGGGGATTTCGGTCCCCCCAGACCCCTACGAGAAGGAGGTTCCGTCGTCCTTCACCTCACGGAAAGGATTGACGGATCATCGGTTTAAACCTCTGCCTTGCCAAATGTCTTATTTTTCTCTGCAATTGATTTGGGCAACCGTAGGGTGGGCACTGCCCACCAGCTACCTCTATGCCAGGGGTAGACGGTTGTTTGTTCGCGCCCTTTAGATATTCACGTACTGATCCATTTCCCAAGTGGTGATTTGGGCGTTGAAGGCGTTCCATTCCTTCGCTTTCATGTCTAAGAAGGTTTTGGCGCCGAGTTCCCCCATCATGTCCATCAGCAGGGCGTCTTGCTTGAGGGCTACCATTGCCTCGTAGAGGTTTTGGGGCAGGGTTTGCAGGTTGGTGAATTCGTCGCCTCGGGCGAACAGGTTTGCGTCGATGCGCTGGCCGGGGTCAATTTGATGTTTGATGCCCTCTAAACCGACGGCTAGAATGCCAGCTGTGGCCAGGTAGAGGTTAACCGCACCGTCGATCATGCGGCACTCAAATCGGCCTTTGTCAGGAATGCGAATCAGGTGCGATCGATTGTTGCCGCCGTAGGAAATGTAGCGGGGGCTCCAGGTGCTGCCAGACGCCGTGGTGCTGGCTCCCAAACGACGGTAGGAGTTAACTGTGGGGGCACAGAGAGCCGCCAGCCCCTTGCCGTGAGCTAAGACACCGCCCAAAAAGTTGTAACCCAATGGAGAAAGCCCGCCCTCGTCGGCCCCTTCAGCAAAGACATTGGTGTCGCCCTGCCATAGGCTGTTGTGAACGTGGCCGCCGTTGCCGGTGATGTGGCTAAAGGGCTTGGGCATAAAGGTGGCAATGAACCCACGCTGCTCAGCCAGGGTTTTGACCATGTATTTGAAGAACACGTGGCGATCGCAGGTGGTCCGCGCGTCGCTATAGGTCCAGTTCAGCTCAAACTGACCGTTGGCATCTTCGTGATCGCACTGGTAGGGCTGCCAGCCTAGATCCTCCATGTAGGTAACTAGGGTCGAGATCAGGTCAAACTGCCGCATCAGATTGAGCTGGTCATAGCAGGGGCGATCGGCGGTGTCCTTGGGGTCAGCAATTTCATAGCCCTGCTCCGTCTGCCGCAGCAAAAAGAACTCCGCCTCTACCCCAGTCTTGTGGGTGTAGCCCAAGGCCGCAGCCCGATCGATGACCCGGTTGAGCATCATCCGGGGGGCAGCCGGAAAGGGTGAGCCCTCAAAGTACACGTCGCTGGCCACCCAACCCACCGTGGGTTCCCAAGGCAGCTGAATTAGCGAGTCGGGATCAGGCACCGCGGCAATTTCTGCCGCCTCCGGCCCCAGCCCCAAGTTCGAGGCAAAAGAGCAGAAGAACGCACCGTCTTTTTCTACCGCCGCCATTTGAGTGGCGGGCACTAGCTTGGCCCGAGTGCCTCCTAGCAGATCGGTATATGAAACTAGCAAAAACTTGATGCCGAGGGCCTTGGCCCTTTCTACTAGGCTCTGTGCCTGGGTTAGCATGCCGACCATAGAACGACTCCAGACGTTTCAGCCTAGTAAAACAGGCTGACGAAGTCGCGTTTGTAGTTGTAGATACGGGTCGCGGTTGGGGTTGTTCTGTTCACATCGGCGGCTTCAGCTAACAGACGGCATCAGTTTGGGCCGGCGAAACTGCGCTAGCTCTCTCCATCTGTATAGGTCAATCTCTGCCATCCTACCGACCCGTTTGATTTGAAAGGTTTATAGGTTGTAAGAAGTACTGAATGCAGGGCGAGCAAGTGATAACCCACACTCGGCACTGCTCTTAACACGGAAGTTAATACCATGGCAAGCGACAAAAACTTGGATCGCAATCCTGACACTAACCCCGATCCCATCACTGGGCAGCACGGAGCACACCCCGTTGGCACTGGAATAGGCGCAGCTGGAGTGGGCGCGGTTGCCACTGCGGTAGGTGGTGCAGTGGGTGGCCCCGTGGGAGCCGTAGTTGGTGCAGCCGTTGGCGCTGTGGCTGGCGGGCTAGCGGGTAAAGGCGTGGCAGAAAAAGTTGATCCCACCGTGGAGGATGACTACTGGCGCACCAACTACAAGAATCGTCCCTACGTCGAGTCTGACTACAGCTACGACGATTACAGTCCTGCCTATCGCACTGGCTATGAGGGCTACAGCACCTACTCTGGCCAAGGTATGACCTTTAGCCAGGCTGAACCCCATCTGCGCCAAGACTATGAGCGCCACAACGGCCGCCTCGGTTGGGAGAAAGCGAAGCACGCCAGCCAAGATGCTTGGCACCGGCTAGAGTCAACTGTTAGCCGTGATTCCGATCGGCAGGTCGACGATCGCCGCGACATTAACGACACACGCCGCACCGATTCTGGCACTACCGGCATGCTGTAACCCTGCTGTGGCAGGTACCTGAAATAGTCTCTCACCAACCGCTGAGTCAGAGTTACTGGCTTGGCGGTTGGTGATTCTGGCTTGCTTTGGCTGGGGCGGCTGCGATCGCCCCTCCAACTCCACAAAACTATTAACCAGGACAAGGGTCGCTAAGGCCAGCGAGTTGTTTGCCAATCGCGAAGAATTCTGAGATAACTTGATATAACAAGTTAAGATATGCCCCCAAGGGGCATTTGAGCAAAACTTAGCTACTCTCGTTGTACAAGATTTCGCACCAAGCATCTATCAGAGGCCGGGTTCATCCATGGATATTTTGGTTGTTCAGCATGTCGAAGCCGACCCCGTTGGCATTTTAGGCCGATATCTGGAGGTTAAGGGAGCCTGGCTGCACACCTGGTTCGTACCCCAACGACCGACCCCACCCTATGGCCACTACGACGGCCTGATTGTGCTCGGCGGCCCGATGAACGCCTGCGAAGATGACGACTTTCCTCACTTGGCGCGAGTTGTAGAGCTGATTCGCACATTTCACAGCCAGGGCAAGCCGGTGTTGGGCATTTGCCTGGGGGCTCAACTCATTGCCCGCGCCTTTGGCAGCCGGGTTTACCAAAACGAGATTCCAGAACTAGGCTTTACGTCTCTGTTCCCTACCGCCGCTACAGAAGAACCCTGGCTGCAAGACTACCCACCGGGGATGCCGATGATGCAGTGGCACTTCGACACCTTTGATCTGCCCGCTGGAGCGGAGCTGCTGCTCACCAACAATGCCTGCAAAAATCAGGCCTTTCGCATCGGCAACAATATCTATGGCCTACAGTTTCACCCCGAAGTTACCCCGCAAATGGTGATGAACTGGATGGCCTCTAACACTGAATGGATTAAGGCTAACTATCCCCATTTGTTTGAACAACTGCGGGAGCAGCTGGTGCTGCACTGGGTTCAGTCGGCCCAGTTTACCGAAAAGCTGGCCAATGCCTGGTATGACCAGGTAGTGACTTCGGCCCAAGCAGGGACATTACTTCGGCACGGCAGCCCTAGCTAAATCGCGTCAGTTGAGCTTCACGAACCAAAAGAAGGGTGCAACAATTGCTACACAGCTTTTCGACAGCCTTTACGGCTAGTCTATGAACAGGTAGCGGTTGCAAAACTGTGAAGGTGAGTCTCTTAGCAACCTAAAACCAGAGTTGATCACCGTTGTAAGCGAGTAAAAAGCCTCAAGAATTACTGCCGGTCAACGTATGTAAAGAGAGATCATGTGGCTCTGGCTGTAATCAGTATTATTACGGTTGCATCTGTATCTTCTGCTACTCAGGCGATACCCGTTCGGGTAGAGAGAGGGATGTCGCTGAGACAGCTACAGGGAGAGGTGATACTGCTGCGTTCTAACAGCGCTAGCCCTGCTCAGACGGGCGATCGCCTCGGTCAGGTCGGTGACGGGTTGCGGACGGGGTCGCGATCGACTGCGGTTTTAGACGTGGATACCGATGTGGGCTTTTTGCAGGTTTCAGAGCGTACCGAGCTGCGCATTCGCACCCTGGAAATGGCTGCCGACGGTGGCCGCATTACCCACCTCAGCGTGTCGCGGGGGCAGGTGCGCACTCAGCTGCGTCGCTTTACCAACCCAGGCTCTGAGTTTGAGATCGAAACCCCGGCTGGCATTAGCGGCGTGCGGGGGACGGAGTTTGGGGTTAGCGTGCAAGCCGACGGCAAGACTGGCATTGCCACCCTCTCTGGAGCGGTAGAAACCACCGCTGTTGGGGCGTCGATACCGGTGCCTGGGGGCTACCAAAACCTGATTTTGCCCGGCGAGCCCCCTACCCAGCCAGTGCCTCTGCGGGATGATCCCGGCCTGGAGTACGAGCGCACCGTATCGTTTGAAAACAACACCCGCATGGTCACGCTCACGGGTCGGGTTGATCCGGTCAATACTGTATTTGTCGATGGGGCTCCCCAACTTGTCGATCGCCAGGGTGAATTTCGCCTGACTCGGGTGGCAACGGCCCGATTGCGAGTCGAGGTTGTTGTAATTACTCCCCTTGGCCGCCAGGAAGTCCATGAGATCTATCTTCTCTAGCCGGCTTCGGCGAGGGTTAGAATCGCTGCTGACATTGTCTGCTGCCGGCCTGTTGGTTGTGAGTTTGAGCGAGCTGGGCCTGCTCATGCCTCTGGTGCAGGCCGAGTATGGGCTGCGCTTCCGGCTGCGCGGACAGCGGCCCTGGGCCGACCAGGTGGTGTTGATTGCTATCGACGAGCCCAGCTTGGACGCGTTGGGGGCGTTTCCCTGGCCGCGTCGCCGCTACGCTGAGCTGATGCAGGGTCTGCAAACTGGCCGCCCCCAGGTGGTAGTGTTCGATCTGCTGTTCAGCGACCCCAGCTCCGACGATGCGATGTTTGCCGAGGCGATCGCCGCTCATTCTGCCGTCGTTCTAGCCTCCGCCTGGGATCGCGACGGTCAATTCCTAGGGCCAACCTCGCCATTGGCTAAGGCAGCACTGGCTACTGGCCATATTTCGCAGCGCCGCCAGGGCGGCTACATCCACAGTGTTGAGCCGATGGTGGGCCGCCAGCCCGCCCTAGCCATTGCCACCTCGGAAGTCCTTAGCTTGACCCAGCAGGCCGTCTCCCTACCTCCACTAGATCGCCCCCTCTGGGTTGACTGGCCCGGTTCGATCAGGGGGTTGCCTACCTACTCTTTTGTGGATGTGCTGGAGGGTCGGGTGCCGTTCCAAACGTTTGAGGGCAAGGTGGTGCTGATTGGGGCCACGGCCCTAGGACTCGACGACTGGGTGACCCCCTTTAATGTTGACCCACCTGCTAGTGGCGTATACCTGCATGGGGCTCTGCTCGATAACCTGCTGCTCCAGCGCTGGCTAAGACCGATGGCTGGTAGCTGGGCTGGGGCGATCGCCCTGGCCCTGGCCCTAAGCCTGGGGCTACAGCGGCGGCACGGGGCATTTTGGCAGCAGGGGGCGCTGGTGGGCGGCTTGGTCGCAGGCTGGTGGGGAACGGCCCTGGTGCTAATGGGAGCTAACCTATGGCTGCCGGTGGTCGGTCCGGGACTGCTACTGAGTACTGTGGGCAGTTTAACCCTGGGTCAGCAGTGGTTGCGACAAACCCGCTGGCTGCGACAGATGACGACGGCATTACAGCATCGCCACTCGCCCGAGGTGCTGCTGCCCGAGTCCTCACCTCCAGCCGCTGATCAGACTGGCTCAGGGCCCCAGGGCGATCGCGCCTCGGATTTGACTCAGCTGGTCGAGCTGACTCAGCAGCTGGGGCGATCGCAGGCGATTCAGGCGGCTATTGCCCGCAGCCTGCCCCTCGGACTGGTAGCAGCGGCGGCGGATGGCACCGTGTGGTTTGCCAACCCCTTGGCCACCGAATGGTTGGGTCTGACGGCGGGCGATCGCCTAGCCTCTACCCTGCCGCCCGACTGGTTTGAGGGCGAAGCCTGGGAGCAGCTGTGGGAGCGGGTCTGTCGCGGTCAAGCCGTAACGCACCAGCAGCGCCAGCGGGGCGCTCGCTGGTACGAGCTGCGGCTAGAATCCCTGATTGCTAATACCAATTTCCCCGCCGAATGGCCACAGGGGGCCATTGTGCTATTCGAAGACATCACCTACCGCCAGCAGATGGAAGCCGAACTGCGGCGGCTCAACGACAGCCTGGAAAATCAGGTGCAGGTGCGCACCCGGCAGCTAGAGCAGCTCAATCGATCGCTCCAGGAGCAGATTGCTGAGCGCCAGCTGGCCCAACATCAGCTGGCCTATGAGGCGCTGCACGATCCGCTCACCGGGCTACCCAACCGCCGTCAGTTTTTGAGCCACCTGGGGGAGCAGTTTAGCCTACCCGAGCTAGGGCTGTACGCGGTGCTGTTTCTTGACTGCGATCGCTTCAAACTGATCAACGACTCCTTTGGCCACTGGGTGGGAGATGAGCTGCTCAAGCGGGTAGCCACCATCGTGCAAGAGTGCGTGCGCCCCACCGACGTCGTCGCCCGGTTTGGCGGCGACGAGTTCACCATTCTGCTGACGACCCTCGATCAGATGGGAGATGCGATCGCCGTGGCCCAGCGCATTCGCCAGCGGTTCACCGAAGCCCTGCACATCCAGGAGCACCAGCTATTTACCAACACCAGCATCGGCATTGTCATTGGCGGCCCCGACTACCAGCATCCCGACGAGCTGCTGCGCGATGCCGACACCGCCATGTACCAGGCCAAAATCAACAACCAGGGCTACGCCCTATTTGAGCCGGGCATGCACCTCAACGTGCGCCGCTCGCTCCAGATCGAAACCGCCCTCAGACTGGCCCTAGAGCGGCAAGAATTTCAGCTCCACTACCAGCCAATTGTGAATCTCGATACCCAACAGCTGATGGGGTGTGAAGCCCTGCTGCGCTGGCTGCACCCCGACCGGGGGCTGCTGTTTCCCGACGACTTTATTGCCATTGCCGAAAACACGGGCATGATGGCGGCAATTGGCGCCTGGGTGCTGAGGGAAGCCTGCACCCAAATGCAGCGCTGGCGACGGCGCAGTCTGATCAACGCCGATGCTGTGGTCAGCGTCAATCTGTCAGCGCTTCAGTTTGCGCAGCCCAATTTTTTGGCCCAGGTTGACAGCGTCCTTGCCGATAGCGGCTTGCCTGCGGCGAATCTAAAGCTCGAAATCACCGAAACGGTCGTGATTCAGAACCCTGAGCAGGTGGTGCCGATTATTCAAACCCTGCGCGATCGCGGCATTCGCCTCAGCATTGACGACTTTGGCACCGGCTACTCCTCCCTGGGCTACCTGCAACAGCTGCCCGTAGATATTCTCAAAATCGATCGCAGCTTCATCGCCAACATTCACCACAGCCCGCAGCAGTATGGCATCGTCGAAACCATTATTCACCTCGCGACCCACCTCAACATTCAAGTCATTGCCGAAGGGATTGAGCAGTTCCCCCAGCTGGAGTCGCTCACTAAGTTAGGCTGCGAATTTGGTCAGGGGTTCTTCTTTGCCCGTCCGCTGAGCGTCAGCCAGTTTAGCCAATATTTGCGCAACCGAGGTAACGGGGAAGGCGGTTGGTAAGCTCATACCAAAGAGGGCAGCAAGGCCGGCCTAAGCTCGGATTTGCTGCCCTGGAGGTTGTTCTTGATGGCAGGGCACATCGTGCCTCACCTTCTGCGTCGGGGTAATCCATCATGGTGATCGATGGCGATAGTACCGACTATTCGTAGTAGCGCTTGTCGAGCCAGTGCCGCACATCTTGCTCAGAGTAAAACGAGCGAGTGCGGTTGGTGATGGGGTCGTGGGCGAACCAGACTTGGTGACCATTGCGGGTGCTCTGCCAAACGCGCAGCTCTTGGGTGCCGGTGAAGAAATTGAGCAGGCGATCGCCCAGAGTACTGAGAGCTTGGCCCACACCTAGGGGCTGCTGAGCAGGCTGTACCAGGGTTTCAAGGCGCTGCCGCTGCCGGTTGAGCTCAGAATTAGAGTTACGAGTAGTAGTGTTCATGGTATTTCTCGGCTAATGGAATTGCAGCGGGCAGGGCGGTGGCACGCCCAACCGAAAGCCTCTGTCAGCCCTGGAGGGGCTGAGCACAGATGCAAAGGGTCAGAATGCAAAGGCTGAGGTCAACGGTTAGGGTTCCACTGTTGGAAGTGGGGCCAGTTGCCCCAAGCCCTACCGCTGCTGATGTATCCAATCTATCTGAGGCGTCAGTTTGTAACAAAGCATGACGTGAATAGGTGCTATGCAAAAAATCGATAGGCCAGCTCAAGCCTCTGCCCTTAGCCTTGAAATAGGCGTTTAGGTGCCTGGAGCCGCCATGAACCTCAACAAAATCAAGCTTTCGCAACTGCGGGCACTGGTGACGATCGCCGAGTGCGGCAACTTCAGTGAAGCAGCCCTCAAGCTCGATGTCACCCAGTCCACCATCAGCCACGCCATCGCCACCTTAGAAGATGAGCTAGGCGTTACCCTCCTGAAGCGGGGTCGCCACGGGGCGCGGCTGACAAGCGTAGGCGATCGCATTACCGCCCACGCCCGCAACGTGCTGGGCCTGCTCGACACCATTGGCAGTGAGGCTAACCAGGCGCGGGGTGTACAGGGGGGCAATTTGCGTATTGCCTCTTTTCGCAGTGTGGCGACCCACGTGCTGCCTGGGGCGATCGCCCGTCTGCACCGTCGCTACCCCACCATCGCCATCAGCGTCCACGAAATGGATGAAGTGCACCAGTTGAAGCAGGCGCTGTTCAAAGGCGAAGTTGACCTCTGCGTTGCCGAAACCATCGCCGACGACGATGTGGAAACCCTGCACATCTTTGACGACGACTACGTGGCCCTGCTGCCCCCCGGCTATCGACCCAAAACCGGCCAGCTCACCGTCGATGACATGCGCCAAATGCCCATTATTGGCTCTAGCCACAGCAGCTGTGGCCTACGCATTCGCACCGTGCTAGGTGCCCAAGAGCATCCTTTAGAGATTGCCTACTGCATTCGCCATGACTCGTCGATGGTGGCCATGGTGCAGCAGGGCTTGGGCATTGCCATTCTGCCGCGCCTCGCCGCCGAGCCAGTGCCTCCTGACGTGCAGATTGTCTCTATGCCCTTCCCAATTTCTCGGCCGATTGGGGCCACCATCTTGAAAGACGCCTTGCACACCCCCGCGCTCTACGCCTTTCTAGACGCCCTGCGAGAAGTAGGCGAATTTAGCCGCATCAAAGCCGTCTAGAGTTACGAATCGGCCATTGGGTTATTGCTCTCTGCTGCCCACCGGGTTGACCTCAGGGGTCGACTTCGGCTCATCGACAGGCAGCTCGTTGTTGCGGCGCGCGGCGCGATCGCTTAAATAAGTCAGCCAGGATGGTGCCCAAAGCGAGTGGCTGTCTCGGCCAAAGGCTCGCGCTTCGCCACCTGCAATGGGCCCCGGCAGCAGCCTGCTTCCCCAGGTTAACAAACTAGTCATGAGCCCCGGAAACAGGCCATAGAGTCGGGCCATGAGCAGAATGGGCAGCGGCACCACCACCTCGGCCGCTCCCCGACGCATGCCAGCGATGGCGGTCCGGGCTACCTTTTCTGGGCTGGCGGAGATGATCGGCAGCGACTCGCTAATGCTGAACCACGTGTACTCTTTGCGGCGCTGTCCTTTAAACAG
Organism: Nodosilinea sp. FACHB-131; assembly: GCF_014695395.1. Taxonomy (GTDB): domain Bacteria; phylum Cyanobacteriota; class Cyanobacteriia; order Phormidesmidales; family Phormidesmidaceae; genus Nodosilinea. The sequence goes on from NZ_JACJOF010000038.1 coordinate 125,842, forward strand.
GGCGTGATCGTTAACGCCTGTGTAAATCAAACCGGGACAGACCGTGGTGACGGCAATGCCGGCCTGGGCCAGCTCAATGTGCAATCCGGCTGATAACCCCGTTAGGGCAAACTTGCTGGCGCAGTAGGCCACCATGTGGGGCGACGCCACCTTGCCTCCCACAGACGAAATATTGACGATACGACCAGCTCTGCGATCGCGCATCCCCGGCAGCACCGCCTGAGTGGCGTAGAGCGGTGCCCAAAAATGGAGCTGCATCAGGTCGTCGTAGTCCTGCATGGTCAGGTTCTCTAACGGCCCTACGATGTCAGTACCAGCGTTGTTGATCAAAATGTCGATCGCCCCAAACTGCTCGCTGACCTGCTGCACCATCTGCTCGACCTGAGTCTGGTGGGTGACGTCACAGATCAGCGCCAAAATCTCCCCGCCCTGTTGCACCAGTTCGGTTTTTGCCCGCTCTAGTTCGGCCTCATCCCGCGCACAGATTGCCAGTCGAGCCCCGGCCGCTACCAGTTGCCGGGCCATCACCAGTCCCAGCCCCCGCGAGCCTCCGGTGATCAAAATGGTCTTGCCCCGCAGGTCATACTGCTGTTCGCGCCACCGGCGACCTAGCCAGAAGACGCCCGTTAGTAGGGCTGCGATCACAACTAAACCCAGTGGCCCCAAGTGGTTGATCGACATGTTTCCCCCTCCAGTGTGGCTTTCACTTTAGGCGGTGCTGCCTGATGCTAGTCTCTTTCGTAGGGCGAAATTGCCTCAGCCAATGGGCCAGTTTTTCCCATCGTCAGCCCGTCACTACATCGGGTAAGTCCGAGTTGGAACAACCTAAAAATGCCAGAATGCGAACCTATTGAGCATTCTTTCCGTTCTTTTGCTACAGATTCCCCTAGGCGGCTGAGTGTTCAATGGCGACCAAGCCTGAAGCAACGGCTCAAAAGCCGCATTTGAGATGCTGCGTTAGTCGTCTGAAACCCGTTTAATATGACTAGTCTTCTCGCAAAACATCCATGCGCCACCTCTACTTTCTGGTTCCCGGCACCGGCAAGCGCTTCCACTGTGGTGGTCTGTTCGCCGAGCTCAAGACCCTTAAGCTAGCCCAGCAGGTCTGCTCCGCTGAGGTGGTCACCTACGACCAGCGCGAGGTCGACACGCTGTTTTTAGACGATCTGCTCCAGCGGCCTGGCCTCGACAACAGTATTTTTGTGATTAGCTGGGGGTTCCACATTCCTCGGCTAGTCAAGCGGCTGCGGGGCTATCCGGTGGTTTACCACGCCCACAGCAGCGGCTACGGGTTCACCTTGCTAGGGGATATTCCTATCATCACCGTCAGCCGCAACTCCATGGGCTACTGGGGGCAAAAGCGACCTAACGGCTTGGTTTTCTATCTGCCCAACCACATTTCGCCTGAGTTTACCAACCAGCAGCAGCCCAGGGATATCGACGTGCTGGTGCAGGTGCGCAAGTCGTCGGATTATTTGCTGAATCAGCTGGTCCCAGCGTTAGAGTCTCGCTGCAACGTGGTGACACTGACTGGGTTTGTTGACGATCTCTCGATTCTGTTTAACCGCAGCAAACTCTTTCTCTACGACTCGGCAGAATACTGGGCGCTGAGTCGGGTGAGCGAGGGATTTGGCCTGCCCCCTATGGAGGCGATGGCCTGTGGTTGTCAGGTGTTTACCAGCGTCAACGGGGCGCTGGCCGATTATCTAGATCCAGGGTTTAACTGCTACAAGATTGGGGTGTACTCGACGGGGTACGACTGCGATCGCATCCTCACCGCCCTGCAAAGGCCCAATCCCCTAGCCATGTCCCCGGCGGACTTAGAGCCCTACCGCGCTCCGGCTCTGCTGCCCCGGCTAGAAGTCATTCTGGCCGAAATTAATCACTTCTTTGACTATCGAGCCAAGCACCCTGGAGACGTTCCCAACCTCACAAAACCCCGCCTGGCCCGCCTTTGGCTGCAACGCACCACCGCCAAAGTTCGCAAAAAGCTCAAAGGCCGTTGATCCCCAGCTTTGGTCGGGTAGGTTGGCAAAGGCACAGTCCCGCGAGACAATACAATATAAGAACTGTAATATTTTGAACCCTAGGCTGTGAACAACGCACCCGTACGCACGGTATCTGACGCCAAGCGCGACTTTTACACCCACCACACTCGCCCCATCAACTCCATCTACCGGCGCGTGGTAGACGAGCTGATGGTAGAAATGCACCTGCTCTCTGTCAATGTTGACTTTGCCTACGACCCCATCTACGCCCTAGGCATCGTCACTACCTTCGATCGCTTCATGGTCGGCTACGAGCCCGAAAGCGATAAAGTTACCATTTTCAATGGCTTGTGCCGCTCGATCCACAGCACCCCCGAGCACTATCGCGGCGATGCTGAGGCCGTAAGGTCCTCCGTCAACGGCATGTCCCTAGATGACTTGAAGGGGCAGTTTGAGCACCTCGGCGACGGCGGCGATGGCCTGCGCGGCACCCTGGCATCGATCGCCAACCGAGAAAAATTCAAGTACAGCCGCCCCTTTGGTATCGGCCTCTACACCCTGGTAGAAGCTGTCACTCCCGCCGAAGACCTCAAAGATAAAGCAGCCGTCGAGACCCTGTTTAAAGACCTGGCGAGCAAGCTCAATATCTCTAACGACAAGCTGCTAAAAGACGTCGAACTCTACCGCAGCAACATGGAGAAATTTGCCCAGGCCCAGGAAGTCATGAAAGACATGCTGGCCGCCGATCGCAAAAAGCGTGAAGAGCGCAAAAAGGCTGCTGAAGCCGAAGCGGAAAGCATTGTCGAACCCGTGGCTACTGTCCCTGACGCAGGCGAAACTGGATCGGCGGAGTAGGCTACTGTGCTGGAAAACTTAGCCTAGAGCCCTGAGCCTAGACTTCTCTTGGTAGAGTCTGGGCTCTTTTTTTGTTGGGGTTAAACAGGTCGTTGGCGATCGCAGTGCCTAGCAAAATCAAGCTGCCTCCCACCGCCATCGATGGGGTGACGGGCTCTGCCAACAGCACAGCACCCCAAAGCACGGCAAACACGGGAATTAGATAGCCCACCGTCAGCGCTTTAGTTGGGCCGACGTTCTGAATTAGCCGAAAGTAGAGTAGGTAGGCACAGGCTGTGGAGAGCAGCGCCAGAGCCACCACCACAGCGACTACGGTTGGCGTCGGTATTTGGTGCGGCACGGTAAAGGGCAGGGCCGGTAGCAAAGCTAGGGCAGCCCCCCATAGACTGCCTGCGGTGATGGTCCAGGGCGAGACCCCGGTCAACTTTTGCCGAATGTAGGGAGCTGCGATCGCATACATAAAAGCAGCAACTAGCCCCGCCGCTACCGCCCAGCCAAACTCCGGTGTCGCCACAATCGGCTGCCAACCCACCAAAATCACTACCCCAACAAAGCCCAGCCCAAAGCCAATCCACCGGGTGAGGCTAAGGGTTTCTTGAAGCCAGACAGCGGCCACCACCGTACCAAACAACGGCGCTGTGCTGTTCAAAATTGAGGTCAGTCCCGCCGGTAGCGACAGGGAAGCAAAGGCCAGCAGCACAAAGGGGATTGCAGAATTAATGCTGCCTACCACCAGAAGGGCTCGCCAGCATTGGCGCAGTTCTGACCACAGATTTAGGCGCGCGACTACAGGCAGCAGGGCACAACCGGCCAGCACCACGCGAATCTCAATCAGCCACAGTGGACCCAACACCGGCACCGCTACCCGCATAAACAGAAACGAGCCACCCCACAGTGCCGCCAGCAGTAAAAGCTCGGCAATATCGATCTTTTGCATCACGCTTCCTGAGAGAGGGTCTGGGTCTGGCCCGCTTCCCAACCCAGCAGCAGGGTCTTGCGCGCTGCCCCCCAGCGGTAGCCACCCCACTCACCTGAGGCTCGAATTACCCGATGACAGGGGATTAGATACCCCACCGGGTTGCGCCCAATGGCATTGCCCACTGCTCGCGCCGCGGTCGGTCGACCGATCACCTCTGCCAAGCCCTGGTATGTCGTGAGCCCACCCGGTGGAATTTGCAACAGCGCCCGCCATACCTGAATCTGAAAGTTGGTGCCTTTGACCGCCAGCGCCAAGGGGCGATCGGGGTCTGGGGTGAAGATGCGCTCGCACTCTCCCGCCGTCCCTGGTTGATCGGCCATGAGGGTCGCCCCCGGCCACTCTGCTCGCAGCAGATGCTCTGCCATTTCACGGTTGGCAGTATCTAAAAAGTGCAGATTGCAGATGCCTCGCGCGGTCTTGGCCAGTAGACAAGGCCCAAACGGAGTAGCGTGAATGCCATAGCGAATGTCTAAGCCTGCGCCCCCGGCCTTAAACTCGCCCGGTGACATCGCTTCTAAAGTGATAAACAGATCGTGCAAACGGCCTAGGCTCGACAGGCCAACGTTCTCTGTTAGCTCTAAAAGGCTTTTGGTTTCAGCAATTTTTGCCTTGGCATAGTCCACCGTCAAATTCTGCAAAAACCGCTTGGGACTGATGCCCGCCCAACGGGTAAACAAGCGCTGAAAGTGGTACTCGCTGAGGTGCACATGACGGGCTACAGTGGCCAGATCGGGCTGGTCGAACTGGTGTTGGTGCAGAAATGCGATCGCCTCAGCTATCTGTCTGTAGGTCTCGTCGTTATGGGTTGCAGTTTCTACTACAGGAGTCATGGGTTCAGTAGCCAAAGTTGAACTACAGTCCCCAATCTAGCGATCGCACTCAATCTACACCACCCGTTTCTTGCGGCCTCAAACATCACCCTAGCCTCTCGCCGTCGATAGGTGCCTTCAGCAGCAGCCCATTGATCTGGCTAGCTAGGTGCCTTGGTTGCTCATGCAAAAGGTCGGCTCTAGCTCGATTGTAGAGATCTAGTGCTTGATTCCAGCTGATTCAGCGCCGGACTCGGGCAGGGACAGGTTGAAGTACATCTTCTGAATATCTCGATCCAGCAGGAGCTTCTAAAGAGGCCTCTAACCGTGCAGCATCTAGAGAAACTTCGGAAAAACCCAAATTCAAGGGCTGAGGCAAAAAGTCTAGGGGCTTCATGGCCACCAGCGGAGTTGCAAATACGGGTACAGCCAAAGAACACGGCGACCACCGGCTTTCTACCGGCACCCCAAGTTGACTGCATTGCCCTCCTCGCCGACCTTCTGGAGCATAAAAACGGCAGCGGCTACAAGATGACACCCGGCATTGCGCTGACTTCATAGTGGCTTCCTAAAAGCTGCATCTAAACCTCTATATCTTCACTCTTAAAAAAATGGGGATCATCTACCTTAAGGCCCAAACCTCTAGCTCTTACAAGGATGTAGCCTTCGGAATTGCTAAATGCCTTTTATATTGTCTTCATGTTTATGTTGGGCATAGTCACAATCATGTAAATAGATAATTCTTAAAACTTTAACGAACGTAAACTTGCTAGGGATCAGCCCAAACAGGGGTAATATCCCTGTTGCTTAATGGATTAGATAGTGAGCCAACTCATCTACTTTTGAAAACTCTGTAGCCCATAACACAATTGAGGTTGCTTATTTCGCCTGAATACTGTCGTCTCAACCTCCGTCATGCTTTAGACGGGAATTGTGTTAACTATTGATTAACTCGAGGACAATAGATTGAGGGGCAATGGTTGCGGCCCAAATCTTGCATCTCTATAGCTAAACCGCTGGTTGTGGCATAATCCTGCCCTATGGGCGAACCATCTAACCTGCTGCTAAAACTGAGTCGTCGGCTGTTTGCCGAGGAGCGCGATCGCGATGCCTTTGTAGAGGCCCTAGTTAACCCTCAGCCGTTTCCGACTGCCATTGTGTGGATGCAGCCCCGGCCAGATGTGGTGCCCTTTGCGATCGCCCCAGCCCTACCTTGGCAGCCTGCTTGGGTCGATCGCCTCAGCGGTAATCAGCGCCCTGGCCAGCACCCTCTTCACCAGGCTGGAGCCTACTACTGCCTGGATATGGCCTCGGTGTTCTCGGCGGCGGTGTTTAGCGCGATCGCCACCCCAACAGAGTCAGTGCTCGATCTCTGCGCTGCCCCAGGGGGGAAAAGCCTGCTGGCCTGGAAAGCCTTAACGCCAACCCATCTCTGGTGCAACGAAGTCGTCCGCAAGCGGGTCAGAATCTTGATTTCTAACCTCAAACGCTGCGGGCTGACCGACTCGCTGGTGTTTAACCTCGATCCTCAAGTCTTTGCTGAACAACTTCCCCATGCTGCCTCAGTAGTAGTAGTCGATGCTCCATGCAGCGGCCAGTCGCTGTTGGCCAAAGGCGATCAGGCCCTAGGCTGTTTTCACCCCGTCAACATCAAAAAAAACGCCAGCCGCCAAAAGCGAATTCTGGCCAGTGCAGCGCAAACGGTAGCTGGCGGCGGCTACCTAGCCTACATGACCTGCACCTTCTCCCCCGACGAAAACGAACAGGTCGTAGAGTGGCTAATTAAGAAGTTTCCTCAGTTCGAGGCGGTAGAGGTCCCCGTTTTGGCCGACCACGCCTCCTCCCTGGCCGCCTTTCCCTGCTATCGCCTTTGGCCCCAGTCGGGGCTAGGGGCTGGCGGCTTCACTGCCTTGCTGCACAACAAAGCGGCTTTAACAGAGCCCATCAATTTGGACTTTCTGACCGCTAATGGGATGCAAATCTACAGCGCAGAGCGATCGCCTTAACCGTGCTGGTGCCCTGCTACCAGCGCTTTGGGCCAAGGCTCAACCGCCGCTATGCTGAAGATGTACCTATGCACTGATCGTTGGCGACTATGGCGAGTCCTTCCACCCGTCCCGAACCCTCCACCCTAGATGCCATTATTCGCCTGCTGCGCTGGGATAAGCCTACTGGGCGACTGATTCTGATGATTCCAGCTCTGTGGTCAGTGGTGCTGGCTGCTGAGGGTAGTCCTCCCTTGCCTTTGGTTGGCGTCATCATTCTGGGCACCCTGGCCACCAGCGCCGCTGGCTGCGTCGTCAACGACCTGTGGGACCGCAATATTGACCCCCACGTGGCTCGCACGCGCACCCGCCCCCTGGCCGCCCGCGATTTGTCTGTGCAGGTGGGTATTGGGGTGCTGTTTGTGTCCCTCCTCTGCGCCTACGGCCTCTCGCTCTACCTCAATGCCCTGAGCTTTTGGCTATGTGTGCTGGCTGTGCCGTTTATCTTGTTCTATCCCCTGGCAAAGCGAGTGTTTCCGGTGCCACAGCTAGTGCTGTCCTTCGCCTGGGGGTTTGCGGTACTGATCCCCTGGGCGGCAGTCACTAACAACCTAGACTTACCCGTCTGGATTCTCTGGCTAGCCGTGGTGCTGTGGACTCTAGGCTTCGATACCGTCTATGCCATCCCCGATCGCGACGACGATCGCCGCTTGGGTGTTAACTCCGCTGCCCTTTTCTTCGGCGACTATACCCCCCAATTCATTGGCTTCTGCTTCTTTGGCGCATGGCTGCTCTTGATTTGGCTGGGCTTGCTGCTGTTCCTCGCGTTCCCGTACTGGCTGGGGCTGGCCGCTGCGCTAATTGTGTGGTCGCGTCAGTCATACCTGCTCAGCCGCTACAAGCCACCTCTCACCCTCTACGGGCAAATCTTTCGGCAAAATGTCCAACTCGGCTTCGTGCTACTCATCGGCATGCTCCTAGGCACTCTGCTGTAGCCAATCCCCACCCCTCACCCTCCTACCCCTTACCCTCTCACCCCTCACCCCCTTCACCTACCCGGTCAGGGCTACAATAGTTACTCTAAGAATGCAATTCCCCGTTGGAGCGGTTTATGACCACTGCGGCCCCCGCCAAAACTCAGCCCGCTAAAACTCAGTACGAAGCCATCATTGGTCTCGAAACCCACTGCCAGTTGTGCACCGAAACCAAAATCTTCTCTCCAGCCTCTACAGCCTTTGGGGCCGACCCTAACACCTACATCGACCCCATTGTGGTGGGCATGCCGGGGGTGCTGCCGGTGCTCAATCAGCGCGTGCTGGAGTATGCCGTCAAGGCAGGGTTAGCCCTAAATTGCCAGATCGCGCCCTACTCTAAGTTCGATCGCAAGCAGTATTTCTATCCCGACCTGCCTAAGAACTACCAAATTTCTCAGTACGACCTGCCCATTGCTGAGCACGGCTGGCTTGAGATCGAGCTGATCGACAAAAAGACTAAGGAAGTCACCCGCAAGCGGATCGGCATTACCCGCCTGCACATGGAAGAAGATGCGGGCAAGCTGGTGCACGCAGGCAGCGATCGCCTGGCTGGCTCCACCTACTCTCTGGTTGACTACAACCGAGCCGGCGTCCCCCTGATCGAAATTGTCTCCGAACCCGATATCCGCACCGGCCAAGAAGCTGCTGAATACGCCCAAGAGCTGCGCCGCATCGTGCGCTACCTAGGCATTAGCGACGGCAACATGCAGGAGGGCTCTTTGCGCTGCGACGTCAATATCTCCGTGCGCCCAGTGGGCCAAGAGGAGTTTGGCACCAAGGTGGAGATCAAAAACATGAACTCCTTTAGCGCCATTCAGAAGGCGATCGAGTACGAAATCGACCGGCAGATTAAAGCTAACCAGACCGGCGAGAAAATTATTCAAGAAACTCGCCTGTGGGACGAAAGCAGCCAGCGCACCCAGAGCATGCGCTCCAAGGAAGGCTCCAGCGACTACCGTTACTTTCCTGAACCCGACCTGCCGCCCATTGTGGTGTCGGCAGAGCAAAAGGAGAGCTGGCTGGCCGAACTACCCGAGCTACCCGCCCAAAAGCGCACTCGCTACGAGGATGAGTTTGGCCTCTCTCCTTACGATGCTCGGGTGCTGAGCGACGAGCGCACCATCACGGAATATTTTGAAGCGGCCATGGCGGCCGGTGCCGACCCCAAACTCACCGCCAACTGGATCACCCAGGATATTGCCGCCTATCTCAATACGGAGAGAGTGTCGATTGATGCGCTGCCCCTCACCCCTGTTGCCTTAGCCGAGCTCGTGCAGCTGATTGCGGCGGGCACCATCAGCAACAAAATCGGCAAAGATCTGCTGCCCGAGCTGCTGACCCAAGGTGGCTCCCCCAAAGCGATGGTAGAAGCGCGCGGGCTAAGCCAGATCTCTGACCCAGCGCAGATCGAAGCCATGATTGACGAGGTGCTGGCGGCCCATCCCGAAGAGCTAGAGGCCTACCGTGGCGGCAAGAAGAAGCTCCAGGGCTTCTTTGTGGGTCAGCTGATGAAGCAGAGCGGTGGCAGAGTAGATCCAAAGCTGAGCAATCAGCTGCTCAGTCAGAAGCTCAATCAATGATCTTTTTCAAGAACATTGAAAAAATTCAATAAGGGGTCTTACCCCCCATGCAATTTTTGGGTTACCATGATATGTAGATGCACCCTGATGGTAGGGAGAGCCGTTTGAGCTCTCCTTTTTTTTGTCTATTTTTTGTGTGGCTGCTGCCACGGCTATTTAGACGTTTGAGCCAAAAATCTTCGGTGGCCATTTAGTCCTTCGGCTCAGCTTGGCAATCACTCAACCGTTCCTGCCCAAGCGCACCAACGTTGTACTGCAACTGTCTAACGAGTGCCTACACCATTGAGCGTCCACAGAAACTCAGGGCTTTGCCCTAACTAACCGCCCTAGACCTGCAACCTGCACTTATCTAGCTAAATTAGCCTGTAGCTGCGGTTCTAGAGGAAGGCTTGGATTCATTTGAAGGGTGTCGAGGATATCTGCCGAGGTAGCGTTGCGATCGCCGTTACCCCAAACCAATTGTCGGCTGCCAGCAGCAAGGGTAACGGTCTGGGCTCCAGCAGCGGTGAGCCAAATTGTTGTTGCTTGAGGCAGAGAAATAGCGCGATTCTGACCTAAATCCTCGTCCCACGTCGGTTCTCGTGTCTGAACTGCCGCAGGCTTAATGCTTCGCAAGTCGTGGCCGAGGTCAGGGTTGACCTCCGCTAGAGCGTGCATCACCCGGGCTGAGTCTCGCAGGGTGTCTGCCTGGGGAACCCACAGAGCTGCGGCAAACCCCTGCTTTAGAGCGTAGGTGTAGAGCGACGCCGCCGCTACTACTGCCTGCTCAAAGCTCTCCTCATTCCAGCGCGCTGTTGTGTTGAGGGCAATCAAAATTTCTCGACTGGTAGTTGTGCTTTCTAGCTCGCGCACCCGCAGTTCGCCGTAGCGGGCGCTGGTGCGCCAGTGAATCAGTCGGGTCGGGTCACCCCAGCGGTAGGGGCGCAGCGATCGCGTTACTCCCTGGGTATCAGCCTTAGCTAGCGGGCTATAGCGCCAGTGCTGACCCTGGCGCTGGCCAATGGTGTCCAGTAGGGGGCAACGTTTCAGAGGTAACACCTGGGGATAGACCACAGCTGTGGCAGGAGCGGGCATTGTGCGCCGACACCAGAACAAACCCAGGGGGGCCGCTGTGCGCAGATCGATCGTTGGCCAGCGATAGACGCCCCGCCGTGTGGTTGGCACTGGATAACGCCAGGTGTGGCTTTGCCCTGGGGGCAGCGCACCCACTGCATGTACTGCTACAGCCCCCAGCCGCGAGGGCACAGGGTCGATGATTTGAAACAGCCCTTTGCTCTGGCGCTGGGGATTGCGGACCCGCAGCTCAATATCCAGCGGTGCCCCAGCGGTGACAGGGGCAATAGGCGATCGCGTCATCACCAAACCTTGCAGGTTCCGGGGCGGTAGCACCGCCGCAATCAGCAGTAGCGCCAGCATCACGCCGCTAATTACATACAGCCAGCCCGCCAGGGTATTGGTGGCCGCCGCAAAAAAGAACAGCGCCAGCCCCAGCAATATCCAACCCACGTAGGCTGGGTTAACCCAGCGATGCTCTAGCCACTGCGTAAACCGTTTCAAACCTGTTTCCCCTACCTAGCGTGCCGCTGGCAATATGCTTCAGCGTTCCCAGCCACTGCAGCAACTCAGCGTTTCTACAAACCAAAAGCGTCTACATCCTAGCGCTCTGCCAGAGAAGGCAGGCGAGATGTAGACGCTTTTAGCAGGCTAAGCGAAAACCTAACCCAGCTGAGGTATCCGTCCAGCTCTCTCAGCTTTTGAGCAGCTCCACGCGAGCTGCTGCAACACCGACTTAGCGCTTGGCCAGCTTCTTAGACAGCTTGCGCAGCCGGATAGACTCAGGCGTGATTTCCACTAGCTCGTCTGGGCCAATGTACTCTAGGGCACGCTCCAGGCTCATATCCACAGGAGTTTGCAACTGCACCAATTCGTCGCCGCCAGCGGCGCGGTGGTTGGTGAGCTGCTTGCTCTTACAGATGTTGAGGTCGAGATCCTGGTTGCGGTTGTGTTCGCCGACAATCATGCCTTTGTAGACCTTGGTACCCGGGGTAATGAAAAATATCCCTCGGTCCTCAGCATTCTTGAGCGCATAGAAGGTAGCTACCCCTTCCTCGAAAGCAATCAACACACCATTGCGGCGCGCCTCAATCTCACCACAGAGGGGACGATAGTCTGAGAAGCTGTGGTTCATAATGCCCGCACCGCGAGTCAGACGCATAAACTCACCGCGGAAGCCAATTAGGCCCCGCGCTGGGATGACAAACTCCAGTGTGGCACGGCCATCGCCCATTACCCGCATATCTTGCAGCTCACCCCGGCGCTGGCCAATCCGCTCCATGCAGCCACCCACACCCTCTTCGGGCACGTCGAGCACCAGCAGTTCGTAAGGCTCACAGGGCTGGCCATTGACTTCGCGGTAAATCACCTGGGGCTGGGTCACCTGAAACTCATACCCCTCGCGGCGCATGGTTTCAATCAAGATGCCCAGGTGCAGCTCACCCCGGCCCGACACTGAGAAGCGATCGGGGGAGTCGGTCGGCTCAACCCGCAGCGCCACGTTGGTCTCAAGCTCACGCATGAGGCGATCGCGCAACTGCCGTGAGGTGACAAAGGTGCCCTCCTGCCCCGCAAAGGGTGAATCGTTGACCACAAAGGTCATCTGTAGGGTTGGCTCGTCAACCTTGATTAGCGGCAGCGCCTGGGGATTGGTAGGGCAGGTGATGGTCTCACCAATGTTGGCATCGGCAAAGCCTGCCACCGCCACAATGTGGCCCGCTGAGGCAGTTTCAATCTCAATGCGCCGCAGGCCATCAAACCCCAGCAGCTTAGAAATTTTAGACTTCACCATGCTGCCGTCTTCCTTCACCAGGGCAGCCTGCTGACCCGCGTTGATCACCCCATTGTGAATTTTGCCAATTACAATGCGGCCCAGGTACTCAGAGTAGTCAAGGGTAGTCACCTGAATTTGCAGGGGCTTTTCAGGATCGCCAATCGGAGGCGGCACATGGTCGAGAATGGCCTCGAACATCGGCTTCATGTCGATGCCTTCGTCTTCGATCTTGGTCTTGGCGTAGCCCGATATCCCCGAGGCAAATAGGTAAGGGAACTCACACTGATCGTCGTCGGCCCCTAGCTCAATAAACAAATCCAGCACCTTATCAACCGAACCGTGGGGATCGGCTTGGGGGCGGTCAATCTTGTTGACCACAACAATGGGGCGCAGTCCTTTTTCCAGTGCTTTCTTGAGCACAAACCGAGTCTGGGGCATGGGGCCTTCGTTGGCATCCACAATCAGAATGCAGCCGTCAACCATGCCCAGCACTCGCTCCACCTCGCCACCAAAGTCGGCGTGGCCAGGGGTGTCGATGATATTGATCAGCGTCTCACCGTAGTGAACGGCGGTATTCTTAGACAGAATGGTGATGCCCCGCTCGCGCTCTAGGTCGTTGGAGTCCATCACGCAGTCAGGTACGGCTTCCCCTTCGCGAAAAATGCCGGACTGCCTTAGCAGGGCATCTACCAGAGTGGTTTTGCCGTGGTCAACGTGGGCAATAATTGCAACGTTGCGAATGGGAAGCGTCATAACTGTGTAAAACCTTGGCGACAATAAGCGGGCGACGAAACTACCCCAGAGCGCCAAACGTAAGGAAGCTCAAGACAAGTTTCGAATATGAAAAAATACTTAACAATTGTAGCTCATCCAACAGACTCCTGACGACAGCCGTCTGCCTAAATTCAGGTCGCAAAAAAGGGACGCCAACTAGCGTCCCTTTTTCTTATTATCGAAAAGCTCGATGCAGTTTAGCAACTAGGCAGTGAATCCTACATGGTCATGCCAGCTGCCTGGACCTTCTCGACCTGCTTCTTCTTCAGCACCAGCATAATCTGGGTTAGCATAACCGCTGCCAGGAAGGCCACTAGACCTTTGATGCGGTTGGGGCTTTGCAGCACAATCTCAGCATCCATCTGACCAAAGCCGCCCACGTTGGGGTTGGTGGTCAGGGGCTTACCGGCTTCCACGACGTCACCCTCAGCTACAAGTAGCTCAGGACCAGCGGGAATGGTCTCGGTCACAGTGTTGCCCGCGTCTGCTTGAATGGTGACTTGGTAGCCACCGGCAGCTTGGGGTTCAACGTCAGTCACGGTGCCGGTCACGGTGGCGTTGTAGACGGTGTTATTGCTAGCCTGACCCGTGGGGTAGACTTGGCCACGACCGCGGTTGCCGCCAACGTGAATTTGATATTTGCCAAAGGCGACCGACTTGTCTTGACCGGGGTCGGGAGCCAGCACGGGGAAGACAATTTCCTGGTACTGTTCGCCGGGTAGCGGGCCGACTAGGACAATGTTTTCCTGGGTATCGCTGTAGGGCAGGAAGTAGGTATTGCCAACTTCTTCCTTGAGTTCCTCAGAGATGCGATCGGGGGGAGCGATCTTGAAGCCCTCAGGGAGAACTACTACAGCACCAACGTTGAGCCCGCCCCGGCTACCGTCACCCAACACCTGCTGGGTGCTGAGGTCGTAGGGGATTTCAACCTTGAGCTTAAATACAGAGTCGGGCAGAACGGCCTGGGGCACTTCTACCTTGGTGGGCTTGGCCGCTAGGTGGCAGTTGGCGCACACAATCCGGCCGGTGGCCTCGCGGGGAACGGCGTAGTTTTCTTGGGCCCAGAAGGGATACGCCTCGGCGGCCTGAGGAACCGCCAGCCAGCCCGCAAACACCGTCAGAACGGCGGCGCAGGTAATGGCGAGGGGGCGCAGGCCGTTGATTAACGAAGTGAGTCTATTCATGCGTTCAAAAGTTATGTCAACTGGGGTGATGTCAACGGGGTATGGCGCTGCAGTTGGCCAAAGCACGGGCTCAGTCTAGGCCCACCAGGGCGAGTCGCCAGTGCGAAAGTCGGTTTCAGTCCAATTGCTGAGGGTAACTTTGTCGTCGTCAGTGACGTCGGCGTGAGCCAAGGCCAAAGACAGCGGTGCCGGGCCTCGTACGACTTTGCCTGTGGCGTCGTACTGAGAGCCGTGGCACGGACACATGAACTTGTTTTCGCTGGCGTTCCAGGGTACTACACAGCCCAGGTGGGTGCAGATAGAGCTGATGCCGTAGCTCTCTAGGGAACCACTTTCCTGAATCACTAGGTAGGTGGGATCGCCCTTGAGGCCCTGCACCAGGACGCGATCGCCCGGGTTATGGCTCGCGACAAACTGGCTGGCAATCACATCGTTGCCCAGCTCGTTTTTGGCGGTTACCCCACCGCCGCCGCCGCCACTCGAGGGCGGAATGAAGTATTTAATAACGGGATAGAGCATGCCCCCAACGGCGCCAGAGGCAGCCCCCAGCAGCAGCAGGTTCATAAATTGGCGGCGCCCCAAATCAGGGACATCGGAGGTTCCAGAAACTTGAGTCATAATCCAGACTGGTATACCTGTTTCAAATGAATAACAGCTATTAACGGCGGTAGCTGAGCAGGGATCAGCAAGCGGATGCATGACCCGTTACGCTAGCCCGGCAAACCCTTTACGGGGCACCAATGTGGAGCAGTCCCGATGTCGCTGACCACGCCTTTAGCTTTACCAATCGTATTATTGCACCTTGCTGTTCTCAGAAAATCCTTGCCAAAAGTAAAAGCAAGGGAGCGATCGCCCAGTCTTGCTCCCTAAATCGCAGAAAAAACAAGAATAGATGAGAAAAAGGGAGAAAAAGATACTTTGAGGCCTAAAAAATGGCTTCAGAGTCCAAAGGTCTTATATAGTCCTCCTATTCAACCATTTTTAGCCAGTGAAGCCTCGGTGCAAGGGAGGTTGACCGATAGGGCGTATCGTAAAGAAATGTATATACGGCAACGATAGCTAGAGCAGAGGTAGGGGCGTGACAGGGGCAGATTTACAAGCGTTATTGATAGACAAATGGGGCTACTCCTTTGATATTCAGTTTCGGCGCACCCAGGGCAAGATTTTTCTCCAGGTAATGTGGCGATACCTAGAGCAGGCGTCATTTCCCCTCAGCGAGGAGGAGTATCTGGCCCATCTCAGTCAGGTCATGCTCTACCTCCACGAGTGGGGCCAGATTGACTACGTGCAGCAGTGGATTGCCCAAACCCGCGATCGCCCCCGGCTCGGCAAAGCCGTCAGCATTCCTCTCCCCCTAGGGGAACGCGCCTCAGAGTGGCTAACTGACGAGTTTTAGGTCGAGGTTACCCTAGCCTTCGTACAGCTCGATGGGCAGCTGGTCAGGGTCTTGGAAGAAGACAAAGCGCTTGCCGGTCAGCTCATCCAGGCGAATACTCTCTGTTGGTACCTGACAATTCTGGAGATGCTGGATCGCCGCCTCCAGGTCATCTACTACCAGTGCCAAATGTCGTAGTCCCTGAGCTTCGGGCTGTGAGGGACGGGACGGAGGATTGGGAAAGGAGAACAGCTCGATCTGAGTGCCATCCCCCAGGCGCAAATCGAGTTTGTAGGATTGACGCTCGACCCGGTAGGTCTCGCACAACACCTCGAACCCCAGCACCTTGGTATAGAAGTGCTTGGATTGTTCGTAGTCGCTACAGATAATCGCGACGTGGTGAATACCCCGGCAAAATGGCATAGCTGTTTGAAGTTGGGTTATCACCCATGATTAGGGTTCAGTGGTTCCACTGCCATCCCCACAGTAGGAGAAGCCGATGGCGATCGCCCCGCGCCCGTGTCTTAGTCCAATTACCCTTTAAACGCCCTCGACCAGGCTGCTGCGATCGCGGCCACTTTGGCTAAGTTTCAACACTGTGGGCCGTCGCGGCATCACCGCAGCTCAATCTGTGGAAACTTGGCAGCCCATTCGTTAGAGTGGCCTTCTATGTGAATTTTTTAAGGATAATTGCTCAAAAGCTTTTGAAGTTGGAATGCTAGGATTTCCTAGGTGAAATGCTCAGAGGGCCTGATGTGATCCGTTCCGCCACTTTGCCGATGCAAACTCCGTCGCTGTCACACTTCGGAGATAACAACCGCCTCAAACTTTTTTCCGGCTCGGCCAACGTTGACCTGGCACGCGAAGTGGCTCGCTACCTAGGGCTAGACCTCGGCCCTATGGTGCGTAAGCGCTTTGCCGATGGTGAGGTTTACATCCAAATTCAAGAGTCGATTCGCGGCTGTGATGTATACCTGATTCAGCCCACCTGCTATCCGGTGAATGACCACCTGATGGAGCTGCTGATTATGATCGACGCCTGTAGGCGGGCTTCGGCGCGGCAGATCACCGCTGTTATTCCTTACTATGGCTACGCCCGTGCCGATCGCAAAACAGCCGGGCGTGAGTCAATTACCGCCAAACTCGTCGCTAACCTGATGACCAAGGCCGGGGCCAGCCGAGTTTTGGCGATCGATCTACACTCCGCCCAAATTCAGGGCTACTTCGATATTCCCTGCGACCATGTTTACGGCACCCCGGTGCTGATTGACTATATCTCTAGCAAAAAGCTGGAAGACCTGGTGGTGGTCTCCCCTGATGTGGGCGGGGTAGCCCGCGCCCGCGCCTTTGCCAAAAAGCTCAACGACGC
Source organism: Nodosilinea sp. FACHB-131 (assembly GCF_014695395.1). Lineage (GTDB taxonomy): Bacteria > Cyanobacteriota > Cyanobacteriia > Phormidesmidales > Phormidesmidaceae > Nodosilinea. The sequence continues at coordinate 142,601 of NZ_JACJOF010000038.1, forward strand.
CCCTCTAGCTATCATCGACAAGCGCCGCCAGGCCCACAATGTGGCAGAAGTGATGAACGTGGTGGGCGACGTGCGGGGCAAAACTGCCGTGCTAGTCGACGACATGATCGACACCGCTGGCACGATCTGTGAGGGGGCTCGCCTGCTCAAACAGGAGGGGGCTCGCCAGGTTTACGCCTGCGCCACCCATGCGGTGTTTTCTCCCCCAGCGGTGGAGCGCCTATCGGCGGGGCTGTTTGAAGAAGTGATTGTCACCAATACGATCCCGATGACGGCTGCGCGGCAGTTTCCCCAGTTGACGGTGCTGTCGATGGCAAATCTGCTGGGCGAAGCTATCTGGCGCATTCACGAAGAAAGCTCCGTCAGCAGCATGTTTCGCTAGTGGCTAGACTGGGCGATTCCGGAACGGATACTTGTTCCGAGTCGGTTCCCGTTGGTAGGATGCCGTAGGTTTACGCTGCGCGAATCGCAGCCATGGTGCTGCATGAAAAAGGGGATACCTGATGGCATCCCCTTTTTGCGGTTTCTTAGGTGCTGCCAACGTCAATGGGACGGGCTAGGCGTCTTCATCAACAAACTCGGGCTGCCCACTGCCTGGAATCGGCCAGTCGGAGTTTTCGCCCCCGATGTAGCAGGTCTCGATGACCACATACTCACGGCTGAACTGCTCTAGGGTGTTAATCAAAACGTCGATGGCCAGGGCATCGCTAGTGCCTAGATCGAGCCAGCAGCGGGCCCAAAGCCCTTCATACTCGACTTCGCCCATGTTGTGCATCACCGAGAGCATGCTGTTGCTCAACTGCTCTTCGTTGTAGGGAAGATAGCTGATATCGAGGCCCGTATCCTGCACTTGAAGATTTTCGGCATTAAACCCCCCTAGCTTCCCTAGAAAAAACCACGACGAAAAAACTTCGTCGATATACTGCTGCTCCATGGCGGAGGGCACAGTTTCAAATTTGAGCCAGATCCAAAGGTTAAAGAAGTCGCACTCGCGAAATTCAACCTGCATAGTTAAGCCCCATACTGCATTACTCAGCATAGGGCTTAACTTACCTGAACTGGTGTGGGCTAACGAGCGCTATTGCGCGATCGCTCGACGCAGACCTCCCCAGCGATGCCCTCAGCTTGGCAGGCCTCAAGAGTAATTTGCTGCACCGTCGAGGCTGGCAGCTGATCCGCGTAGGTCAACGCCGACTTATATAGGGGCAGGCTGGCGTCGTATTTCTGCTGAAGAAATAGAATCTGAGCCTTGAGATAGATCAAATCAGGATTGTTGGGAGCAGCCGTCAGCGCTTTATCGACCTCGGCCAAGGCTTCGTCATAGCGTCCTAGGTCGCGCATGCCAATGGCAACACCTCGGTGGGACAGATAGGCGGGGCTGCCGTTTTGCAGCCGAGCGATCGCCTGGTCGGGGTTAGCAAAGGGCAGATTGACCGCCAGCAGCAAATCCATGAAGCCTTTGAGCAAGCTGAGTTCTGGGTCGTTGGCATCGATGCGCTCCGCAGCTGCTAGCTCGCTAAAGACCCGCTGTAGCAGTCGCAGGGCCGAGGGAGTACCTCGAGCGATCCCCTGGGTTTGCAGAACATGGGCACCTTCCATGAAGATGCCCACGGCGGTGTAGAGGTGGCCACGCAGGGGGTCTGTTTCTTTGAGAGCGGTGGCAGTTTGCTGGGTGAGGCGAGCCTGTTCGGCCAGCTTATCTAAATCTTTGTTGAGGTAGCCAAGCGCTGCCTCAACCGCGTAGTTCATGGGCTCATCGGGCTCAGCCGCGATCGCCTGCCCAACCAGCGACTGGGCTGCGGTGTAGTTGCCTTCATAGAAGAGCGCGTTAAAAACGGCCTCAGTCTTGTCGCCAATCTCGTGGGGATCGTCGGGGCGAAACGGATCCCCAGCATGGGCCGACAGAGGAGCAAGCGCTAAAAAGGCTGTGGTGAGAGCACCAGCAGATAGGGCTTTTAGACGCGGACTCAATCGAGGTGGAGCCAGGCGAACGTGAAAAACCATAAATAAATTACCCCTTACGACCTGAACATCAAAACGGAACCGTATGACTTGGAGGGAGAGATGCCTGCTCAATCAGCCATCGTGATACCTGATGGCCCAATTGTGGCGAATTACCTAGGAGATTGCAGCGGTAATGTTACAGAAGCTACACTGGCCTAGCTCTCGTCAAATCGGCTCTGGCCTCTACCAATGGCAACCTAGTAGGGCACACTGGAAAAGGTATCGGCTATAGGCCATGGTAGCTGTACCGGTTTTCGCAAACTCTAGTTGTGTTGTTTACTGTTTTACTGTGCGGGTGGAATGCTCTATCTTCGCCAACTGACCTATCACCCCCCGGCCAGCCCTAGGGCCATTTTGCAGGATATTTCCCTCGAGCTAGCACCCCAGCAGCTAGGGTTGATCTACGGACCGAGCGGGTCGGGCAAGAGTACGCTGCTAGAGCTGATGGCAGGGTTTGCTCAACCCACCCAGGGCACGATTCAGTGGCGGCAGCAAGACCTCGACCCTGAGTCGCTGCGGCAGCTGGCGGGGCTGGTGTTTCAATTTCCTGAACGCCACTTCTGCGGGCACAGCCTGCTGGAAGAACTGCGTCTGGGCCATCCAGAAATGGCCCGTGACCAGATTGAGCAAGCGTTGCGGGCGGTGGGACTAGAGCAGCTCTCCCTCAAGGCGGCGCCCCACGCCCTCAGCGGCGGGCAGCAGCGGCGATTGGCTCTAGCGGTACAGCTGATTCGCAAGCCCTACCTACTGCTGCTGGATGAACCCACCGCTGGATTAGACTGGTCGATGCGTCAGCAGATCATTGCGCTGCTCAAGCAGCTCAAGCAGAATTGGACGCTGCTGGTGGTGTCTCACGATGCCGATGAGCTGGCCCAGCTGGCCGATCGCTGCTGGCATCTCGATCACGGCCGTCTGGCTCCGGTGCCGACAACAACCCTTTCGACCACCGCCGGATAGGCACTTTAGGATTTTATGGACATGCTACCTTCCTACGGCGATCGCTGGCAGAGCACTTTGCACTGGCAGCCCAGCGATCGCCAGCAGCAGAGCTTTCAGCTGCTCTACGACGCCATTCTGGCGGCCAATCAGCAGGTCAATCTAACCCGTATCACCACCCCTGAGGATTTCTGGGAAAAGCACCTGTGGGATTCGCTTCAGGGGGTGACCCCGTGGCTGAGCGAGGGAGCCAGTGCCGACGCGCTCAAGGTGGTTGATGTTGGCACCGGCGGCGGCTTTCCCGGTCTGCCGGTGGCGCTGGTGTTTCCTCATTGGGCGATCGCCCTGCTCGATGCCACCCGCAAAAAGCTCGCTGCCCTAGAAACCGCCTGTGAGGGTCTGGGGATTGCCAACGTCAGCTTTTTGCCCCAGCGAGCTGAGCAGGTGGCCCACCAGCCCACTCACCGCGAAGCCTATGACCTGGCTCTGCTGCGGGCCGTCGGCCCCGTCAACACCTGTGCCGAGTATGCTCTGCCCCTGCTGAATCTGGGAGGCCAAGTCATCCTCTACCGAGGCCAGTGGTCGGCAGAGGAGGAAGCTGGCCTGACGGCCATCCTGCCGCGTCTGGGCGGCAAGCTGCTAGAAGTGCGATCGCAGACCACACCCGTTACCCAAGGTGTTCGCCACAACGTCATCCTCACCAAGGTAGAGCGCACGCCAGACAAGTTTCCACGTTTGCCGGGGATCCCGTCGAAGACGCCGCTGGTGTAGGGAAAGTAAGGAGATTGGGGATCCGCCGAAAGCGTGACTGAGCGGATGAGAAAGGTGAAAAAGTCAAAATTCAAAGTGCAAAATTTTGAATTCTCAACTTTGAATTTTGAATTCATCGATCCCCTCACCGCCGCCGCTGCTGAAGCTTGCGGTACACGTCCTTAATATCAACCCCGTGGTGGGCTAGAGCAACTAGGGTGTGATACATCAGGTCGGCGGCTTCCCCGGCGATCGCGTCGGCGTCATCATCCTTGCAGGCCATCACTACCTCAGCGGCTTCTTCGCCAATTTTTTTGAGAATTTTGTTGTCGCCCCCAGCTAACAGCTTGCAGGTGTAGGAGTCGGGGTTGGGGTGGTCGCGGCGATCGCAGATCACCCCAAACACCTGAGATAGCGTATCGGCGGGGGGCGCGACCTTGTGGTCATCTACCTGGTGAAAGCAGCTGCGCTCGCCGGTGTGGCAGGCAATGTCGCCTAGCTGTTCTACGGTGACCAGCAGGGCATCGCTGTCGCAGTCGTAGCGAATGGCCTGCACCTTTTGCACATGGCCCGAGGTCGCTCCCTTGTGCCAAAACTCTTGACGCGATCGGCTCCAAAACCAGGTTTCGCCGCTATCTAGAGTGCGCTGGAGCGATTCGACATTCATCCAGGCCATCATCAACACGGTGCCGTCAAGATGGTCTTGCACAATGGCAGGCACTAGCCCCTGGTCGTTGTAGCGAATGCGATCGACGGGCACAGCGGCGGCAAAGGGCGAAGACGGAGAAGTGACCATAGCAAAGGGGTAAAACATCCTTACCCACTCTAGTATTTCTTCGCCTTGGCCCTGCTCCTATGCTCTAGAAATCGCTGGCCGCTGCGGCTTGCTCCATGACCTGCTCTCATAAACGCCCAACCTGATACAAAACGAGGATTAGGCCAATTTGCTGCCAACTTTTCTGCCAACAAAAGTTAACATAGTAGTTAACAAACCTTCAGCTAAGTCTAGTCTGGCCATCTGCCCTGCTTAGGGGCGCTTTGCCTGCGGGCTTGGTTCATTCGACCCTACTATTTACAGACGCAGGAGAGCTTCATGACTGGATTTATTCGCGGGTTGTTTGGCGGCAAAGCTAAGAATCCCGGCGAGTCAGACCGTCCCGTGCGGCGGCAGCCCGCCCCCCAGCAACCCACCATCAAACAGGTCGGGGGGGCTTATTTTCTCAATGAGGACGACGCTAAGAGCTACGGCAACATTGAGTACATGCGCTCATCTAAGACCGTGCGACGCACCTTTGCCAAAAAGCGCGGCGAAACCGTAGAAAAAGAAAGCGTTCGGCAGATTTCTGCCCTAGAGGCTAAACGTTTGCAAGAGCAGCAAGGCCTATCTGTGGAAAAGATTGCCCCGTCTGAAATCTCTATTCAACCTGCTGTCAAGAAGGATGCTAGCTCCGAGCGTCGCAAGGTCGATACCAGCCTCGACATGTTCCGCAAAATGGCTAAGGACATGAAGAAGTAGTCAGTAGTTCTCAGGTTGTGCCTGGGGCTAAAGTCTTACCAGTGAATCAACGAGGACGCAGCTAGGCCGCGTCCTTTTTTATGGGCGCAGCGGCGAAGCGATTTTTCTACCAGAGATGAATTAGCCAGATAGCGCAAGAGTTAACAACCTGCCCCCATTTTTCGTTACCTTTGGTAAAGATTCGTTTACTCCCCGCCTTTGGAGCCGCCCATGCTGCGTTTAGAGCACATCAGCAAGATTTACCCCACCGGGGAGGTTCTCAAGGACGTGAACTGGGAGGTGAAGCCGGGCGATCGCATCGGTCTCGTCGGTGTCAACGGTGCCGGCAAATCGACCCAGCTCAAAATCATCACCGGCAAGATTGAGCCCACCACGGGCACCATCATTCGCCCCGCCGATCTCAAGATCGCCTACCTCTCCCAGGAGTTTGAGGTTGACCCCAGCCACACGGTGCGCGACGAATTTTGGACCGTCTTTAAAGAGGCCAACGAGGTGCAGTCAAAGCTGCACCACATCCCCACGCTGATGGAAACGGCCGACCCCGACGAACTCGATCGCCTAATCCACGAGCTAGACAAGCTCCAGCGACGATTTGATGCTCTGGGTGGCTACGGGCTAGAGTCGCAGATTGAGAAAATTTTGCCCGAGATGGGCTTTGAGGCCAGCGACGGCGATCGCTACGTCAGCGAGTTTAGCGGCGGCTGGCAAATGCGCATGGGCCTGGGCAAAATCTTGCTGCAAGCTCCCGACGTGCTGCTGCTCGACGAGCCTACTAACCACCTCGACCTCGACACTATTGAGTGGCTAGAGGGCTACCTCAAAAAGCTCACCACCCCCATGGTGATCGTCTCCCACGACCGAGAATTTCTCGATCGCCTCTGCACCCAGATTGTTGAAACTGAGCGCGGTGTCTCCACCACCTACCTGGGTAACTACACCGCCTACCTCACCCAAAAAGAAGAAAGCCTGGCTGCTCAGCTCAGCACCTTTGAGCGCCAGCAAAAAGAAATTGCTAAGCAGCAGGCCTTTGTCGATCGCTTTCGGGCCAGCGCCACCCGCAGCACCCAGGCCAAAAGCCGTGAAAAGCAGCTGGAGAAAGTTGAGCGCATTGAGGCTCCCACCGGCAGTGTGCGCACCCTGCACTTTCGCTTTCCCCCTGCCCCCCGTAGCGGGCGCGAGGTGGTCACTATTAGCGATCTCACCCACAGCTACGACGAGAAGATTTTATTTCTTGGCACAGACCTGCTGATCGAGCGGGGCGATCGCATCGCTTTTCTCGGTCACAACGGCTCGGGTAAATCAACCCTGCTGCGCATGATTGCTGGGCTAGAAACCCCCACCGATGGTCAGGTCGAAGTGGGCAACCACAACGTGATCCCCAGCTATTTTGAGCAGAACCAGGCCGAGGCTCTCGACCTGGAGAAAACCGTCATCGCCACCATCCACGACGAAGTGCCCGATTGGACCAACGAAGAGGTGCGCACCCTGCTGGGACGCTTTCTGTTCACGGGCGACATGGCCTTTAAGCAGGTCAAAGCCCTCAGCGGTGGTGAAAAGGCCCGTCTGGCCCTAGCCAAAATGCTGCTGCGCCCTGCCAACCTGATGATGCTCGACGAGCCCACCAACCACTTAGACATTCCTGCCAAAGAGATGCTGGAAGAGGCCCTGCAGCACTACGACGGTACGGTGCTGCTGGTCTCCCACGATCGCTACTTCATCTCCCGCGTAGCCACCAAAATCGTCGAAATTCGCGATGGCGAGCTGCGGTTGTACCGGGGAGATTATCACTACTATCTCGATAAAGTGGCTGAAGAGGCCGAGGCCAAGAAACGAGCCGCCCTTGAGGCTGAGAAGAAAGCCAAGGCTGATGCCAAGCGTCAGCAACAGCAGGCCAAGCGCAAGGCAGGCGCTACAAAATAACGCAGATGTAGAGTAATATGCAATTTATAAAAAAGTTCTTAAATTGCACTTTAGCCTGGCCGTATGCCTATAGAACGTGACTAGGCTGGGTCTAGAGTACAGTTGCTAGCTTTTTGTGTTGTGAGCATGTCCTTGCAGCACTAAGCGAACGTATCTGCCCAGCGTGATCGCCAGTAAGTGAATCTTTAAAGGGCTATTCCAGCACCGTCCCAGCTCAGATTGGGGCTAAATTTCTGGATAGTGCGATTGCTGAGACGTTAGTCCAACTCCGAAGGATTCTTACCTATGAGTCAAGCGTCAATCCCGCCGATGGTTTTAATCATTCTCGACGGCTGGGGATATCGGGAAAATACCGACGGTAACGCTGTCGCTGCCGCAAAGACTCCGGTGATGGACAGCCTGTGGGCCGCTTACCCCCACACTTTGATTCGGACCTCAGGCAAGGATGTGGGGCTGCCCGACGGCCAGATGGGTAACTCTGAAGTGGGTCACCTCAACATCGGTGCGGGGCGCATTGTGCCTCAAGAATTGGTGCGTATTTCTGATGCTGTAGAAGACGGCACCTTGCAGGAAAATGAGGCCTTGCTAGAGGTGTGTCAGGCGGTGCGCTACCGTAACAGCAAGCTGCACCTGGTGGGGCTGTGCTCTGAGGGGGGGGTTCACTCTCACCTCTCCCATCTATTTGGTCTGCTAGAGATGGCCAAAGCTCAAGACATTGACGAGGTTTGCATTCACGTCATTACCGACGGTCGTGACACCAAACCCACCGAAGGCCAGGTGGCGGTACAAAAAATTCAGGACTACGTTGATCGGTTGGGCCTTGGTCGCCTGGTGACCCTCAGCGGTCGCTACTACGCTATGGATCGCGATAACCGCTGGGATCGCGTCGAGAAGGCCTACCGGGTAATGACTGATCCCGGCGAGGGCAGCGGCAAAACCGCCATGGAAGCGCTGCTAGAATCCTACGAACAAGAGATCAACGATGAATTTGTCGAGCCAGTGCGGCTGGCCCCCGGTGCGATCGCCCCAGAGGACGGCGTGATCTTCTTTAACTTCCGCCCCGATCGCGCCCGGCAGCTGACCCAGGCTCTAGTCGATCCCAACTTCAAAGGCTTTGAGCGGGAGTTAATCGCTCCACCCAACTTCGTCACCATGACCCAGTACGACCCGGAGATGCCGGTGAAGGTGGCCTTTCAACCTCAAAACTTGAGCAATATTTTGGGCGAAGTAGTGGCCAACAACGGGCTCAAGCAGTTTCGCACTGCTGAAACCGAAAAGTACGCCCACGTCACCTACTTCTTCAACGGTGGCTTAGAAGAACCCTTAAAGGGCGAAGACCGGGAGCTGGTATCTAGCCCGATGGTCGCGACCTACGATAAGGCTCCGGCTATGTCGGCGGCGGCGGTGACCAACACCGCCCTAGCTGCTATTAAAAAAGGAATTTATTCTCTGGTGGTGATCAACTACGCCAACCCCGATATGGTAGGTCACACCGGCAAAATGGAGTCTACAATCACGGCTCTCCAAGCCGTTGACCATGAGCTAGGCCGCTTAATCGACGGGATTGGCAAGGCTGGCGGCACCGCCATTATCATTGCTGACCACGGCAACGCTGAGCTGATGTGGGACGAAAACCACAAGCCCTGGACAGCCCACACCACCAACCCGGTGCCCTTTATTCTGGTCGAAGGCGAGAAGCTCAAGGTGCCTGCCTATGGTGGTGACGTTAACCTGCGCGAAGACGGGCGACTGTCTGATATTGCCCCTACTATTCTGCAAATTCTGGGTCTGCCCCAGCCCCAGGAAATGACCGGGCGCTCAATGTTTCTCCCTGCCGATGTGGAAATTCGCAACAACCGTACCCCGGTCAAACTCTCCCGCTAGTGCTGGCTCAAGGGGAACCTGGAAGGGCTGAGAAGCTTGGGGTATAGTGAAGGGTGGGCGTTATTTTGAGCAGGTTAGTCTAGGAACGCGATGATAGTCACCACAATTTTGAAAGTTATCTGGATGGTTGCTGCTGTGGGCCTCACGGCCATGGTGCTGCTGCACAGCCCTAAGGGCGATGGTTTGGGTGGCCTAGGTGGCCAAGCTCAGCTCTTTACCAGCACCAAAAGCGCTGAAACTACCCTCAACCGCGTCACTTGGACCTTAACCGTGCTGTTTATGGGCCTGACGGTAGTGCTAAGTGCGGGCTGGCTCGATGTGGCTGCCGCTCCCGCCGCCCTTTAGAACCCTTGAATTTCTGGCTTTAGGAACGCTACTCATTCCACACTCGATTTGATGCCCTTGGTTTAAAGATGGGCCATTTTGTAGGAGCAAACGCTGTTTGCCCTAGCCAATTGAGAGGTTCAGGGTAGTAACGGGCTTGGCCAGAGCTGACAAAAAATAGGAAAAGCCCCCAACTCCAGCTGAGTTGGGGGCTTTTCCTATAGATGAACAATGTATTGGTGGGGATCACCAATCGCCAGACATCACCGCCAGAGCCTGACCTGTCGTGGAAACAATGCTGAGGGGCAAGGTCTGGCCACTCTCGCGGCGGGGAAACTGCACCAGTTGCAGTCCAGTGCCCACGGGCTCAACAGTAACCAGGTACTGATTGTCTTGCCATTCCAAGTTGACCAAGCGGTGATGCAGTAGCCACATTTCTGCTAGCTCTCCCTGGTTAATCTGCTCGGGCTGATCGCCGCTGTAGCAGTTCCAAATGTCATCCATCGCCGTCCATATCCCAGAGAGGTAGAGGGGATCGGTGCGGGCGCTGAGACCATAGGTGGTGAACACAAAGGCTTCGTGGCTCCACCAGACTTTAGCCAGCTCAGCCATGGGATCGGTATCGAGTACTTCACCGTAGTAGGGCATGGCCTCTAGCTGCTTGGTTTGAGCGATCGCCGACGGGCGCTCCCACTCCGGTAGATGGGCGCAAATCGTAGCGGCGATCGCATCCAAAGATTGGCCTTGATCGCTGGCAGAGGGAGCCTCAGCCTCTGCGATCCCCGCTTCTGCTGCTAGGGGCCTCTCTACTTGAGCCAGGTAGTTGGCAAGCGCTGGCACCACAGAACTGGTGCCCATTAGCTCAGTTTGCAAGGGGCCTAAGGAGTTAAAAGTCTGGGCCTGGGTTGGTTGGGCAGAGACTGTCAACAGTCCCGCTGAACCAACACCAAGGGTAAGGAGCAAAGCCGTAGCAAACAGGTGACTCATCGAAGGATTGGTGGGGATGGAGAAAGCAGGAATGCTTAGCGCTGGGGCAAGCGCCAAAGCTATGAAAAAGTACGACCGCGCTGCCAAGAGTTCGAGAACCCAAGCGAGCTGGTTCCCAAGTTAATGGAAGTTAAGGCTCAAATCTGGCAGTAAGAGGCGAGTTGTTGGCCAGCTCTATAACTGCGGCAGGCCAAAGAACTAGACCACCAGGCTTACCTAGCTCGTGACTTAACTCTCGTTAACTAGGGCGGAACCCGACACGTAGGGCTGTGGGGGGGAAGCCCAAGATCACTAGACGAAACGCGGCATTAAGCCGTGGGCAAAGCTTCGACGTAAGGTTGGGGCGCGATCGCCGATAACCCTCTTCTAGCAAGACTTTAGCTTACTACTAAGATAGCGTTTGAGGAGCTTTCTGAGCACACTTATGTCCACTATCTTTGGGCTTATTTTTGTGGCACAGATAGACGCTCAAGCTGGGTCGGGAGGAGGTAGGGGTGGTGCTTCTGCTGCCCGCGGCACAGCCGGTAGGGGATCGTTGTTATAGACCGGTTTCACCGGCACTAGCTCGAGCTGGCGAGGACTAGGCTGCGATGGTTGTACTCCTTGGCGGCGACGGCTGGAAATGGCTTCTTCGGTGGTTTCTTCGGCCACAACTTCGTAAAGCATGGCCTGCTTGTTGCCGCTGCCCTTGCGCAAGATGCGCCCTAGCCGCTGCACATACTCGCGAGTGGAGCCGCTCCCGGAGAGCAAAATGGCCACCCGCGCCTCGGGCACATCCACTCCTTCGTTGAGTACGTGGCTGACCACCAGGGTAGGGTACTGGCCATGGCGAAAATCTTGGAGAATGGCGTGGCGCTCTTTGACTGGCGTTTGGTGGGTAATAGCGGGGATCAAAAAGGTCTCGGAGATGTGATAAACCGTGGCATTGTCGTTGGTAAATATGATCGTGCGATCGGGGTGGTGCTGAGCGAGCAGGTCGGCAAGCACTCGCAGTTTGCCCTCAGTACCCAGGGCGATCGCCCGCGCCTCTCGGTGGGCCAGCATCGCCCGCCGCCCGCCTGGGGATTGGGCACTGGCTCGAACAAACCGCTGCCATCCCTGGGCCGAGCTAAGCCAGATGTTAGCCTCCTGCAAAAAGCGGTTGCGCTGGGCAATCAGCTGGTCATAGCGCGATCGCTCTTGGTTCGACAGCTTCACCCGAATCGGCACAATCTGAAAAGGAGCCAGGGCATCCCCCGACAGATCCGCCGCTGACTTGGCGTAAACCACTGGCCCCAGCAGATGGTTGAGATCGTCGTGGCGACCGTCGGCGCGATCGGGGGTGGCGGTTAACCCCAGTCGGTAGGGCGCGATGGAATATTCAGCAATCACCCGATTAAAGTCGCTGGGTAGATGGTGACACTCGTCGCAAATTAGTAGGGCATATTGGTTGCCCAGGCTCTCGGCGTGGATGGCGGCGCTGTCGTAGGTGGCCACCAAAATCGGCGTCCGATCCTTTGATCCTCCGCCTAAAAGCCCCACCTTCACGTCGGGAAAGGCCGCCTCTAAATGGGCATACCACTGGTGCATGAGATCGAGCGTCGGCACGGTAATTAGTGTGGGCCGAGGCGTGGCCTGCATGGCCATTTGGGCCAGGAAGGTTTTGCCGCTGGCGGTGGGCAGCACTACAACTCCACGCCAGCGCTGGTCGATCCAGGCCTGGAGAGCTTCTGTTTGATGGGGATAGGGTTCTAGGCTCAGCCGGGGATTAAGCTCCAGCGGCTTGAAGGTGTGGGCCTGATCGTTGAAGGGCACTTGCTCGGCTCGCAAGGTTTCGACCAGAGCGCGGTACTGCTGAGCGGGGATGCGGAATTTCTCAATGCGATCGTCCCAATGGGCGAAGTCTACCCAGCTTCTGCCTCGCGGCGGTGGATGCAGGATCAGGGTGCCGCGATCGTAGGTGAGGGTGGGTGTGCGCCCCATGGTGGTTCATAGTTACTGGGGATATTGTAGCGGGCAGCCAAACGTGAGGGTTTTAGAAAGCTACAATTCAGGCAGTTGACGGCTAGCGAGGGCCATCGTCATGACTGTTGCTTTACCCCAACGGTTGACCCTAGAGCAGTTTTTGACGCTGCCCTACATCGAAGAGTCACCGGCGTGGGAATTTGTGCAGGGAGAGGTCAGCCAAAAACCGATGCCCGGTGGAAAACACAGTCGGATTCAATCGCGGTTAGTTAGCGTCATCAAGAACGCCGCTGATTCTCCCTATGAGGCCCTTATCGAACTACGCTGTACCGTCGGTGAGCGCTCCATCGTGCCAGACATTGCTGTGCTAAAACACAGCCAGCTCCCCGCTGACGAGAATGGTGAGATTGTCAGCACTGGCGTTAGCGTTGCCCCAGATTGGATCATTGAGATTCTCTCCCTCCAGCAGAGCCAGATGAAGGTGACGCGCAAAATTTTGCACAGCCTGCGCCACGGGGGGCAACTGGGCTGGCTGATCGATCCTGCAGAACGAGTGGTGCTGGTCTACTACCCCGATCGCTTGCCTGAGGAATGGGCTGAAGATGCTGAGCTGCCAGTCCTAACCGGGATGTCGCTATCGCTGACCCCGGAGCAACTGTTTAGCTGGCTCCGGCTCGATCGTCGCTGAGATCCTGGAATTGGGCGATCGCTGCTTCCACTGCTCACTCTCTTACCCTCTCATCTCCTCTGTGACTGCGGTCGGGGTGTATTGCAAGCAATCTAACCGGTTGGCGGGCATGGTCAGGTAAAGCACGTCGCCATCGGTGAGGGTCACGTTGAGCAGGCTGTAGCCGTGGAGCGTGCGACGGGCTGACTCGATATATAGGGGCACCAACTGCGCTGTCTGAGCGATGGTCTGGATCGGCTGGTTGTAGAAGGGATGGTGAGGGGTGATCAGCGTTGCGATCGCCACCCACAGCAGATCCCCAGACATGCCGTTGCCGAGGATTCTACCCCCGAGGGCAGCGGCGGCAAAGGTAGGCGCAGCCAAATCCATCGGGCTGAGCACCTGATCAAACTCAAACACCTGCTGCACCTGCTGGGCAAACTCGGCATCAAAGATGCGCACAACGCTGGGCACCTGGGGGCTAATGCTGCGAGCCGTGAGGGCAATTTCTAAATTCACCGTATCGTCGCTAGTCACGACTAGCAGGGCCTGGGCCGAGGCCAAGTTCACGGTTTCTAGGGTGGAGGTCAGGTTGGCATCGGCGATGATGACCGGAATTTTGAGCGCCTTAACCGAAAACAAAAAGCGGTTGTGGGCATCTTGCTCGATCACGGCTACCCGATAGCCGGCTTTGTGCAGGTGAATGGCCGTGCGATAGCCCACGCCCCCCAACCCACAAATAATGTAGTGGTGCTGCCGGGGCATGCGAGCCACGCTCCACAGGCTCTGAAAATGGGAGCCTAAAATAAAGTCGTTGAGCAGGGCGTAGCAGATACCAATCACCCCCGCTCCCACCAGCATCATCACAGCCGTGAAAACTTTGATGCTGGTTGAGGAGTTTTCTGCCACCTGTTCTTGGCCCCCGGCTCCGGTAATCATGCCCACCGAGAAGTAGAGGGCATCGACCCAGTTGGTGTTGAGGTCGTGCCAAAGATAGGTGAACGTAGCCAGGCCAATGGTGATCAACAGCGCCAAAATCACCAGCAGCGTGGCACGGGCACGGCGGCGGCCGTGGTCGAGGGTGACCAGCAGTCGCTGCCAAAACTGGGGTATGTGGCGAGCCTTGAGGATGGGTTGCTGGGGGCGGGTGGCCACTACGACGCGATCGCCCACCTGCAACACCTCTCCCGTTACCACCGCCGTCACCAGATCAATAGGACGGTGGGCCGAGTGGTAGTGAATCAAGAGCTGGGATCGATTGTCCCATAAGGTTTTTAGCAGCTTGCCGTGCCAGGGGTGGGCGGCATTGATCACCTCTTCGTACATCGGCCAGGTGAGGTCAAACAGACGCAGCTGCCCGATCGCCCGGTTGCCCCGCGCCGCAAAGGCAAACAGCGGTGCCGCTAGCGCCGCCGAACTGAAGCTGACGTGGTGGGGCAGGGTGTGGTCGAGCCGCTCACCCAAGCTGATGTTGAACAGCCGATTGATGATCCGAATGTTGGGATTGAGGATGCGCGCCTGGGTGAGAATGGCTAAATTCAAGGCGTCGTCGGAGGTAGCCAGCACTAGGGTGTGGGCCTGGTGAATGCCGGCTTGGGCGAGGGTAGTGGGCGATCGCAGCTCCCCCACCACAATCTCGCCCACCACCTCTGGCATGGGATGGTAGCTAATGCCCACCACCTGCGCCCCTTGCTGTCGCAGCAGGCTATAAATCCGCAGCCCCGTGCGTCCCAGCCCACAGACAATAATCTGGGGCCGTAGCGAAGGCAACTCCCGAGGCGTTAAGGATGTCACGGCCATGGCCATCAACCACAGATACTACGATCTGTTGTCGAGGCTGGAGACGGTAGCCGCTGTAGTCTGGGGCACGTTGTCTTAAAAGTTTGGACGGTGAGGATGAGATAGGGGAATGAATGCAAAATTCAAAATTGAGAATTCAAAATTTTGAACTTTGCATTTTTCACCTTCCTCACCCGCTCACTCACGCTTCCGGCGGATCCCCAATCTCCTCACTCTTCCCCCGCACCGGCGGCAGCTTTTCTACTAAACCCATCTCAAAGGCCGTGTCGGGCAGGTCGCCCGCGATATATTTGCCCGGTTCAAACACGCGACCGGGGGTGAAGCACATTTGCCGCAGCTCCACAATCTCGGTATTCAAGAACATGGTGCGAGATAAGCGTCGTTCGAGGCCCATAGTTGTCTCCTATTCGTCTAGCTGCCAAAGTTCTCGATTGTAGTTTTCATCCAAAATGCGCTTGGGTCGCAGAATGAGAATCATTTTGCCCAAAATGGGGGTTTCAATCGGGCTAGGTGACCAAGATAGGCTCAGCTGATCGCCTTCGGTGGTAAGAAAGTAGCCGTCGTCGTCCCATGTGCGATCGCTGCGATCAACTACCACCAGCACCGTGTCGTCGGCACCATCGCTGGGGTAGTTGGGCAACTGCCGGGCTTGGGTGAGAATGCCCACCGGGTCCTCGGCCCGAAAAATCACCTGCCAGCCGGGCACCGCAATCCAGGCACTGGCGCCGTTAGCGCTGACCATGCTGAAGGGTTCTTCCGCCACCACTACGGGCACTGCCTTCAAATCGTCCACCGTCAGCGGCATCTGCCCCACTACGGGGATCATTCGCGGCAGCTCGCTTTCAGTTTCGAGCCGGTAGAGGGGCAGCCGAGGGGCGGGGCGGTCTTTAACAACCGTAAAGTCGGTCAGCAGCTTTTCGATGTGCTGGCGGGCGGTGGGGCTTTGGGCAAAGCGCAGGCCTTGGGCAATCAGGCGCGATCGGTCTTGCAGGTCGTCTTTTTGACGGGCTAGCTTCCAGAAGTGGTAGGCGATCGCATCCCCTGGCCCATCGCTAAAGCCCTCGGGCTTGTCTTTGCGGTAGGCATATTCTTTGATCGGCTTTACCAGATCGCGCACCTCCTCAGAGTCGATGCCGTGCTGGAAGATAAAATCGGCAGTGGCGGCGCGATCGCCCTGAGAGAGCACCCGCAGCTCGTAGAGGGCATCGCTGCCCCGCTCGGTAAAGTGAGCCTGGGTCGCCTCGGTCACCCCCGCCTTGAGAATGGATTGGTAGACCTGCTCCGCCACCATAATCTGGTTTTGGTGGATGGGCTCAAAGCCGGTTTCTTCAAAAATTTGCTGGGGAGTGAACCGCGCCTTTTGCAGAGCCTGGCAGCCCTGAGCCCAGTTGACCCAAGTGCCTTCTTTACGCCGCAACCGCAGCAGCACATCCTGCACCGCATCGGCATCAGGGGGAGACGAAGAACCAGGATAAACCATTGCCATTGCCACGTGAACACTACAATCTTCCTGACTCTATCGCGGATGGCTGCCCTTCACCGCTACCGTTGAATAAAACTCAGGGAAAATTTGGGGTTGACGACGGTACCCCCCTTAGGTCACTATTGTTGATGCGCTCAGCGAAAAAGTTGGCGCACAAGGGGCTATAGCTCAGTTGGTAGAGCACTTGCATGGCATGCAAGGGGTCAGCGGTTCGAATCCGCTTAGCTCCATATTCTAGATCAGTACTCAAAGGCTGAAAGCTGAGGTGTTCCGTGTCTGGTGCTGGACACACAGATCAAACATGGCGCAGGTTCAGCCAGAAGACTTTGGGCCACAGGTTCGTTGTTTGTTTGGTGACCTAAGGCTGAAGCACACTTGGGAAAGGCATACAGCCACTTCTTTGTGAGCTGGATTTTTGACTGTATTTGTGACGGCGCAAGAGCCATGCATGACACCGTCGCAGCAGTTTCTAAGCCAATGGGGCAGTGATGGAACTGGCTCAGTATAATTACTCATTAGAAAGCCAGGCTTGAGAATTCAGATAGCGACAAACTCTTTAGATTCTTGAGTACTTGCCTACACCTCAACTTATGCCTGGTGTGTCGTCCGAAAGATAGACAGGATCAGCTTAAAGATTGCATAGCCTGAATACCAAGAAATCCGCCACCTCCTAGGGGAAAGACAAATGCTGAATCGCTCTCATTGGTCCGTTGCAGGTGCAACCGTTGCCGTCCTAGGACTCTCAATCGGGACGTTTGTCCCTTTGCTAACGCTGCAACCTACGTCAGCGATCGCATCCCCTGAGCAGCCTAGCGGACAAGCAGGTTATTTATCAGATACTGAAGGGCATTGGGCGCAGCCTTTTATTCAAAGTCTGACCGCTCAAAACCTGCTCAAGGGCTATCCAGATGGAACGTTTAGACCCGATCAGCCAGTGCGGCGTGACGAGTTTGCTGCCATCCTCAGCCAAAGCTTTAATCAAGTCCAAGAAGACCCGATTGCTGATGGCAGCGTTTATAACGATGTGCCGGTAGATCATTGGGCCAAAGATGCAATTGAAGAAGCTCACGAATCTGGATTTATGTCTGGCTACCCTGGTGGCTTATTTGCACCCGATCGAGAAATTTCAAGAACCGAAGCTCTAGTCTCCCTATCTCAAAACCTCAATCTAGAAGCTCCACCCACCCTCAATGCTTCGGATCCCGCGACCCCCACAGCCAATAATTCAACCGCTCCAGAGCAATCCACGGCCAATCAAGCAGATACCAATAATCAAGTCGCTGTCGCCAACTCAACAGCAGCAAACCAATCCTCTCCTACCACCCAGCGACCTCGCAGAAACACCTTCCTCATGCCGATGGCGCTAACAACTTTGATGCAACCCCTTGTGGCTCCCGCTAGAGCTAGAAACGTTCCTCCTGCGGCTAATCGCCCTGCTCAATCCCCAGATTCTGCCAGCACTGCCGCCGCTCCCAATTCGTCGGCTCCGGCCAATACAGCTGAAGCCCCAAATCGCACCGACCGTGCAGCAGGAGACAATGCTGAGTTTGAGGCCCTGCCTTCAGAGGTCGTGAGCAACTACTATACCGATGCCCAAAAAATTCCGATCTATGCAGTAGATCCGATCGCAACTGCAACCCAGGCAGGCTTAGTGGTTAACTATCCCGACCGCCAACTCCTCAACCCTGATCGGCCCGCTACCCGTGCCGAAATTGCAGCGTTTATTCATCAGGCTCTGGTTCACCAAGGCAGGCTGGCTCCGCTGGCTGATAACCCAGCAGCCAACTACATCGTGGATCCGTCTCAGTCTGGCCAGTAAGGTTGAGGATTCTAGGGGCGATCGTGGGTAAAGTCCGCCTGGCATAACCTCTAGGAGCTAAGCAAATCTGGCAAGTAGAGGTAGGGCGATCGCTTTACTAACACCAATGAAAGTTGGAATTGGCCGAGTAAGGCTCTGAGAGGAGCGCTTAAATTGGCCTCAGTACGGGGCTGACCCACAGTGGCTTGGTCAATTGACCAATGGCAACATTCTCAACTCAGCGCTGCAACTCAATCAAAAGAAAAGAGATCGGTGGAACTTCCACCGATCTCTTTTTTGCTAGTTTACTGGTTGAGAGCAGGAGGTCTAGGAACCTAGAATGCGTAACCTAGGCCGACAGAGCCGTTGACATGGGTGTTGTCATAGAACGACACGTTGACACCACCATTGGCTACGATGCGCTCGGTGATGCGGTAGTCAACCCCACCAGTGAGCATAGGACCGACTTGTGTAGAGCCTTCGGTAGAGACCGACAGGCCAGCGCCAACGTAGGGCAGTATACGACCGTTGTCGGTAATGGCGTTGAAGTCGTAGGTCACGGGCAGCAGGAAGACGGTTTCGCCATCGTCGCCATTGAAGTCGAGGTCGCTGATGACGCCGGGGCGCACTGAGATGTTGTCGGCTACGGTAACCTTGCTGTTGATCGAGAGGCCAATGTCGTCACTGATGCCGACGCCTGCGCCGACGTAGTTGAGGTCAGTGCTGGCATTCTGGGCGTTAGCGGCCATGGGAAGGGCAGCCATAGAAGCGGCGGTAAGACCTAAGGCGATCGCAGCGATAGAACGGGTTTTCATGGTCATTCTCCAAATGCAAACTGTGTGTTGTTGACTGTCTTGTGTTGAGAAGCCCACCCAAAACGGTTTGAACAATGCCATTAGGTTGGATGGGGCCGGCGGAGAAGCAGTTGTCTTCGCTTTCGCCATGACACTGTTGTAGCGCTGGGGCCTAGGCACCCCTTAGCAAGGCCATGACACTTTGTGTAGTGGGTGACACTGGCCCAACAGTGGCAGAGACAGCACCAGTAGGCAGAACCCCTTTATCTACGGGCTTTTTCGGCTTTAGAACTAGCAAAAATGAGCGCTCAAGCTTTTTACCTGCTCGTCTCAATTGAGGCGATATGGCAGGCAGACGGCTCAACTGGCACACTCAACTGTCATAGTTCTCTGGTGACTGGGGTGCTGGTCAACTGGGCTAGCCACCCGCTCAGTTCTACATAGACAAATCTATATAGATTTAATCGAATTAATCACTAATTCCCCTGCTTTAAAACAGAGATTAGACAGTCTGCTCAAGGGCAGGTAGTTTAGACGTATTGACCTTTAGATTTGCTTAAAGGTTGTGGGGTTCTACTACTGTATAAAAGACCCATGAAGTGGGCACACTCACAAGATGCAGTGTGCGTTTTTTAACCACTAAAAATACGGATTGAAATCTTTGAAATCTAGCATTCCACAACTGATTTTAGGTATGCACGTAGGTATTTTCTAGGATCCCAATCACAAAGTAGATGTCTCTAAACAACCAAAATCTCCAATTTTGAGGGCGCGTTAGACATTTACTTCACTGTTTTTCCGCGGCGAACTTTACTACCCCAGCATAGCCAGGCTCACTCATTGGGCTCTGAGCGTTTGGCAGTAGTTATACCCATCTATTCGACTCTATCTGCCTGACCTTGTGCATTATGTGCAGCAAAGTTTAGGCTCATTGCCCTCTTAGGTTTCTTAGCTCCCTCACCTTTTAGCGTATGCAGCGATTTTTTCCGTCCTGGGTCAATACCAGCCTAGGGATCCGCCTGGGAATTGCTTTTAGCAGCATCACGCTTTTGTTGTCGGCTGTTTTAGGCGGCGTGGCTGGAAAGCAGGCGGAGGATCAGATCGAGCGCGATATGGGTTACAGATTGGCAATGATGGCCGATCAACTCACAGAAGAACTAGATCGCAGCTTGTTTGAGCGCTACCGTGAGATTCAAATTATTGCCGAGTTCAAGCTGGTGGGAGAGTTTTCACAACCCACAGGTGAGCGGCAGTCTTTGCTTGAACGCCTCCAGAGCACTTACCCCGACTACACCTGGATTGGCTATACCGACGCCCAGGGTGTCGTTCAAGTCAGCACTCAGGACTTGCTAGAGGGAGTGAGCGTGGCTGAGCGAGACTGGTTTGTTGCGGCTAAAAATGAACCCTTTGTGGGAGATGTGCACGATGCCAAGCTGCTGAGTAAACTCTTGCCCCCCAAGGCCGATGGAGCCCCGCTGCGCCTGCTCGATGTGGCCGCCCCTGTCTACAGCGATCGGGGAGAACTCCAGGGCGTTTTAGGGGCTCACATCACCTGGGAATGGGTAGAAGGGGTAGCTGCCTCACTGATGCAGGAGCCCACTGCCAACAACCAAGCTGTTTTTATTGTCGATGCTCTGGGCAAGGTCATTCTTGGCCCTGAGGCCTGGCAGGGGCAGCAGCTGAACTTAAACAGCTTGCGCCTGGCCCAGACTGAGACAAAGGGTTTTACCGTAGAGCGCTGGCCCGATGGTCAACACTATTTAGTCGGGTTTGTCAGCAGTCAGGGGCACAGCAGCTACCCCGGCCTGGGCTGGACAATTTTAGTGCACGAGCCGGTGTCTACAGCCTTTAGCCCAGCTCGAGCCCTGTTTTGGAAAATTTTGCTGGGCGGATTGGGCCTCGGCAGTGGGTTTGTGGTTGTGGGTTGGATCGCGGCCTACCGCATCACTAAGCCCCTGCTACAAATTGCTGCTGCCGCCGATCAAATTCGCGACGGCAACCGCGATGTGTTGCTGCCCCGGGTTAAGGGCCGCAACGAGGTCTCTCGGTTAACGGAGGCGTTTACCCAGCTGACTGCTAACTTGTTTGCCCAGGAAACAGCGCTGCGCACCAGCAACTCGCAGCTCAGGCAGCAGCTTCAAGCCAAAAGGCTCATGGGGCGATCGCTGAAGCGGAGCCATGAACAACTGCGGCAAATTGTCGATGGCATCGAAGACTCGCTGCTGCTGCGAGAGGTCAGCACTGGCAAGCTGATTTACTCCAACCATCGGTTTGCGGATCTCTACCAGGATGTCGTGGCAGACAACTCTTCCCCTGGGGCCTGGCTACAGTATGTTCATCCTGACGATCGCCCCTGGGTTGGTGAGAAATTTGCGAACGAGCTTCAGGGCAAAGCCTTTTTCAATGACGAATATCGATTCATAGGTGCCGATGGCCATACCCGATGGATTTGGAATCGCTCGTTTCCGATTCGAGACGAGCAGGGTGAGGTTTATCGCTACGTTGTGATTGAGCGAGATATTACTGAAATTAAGCAGGCCACCGATGCCCTGCAACAGTTGATGGCTGGTACGGCAGCGGTCACCGGGGAGGCATTTTTTCAACAGCTGGTGGGGCATTTGGCCTCGGCCCTAGATGCCGACTGCGTCTATGTGGCAGAACGCCAAACCGATGAGATGCGCACCTTAGCCTTTTGGTGTGAGGGAGAGCTACAGCCCAATATCACGATCGCAGCGACAGAGATGCCCTGTGCCCTGGTGCTAAATCAGGGTTTTCATCGCTGCGTTGACCAGGTTGCCCAGTCGTTTCCCACCAACTCCTTTTTGGAGCGTTTGGAGCTAAAGGGCTACGTCGGGGTAACGATGACCAGCGCCGGGGGCGATGTGCTAGGTCTGCTCTGCGTGATGAGCAAACGGCCACTGCGCGATCGCATTGACTATGCCACCATTCTGCAAATTTTTGCCAACCGAGCCGCCGCTGAGCTAGAGCGTCAGCAGGCTAAAGCGGCCTTGCAGCAGAGTGAGGTCCGCTTTCGACTGCTGGCCGAAAATGTTAAAGATTTGGTCTGTCTGCACGACCTGTCGGGTAAGTTTCTCTACCTGAGCCCCTCTTGCAGTGCGCTCCTGGGTTTCGAGCCCGAAGACTTGGTGGGCAGCGATCCCTACCGCCAGTGCCATCCAGAAGATCGCCCCCTGATTCAGCCTCAGTTTCAGCAGGCACTTCACGATCCAGCTGCTGGCCCAATCACCTATCGGGCGCGCTGCAAAAACAGGCGCTACATCTGGCTCGAAACGCTCATCAAGGTGATCTGCTCAGACGAGGGCGTGCCCACCTACCTGCAAACCAGCTCTCGCGACATTAGTGACCAGGTGCGAATGCTTCAGCAGATGGAGCACGATGCCACCCATGACAGCCTGACCGGATTGCCCAATCGCAGCCTGCTGCTTGAGCGGTTGAATCTGGCCGTCAAGCGGATTCATCAGCACGATGACGCCCAGTTTGCGGTGCTGCTCATTGATCTCGATCGCTTCAAGGTCATTAACGATAGCCTGGGGCATCAGGTGGGCGATCGCCTGCTCCAGCTGATTGCCAAGCGGCTGCAGGCGGCCATCGGCGGCGTTGATCTGGCGGCTCGCCTAGGCGGCGACGAATTTGTGCTGCTGATCGAAGATATTGACAATCTGACGGCGGCGGTGCGCACCGCCGAGCGAGTGTTGAGCAGTTTTCAAACGGCTATACCTCTGGCTAGCCAAGAGGTTGTCATCGGCGCCAGTATTGGCATTGTGGTGGGCGATCGCAGCTACAGCGAAGGCATCAATATTTTGCGCGACGCCGAGATTGCCATGTACTCAGCCAAGCAAACGGGCCAGCTGGGCTATACGATTTTCAACCAAACCATGCATCAGAAGGCGTTGCAGCGCCTAGAGCTGGAAAACGCCCTGCGTCTGGCTATTGCCCAGCAGGAGCTGACCCTGCGCTACCAGCCCATCGTCGATCTGGCCACTGGCCACCTAGTGGGCTTTGAGGCCCTGGTGCGCTGGCAGCATCCGGTCAAAGGCATGATCTCTCCGGTTGACTTCATCCCCATTGCCGAAGATACAGGGCTAATCGTGCCCCTCGGCACCTGGGTGTTAAAGACCGCCTGTCAGCAATTGGCCGCCTGGCAGGTGCAGTTCCCTACAGCAGCAGCGCTCAAAATGAGCGTTAACCTCTCGGTGGTTCAGCTCAAAGAGGCCAACCTGGTGGATCTCGTGGAGCAGGTTTTGGCTGAAACCGGTTTGCCAGGGCATTGTCTCGCCCTCGAAATTACTGAGAGCATGTTTATGGAAGACATCGAAGTCATCAACCAGCGGCTACAGCAGCTCAACCACCAGGCCATCCAGATCAGCATTGACGACTTTGGTACCGGGTTCTCTTCCCTCAGCTATTTGCACCGGCTCTCGGTCAACAATCTCAAAATCGATCGGTCGTTTGTCAGCAACCTGTCTGAGAATCACCGCAACCTCAGCATGGCGAGAACGATTATTAATCTGTCTCAGCAGCTAGGCTTAACCACCATTGCCGAAGGCATCGAAACCCCAGAACAACTTCAGCAGCTTAGATCGCTAGGCTGTCAACTGGGCCAGGGGTATCTGTTTAATGCTCCGGTCACGACGGCGGTAGCAGAAACGCTTTTAGCTGAGCTGACCGAGGTTCAGGTGGCTCAAGCTTAGGGATTAAAGGGTTCAGGGTTCAAGGTGTAGGGTTTAAGGTCTGCTTTGAACCCTACACCCTGAACCCTATACCTTAAACCCCAAACCCCGCTCCCCTATCCCTTTGCTTAGCAGCCTACTGAGGCTCGCTCTGGCTCTGAATAGCCGCGTTGATCTGGTTAAAAATTTTCTCAAACAGTTCAGGGGGGGCACCGCCAGGAATCAGCAGGTCATTCATGATGAAGGAGGGCGTGCCCTGAAGCTGAAGCTGCTCGGCCAGGGCTAGGTCTTGGCTAATAGCGGACTCGGCTGCGGCACTGGTGCGATCGCGGTTGAACTGCTCCATGTCGAGCTGCATGGCTTCGGCCAGTTCAATATAGAGGTCTTCGCCCAAGCGATTTTGGTTGACAAACAGACCGTCGTGGTAGAGCCAAAACTGCCCCTGCTGCCCCGCCGCCCAGGCCGCCTTCGCTGACGGCATCGCCTCGGGGTGAATTTGGGTGAGGGGAAAATGCTTATAGACGTAGAAAATTTCGTCCTCGTGCTGGTCCACAAACTCATTCATGTTGCCCGCCGCCACGGCACAGTAGGGGCACTGAAAGTCGGAGAACTTAAACAACACAATTGGCGCGTTGGGGTTGCCCTTGGTAGGCGAAGAGCCAATTAAGCTAGCCCGATCGCTTGAGGTGATCACCTCGGTGACGATTTCCTGATGGGCCTCGGGGTCAGGGGGCGGACTGGCCTGGTTGCGCCGGGGTAAGAAAATCACCAGTGGAATTGCTGTTCCCACCAGCAAAGCGACCACAATGCTCCACAGCAGCAGTTTGGATTCGCGCAGCCGCGCCAAGACCTTATCCATGGGCTTCCTTTTCCGTGCTAGGGCTATCCTCATCATGCCGCTGTGGGGGCAGCCTAGCCAGCTTTTTCTCAGAGAAACGTTGCCTACCGGCAGGGCAGCGGCCCAGCGGGTGGAGCGCCCTGATCAATGCGTTGCCAGACGATGTTGTGCAGGCGGCGCTTGGCCCGAGAAGCGCGCTGGCGCAGGGCGACTTCACTGGCTAGCGGCTGCCCCTCAGCGGTCAGCCACTGACTAATTTGGTCCCACGACCAGCCGCGCACGGTGCGTAGATAGAGTAGGCAGGTGGCGGTGGGGTCTTCTTGGTAGAGCAGGTGCAAAGCCTGGTAGAGCAGGTCCAGCTCTTCCAGCAGCATCTGCTGCTGCATCAGGTTGAGGCGATAGTCAGGCAGGATCGCCTCTATGACCTGGGGGTCGGTGGCACTGGCGCGGTGCTGGCGCTTGCGTTCGTAGATTACGTGAACGGCCGTAGCCTTGAGCCAGGCATAGGGGTTGCGAATCACCTCTCCAGTCTGGAGCTTCTTTTTGCCCCGCAGATAGGCCTCGTGGAGAATTTCGTGGGCTTCGAACTGGGCGTCTAGGTGGTACTGCTTGAGAGTTCTTTGAATGGCACTGAGCAGGGTGTAGGCATGGGCGTTGTCTTTGCTGAGAATTTCACTCAGCGCTTGATCGAACACATCTTGGGCTGGAGCATCGGCGGGTGGGCGGAACTCATTAAAACCACTGGTGTCGTCAGGTTGGCTCATATTCCCTAGGGCCTTAGTGCGGCATCACTCACTTTCTAAGTGATAGAAATGACTCCACTGTGACATTTCAAATCGCGGAAACTGGCGCTCAAAAACCGTGAAAGAATTCTGGCAAAAAATTTTGGATTGGCTTGTCACAAACGGCGGCCTCAAGCCACTAATACACTAGTGCGGCAATCTCCAAACCCAGTTAGCCTTGGCTTTAACCGGGTTTAGTTTGGGGCTTTGCCTGGGTTTTGACTGCTTGGCAGCTGGCTGGCGTAAGCCTGTGGCACTCTGCTCTGCGATGGTCGTTGGCATAGCCGCCCTAGAGGGGCTAGACCGGCCCCCTAGGGCCATCGCATGGGCACCACAGCAGCGGGCGGTTAGCCAATCTCGGTTGTCTATTTTGCTTTCCCTCCGGAGGCACGCGAGGAGTCATGAACACGGAACACGCGACGGCACCCCTAGACGATCCTTCTATGGCAGGCGCTCCCGGCTCCGCTGTAGTCGATCTACTCACCGCCCGAGACCAAGCCCCGATTGACGCGCTCAGGCGGGGGCTAGAACAGCACCGCCAGACGCTGGTTGACTACTGCACTCTGGCCCTTCAACCCCGGCTGTCTGCTGCTGACGAGGCTCGCTTGAGCGCGATTTTAGACCAGGCCGTCGATGACCCGCTGCTCAGCTTTTGGCTCGACGAGGCCGATGGCTGGGTGGGCGAACACCTCAACCTCATGCCCGCCGATGTGCTGCGACAGCAGCAGCACCGGCTCCAGCGCATCCTCGGGCAAACCTGGGTTGATACCTTGTGGAACGATTTGCAGCACGGTACTAAAGCCCTTCAGGCCTACCTCAAGCGAGTGGGAGTCTACAGCGGTGCGATTGACGGCATCATGGGGCCTACCACCCAGCGCGCGATAGAATCCCTGAAGACGGCATACCCCGACGGTCTTCCCCTGGGGTATTTATAGGAATAGGTGCTATGGGCCAGCGACAGGTAGGGCAAGGGCGGCGGGCAGTCTTGGCTTTGGTAATGGGGCTGCTGCTGGCTCTGAGGCTGACTGTGGGGGCCAGCGGCGCGATCGCATCACCAGCCCCGCCATCAACCGTCACCATTCACCTGGGCACACCGGCAGGCAACCTGCGGTTTGAGCCTGACCAGCTCACCTTCACGGCGGGTCAGCGCTATCGCCTGGTGCTCGACAACCCCAGCCCCGAAAAGCACTATTTCACCGCCAAAGACTTTGCCGACGGCCTCTGGACCCAAAAGGTGCAGGCGGGCAATGTAGAGGTGAAGGGGGCGATCCACGAGCTAGAACTCAAGCCGGGAGCGATCGCCGAGTGGGTGTTTGTGCCTGAGCGCCCTGGCACCTACGAGCTGCACTGTGCGATCGCAGGCCATGCCGAAGCAGGTATGGTCGGGCAGCTTAAAGTTGTTCCAAACCCAGCGTAACTTTCCTAGAGTTAACCTTCACTTACAAGCCCAAAAGCATGGAAAAGGCCGTGCTTTAATGAACTAAGCCGTCAGGTTGCGGCGCGATGGCCCTAAAGGGGCCGGTCTTTGACCACCGCCGCCCTTCGCCTCATCAGGGACATCGCTTCTGTGCTCCCCCTCAACCGTTAGTGGAGATGACCTTTCAAACCCCTTCGGGCGCAACCACTCTCTCCCGTCGCCTCAGCATCCAGGCCGCCCTCGATCAGGTAGTCTCCCGAGAGGCCCACCGCAACGAACTCCAGCTGTCCTACGTGCGCATGGGCGTGCTGCTGATCTCCCTGCTGCTCGACGTGGCCGTATTTTTGTTTCCCCAGGCGCTGCTGGGCAAAGACCACGTGCCGCCCACTGTGATGATCATTAGCCTCTGCGCTAACCTGTTTGCCCTCGGGCTGGTGGTCATTTTGCGCCAGGGCCTGTCAATGGAAGCCCTGCACCACTGGCAGGTGATCATTCCCCTCTTCGACAACCTGCTGCTGTGGGCCTTCATCACCAATATTTGGCGGGTGCTGGGGGCTACTCAACCGCTGATTTTGACCAATGTGGTGGCTTTTTGCAGCCTGGTGGCTGTATCGGGAGGGCTGCGTCTGAGCCGCCGCGCGGCGCTGCTCACCTCCCTGCTGGCTCTGGCTAACTTTGGCTACGCGGCGGTGCTGTTTAAGCTCAATCTGGCCCTGGCCCTGTTTGCCGGCATCACGGTATTTGGCACCGGCTATTTGGGCATGCGCATGGCGGTGATTGTGCGCCGCCACGTCAAAAATGAGTCGGGCCGCCTGCTGATGGCGCAGTTTTTGCCTAAAACCATTGTCGAAGCGGCCTTTGAGGCGCCCTTAGAACTGCTGCAACAGTCCCAGAAGCGTGACGTTACCGTGGTGGTGACCGATCTGCGCGAGTTTACCCACTTTGCTGAGGCTCTAGAACCCCAGACGGCCCTGGATTTTCTCAATCGCTATCAGGGGTTATTGGCCACTATTGTGGAGCATCACGGGGGCTGGGTAGATAAGTTTATGGGCGACGGCATGCTGGCGGTTTTTGGCGCCCCCGACCCGTTAGAAAACCATGCCCGTAGCGCCCTCACCGCCGCCTCCGCTATGGTGCGGGAGGTCACGCAAATTTCGCCCTTGGCTATGGGAGTCGGGGTACACTCTGGCCCAGTGGTTGCGGGCTGCCTGGGCACCAGCGGTCGCCTTGAGTTTACGGTGATTGGCGATACGGTCAACGTGGCCGCCCGGCTCGAAGCGTTAACGAAGACTTTGGGACATGGGGTGCTAGTGAGCGATGCCACTCGACAGCGAGCGGTTTCCTGGCCTTTGCAGTCTGTGGGGGTGCACCCTATTCGCGGTCGAGCCCAAGAACTGGAGCTGTTTACCCTCGCTTAGGATCCTCACTCAGCAACAGCCACAGTAGGGAGGCTATGCCCTCCGATAGAGGTTGTTGACACGGTATTGTGGCATCTCTAAGGTTAGATCGTTAAGCTTATTTGCTACCTTGGTTACGCTTTGTAGACCACCACAGAAATTTTATAAAGAAGTGCCCCGCCAAGAGTGTTGAACCCGTAATGCCTCCGGATTTCCCCGATGACTCCTTCGCTATCCTGGCTGTAGACGATTCTCCAGACAACTTGTTCCTGATCGAGTCGATTCTGGACGATCCTGACTACCGCATGACCTGTGTGGAGAGCGGCCAGGCGGCCTTGGATGTGGTACGGCAGGTACCTCCCCCGGATCTAATTTTGCTCGATGTCATGATGCCGGGCCTAGATGGCTATGCCGTGACCCAAAGGATTCGCGACGATACAAGCCTGCCCTATATTCCCATTTTGCTGATCACGGCCCACGATCAGTCGAGTCTGGTGCAGGGGCTTGATGCTGGGGCAGATGATTTCATCCGCAAGCCAGTGGACGTCAATGAACTGCGGGCTAGGGTGCGATCGCTGCTTCGCCTCAAGCGCAGCATGGATGCCCAAGCCAATATGATTCGTCAGCGGGACGACTTTGTGGCCCGTCTCACCCACGACCTGCGCACTCCTCTGGTGGCTGCCAACCGCATGCTCAAGCTGTGCCAGGGCGATGCCTTTGGCCCCATGCCCGACGACGGCAAAGAGGCGCTCGCCACCATTGTCGATAGCAACCGCCATCTGCTCAGCATGGTCAATACGCTACTCGAGGTGTACCGCCATGAGGCTGGGCACAAGGCGCTGACCCTGTCGCCCGTCAATCTCTTTAACCTGGCTGAAACCGTAGTGACTGAGTTGGCCCCCATTGCCGCCGAGAAATCGCTTACGGCTGTGCTGTGTCGGGCTGACCGGGTAGATTCTCCTCACCCCGTCTCTGCCGGGGCCCTCAACGGCGGTGCTACTACAGATGGGTTTACTCGAGGGAACAGTCTGTTGAACGACGATGCGTTTACCGTTGCCGGCGACCATTTAGAGCTGCGCCGGGTAATTACCAATCTGATTGGCAATGCCATCAAATTTACTGATGTCGGCCATGTCACCGTTACGGTGGGCAGTGAACCGCACCTGCCGCCTGAGGTTGAGGCGACCGGCTCCCCTCGCGATGGCGTAGCCTCTCCTCTGGAGAATCGCCCCTGGGTTTGGCTGTCTGTAGCCGACACTGGCATCGGCATTCCCGCCGCCGAGCAGGCGGCGGTGTTTGAGTGGTTTCGCCAGGGCAACCATGCTCGGGCGGGCCATGGTTTGGGACTGCACCTATCCCAGCGGATTGCGAAGCTCCACAACGGGATTATTTCCCTCACGTCTGAAGCTGGCCAGGGAAGCTGCTTCACGCTTTATTTGCCCCAACTTGGCAGCGCAGAGTAAGGGAAGCCCTCGGCCTACTAGGGGATGGCCTCGCCTGGGGGTTTAGCTAGCATGGAAGTACCCTTCCACCTACTTAAGCGACACTATGCGCATTGGGCTACCCAAGGAAATCAAAGATCAGGAATTTCGCGTGGGGTTGACCCCAGCGGCGGTGCAAAGCCTCGCTCAGCAGGGGCACTCGGTGGTAGTGCAAACCGGAGCTGGGGCCGGGTCGGGCTTTGAGGATGGCGACTATCACGCGGCTGGGGCCACCCTGGTAGCCGACGCGGCCACCGCCTGGAGCCAGGACATGGTGGTGAAGGTCAAAGAACCTCAGCCTTCGGAGTACGGCTTTTTTCGCCGCGACCTGATTTTATTTACCTACCTGCATTTGGCCGCCGAGCGATCGCTCACCGCAGCGCTAATGCAGAGCGGCATTGAGGCGATCGCCTACGAAACCGTCACCGCTGCCGACGGCAGGCTGCCCCTGCTCACCCCCATGAGCGTGATTGCCGGACGACTCTCGGTCCAGTTTGGTGCCCGCTATCTAGAGCGCCAGCAGGGGGGGCGAGGGGTGTTGCTGGGCGGCATGCCCGGTGTGGCCCCCGGCACCGTAGTGATTTTAGGCGGCGGTGTGGTCGGTACCGAGGCTGCCAAAATGGCCATCGGGCTGGGGGCCAGGGTGCAGATTATCGATCTCAACGTCGATCGCCTGGCCTACCTCGAAACCCTGTTCGGTTCCCGCGTTGAGCTACTTTATAGCGGCCCCGCCCAAATTGCCGCCTCTGTACCCCAGGCCGATCTGCTAATTGGGGCGGTGTTGGTGCCCGGACGCAAGGCTCCTACCCTGGTCTCGAAGGAGCTGGTGGCCACCATGCGCCCCGGCTCAGTCATTATTGACGTCGCTGTGGACCAGGGCGGTTGCATTGAAACCCTGCGCCCCACCTCCCATAGCCAGCCGACCTATGTCGAGCAGGGGGTAGTGCACTTTGGCGTGCCCAACATGCCCGGTGCTGTGCCCTGGACGGCCACCCAGGCCCTTAACAACGCTACCCTGCCCTACGTGCTCAAACTAGCGCGCAACGGGCTGGATGCGCTGGCTACTGACAGTGGCTTGGCTGCGGGGCTGAATGTTTCGGCGGGGCAGATCGTCCATCCTGCGGTGCGAGAGGTGTTTCCCGATTTGGCAGGGCAGACCGGTGGAACGTTGGTAGGGGTGTAGAACGTGAATCATTGACATTCGCTAATGACAGTGACGTTGTGCATTGAGCACCTAAGCCTGTGAAGGGTGACTACGGCAAATTGCTCTACAGCAGCAAAGGATTACGTTGCTCCAGGAAAGCCCGGCGCGATGACAGCGACGGTGTAACCATGCGATCGAACGAGTTGTGCAGCTGCACCGAAGTGTTGCGCCGCTGCACCAACGCATTGAGCCGCAACAGCAACGGTGCGCAGGGAAACTGGACATTGGGCAACGACACATCCCTCCTGGGACCCCAGGATGTAGGGTGGACGCAGCCTACATCCCATACATTTGGTTAGCAGGTTTTCCCTTGCCGTGGTTAGAAAGCTGGTAGGCGAGGCGCTTGGGGGTTAAGCATTGAGGCGGAAGCCCTATCCTTTGCCTGAGTGGGACGGTGGGCAGTGCCCACCCTACGAGGCGGCGGTAGCTTTTTGCTCAGTTCACCACGGTGCTGCCGTGAGCGCGAGGATCGTCATTGACGGCACTCTGCCGCGACAGAAAATCGCCCTCTACCTCTGAAGCTCGGCCAAAGGTTTGCCGGTGGGGCAGGGGAGCCTGGGCGATCAGCGCATCTAGGTTGTCACTGAGAATCTGCCGGGGCTGTTCACCCACGGCGGTAGCAATCGGGTGGGCGTCAGCTCCCATGTAGACAAAGTGGGGAATGCCCTCAACGCGGTAGGCCAGCATTTCGGGCAGCCACTTGTTGTTGTCGATGTTAAGCATGACGAAATTGACGCGATCGCCATACCCCTGGCGCAGCTCAGCCATGTCGCCCGCCATGGCCTGGCAGCTGGTGCACCAGTTGGCATAAAACTCTAGCAGCGTGGGCTTACCGTTGGTTTGGGCCACCTCGTAGGGCACGGCACTGGCGGCCAGTTCGCTCAGCGAAGGCGTGGTCGATTGGGTGCGAATTCCTAAGACCATGGCGATCGCCAGCCCGATGGCTGCGATCGCGACCACCAAATTGCGGGCGCGGCTCGAAGGAAATTCCGTAGGGCTAGGGGAATTGTCTGGCATAGGGCGACGGCAATCTCAGCATTCGATGAAGGTAGGACAGGCTGGCTCTCCGGTTAGGATGGAAGCAGCCCGCTAACATTTAGTGTAAAAGAATCGGGGTGTAGAGGCGGCCATGAAAAAACGGGTCAAGCTAATTTTCCCCAAGCGGTCGGTGCACATGCCGATTACCTACCGACTGGCCAAAGATTTCAATATTGCTGCCAACATTATTCGTGCCCAGGTCGCCCCCAACCAAGTGGGCACCCTGGTGGTCGAGCTGTCGGGCGACATCGACCAGCTCAACGACGCCGTTGACTGGTTAGAGGTGCAGGGTATTGAGGTGTCGAGCGCCAGCGGCGAAATTGTCGTCGACGAAGACCTCTGCGTCCACTGCGGTCTGTGTACTGGAGTTTGCCCCACCCGCGCCCTCACCCTCGACCCAGAAACCTACCGGCTAACTTTTGCGCGATCGCGCTGCATTGTCTGCGAGCAGTGCGTGCCTACCTGCCCCGTGCAGGCCATTTCCACCAATCTTTAGCTGTCCCCTGCGAGGCGATCGCCATGAGACCCGGCCGCTCCCTGTCTACCGTGCTCCAGAGCCACTGGCTCTCATGGACGCTCTTGATCATGGCCTACGCTACCTACGGTGGGTTTTTGCACCACAACGAGACATCTCCCACGGGCTGGGCCGTGAGCGCTCTGCTGGCGATTTGGGGGGCTTGGGCGATTACCCTAGGCTGGCCCAAAATGCGGCAGCTCCTGCTGCTGGGCTTTCAGTCTGATCTGGGCTATTTCATCATGGCGCTCGCCCTCGCCTCGCTGGCCGTGGCAGCCGTCAGCCAGTTTCAGCGGTTCGCCTACTTCGTCATGCTCATTGCCGTGTCGCTGCTGGCCCGAGTCGACAATTTAATCGCTGGCTATAGAGACAGGGTGGCCTTTGTTTGGCTGTCAGCCCTAGCGCTTCTGGGGCTAGCCCTGAGCTGGCTACCCGTCCTGTTGCGATCGGCCACAATTCCTGGCGCACCCCTCTAAGCTCTCAACAAGATAAATGTCGGCTTACCCCAATCTCAGCTCCTCAGAATCGTAATGGTGTCCACCTCCTCGGTGCCCCATCGCTGTGTAGGATGGTTAACAGCTCCTTGCCAACTGTATACAATTGCGCCTGCTGGGCAGACAACTTTCAATCAAATCGGGCGCGCAAGCAAGACTGGGGAGTCATGGTTCTTTTGACGCTAGCTAGAGGGTTAAGGTATGACGGTGGCCACCACGCAATCGATTCCGGCTTTTTGCGAAGGCATTCAGCACTTTGGGGAGCTGCCTCCCGAGTTCGCGGCCTATGGTCAGTCGGCGGCGATCGCCCCAGAGCAAACCGCCGTGTCTTCCCCCAGCGAGCCGGTAGCCGTCTACCAGACCCTGCTGGCTGCCGATGCGCTGCGCTACCTCACCCTACAAGTCACCGCCAGCAAAGAGTCGGGCCACCCCGGCGGGTTTGCGAGTATTGCTGAGGCGATCGCCTCCCTAGTCATGTTGGGCCACAAAAACATCATTACCGAGGTCGGCCACCACGCCCCCGGCTTCTACAGCAATGTGTTTTTGGATCGCTCCCTAGAGGATATGGGGATTGAAACCGTACAGCAGCTGTGCGATCGCTTTCGCGAGACCCACGGTCTGCTAGGTCACCTGTCTGGCCAAATTCCCGGCCTGCTCAACCCCGCCGGACCGCTGGGTCAGGGCCAGCACTTCGCCATGGTCGGAGCC
This sequence comes from Nodosilinea sp. FACHB-131, assembly GCF_014695395.1. Lineage (GTDB taxonomy): Bacteria > Cyanobacteriota > Cyanobacteriia > Phormidesmidales > Phormidesmidaceae > Nodosilinea. The sequence goes on from NZ_JACJOF010000038.1 coordinate 175,972, forward strand.
AAGCTGCACCCCGGCGTCCTGTTTCCCGTCACCATCGGCGATGGGGGGCTGGGCGAACCCTACATCATGAGCAGCTTTGGCCACTTCAATACCGCCTACCCCACCGTTACCAATTTTCTACCCATCCTGGTGTGGAATGGCTACAGCCAGGAGCACCACAGCATGGTCTCGACCAAGTCCAACCAGGCCATGATCGACTACTGGCGCGGCAACGGCTTCCAAGAGGTAATACTGGTCGATGCCAAAGACTTCGACGATGCCAACCAGCCTGGCGATTACGTAGACAGTACTGCCTTCTCCTTTCCCCAGCGGTTTGCCTTTACCCAAGCCGTGCTCGAAGCCACTGATAAAGCGGCCAAGCTCGCTCTGGGCGGCACCCTCAGCGTGCTGATCGTCAAACAGCTTAAGGGGGCCGGTGTCCACAAGCGCGGCGCTCAGTCCCACAACCTCTACCCCGGCGACTCCCTCCAGCGCGACTACATCGTCAGCGCCCTCACCACCCGCGCCCTGCATCCCGACGCCTGGGCGCTGGTGCGCACCAACTATGAGCGTTCCATGGGCGGTCCTGGCGCTAAAACAGCGGTCACAGAATCAGTACTGCCCCTGGCCGATCTGGGTTCTCTGCCCCTCAACGAATTTCCTGTTGGGGGTGACAAGCAGGTGGCCACCACGGCCATGGGTGCTCTGGTGGGCTATGTGGGTCAGCAAGATGCGCAGTTTGTAGTCACTAACGCCGACGGCAACGCCGCCTCCGGCATCAACAACATCAACCAGGCGCTCAAAATCATTCACCCCACCACCGACGCCACCTACTTCCAGCAGCCCCAGGGTCAGGTGTACGAACCCCTTAGCGAAGACGCCTGCGCTGGGCTCGCCGCTGCCCAGGCCCTGTTTGGCGCTCGCACTCTCTGGTGCTCCTACGAATCTTTTGCGATCAATGGCCTGCCAATTTGGCAGACTGTCACCCAAGCGATGGCCGAGTTGCGCCGCCCGACTCCGTCTACGATCGCCCTGTTTACCGCTGGAGCCTTGGAACAGGGCCGCAATGGCTGGACTCACCAGCGCCCTGAGGTGGAGAACTATTTTGCGGGCATGCTGCGCAACGGCAACGTGTACGCGCTCTTTCCCACCGACGCCAACAGCATTCAGGTGTGCTACGACTGGGCTTTGGCGACTCGTAACAAAGGCATCACGATCACGGCCAGCAAGTCGCCCCTGCCCGTTCGCACCACCTTTGAGCAGACCCGCCGCGCCCTAGCCGAGGGAGCGGTAACCTTGACCAGCATCGCTGGCGATAAAACCGTTGTGTTTGCCGTGATCGGCGATATGACTCTGATACCTGTTTTTGAGGCGGCTGAACAGTTAGCGGTTAAGGGCATTGGCAGCCGCATTGTGTCAGTGGTCAATCCCCGTCAGCTCTATCGCCCTACCGACGTTGCTTGGGATATGTGCTCTGAGCCGGACAGTAGTTTCTTGGACGACGCTGGGTTCGAGCGGCTCTTTGGTGGCGACGTGCTGATTGGGGTGACGGGGGGGTCGAGCGCCATGCTCGAACCCATCATGCTGCGCAGTACTGCTCCTCGCGACACCTTTTGCTGGAGACGGGGCGAAACCACCGCCAGCGCTGGTCAGATTATGGCGCTCAACGGCCTTACCGCCGACGAGTTTGTAGCCAGGTCTACGGCGCTGCTAGGCTAAGGTCTGATCCAGCCGTCCGTGTGGCCATAGCGGCCCCAAAAACAAAAATAGCCGATGGCTTAGTAGAGTCGAAGCCGTCGGCTATTTTTGTTTTGCTAATCCCGAATTTCAGTTGGGTTATCCCCAACGGGATGGGGAGTTTTATTCTCCAGCAGCCGGCGCTGAGTCTTGGGCTCGAATGTAGTTGAGCACTTCAGTAGAGGGAAAGAGTCGCACCTGTTGAAGTTGAGCGTCGAGTTCAGGATCGCTGTTGCTGGTCATGGTAGCCAGCAACCACTCGAGCGAAAGCACTTGTACCACAATGCCGGCGGCGGCTTCGGCATCAGACTCCTCGTAGCGATCGAGCAGCGTTTGCAGATCGTTGCGCGAGAAAAACATGGGCAGTGATGCCTGGCCATCCTGATTGATGGTCAGGTAAGGACCGTCTGCCCCCTGGCGAGCTATGAACAGGGGCACCCCTTGAAAATTGGACTGGAGCGCGATCGCTGTATCCAACTCATCGCCAATGGGAAGATACAGCAGCGGCACCTTCTCTTCATCGCCGAGGACTGTCTCTTGGTACAGGGTACCGAGATCCACCAGAGCCACCTCAGCGCTGGGATCTTCTTCTTGAGCGCGGGTCAAAAACTCTTCAGCCGCCTCGCCATCAATAAACACTACGGGCACCTTAACTTCCTGATCATCGACCTCGGCCGCAGCGGTGAGAGGTTGACCGTCAGAGTTCAAAATTACAAAGACCGGCACCTGCTCAAGTTTGTCAACAATGGCCTCTTCGCCCAAAGCGGTGGCGGGTAGAGGCATCGTCAGACTCCCCCCCAGCAAGCTGCCGCTAACCAGGGTCATTAGGGGAAGAGGCCGTAGAAGGGAAGAAAAGAGGTGTTTCATAGGGTGTTTCTGCGTAGCGTAACGGCAAAGAAGCAGGCGGATTATCGTCAATATCCTGACTATAAATACTACAAACCAACAGTATGTTTTGTGGCTCCCTGTGACAGTCCTACTATCTGCCTAAAGCAAGCCACTATACTCAAAATCGGGATGACAGGATTTGAACCTGCGACATCCTGCTCCCAAAGCAGGCGCGCTACCAAGCTGCGCTACATCCCGTAGACCAACATGCCCACCAGTATAGCCTGCTTTTCTGCTGGTACAGCATGGCTCATGCCTAGATGAACGTCCTTATCAATACAGGTTCCCTATGGCTAGCCCAGCCTATCCCCTTGAGCAGCTGCCTGGTTTGAGTGCCGCCCATGCTCAAGGGATGGCCCAGCTGGGCTTAACAAGCACTGACCAACTCCGTCGCTATGGGGCCACAGTAGACCATCGCCAAATCCTGGCCAAAAAAATGCAGGTGCCCCTGCGCTACGTCACTAAGTGGGTGATTTTGGCAGAATTGGCTCGGGTGCCAGCCGTGGGTTGTGAGTTTAACGGGCTGCTGCTGCACGCTGGCATTATCTCAGTGGCGCAGCTGGCTGATGCTACGGCCCAAGGGCTTTATACCCGGCTGCGGCGGCTACATGTGGCTACTCTGCAGCGCAACGACCTGTGCCCTACCCCTGACCAAGTCAGTCTCTGGATTCAACAGGCCAAAGCCCTTGCTCGCTCAGCCTAAATTCAGAAGACAGACGGCATTCTCAGGATTGTTAGCTGGTTGAAATTTTTGATGTGGCTTGGGGCATGACCTGCCGACTGGTTAACACTTTGCTGATCGCTCTGCGCCCTATGCTGGCCCTAATCCGGGTACCAAAACATGCCCTTGATGCCTTCGGGATCGGGCATAAAACCTAGACCCTTATAAAACTCAACCACCTGCGGGTCAGCAAATAACGTCACGTTGCTAATATCTTCGCTGCGCAGTTTTTTGATCAGCTGGCGCATAAGCTCTTTGCCTAAACCACGCCCTTGAAAGTCAGGATGCACAACTACATCCCAGATCGTGGCGTTAAAGGCGTGGTCAGAGGTAGCGCGAGAAAAGCCGACTAGGCGGCGCCGCGCGCCGCGCTGCTCCCACATGGTGACAACTAAATAGCTGTGCTGAATGGCTTTTTTAACTTTGCGAATGGGGCGGCGGGCCCAGCCCACAGCGTTGCACAACTCTTCGAGTTCGTAGAGGTCAAGGTCGCGATCGGTGCTAAACACGATGGTTGACCCTTCACCCTGCTCAGGCAGAGCTTCTAAGACGGTACCTGCCGACCTTGTTTCTCCGGACGCAGCGCCATCAGATCCGACAAAAAGACTTTTCCAAAAACCCATGCAGGTCCTGTCTGATAATGAAGTGGCACAACGCTCAGCAGTATAAGTCAAGCACCTCAATAGCGCGGCACATTGGCTACGGCTAAGGGTTAGACTTAAAAGCCTGACGACCGTTTCTCATAGTATATCCCCATAAAATCCCTATGCTTCTGGTAATACTGGAGATTTATGTGGGCTGCAGGAGGGCTCTGTCTTAAGGAGTGTGTAGGCGATCGCAGCCTGAGCCTTCAAGGTGCGCTGTAGTTCCTTTGGGTGTCTGCCGCCGCTGCCCCAGTACTTAGGAGGTTCCCCCGACGACAACGGTGGCCAAAAGCGTTAGGACGGGGATAGATTCTTGCTTTTGCTAGGGTTTCCTGATGCGGCAAATGCTAACGTTACCTCCATGGAGTTCCATCCTTCCCACCATGGCCGCTGGCTTAAACCCCTCAACGGTTGAGCTGTTGAAGCGCTTCAACCGAGCTTTCCCTCAATTTTATGAGCAGTTCGTCAGCAGCGAGATTCAGCTGCAAAACTTGCGCTTGGCCTACCAGCTCTATAAGCAGCGCAAGGCTGTGCTCGACATTAAGCCCGAGGGCAACAAAAGCGCGCTGCACTTTGTCTATCGCAACCAATCATTTTTGCTGAGCGACATTTTTGGGGTGCTAGCGGCCTACGGGCTGACCATTCACAATCTCAGTCTCTACGGGCAGATCTATCCGCCCATGCTGGTGTTTATTAAGTTGGTAGTGTCTCGAGGGGGTAAGGCCCTCAGCCCTAAGACTACTGACAATGTCTGCCGCGCTATTCAAGAAACTCTGGCGGGACATTTTGAAGTAGAAGAAATGCTGACCGTGGAGTTCAACCTCAATGCCGGGCTCGAACGGGTAGAGACAGAGTTTTACGTGGATCCAGTTTTTCATCTGCCGGCGCTACTAATCGAAGCTGACAACCAGCCAGGACTTTTTTATAAGGTGATGTACGCCATCTGGCAAGAAGATCTGCTAGTAGTTAACGCCAACCTATTGGTGTGGCGGGGGCGTACTCGGCTCATTCTTTACTTACTTGGGCCCAACGAGAGCCTGATTCCGGACTACTTGGGGCAAAAAATTGCTGAGGGCATGCGCTACCGCTTAATGAGCTAGGGTACGATGGTCATAGCCCGGCCTCAGAGGCCATGACCCTATGGCCACCGCCACAGTCTTTGGTGTACCCCACTATTATCAGCTCACCAACGAGGGTGAGGCCCCGCCTCTAGTTTTTATTCACGGCTGGTTGCTCAGCCATCGGTATTGGCAACCGCTAATTGATGGGCTGCGTATTGATTACCCCTGCCTGTCCTACGACCTGCGGGGATTTGGCGAATCTCGCCACGGCCTTGAGCACCACATCCCAGGTATTCCTGCTGCTGCCCAATGCTGGGGAGCTTCGGGATCGCCCTACGGTTTGGGGGCCTATGCCCGTGACTTAGCGGCGCTGCTAGAGCAGCTCAACCTGGGCCCGGTGTGGCTAGTGGGCCATTCTCTTGGCGGTAGCCTGGCGCTGTGGATGGCCCACTGCTACCCGCAACTGGTGCAGGGAGTGGTCTGTCTGAATGCGGGCGGTGGTCTTTACCTGGACCGGGAGTTTCAGCAGTTTCGCCAGGCGGGTCAGTACATTGTGGGCTGGCGACGACCTTGGTTAGGGCGATTGCCGCTGCTGCCGCTGCTGCTCACCCGCATGATGGTGCACCAGCCGTTGGACTACCGCTGGGGCCGCGATCGCTGCCTCGATCTGCTCCAGGCAGACCCCGCCGCTGCCCTGGGCTCCCTGCTAGAATCAACCACCGAAGCTGAAGTGCACCTGCTGCCCCGGCTAGTGGCTACGCTCAAGCAGCCGGTGTACTTTATCGCGGGTCGCCAAGACCAAGTCATGAACCTGCGCTATGTGCACCACTTAGCAGGCTATCTCCAAGGTGGCTGCCCAGGAGAACTTCCGGTCATTGAAATTGAAAACTGCGGCCATTTGGCCATGCTAGAACAGCCTCAGATGGTCACTCAAGCACTGCGAAGTATTCTCAAAACCCACTGCTTCAATTCAGAAAGAGCTGATCGCAATGGGGAAAAAGATTCTCAATTTTGCCAGGGCTAGCGCATGAAGCGATGGCCAGAACCCATGACGAATTTTAATCACGTACAAAACAAAAGAGATGCCGACGACTGGCCGTGTTTCGTCTCGGCATCTCTTCTGGTTCGCTCCTCACACATTTATACTATAGGCCTGCTCTAGGAAAATGTCACCCCCTAAAACCTGGTTGAACGAACAGTTTTTCTTATGGAAATTTAGGGGTAAAGCTGCCCGGTGGGGCGATCGCCTTATCATGCAACCTATTAGCTGGCTACAGGGCTTTAGAGAGATAGCAAACTGAGCTCAACTAACTAAGCTGTTTAATAGAAAGAATAAGAGAAAGGATCCGTAGAATGTCGCCGGTTAGCTAAAGGTGCTACGGGAAATTACGGGATCTCTGTATTAGTATTGGATGGTTTACGTAACCTTCACGATGACAAATTTACACGAGTCTGAAACAAGTCAGGTTTGCTGCTGTTGCAGAACTGTTTGAACTGGAGGAAGCGTTTAAATTCGAGAACCCATGCCCGTTGTGATGAGGCCAGTCGATAGCGGCTGATAACCCGCCTGTTCCCGATGGAGTGGTAGTCTACCCAGTGAGTGCTGCTGACATTACTCACTCGTCCTGAGCGATCGCACCTACCCTTTGCCCCATGGTCACGGTCTGTACCGTTTAGCCCAGCTATTGCTATGCAATCATCTCCTCGCTCCGACAATGCCCGACCGTTCTTGACCTGGCAGCGTATTACCGACTGGGCCCATGCCCACTATAGGGCCAGAACCTTTAATAAAGACGAGCGCATTCCCGCTCGCTCTGGGCTGCTATACCTAGTTGAGCGGGGCTCCGTGCGACTGGTGGGCAGCGCCCAGGGTGCTGAGATGGCTCCGGAGTTGGCTGGCCCAGAGCTAGATGAATCCGGCGATGACGATACCGTCGACGGGTTAGCGGTCGGGTTAAGTGAAGAGGCATTTCTAGGGTTTGTCGGGGCTGGTCAGCCCTTTGAAATTGTGGCTCAGTCGCCCTTCCTGCTGCAAAGTTTTGCCCACGTCGATCAGACCACCGTGATTTGGTTGTACTGGAGCGATCTTGACAATTGGCCTCACTTTCGGCGAGAGGTGCTCGACGCCTTTCGCTACCAACACCAGCGCAAGCTGCTGTGGCTAAGCACCCTGGGCCAGCGGCGCACGATTGATCGCCTGCTCGGCTTTCTCACCCTGCTAATTGAAGAATTTGGCGAGCCCTACGAGTCTGGCTACTACCTGCCCTGGTCCCTCACCCACGCCCAGATTGGCAGCGCCATTGGTTCCACTCGGGTGACGGTGACCCGGCTGATGGGCAAGCTGCGCCAGCGCAAGCTGATTCACATTCACAAAGATGGCTTGATTGCGATTCCAGGCGACCCAGCAACAATCCGGGAGGCATAGGTAGGCTGGCCTCGTGCGGAAATCCTCTAAGGGCTGAGGTTAAGTGGCTCTGGCGGTGGAGCGGTGGGCTTGGTGCCGTTCTTGTCAGTCCCGTTCTTCTCCGCGCCTATGGGTTTGAAGTTTAGGGGTAGGTTGGTGAACTGGGGCAAAATCTCAGCGGTAAAAGCAGCGGCGGCCTTAGAACGATAACGGTTGGGGTTAAAGATCACTGACAGGGTGCGGTTGACAACCACTGCATCGATCTTGGCCCGGTGCAGTACCCCCATCTGCAACTCTTTCTCGATCGCTGAGTTCGACACAAAGGCCACTCCCAACCCTGACTGCACAGCGGTTTTAATCGCCTCAATGGAGTTGAGCTCCATCTCAATTTTGAGACGGCGGGTTTCGATGCCGCAGCGGGTCAGTACCTGGTCGATCACCTTACGAATGGTTGACTGCGAATCCAGGGCGATGAAGTGCAGCTTGTAGAGGTCTTCTCGCTGAATCACTGCTTGACTGGCCAGCGGATGATACATCGGCATGATCAGTGCGAGTTCGTCCTCGGCGTAGGGCACTCTTTCTAAAGAGTCCTGTAGTTCGGGAGGCAGTTCGCCACCAATAATCGCTAGGTCAACCTGGCCATTGGCCACACTCCAGGCCGTGCGGCGGGTGGAGTGCACATGCAGCTGCACCGCCACATCGGCGTACTTTTGGCGAAAGAGGCCAATCATGCGGGGTAGCAAGTAAGTGCCGGTAGTTTGGCTGGCGCCGATAATCAAGGTGCCCCCCTGCAAGTTTTGCAGATCCTCAATGGCGCGGCAGGTCTCCTGACACAAGCTCAGGATGCGATCGCCGTAGCTCAGTAGCAAATGCCCGGCCTCGGTGAGCTGCGCCCGTCGTCCACCCCGATCAAACAGCGGCACATCTAGCTGGCGCTCTAGGTTTTGCACCTGAAGGCTGACCGCTGGCTGAGACACGTATAAACTGTCTGCCGCTCGTTTGAAGCTGCCCTCCGCTGCAATAGCTTTGAGAATACGCAGCTGATCGAGGGTAAAGGGAAGGTCAGACATGGGCATTAACCCTAACGTACGATAATCCTGGGCTGCCAACAAACCATGATAGTAATACAGGCTACTCCCCGTGGTGCCACCGCACCACCCCTGGGTAAACTAATGACCCAAGCTCATGCCTTTTAAGGCCGGTGCTGAATTAAGTCTGCCATCCCTAGATTACTTGGTTCGGGACACTCAACACCAAAATTTAGAGCGAGACCCTAAGGATTTATGAAACGTCAGGTGATCCAGAATGTCCTGAATTTGCCCGGCATCTCTGGGATGGCGCTCATTGACGGACGCAACCGCCCCTTTTTCTTTGGGCCAGACATCAGCCTCAACTCCCATCAACAGGATGCCCTCGCCCAGGGTATTCAGCAGGTGGTCGAAACCACTCCCGCCCATTTCGACACGTTTACCTTTCGCTTTGCCAATCAGCTGGCCCACATCTACAAGCTCGATCAGGGCCTAATTTTGCTGGTGCTCATCACCGACCAGATGCCCCTAGCCGACTATCGTACGGCCATTAGTCAGCTCAAAGCCACCCTGGTAGAAGCTCCCCACAACGCAGTGCCGACCTTTCGACTGCTGGCTGGCTGCGTCACCCTCAGCGGTGCTGGCACGGTTCCTGGGGCTGCGGCCCCTCCGCTGGAGCCTGCGGCCCCTAAGCGGGGTACCCTAACTCCAAGTTGCCAAGAGGTCATTGCGGCCCTCAACCACCTCAGCGATGGCGCTACCCAATATCTGGGAAAAACCATGGTCATCAATACTTGGAAGCAGTCTCGCCCGGCTCACCCCTGGCTAGAGCAGTTTGAGATTCAAAAGGATGGCCACTTTACTGTCGCCGCCGATGGTCGAGCGCCTCTAACGGCAGAACAACACCAGTGGATGAAAGAGTGGGTGACAGCGTTTTTGGGGCGCGGCGGCAGAACTATCCGCAATTTTCAAACCCTGGCTACTGGTCAAACCCTTACCCCTCAGGAGCAGGGCCTTTTGCTGGGGCCTCTATCCAATGGCTAGCTAGGCATAGGCGTCAGCAGAGCCCTATGGCTGTCGCTATGCGCTTAACCGATGACCAGGCTCTTTCCTCTATATCCTTACCCCCGTTGTACCCATGTCCAAAACTGTTCGCCTAGAGCCTATTGCCCAAGAAACCTCCGTTGAAACCAACGGCAACCTGCTTTCAGTACTTCTAAACAAAGATTTAGATGTGCTTAAGGAGTGCGGTGGCCGAGGTATGTGCGCTACTTGCCACATCTACGTGCAGTCGGGTATGGAGGCTCTGACGCCGATCAACCGTCGCGAGCAGCGCACCCTGGAGGTCATTACCTCCTGCAAACCCAATTCGCGCTTGGCCTGCCAAGCCCGAGTGGTGAACAATGGTGTCATCGTCGAGCTACCGCCGGGGATGTACGTCAATTCGCTCCAAGATATTGAAGCTCTGATTGGCCGCCGGGCTGACCAGGATCTGCTGCACCCGATTACCGGTGAGGTGCTGGTAGAGCAGGGCAAGCTAATTACGCGATCGACGATGGCCCAGCTCGAGAGCACCGCTAGTTTTAAAGTGGGCGAATTCTTTAGTCAGAGCAAAGATTTGTAGGCTTAGGCCTGTAGGCTGAGGGGCGATGCCGAACCCCAGAAAACATCTGTTATGGTAAGGCAATGCCGTAGTTGAGTTTTATACCAACCCCCTATGGACCCTGCCCCTCCCCTGAGTGCTCGCCATGAGCAGGTGCTTCAGGCCACCATTCGTCACTACATTGCCACAGCAGAGCCGGTTGGGTCACGGGCCTTAGCCCAGGAATATAACTTGCGGGTTAGCCCAGCTACGGTGCGCAACACCATGGGCTTGCTCGAGAAATATGGGCTGCTATATCAGCCCCATACCTCATCAGGGCGAGTGCCCTCTGATTTTGGCTATCGACTCTACGTAGACCGGCTGATGTCGCCGTCGGCCCGGGTGGGTCGCCGGGTGGATGCAGCATTGTCAGAAGAGTTGCGCTGGATGGGCCGTAGCCTGGAGTCGCTGTTGAAGGAGGCAACCCAGATTTTGGCTCAGATCAGTGGCTACCTGGCTCTGGTAACCGTGCCCCAAGCCAACACCGTACTCATTCGCCATATTCAGCTGGTGGTAGTAGATGGGGGGCAGGTGCTGATGGTGGTGGTGCTCGACTCGTTGGCGACCCAGTCGGTAGTAGTGCAGTTGCCAGCAGTCTTGGGTTCGGCTACGTCGGGAGCGGCCAGAGAACCCGGTCGGCGGGATCTAGAGATTTTGTCTAACTTTTTGACCCACCACCTGCGGGGGCGGCCCTTGGCCGATGTAACTACCCTCAATTGGGGCGATCTCGATGCTGAATTTGAGTATTACGGCGTGCTGTTGTGCCAGGCGCTGGGGGATTTGGCGCAGCGATCGCAGGCCGCCGAAACTCCTCAGCTGGTGATTAGCGGCCTGGCTGAGGTGCTGCGCCAGCCCGAGTTTTCTGATGCTCAGCGCATTCAGTCGATTGTGCGTCTGCTGGAAGAAGACCAGTCGCAGCTGTGGCCGTTGTTTTTTGCCACCCCACCCGTGGCAACTCAGACGCTGAAGGGCGTAGACGTTAAAGTGTGGATTGGAGCTGAAAATCCTTTAGAGCCAATGCAGGGCTGTGCTTTGGTGGTGTCTAACTACACCCGCCACGATACTTCCATCGGCAGTGTGGGGGTGTTGGGGCCGACCCGGATGGTGTACGAAAATGCGGTAGCGGTGGTCAAGGCGGCGGCTGACTACCTCTCTACTGCCCTAAGCGAATAGGGTATCCCTGAGAGTAGCCCGAGCCAGGATGGGGAAACCGTGATCATTACAGAGCTACTGGCCATTTTGTCGATCGCGGCGGCAACGGGGCTGCGGCTGGCGCTGCCGCTGCTGCTGATTGGCCTGCTGTCTGGCTCTCAGCTCTGGTCTAATGTGCCCCTGCTGTCACGATTGCCCCCGGCTTTGGTGTTGGGGGTACTGGTGAGCTGGTCAATGGCCGAGCTGATGCTTTCGAAGAGCAGTAACAGCCAGCGATTTTTTCAGGGTCTAGAGCTGATATTGAGCCCTGGTGTCGGCGCTCTTGCAGGGTTGGGGGTGGCTCGGACCTTTGGCCTGGAGGGCTGGCTCTACCCCCTGATTGGACTAATCAGCGCCCTGCTGGCCTTGGTGATTCAGCTGTTGCAGATGGGGCTGTTTTTTCGGCCTCGTCGCCCACCCCTGTGGAGCTTTTTTGTAGTTGACGGGCTGTGCATAGTGCTCGCCATACTGGCCTTTGATGCCCCTAAACAGGGAGGCATCATTGCGCTGCTACTGCTGTGGCTGGTGATTCGCACCTCGTATCTGTGGCAGCGTTGGCCCCGGCGATCGCGGTCCTAAAGAATGCCCACAAAATGCAGCGGGCCACGGCCGCTAACCAGCTCTAGCAGCAGGGCTAAAAAGCCTACCATAGCCAGTCGCCCATTCCATACCTCGGCGACGGGGGTTAGACCCCATGCCGATCGCTCTTGGGGGTAAATTTTGACTTTTTTGTCGGGCTGCACTACGTCGGAGAAGAGCTGGCGTGGAGCTTCTAAAGCCTCAGTGACCATGTCGGCCATGTCGGCGATGAATCGAGGATGGGTGTTGAGGGCGGGCACGCGGTGAAATCCATGAATGCCGGCTTCTTCAGCGATTTCGCGGTACTCAATGTCGATCTCTTGCAGGGTCTCAATGTGCTCGGAGACAAAGCTGATGGGGACTACCACTAAGTCTTTTACCCCTTGCTGGGCAAGCTGCTCGATCGCATCTTCGGTGTAGGGCTGGAGCCACTCGACGGGCCCAACCCGACTCTGGTAAGCCAGAGTGTGGGGGTTGGGGCGGTTGAGCGATCGCATGATCAGCTCGGTGCAGTGCTCGATCTCGCGCTGGTAGGGATCGCCGGCTTCTTCGACGTAGCTGACGGGCACCCCGTGGGCGCTAAAGAAAATGTGGGCTTGGTCAGGATTTTCAAGTTTGTCAAGCTCTTGGGCAATCAGGTCGGCCATGGCTTCGCTATAGCCGGGGCGCTCGTACCAGGAGGGAATAGCGGTGTAGACAATGCGCTGGAGAGCCGGGTCTTCGAGCCACAACCGCTCCAGCAGACGAAAGCTGGAGCCGCTGGTGCTGATTGAGAACTGAGGATATAGGGGCAGCACCACCAGCTTTTCAACCCCGTCGCGCTTGATTTGAGCCACAGCCTCTTCGGTGAAGGGGTACCAGTAGCGCATGCCGATGTAGATATTGGCCTCGGTGCCTTTGTCAGCCAGCACCTGCTTGAGGGCGTCGGCCTGTTCTTCGGTGATGCGGCGCAGGGGCGAGCCACCGCCAATCTGCTGGTAGTTGGCCTGCGACTGTTTGGCACGCGAGCTCGAAATCAACCACGCCAGGGGCCGCTGCAGCCAGGGGAAGGGCAAGCGAATAATTTCTGGATCGGCAAACAGGTTAAACAAAAAGGGGCGAACGTCGTCGGGCTGCTCTGGCCCCCCCAGATTTAGTAATAAGACCCCAACACGACCCATGGCACTGTAGTGGCTCTAAAGTAAGTACTCATACCCCAATTATTCTACAAGCTGAATGAACGGTTTCCGACGTTGATGGCTTCCCCCGCCGCTTTAGATGACGCGATCGCAGCGCTCAACAACCGCCTCAAAGCCGCCCGCCTGGGGCTCCAGGTCGAGCGTCGGGGCGATCGCCTCAGCCTGCGAGGCACCCTACCCCCCCGCCCCGACAGCGGCAAAACTCGGCCTCACCAGCAGCGCATTCCCCTCAGGCTGCCCGCTACCCCAGCCGGGCTCAAGCAGATTGAGCGCGAGGCCAAAGTGATTGCTGCCCAGCTGATCGAGCGCCGATTTAGCTGGGCCAACTATTTGGCTCCAGGGGCAGAGGGCCAGCCGGAGACAATGCCCCTAGCTGACCGAATCGCCCAGTTTGAGGCCCACCTGATGGCGCAACCCTGCGCTGATGTCGCCGCCATGGCCTCGCGCAAAACCACCTGGGACAAAGCCTACGCCCCCTATCTCAAAAAGCTGTTGATGCAGGCTGAGCAGCAGCCCCGCCAGCCGCTAGAGGCGACTATCATGGCCACCCTAAAGACCTTGTCGCCCCAATCCCGTAGCCGTCAGGTGGCCTGCACGGCCCTAAAAGCCTTTGCCGATTTTCAAGAGCTGGCCTTACCCGACGATTTCGAGAAGCTGGCTGGCACCTACGGCAACAGCAAGGCCCAGCGACGGCTCTTACCCTCCGATGAGGTCATTGTGGAATGGTGCGATCGCATCCCCAACCCCGCCTGGCGCTATGTATATGGGGTGATGGCCACCTACGGCTTGCGCAATCACGAAGTCTTTTTCTGTGACTACCAAGACCTGCGCCAGGGCGATCCTGAGGGTCGGATTACGGTACTCGAAACGACCAAAACGGGGCTTCACGACGTGTGGCCCTTCTATCCAGAGTGGATCGAGCGCTTTGACCTGCGTCAGGGCACCCTACCGCCCATCAACACCGAGCTGGCTCATACCACCCTTCAGCGGATTGGTCAGCAGGTGGCGATTCAGTTTAAGCGCTACGGGGTACCGTTCTCACCCTACGACCTGCGCCACGCTTGGGCCGTACGCACCATTCACTTTGGCCTGCCTGACACCGTGGCGGCCCGCATGATGGGGCACTCGGTGGCGATTCACAATCGCACCTACCACCGCTGGATCACCCACCGCGACCAGCGGGCGGCCGTGCAGGCGGCTCTGCAGCGTGGCACTTGGCAGACCCCTTTGTAGCGAAAGCGGTAGAGAAAATGAATCCTTAACGATATGCTAAGAAACATTTAGCTCAGTTTGATTGGCTCTTGCCTTTGAACGCCCTTAGGCGAGTCACTAAGAGCCTAGAGGGGGTCGCAATAGTTATCAGAAAAAGAGTATTGCTCAACTTTGTTGCCTACGATAAACCCGCCCAATCTCCCGGTTTGTAGTAGTCCTATGGACAGATGTTAGTCGGCTTGGCCCTAGGCTTGGCCCAGTTTGGTTCCTACCTCTCAGCATCGGCAGCATCTACTGTTCTGACTGTGCCCAACCGATGAAAATTCTGCTTGTTGAGGATGACCCCTCTACCCGAGAACTTCTGGTTTTTCACTTGGCTGCGGCGCGCTACACCATAGAACAGGCGGCTGACGGCATTATTGCTCAAGAGCTAGCGACCCTGTGGAACTACGACTTGATTTTGCTGGATGTCAACATTCCCCGGTTGAATGGCCTTAGCCTATGCCGTCACTTGCGGGGGCAGGGAGTGTCTACTCCGATCTTAATGCTTACAGCCCAGGCCGACGATAAGGACGTGATTACTGGGCTTGACGCTGGGGCCGATGACTACGTAACTAAGCCCTTTGAGGTGTCACAGGTACTAGCCCGGATTCGCGCTCTGCTGCGGCGGGGCGAGCGGGCGACAACCATTCCGCCATTGGTGTGGGGGCAGCTGTGCCTTAACCCGACCCTGGCTCAAGTCACCTACAGCGGCCAAGTCGTGCCTCTAACGCCGAAGGAATACAGCCTACTTGAGCTGTTCCTGCGCCATCCCCAGCGGGTGTTTAGCCGCAGTGCTATTCTCGACCACCTATGGACCATCGACGATTCGCCCACCGAAGGAGCGGTGACGAACCTGGTGAAGGATCTGCGCAACCGCCTCAAACGCAGCGGCGTGGTCGAGAACGTAATTCAGACGGTGTATGGGTTGGGCTATCGCCTCCGCGACTTGCCGCCTTTGGTTGAATTAGGGACAGCCACTAACGGTTTCCATAGACCTGACGGTGGTGCTCAGGTAGAGACTCAGGATCCGCTACTGGTTACTGCGCCCAAGGGCAAGAATTTGGAGGCGATCGCAGCTCGGTTTCAGGCGTCGATTCAGCAGCGGTTGGCGGTAGTAGAAGCGGCGGTGCGATCGCTTCAGGCCGGCAACTTGCCTCCCCAGCAGCGAACCGTTGCCCAGGATGAGGCCCATCGACTGGCCGGTGGGCTGGGCACCTTTGGCTATGACGAAGGCTCGACCTACGCCCGTCAGATCGAGCAGTTGCTAAGCGATCGCCCCCTGCAAACGACGGCAGTCGATCAGCTCTCTCGCCACCTGCTCGACCTCAAGCAGACCTTGGCTTTAACTCCTAAGCCGCTATCGACAGAGCTTGTCCAGGCGATCGCGCCGATTTCATGCCGCCTTGGGGTGGTGCTGGCGGTGGAGCCCGCGTTGCTCAACCGATTGCAGATCGACGCCGTCAGCCACGGTTGGCACCTCGAACGGGCCACTGACCTGAGCGAGCTTTTGCAGACCTTAGCCCAGGGCCGAGCGGCGGCGGTGGTGCTTAGCCTCGACCAGAGTGCCCCTTTAGCCGAAAAGTTGGCGCCCCTGCGGGAGGTCAAGCATCGGTTTCCGCAGCTGCCGGTGGTGGTCTTGACCTGCCACGACAGTTTAGAAGAACGGGTACAGGTGGCTCGTCTCCAGGGCGATCGCTACCTAGTGACACCAGCTACCCCCAACCAAATTTTCGATACTTTAGCCCACCTCTTGCCAGAAACCCAAGCGCCTGAGGCTCAGGTGATGGTGGTCGACAACGACCCCATCACTCGGGGTGCCATTACAGAACTGCTCACTCCCTGGGGTTTACGGGTCACTGGGCTAGGTAACCCCAGCCAGTTCTGGGAAATGCTGCGCCAGATGCAGCCCGATTTGCTGCTGCTGGCGCTCGAAATGCCCACGTTTAGCGGCATTGATCTGTGCCGAGTGGTGCGCCAAGACTCGCGGTTCGGCAACCTGCCCATTCTGATGGTAGCGGCTCATCCTGACACTGTAACCGTGCGTCAGGTATTTGAAATGGGAGCCGACGACCTAATTGGTAAACCTATCGTGGGGCCAGAGTTGGTAACGCGGGTATTGAGTCGGATTGAGCGATCGCGACTGCGCCAGCAAATTGAGCAAATGCGCCATCGCCAGGCTCTCTATTGGACCCAGCAAGAAACCACCGACCCTCTCACCCAGGTGGCTAACGGCCTACACTTCGACGCCTTTTTGCAGCAGCAGTGGGAGCGCCACTGCCGAGACCAGGCTCCGATCTCGCTGATTTTGTGCAGCCCCGACAGCCTATGCACCTACTATCAAATCTACGGACAGCAGGCAGGCGATACTGCCCTGCGCCGTATTGCTCGCACCCTGCACCGCACCGTCAACCCCAACATTGACCTGGTGGCCCGCAGCGGCGACGATGAATTTGCCATTGTGCTGCCCAACACCAACCTGGATGGGGCGCTGCGGGTCGTCTCCCGCATTCAACAGGCCATTACCGACCTCAAAATTCCTCAGCCCGCCTCTGAGCAGGGCGACTACATTACCTTAAGCTTAGGCATCGGCGGCACCACCCCCACCGGCAGCCTATCCAGCGATCTGCTGCTGAAAACCGCCGACCAGGCCCTCAAAGATGCCAAAGGGCGCGGCGGCAACACCTTTTGCCTATATCCGATGTGCTGAGTAAACTCGACCTAGCCATGAAGTTTTCTCTGCGCAATTTGCTCATCGTCCCGTTCTTGCTACAGGTGATTGGCATTACGGGGTTGGTGGGCTACTTGTCGTACCGCAGTGGGCAGCGGGCCGTGCAGGATATCGCTCGTCAGATGATGACGATCACGGGCCAACGGGCAAGGGAAAACCTCAACGCCTATCTACAAACGTCTCGCTTGGTGGCTCAGACCAATGCCTATCTGCTCGAAACCGGGGCGCTTAGCAGCACCGACCTAGCTACCCTAGAAAGTCACCTGGTAGAGCAGCTCCAGCTATTTCCGGAGCTGACGGGTATGGTCTTTGCTAACGAAGCCGGTGCGTTCCTCAATGTGGCTCGTCAGGCACCCCCAGGGTCGTTCTCAGTGCGGCAGCGCAATGTGACCGTGGTCGACAACCGGCTCTACCGCTACCAGCTGGATATCGCTGACCAATCTAAGACTCTGCTGCCGCCGATTCGACAAGGCTACGACCCCCACCACAACCCTCCCGACAACCCGTGGTATGCAGCAGCCCAGGCTAGTCCAGAGGGCCTATGGCGGCTGGTGGTGAGCCTAGAGCGAGGAGACGATCAGCCTCGACTGGTCATGGTGCGGTTTGTCCCCTTTCAGACCCCCGAGGGAGACTTTGGTGGCGTCTTTAGCACCGGCATTTTGCTCACGCAGCTGGGGGAGTTTCTGCGGCACCTGATCCCGAGCGGCGGGGGTCAGATTTTCTTAATCGAGCCCGACGGTCACCTGGTGGCGACCTCAACCGGGGAGCTGCCTTTTGATCAACAGCCGCGCTCTGATTCAGCGCAGCACGTGGTGCTGCAGTCTCGCCGACTGGCGGTGGGGCAAAGTCGTAATCCACTCACCCGAACGGTAGCAGCCAGCCTAATTGCCGACTATGGCAGCCTTGAGAATGTGCGATCGCCGCGCTTTTCTCACCTTCGGTTTGACCAAAAGCAGTATTTTGTGCAGACAACGCCGCTCCAGGGCGAACTGAACTGGCTGCTGGTCACCGTGGTGCCGGCCTCTGAATTTATGGCCGACATCGATGCCAATACGTCCCGTACCGCCCTGCTGTGCGCCTTGGCCCTAATTGGGTCTATCAGCCTGGGCATTTGGACGGCGGAATACATCGCCAAGCCGATTCTGTCGCTCCAGCGGGCGACCCAAGCCTTAACTAACGGCCTGGCGATTGTGCCGCCCACCCAGCCCAGCACAATTCAGGAAGTTGAGGCTCTGCGCCAGGGGTTTGACCGCATGGTGGGCCAGCTGGTGTCGTCGTTTCACGCCCTTAGGGACCGCGAGAATACACTAGCTACTTTTTTGAACGGGGTGCCAGTAGCCCTGAGCGTGCACGACCAGGCGGGGCAAATGCTGTTTCTCAATGCCAAGGGCAAAGAACTGTTGGTCAACGGCGTTACGACCACCGACTCTGGACAACTGTCGGAAACCTATCAGCTCTACCAGGCTGGGAGCGACAGGCTATACCCCACCGCCGAACTACCTATGGTCCGGGGGCTGCGGGGCGAAACTGCCTATACTGACGACATTGAGGTAGACACTGGCGATCGCCGCATTCCCCTAGAGGTGCACACGATTCCGGTGTTCAACAGCCTGGGGCAGGTGCTCTACAGCATCAACACGTTTCAAGACATTACCGAACGGCGGCAGGTCGAGCGGTTTCGGGTTGACTACCAGCGCGAGCTGGAGCATCAGGTAGCTCAGCAAATGGCTTCTCTAGCGGCCAGTGAGGCCACTCAAAAGGCGCTAATCAACGCAATTCCTGACCTACTGATGCGCTTGGGTCGAGAGGGTCGCCCACTGGCCATCTATAATCCAGAGGCGGTGAACTGGCTGGGCGATCGCAGCCAGCTCTACGAGAAGAGCATGTATGAGAACCTGCCCGGCCCCATTGCCCAGGAGCGTCAGCGCTGCGTTGAGCTGGCCCTGGAGACGGGCAGCATCCAGCGCCAGGAGTACGAGTTTGTCGTGGGGGGGGAGACGTTCTATGAAGAGGCGCGGATTATTCCGGTGACCCAGGACGAGGTGCTGGTGGTGGTGCGCGACATCAGCGATCGCTACCGGATCGATCGCCTCAAGGATGAGTTTATCTCTATCATCAGCCACGAGTTGCGCACGCCCCTAACGGCTATTCGGGGAGCCCTGGGCATTTTGGAGTCGGGGGTGCTGCACAACCGGCCCCAGAAAGCTCAGCAGATGCTGAGTATGGCCCTCAACAATACTGAACGACTAATTCGACTAGTCAACGACATTCTTGATCTGGAGCGCTTGACCTCGGGCCGCATTGAGCTCAATCTAGAACCCTGCCACCTGGATGAGCTAATGGCGCTGGCGGTTAACGGGGTAGAGGCGATCGCCCTGGAGGCCAACGTCACCATTCAAGTCACGCCCGCCGCCGCTACGGTGCTGGCTGCCCCCGATGCGGTGGTGCAGACCCTCACCAACCTGCTGGGCAACGCGATTAAATTTTCTGAGGCGGGGAGCAAAATTTGGCTGACAGCAGCACTGGCTTCTAACGCTAAAGCGATCGCTGCCCCAGACACCGCCCCTGAAACTGAGCCGGCTTGGGCACGGGTTGCGGTCAAAGACCAGGGGCGAGGCATTCCAGCGGATCGTCTGGAGATGATTTTTGAGCGCTTTCAGCAGGTGGATGTGTCAGATTCGCGGCAGCGCGGCGGCACCGGGCTGGGGCTGGCCATCTGCAAACAGATTGTGGAGCAGCACGGTGGGGAAATCTGGGCAGAGAGCCAGGTCGGCTATGGCAGTACATTTTTCTTTACGCTGCCCCTGAAGATATCATGAGCAAGCGGATTTTAGTCATCGACGACGAACTGGACATTCGCGAAGTAGTTTGCCTCTCGCTAGAGGAGTTCGGCGGCTGGCAAACCGACAGTGCCGGGTCAGGTCAGGAGGGTTTAGACAAAGCCTTAGCCGCCCCTTGGGACGCTATCTTGCTGGATATCTCGATGCCCGTCATGGATGGATTTGCGGTCTACGAACGGCTTCAGGTTGACCGTAGGACCCAGACCATACCGGTAATCTTGCTCACGGCTAAGGTGTTGACCAGCGATCGCGATCGCTTCTGTACCCTGGGTGTAGCTGGAGTGATTACTAAACCCTTTAATCCGGTGACGGTATGGCAACAGGTAGCCCAGATCTTAGACTGGGCCACCTAACCGTAGAGCTTAGAAGCAGAGCTACCGGGGACGACCAACAGTCGCCAGAAGGCAGCAGGCAAAACGACCGGCTTGCCCCTAGGCAGGGGTAATCATCAGCACTAAGGCCTTTTTGTCGAGGGCCTGCACTTTGCCCGCATCGCCGATGTCCTTCACGATTCTGTCGAGCAGCTCTCCAGCGCGATCGCGGTGCTGGTGCTCACGCCCTCGCAGGCGCACCAAAAACTTAACCGAGTCTCCCTTCGACAGCCACTCAACCGAGCGGCGAATCCGGAGCTGGTAGTCAGACTCACCCACGTTGGGGCGCAGCTTGACCTCTTTCAAAGACGGCTTAGAGCTTTGCTTCTGCCGCTTACTCTGCTGGTACTGAAGCTTGCCGTAGTCCAGAATTTTGGCCACAGGGGCATCTTTGCCGTTAGAGACCACCACCAGGTCAAGTCCTGCATCCTCGGCCAGCGTAAGCGCTTCGCGAGTTTCCATGAGACCCCGATTTTGGTTCTCCTGGTCGATTAAGAACACCTGAGGTGAGCGAATTTGCCGGTTTACCAGTTGCGTCTTAGAAATAAGTCGTTCCTCTCAAAATTCGACAGTTGGCCGGTGCGATGGCTAAGGGCAGAAGTGACCCTAGGGCTGCTTGGCCTAGCAACCATACACCTAATACACCTAGAAGGGTATTATCCATCATGTTATCCATAGAATAGCTTAGCTTTTAAGCCAGAGCGGTGTCGAAATATCCGGTCTTAACAAAACGGTAGATGCCTTATAAAGTCGGCCTTTGATCCCCCTATGTTGAAGGATCCCGCTATGCTGGGGCGTACAACAGAACTCGTAGGGGAAGCCCATGGCCGCATATTTCGCCACCGTTGCCCGTGGGCTAGAGACCTTAGCCGCCGCCGAACTCGAAGATTTAGGTGCTCAGCAGGTTGAGCCGGGCTTTTGCGGGGTTGCCTTTGAGGGCGACCTGGCCCTGCTGTATCGGGTCAACCTTTGGTCGCGGCTGGTCTTTCGGGTGCTGGTCAAGCTGGGCGAATGCCCCTGCCGCGATGCCGAAGCCCTCTATCAGGGCATTCAGAGTATCGACTGGCGGCCTTACCTGACCCCTGACCGCACCTTCGCGGTCGATGCCACCGGCAAAAACCGCAGCCTCAACCACACCCATTTCACCGCCCTTCAGGTGAAAAATGCCGTGGTTGATCAGCAGCGGCAGCACTGGGGCGATCGCTCTACCATCGATCCCCAGCACCCCGAGGTGCGGCTCAATGTCCACATTCAAGACGACACCGCCACCGTCAGCCTCGACAGCTCGGGCAGCAGCCTGCACCGCCGCGGCTATCGCCCGGCGGTGGGGGCCGCCCCACTGAAAGAATCTCTGGCAGCAGCGCTGGTGAAGCTGACCGATTGGCCCGGAGACGTACCGCTGCTGGATCCTCTCTGTGGCTCGGGCACGCTGCCGCTGGAAGCCAGCATGGCGGCGCTCAATATCGCCCCAGGTATCTTCCGCGAGGAGTTTGGCTTTCAGACCTGGCCCGATTTTGACGGCGATCTGTGGGACACCCTGTGGCAGGAGGCGGAGTCAGCACGCAGGTCGCCTTTGGGGACGTGGGTGGGAGGGTGCGATCGCGATCCCGACATCATTCACCAAGCTCGTCTCAATGCCCAGCGCTGTGACCTGGCCGAGCAGATCAACTTTTGGGCCGCTGACCTGGCTGACCTAGAGGCTCCCGCCGACAGCGGCTTTCTGCTGTGTAACCCGCCCTACGGTGAGCGTCTGGGTGCCGACGAAGATCTAGGAGCCTTCTATAAACTGCTGGGGAATGTGCTGAAGCAGCGCTTCAAAGGCTGGACGGCCTTTGTGCTCAGTGGCAACAAGGCATTGTCTCAACATATCGGTCTCAAGTCAGCTCAGCGGGTGGCCGTCTATAACGGGACGCTTCCCTGCCAGTGGCTCAAGTACGAACTGTATTAGGGTGATCTTAAGTTGGGAAGTCCTGGAAAACTTCTTTAGCAATTTAGAGCTAGCTTTCTATCACCGTTGCCTCAGCATCCTCTTTCTCCCAGGCCAATTCACCTAGGCTATGACCCAGCTTGTCGGCGATGCCTTCGATCCAGGCTTCGTCCTGGCGGGTGTAGCTGCGGGGGGCATTGGCTGCCAAGATTAGCGCGCCGCCTTGTCCCATGGGCTGGCAGATCACGCCTTGAGTGTTTTCGGGCAAATAATCAAATTCCACCCGGCCTGGGTAAATGCTGAGTTTTACCAAATACACGGCTTTGCCGGTCTCCAACACCCGCCTTAGAATGGGGCCGGGAGTAACTTCGGCTTTAGGGGCTAAGATTCCGCGCCGCAGCAGGGTTTTGCCCTGACGATAGACGACGACGGAGCGAGTAACGGTGTTGGTGAGCAGCAGGTGAGAAGCCCAGGCCAGTTCGGTTTTAGCGGCATCGGGCAGGGCATCATCTAGCTCCAACCCTTCTGCACCAATTAGCGTCACAGCCTCGGGCAGAGTAGGCTGCACGCGCTGCCACAGTAGGCCAGTCAAAATCAGTAGAGCGCTGAGAATGACACCCATCACATCCGATCGCGCCTGGGATTCAGTCAGGGCAGGGGTCAGTACTCGGTTGATCAACAACAGGGTGCCCCCCAGGCCTCCTGTTACCAGCGGCAGCAGCCGTAGCACCCGGTTTGGGTCATTTTGCGCCATTTATTTAGACCTATGCCTCGATTTGCCTCTTCCTTGATTTTAATGGGGTTTGGGCTGCTAGCGGTGGACGGGAACAGCAGGGTGCAGGGAATTCAGTTCCCTACACCCTGCTATCGTAATCGGTTAGCTATTACAGCCGCAGCCGGTGTGACCACAGCCCGAAGACCCCTCGGGGTGGCCGTCGGCGCAGGCATCACTGCAAAAATAGTGACCGTCTTTTTCTAGAGCCTGGCTGGTATCAACAATGCACAGGCACGAGTCGCAGGCGCATTTCATTTGGGTAACGGTAGTCATGGCAAGGTTCCTCTTCGGCTAAGTGAACTAAACTGGTGCTCAAACACTTGAACAACTGTTCATGAATTAACCATAACATATGAACAACTGTTCATGGTTTAAGTGGTCATTATGATCCGTTGTGATGTTGGAATATGCTTCTAGGCCCTGGCTATTCTTCAGAGACAACTGGTATGGCTGGCGATCGCCCCCCTCTTGATGACCCTTCCTGCCACCACGCTGGCCCGTCGCCTGTGGACGAGATTTTGAGTGTGGAAAAGGCTCAGCGGATGGCTGAGTTTTTTGGCGTGCTGGGCGATCCCAATCGCTGGCGCATTCTCTCAGCTCTGGCCCTGAGCGAAATGCGGGTGGGTGAGCTGGCCGCTGCTGTGGCCATGAGTGAGTCGGCGGTGTCGCATCAGCTGCGGATTTTGCGCGCGACACGCCTGGTCAGCTACCGCAAGCAGGGGCGCAATGTGCTCTACTGCCTCAAAGATGACCACGTGTTTAACCTCTACCGCGAAGCGTCAGATCACCTGGATGAGCCGCCGGAGGAGTAGATGGGTGGATGGGTAGGGGGTGGTTTGAAGCCTTCTTCAGTGAGACGGTAGACTGGAGTATTGCCGGGTTGTCGTATTGCCATGACCGTTTCTCCCCTTGCCCAGAATGCTGCCACTCAGCCGCTGTTGGCGATCGCCCAGGCTACTCGCCAGGCGGCTCAAACCTTAGCTAGCCTATCTGCTGAGGCCAAGAACCAGGCAATCGAGGCGATAGCCGCCGCCCTGGAGGCCAACGCCGATCGCATCGTGGCAGCCAACCAGGCCGACTGCAAAGCCGCCCTGGCTGATAACTTGGCCAAACCGCTGTACGGGCGACTGAAGCTGGATAGGGTGAAGCTGGCAGGGGCGATCGCTGGGGTGCGCGACGTAGCTCGCCTGCCAGACCCGGTGGGCACTGTGCAAATTCACCGCGAGCTAGACGAGGGCTTAGTGCTCAAGCGGCTGGCGGTGCCCCTGGGGGTGCTGGGGGTGATCTTTGAGTCGCGCCCCGATGCGGTGATGCAGATTTCGGCCCTGGCGATTAAGTCGGGTAACGGGGTGATTCTTAAAGGGGGCAAAGAGGCGGTGCGATCGTGCACAGCCTTGGTGGAAGCGATTAAGCAGGGGCTTGAGAATGCTGGGGTCGACCCAGCGGCGGTGCAGCTCTTGACTACCCGGGAAGAAACTCGCGCCCTGCTGGATTTGGAGGGCTACGTGGATTTGATTATTCCACGCGGTTCCAACGCGTTTGTGCGATTTGTGCAGGAGAACACGCGGATTCCGGTGCTGGGCCATGCCGATGGCATTTGCCATCTCTACATCGACAGCGAGGCAAATTTGGAGCAGGCGGTGGCGATCGCCGTCGATGCCAAAACTGCCTATCCCTCGGCCTGCAATGCGATCGAAACCCTGCTGATTCACCAAGACAGCGCCGCTCAAGGATTGCCGACGCTGGCGGCGGCGCTACGGACTGCCCAAGTGGAGCTGCGAGGCGATCGGCAGGTACAGCAGATTTTGCCCGATATAACCCTCGCCACGGAAGAAGACTGGGCGACGGAGTACAGCGATCTGATTTTGGCGATCAAAGTTGTGGCGTCGGTGGAGGAGGCGATCGCTCACATCAACACCTACGGTTCGCGCCATACCGAAGCCATTGTCACCCAGAACTCCGCCACTGCCGCCCACTTTATGGATCGCGTCGACGCTGCTGGGGTCTACCACAACTGTTCAACCCGCTTTGCCGACGGCTTTCGCTACGGCTTTGGAGCCGAAGTCGGCATCAGTACCCAAAAGATGCCCCCCCGCGGGCCAGTGGGGCTAGAGGGGCTAGTCACCTATAAGTATCAGCTGATCGGCGACGGTCACGTGTCTACCACCTACAGCGGTAGCGACGCCAAACCCTTTACTCACCGAGATCTAGCCTAATTGCTGCTTGATAGAGTCGGGGAATGCTCTCTACCGGCGACGGCGAGAGATCATGAGGCCACCGGCTGCGATCGCCAGCCCTCCCAGCGTCAAGGGTTCGGGCACGGGCTGGGCGGCGTAGAGAATGCCGATGGGGCGCTGTAGCTCAGGGCTAGCATCAGCTAGCAG
The DNA here is from genome assembly GCF_014695395.1 of Nodosilinea sp. FACHB-131. Taxonomy (GTDB): domain Bacteria; phylum Cyanobacteriota; class Cyanobacteriia; order Phormidesmidales; family Phormidesmidaceae; genus Nodosilinea. The sequence goes on from NZ_JACJOF010000038.1 coordinate 201,303, forward strand.
CGATCGCTCCTTGGCCGGACCCTTATATTTGAGGATGGAGCCAATCTCAGAAGCGCTGTTAAACCCCATAGTAAACAGATTGCCACTGGGGGCAAAGGCTAGGCTACCAATGAAGCTGCTTGGCAAAGCGTCACCTGCCGCCGCCCCTGAGCAATTTCTTTGAAGGGCCTAATTCCCTAACGCCTCGTCTAGCACCTGGCGCGCTGACTCTGCTTGGGCTCTGGCTTCTTTGAAACGCAGGTTGCTCTGGGCAAATGACTTCAAGACCTTAAAGCCGTCCTTCAATTCAGTCACCTGGTCGTCAGTCATCGGGTCATCGGTAAACAGCAGATCTACCAGGTCACGCACCTGGAGGGCTTCATCGCGAGACGACTGCACTTTTACCTTGAGCGTGGCCAACTGGTTTAAAACCTGAATGGCCTCTATGACGGCGTCTTCTTGCTGCTGCACGGCTGCTGAGGAGGTAAGGGGCTGCACTTCTACAAGTTGCTCGACGCTAAAGCCATCGGCCAAAGCGGTGGGCAGTTCGCCGTCGTCAAGCATGGCCATGAGCTGATCCATCGCTTTGTCGCGGGCTTTGCGAGAATCTTTGCCCGATACTGTCAAGACGACATCTGGGCTTTGGGCCAGGGTATATTGAACCATTGGTGTAGATCGTGCGTACTAGGCTAGTATACGCTACCGGGTTCCCAAGCCAAGCACTTATTCTCGCATGCCCCCCTGCACCACCGATCGCAGCCGCTCGTGCAGCTCTGACTCATCGCGCCGGGGTACAAAGGGCTGGATGATGTCGGCCTGGTGCCAGGGGGACGCAGCCTCCGCCGGCAGCGGGCGAAAATCGGGGATGTTGGGGCTGTTTGGTCCGGGCGCGATTGCCGGTTCGCCTGCAACCTCAGTGTCTAGTTCACCGTCGTCCAGTGAGCCAGTAGCTACCTCTGCTTCTGGAGTGGTTGCAGTTGAGTCAGGTGTCAAATTGGTGGGCGCTGGGGTATGTGACGCAGCGCTAGAGGATAGGGCTTCAGTTTCTAGCGAGGCATCTCCCTCTAGGTCTAAGCTAGCTGGAGCGATCGACGGTAGAGCCCGGCGAACGGATGAAGACTCTGTGCCATCTCCATAGCCGGTAGGGCAGAGCAGCGACTGACCTAAAATAATGGATTCAAACTCGCGATTGAAATGGCGAATGGGCTGGCCCCGCCGCTGCCAGAGCTTGAGAATTTGGTCGATCGAAATAACTTTGTAGCGCCCCTGATAAAGGGCTTCGGTAATAGCGTGGCTCACCCAAACTGGGCCAAACTCCTCCAACCAACCGGCAATAACAGCTTTGGTGGGATAGTCCTCAGCCTCAAAGCTGTAGCTGGTGAGCAACTGGTAGATGGGCTCAACATCTGGAGTGTTGCTGAGGTAAGTCATAGTGGTTTGCCTACGCGTTAATCCCCGCTAAATGGGGCATTTTAGGTAGTCATTACCCTTCAGCTTAATCTTAAGCCTGCGTAAAGACTACCATCGTAAGGTTTATTACTGTTCGTGGGAGGCAGGGCTACTGCACCACCACATCGCTAGGGGTATCTGGAGGCGCATCGAAGGGAGCGGTGCGCCCCACCCAATCGAAGCCGCTAAGCCGAAATCCCAAGAAGCCGGTCTCTTGAGTGGGGCTATAGGTTACCAGCAGCCCATAGGCACGGCGGCGGTATTCAAAAATTAGATTGCTATCAATGGTACGCCCGCTATCCACGTTAATCGAAGCCTGAAAACCGGCTAAAAAAGGACCATAGATCTGCTGAATAATGCCCCCAGACAGCACATTTCGATCGACCGTTCGATCAAAGAGAAAAGGAGATGTATCGCCACCGATAAGAGTGTGTCTAAAACCAATATTAAACTGGGTGTAGTCGAAGGTTTTGCGCTGCAGGTGGCCCAGCTGACCCGACAAAATAACTCTAGTTTCTAGCGACTCTTGGAAATCGCTGCTAGTGTAGTAGGTGGCTCCACTTCGTAGCCCTACCCCTAGTGCCAGGTTGGGCACCAGCGGTCGGGGGGAGTAGCGCAACCCTTCGGTGGCGGTAGCGGGTAGCGGTTGCCCCTGCCACAGCAAGAAGTTGCGGGTGAGGTCAGCGCTACCCTGAAACCGAAACAGGCTGGCTAAGCCTATGCCTTCCCCAGGGTCCAGAAGATCGGGCCGGTCGGTGTTGGCGGTAATGTACTGCCCCGACACCTGATAGGTGAGGTCAATGCCGCTGTTACCCAAGGCCACCACGGGAGACTCAAGCAGGGCACCGATGGTGTTTTGCACATCCTGAAACCCAAGGGAGCCGTTGAAGAGGCGATCGCGGTAGCTGTACTCCAGGGTGAGGCGGTGGGTGCCAAGCAGTTGCTGGGCCCGGAAGCTGGCCCGCAGCCGCTCGCTGAAATTGGCTAAGTCAAACCCCGATAAACTTAAGGAGCCCAGCACTTGGGTGCGCGGCCCCAGAGAACCCTCAACCTGGGCCGCCAAACCAAAGTTGGCGGGGTCAGCAATGTTGTAGTTGGAGGCGCCCAACCACCGGGAGATGAAAAACTGAGGCGCGATCGTAATGTTTAGAGGCCCCGCCCTATTAATTGGCAACGGGGCTTCGATGAACAGGCCGCCGCGATCGCGGCCATCAATACCAATGCCTGTAGGCAGCGGATTTAGGGCTTCTGGAGGCAACTGCCCTCGGGTGAGCACAAAGCGATTTCTAAACAGTGGAATGGAGAGGCCTTGGTTAAACACCAGCCGGGGGTTCTCAAACACCAGCTCGTCCTCTACCTCGTTGAGAGGGGTGAGCCGCACACTATTGGCCCTAAACTCCAAGTCTGGGGGCGAGAAGGGATCGTTCGTCAGCCGAACTTGCTCGCCATACCAGCCGTCGGCATCAAAGGAAATTTGCTCGGCCTCAAACCGTACCCGCTCAATGGGGCGCTGCTCACCCCCCAATAGCACCTGGGGATCGCCCGTCGCCAGAGCAATCCCGCCCGGACTGGTAACCTGGGAAATGGACCTCTGATTTTGCAGCCGATAGTCGAGGGGAACGTTAGTCCCCTGCCCTAGACCAGCTGCATCGGTGGAGAAATCGTCTTCTAGGGCGGGCAGCTCTAGCTCACCCCGGCTCTCGGTAATCGTGCCTGCTCCCTGTAACAGGTTGTAAGTGGCCGTTGCGCCCTCAATAATTTGATTGTTGCGGTTAAAGAAAACGTTGCCTTCGGCTCGCAGATGGCGATTGACTAAGTTAGCCCAGAGGCGGTCGGCGGCTAGCTGCCCTGTGCCAAACTGCACTAGCACATCGCCTGTGGCGGTCACAATCTGGCGAACGGGCTCAAACTCCTGGCGATCGGCCCGCAGCAAAATAGAGCCCACCCCCTCAGCCGGTAATTCTGTCTCGACTGGGGCATCTTCGACGGGGGTGTCGGGTAATTCAGGCTCAGGCGGTTCAGCTTCAGAATTTTCGGGTTGAGGGCTTTCAAGCTGAGGCTGAGGCGGTTCTGAATCGACCTCAACCGGTGCTTCGGGGCCTTCGATCGCTGGGTCAGCGGGTACTAGAGGTGCGCTATCGGTGGGCTCAGGCACCAAAGGCTCAGAGCCGTCATCGACTGCCAACAGCGGTGAGAGCAGGCTAACTCCGCTTAAAGACAGGGGGCTAGCTACGACACTATTGGTTGGGGCGATTGACCTAGGGTCAGGCTCCGCCAACGCTGCCATTGACCCCCCTGGCCCTAACTCGGAGGCCGCCACCGCTGAAACCAGCACGACTTCGGCTGATTCTGGGAGCGGGGGTACAGCGGGCAACATAGGCGGCAAAGGCATGGGCTGGCATCACCAGAGCAAAAACAAAGCCCGGCAAGCGGGCTCAATCAGACCACTCTCACCAGGCTATTAACCTTGATGTAGCAGCCCTAGGGCACAGACGGGCAACCCAGGGCAGGGCCGCCAATTCCCAGACTACTTTTGGCGGTGCAGGTTCCGCAGAGCAGGCTAGATGGCAAGCCCCGGAGCAACGCCTGGGGCATTTGCCATTTAGTAGACATCAACCTGTCACCTAGGCCAAACCTAGTCCATGTCTTGACGGCCAGGGTTGCGGGAGGGGTCGCCGCTCAAAAAGCCAAACACGAACAGGGACACAAAGAAGGCGACTACGAGGTAAACCACAATCTTAAGGGTAAGCATGAGTTAAGTCTCCAAACCGGTAGCAGAGTAGGCCCAAGACCTGCCCCAAGCAGTAGCCAAATTCCGCTGACGGAAACGGCCCCGGTGCAGGACTAAGCTGGGTCTATCATATCGCCAAACGTTCGCCTATCTGCCGGCCCTGACTAATCTACCAGAGCGATCGCAGCCAGACCCACGCCATTCGCAGCCAGGTCTCGAGCACGTAGAGCAGCCAGTCTAAACCTCGCACCACGGCGACCAGAGGCGGATCGACGTAGTTGATTTGGGTGACTTTGACATCTAGGGCGCTTGGAGAATTGAGCTGATACTGGTCCGTTCCCGTGAGTGTAGTTGAGTTGGGTGAACGGTCGGCGGTGACAGTGTCGCTCCTCTGTTGGGTTACTAGATTGGGGGAATTAGATCCTCTGGGGGCTACAGATACCGCGCTAGACATCGCTACCGTTAGCTCAGCGCCTTGTTCAACCGAGGTCGTCGCTGGCAGAGTTCTAACAACAGGCTGACCATTCAACTGAGGTGGATATTGGCCAGCGATTGTTTTCGGCCCTGTTGACTCGGGGTTAGCTTGGGGCCTTTGGGGCACGATGGCACGACTAGTCGTGCGTCTGCCTAGGGCGAGCGGCCAAAGGCCAGGCTTTGCCAACGCCGTCGTCATCCCTTGCTGATTGGCTTCGCCAAATAGGTTGGTGGCCGCCGCCAGGGGGCTAGTTTGCAGCCACCGCAGCGCAGCGGGCAGCCACCGCAGGGGAGGCACCACCGCTGGATTGGTCTGGGGTAGAGGCAGCCCAGGCTGCTGAAGCTGAGAGTCAAGACTACGGCAGCGCTGTACCCGAGCATACTCCGCCAGCATGAGCACCAGGGCCTGCTCAAGCCGCTGCTGCTGATCCTCGGTCAGCCCGGCAAAAATCCCGTTGTCAATGGTCACTAGCACTAGCTGCCGAGTTTCTAAGTCTGAGGCAATACCGCGGATAGGTTGATTTAGCGGCACTAGATGCCACTGGCCGGGGGTTAGCACAGCGCCAGCTTTCGACTGCTTGAGCCATGGCCCATGAACATTGACCAACTGTAGCCCGCCAGGTCGAGCCATTTGACTGTGAACTACCGGCGGTTGAATGACTGATAGCAGGGCGCGAATCGGCGTGTCTACTGCCACCAGTTCTGTTGGGAGTGCTCCAGTCAGTCTGGCCCAAACCGGTCGCCACGGACGGGCAGCTTGCAGCTGCCGAGAGCCTATTCTCAAGCCCTGCACCGCCGCATAGAGCGGGTAGGCGACCACTTGCAGTCCCCAAACCGCCGCCGTACGCCCCTGCCGCAACCACTGCCCGGCGCTGTGGGCTACCTGCCGATATCCAGCCACCAGGCGACCTACGGTTTGGCTTTGGAACGAGCGTGACGAAGTCGCCATAACTCTGCCTACACTGAGGAGACTGCCTTGATCATACCGGAGCCATGCCCCCCGCCACCGTTCTCCCTGTCCTGCCGCCACAGATTCTGAACTCCCTCGATCGCCTCCGTCACCTGAGTCAACTGGACGTGCGGGGTACCTGGCGCCGCTGTCCCAATGCTGCGGGAAGTCCCGATGTGCCGTGGGGTAAAGCTTGGCAAACCTGGCCTTTGGCAACGCTAAACGATCGCCGTCACATCGCTTGGCCTAAGGGTAAAGTTTCCCTGGGGCTGCACCAGCAATTTACCTGGCCTACCAACCTCAACGGCTATCCCCTTCAAGGGCTAACGGCACGGCTGGCGCTACGCTGGTGGGCTAACCAGGCCGATATCTTTGTCAATGGCGAGCTGATGCAGACGGGAGACATCTTCGACTGCTGGACGCGAATTGTGCTGACGGACTGCGTTGTGCCGGGAGAATCGGTAGATGTTTCGCTCAAGCTACTAAGTCCGGGCCACGACGAGGGGGCGCTGGTGCAGGCCGAACTCATGTTTGAAGCCTTAGAGGGGAACTGCCCCGAACCTGGCTTTGTAGCTGACGAACTGGCGGTCTTGGCTACTTATCTAGTTCAGTTTGACCCCAACAAGCTCGACATTCTCACTCAGGCTCTTGAGGGAATTGATTGGGGTGGGGTAGGCGATCGCGATCGCCTCCACACCTCCCTTCTGCGCGTGCGCGAAGCCCTAAAGCCGTTTTCTCCCTGGCTCAAGCAGCGTACCCTCCACTGCCTGGGCCACGCCCACTTAGACTTAGCCTGGCTCTGGCCCGTGCCCGAAACTTGGGAAGCGGCCGAGAATACGTTTCGCTCGGTGCTGGCCCTTCAGCAAGACTTTCCTGAGCTAACCTTTACCCATTCATCCCCAGCGCTGTTTGCCTGGCTAGAGCAGCACCGCCCTGAGCTATTCGCCACCATTCAGCAAGAAGTTAAAGCCGGACGATGGGCGATCGATGCCGGGCTGTGGGTTGAGCCTGACTTGAACTTGCCGGGAGGAGAGGCGATCGCCCGACAGATTCTCTACGGCCAGCGCTACTGTGCTGAGAAATTTGGGGATGTCAGTGCGATCGCCTGGTTGCCCGACACCTTCGGCTTCTGCTGGCAACTGCCCCAACTGCTCACCCAGGGCGGCATTCGCTACTTCGCCACCCAAAAACTGCGCTGGAACGACACCAACCCCTTCCCCCACGACCTGTTTAACTGGCAGGGGCTCGACGGCACTGAGATTACGGGCGTCACCCTGCCCCCTATCGGCACCGACATTACCCCGGTTGATATGGCCCAATACGCCTGCCAGTGGGAAGCCAATACGGGATTCGTGGATGCCCTCTGGCTCCCCGGCGTTGGCGACCACGGCGGCGGCCCCACCCGCGACATGCTGCTCAAAGCCCAGCGCTGGGCCAGCTCCCCCTTCTTCCCCACCCTTACCTGGGGCCACGCCGTCCCCCTCTTGGATCAGCTCACCTCCCCGTCGCCTTCAATTCAAAATTCAAAATTCAAAATTCAAAATTCTCCCACCCCATCTTCCGACTCCCCCACCCCCTCATTCCCCACCTGGAACGACGAACTCTACCTCGAACTCCACCGGGGCTGCTACACCACCCACGGCGACCAAAAGCAGTACAACCGCCGCTGTGAAGACATGCTGTTCCAGGCCGAGCTATTTGCCTCTATCGCTGCGATCTACGGGCTTCAGCCCTATCCCAAAACCGAGTTAGAGACGGCTTGGAAGCATGTTCTCTTTAACCAGTTCCACGATATTTTGCCGGGATCGTCGATTCCTGAAGTGTTTGAGCAGGCGAACGAGGAATGGCGGGCGGCATTGGAGATAGGCGATCGCATTCTGCAAACCTCTCTTCAGGCTCTCGCTGAGCGCTGTCCCCTACCCTCGCCCCCGCATCCTGATGCTGTGCCCGTAGTGCTGTTTAACCCGCTGAATTGGGAGCGCAGTGAAGTGGTGGACATCGCTTTGTCTTCTACCCTGGCTCAAACTACTTGGCAAGCGCAGGATGCCGAGGGCCAAACGTTACCCACCCAGCTTGAACAGACTGACTCTCCCTCGCTGCTGGTTTACGTTCCCGCTATTCCTTCGGTGGGCTATCGCCTGATTTGGCTGATTCCTGCCGAGGCGGTCCCGCCTAGCTCCCCGCCCGCCGAGTGGGTTTTAGACAATGCCTATCTGCAAGCCACCATCGACCCCACCACTGGTGGTATCGCCAGCCTGATTCACAAAGCTACCGGCACCGAAACCTTCCACGGTTGCGGAAACCAGCTTCAGGCTTTTAAAGACGAGGGCCAGTATTGGGACGCGTGGAATATTGCCCCGAACTACCAAGACCATCCCCTAGATGCGTTTGTTCTCAAGAGCATTAGCTGGATTGAGTACGGCCCTGTGCGGCAGACCCTTCGGGTAGTTCGCTGCTTTAACCAGTCCACCATTATTCAAAACTACCGTTTAGAGTTGAATTCTCCCGTACTTGCGGTTCACATCGACGTCAATTGGCATGAAACCCAGGTAGTGCTGAAGGCGGCGTTTCCGCTGACAGTGTCGGCAGCTAAGGCGACCTATGAAATTCCCTTTGGAGCGATCGCCCGCTCCACCATACCCACTACTCCCCAAGAGCAAGCCAAGTGGGAAGTGCCCGCCCTGCGCTGGGCCGACCTCAGCGATGGGGAACGCGGTGTGAGCATTCTCACCGACTACAAGCACGGGTTCGATGCCACGCCTAACCAGCTGCGGCTGACGCTGCTCAAGGCTCCTATCTGGCCAGATCCGGGGTGCGATCGCGGCTTTCAGACCTTCAGCTACGCCATTTATCCTCACGCTCACGGCTGGCAGCAGGCCAAGACCGTGCAGGCCGCCCGCAACTTCAACTTGCCGATTCAGCCCTGGGTGGTGTCATCCTCTACCCTGTCCGTGAACGCTCAGTCCTCCACGAGCTTCCTCGATTTAGGCGAAACCACTTTAGTGCTATCCGCCTTTAAACAAGCAGAAGGAGAGGCAAATTACTACATCCTGCGCGGCTATGAAAGTAATGGCCTAGAAACATCTCTAGAACTCCAGGGCTCTATCCCAATGGAGGTGATAGGGCGAGTAGATTTGCTAGAAGAACCCTATGAAGTAAAGGAATGGCATGAGGTGAATTCCTGGCAGATTGTCAGTCTGGCGGTGTCTATTAGCCCAGCCCGATAAGATACCCAAACAAAGTTTTTGTCGCCTGCTGCTAACTATTGCCGGGAGCTATCCCAGTCACCAGAGCACTGATCGCTGGGGTAATGGCTTGCAAAACGGGCGATAAGATCACCACCGAGGCGGCTGCGATCACAATGGTTGTCGCCAGCCGCGTAACCTGGTCCGAGGCGTTTTGGTAGGTATCAAATTTGAAGTCAATTTTCTCAATATCTGCTTCTACCCTACCAATATCAGTTTCTACCCGGTCAAGGCGCTGGTTTATCTGCTTTAACTCTGACAAAACCTGTTGTTGAAAGCTGTCTGACGCTTCGCTTGACTGCATCACCTGATCCAGTTAGTTAGGTGTTTCCATCATACCCAACACCCTAGGGCACCAGGACGGTGCGGGGAATCAGGGCATCAACCCCAGGATTTAAGCGCAGTTTGCGAGCCTGAGCCAGCAGTTGCCACGCTTCAGGTGACAGTGCGCCGGGGGCCAATAGGGAAATTCCAGCAGCGACTTGGCGCTGACGCAGGGCGACTAAGCCCCAGTGCAGGTGCAGGTATTGGCCAATGGCGGCAAGGGTGGGGATGCGATCGCGGTAGCCCTCATTCACCCGGCCGTAGATGCGTTCTTTAATGGTCAGATTCAGTGCCATGCGGCGGCTGAGCGACATTTTTTGCTCGTAGCCTCCAGCCCAAAGGGTGCGGTAGGCCAAACACTCGTTAATAAACAGTGCGTCGCCAAAATCAGCCAGCTTTACCCAGGCATCGATGTCGTCGTAGTTGGTGGTCATGGTGGTATCCCAGCCGCCCGCCTGTAAGAAGGCATCGCGGCGGGTCGCTACCTGAGCTGGGGTGCCAAAGGGCACCTGGTCCATCAGCATGCCGTAGTGAATGGCGCTTTGGGGAATGTAGAAGACTTTGCCGGGGCCGGTGGCAGGGGTACGGCGAATTTCAGTACCGTGCTCGTCGACCTGGATGGCCTGGCAGGAGCAGAGCACGGCCTCAGGATGCTGGGCGATCGCCGCTGCCATCTTCTCAAGGCAGTCTGGTGCTAGGTAGTCGTCATCATCCAAAAACTTGACCCACTCACCGCTGGCGGCGGCTACGCCATTGTTGACCGTAGCGGCATGGTTGAGGTTTTGGGCATTGCGGTGGTAAACGACCTGGTCGCCCAGACTGTGCACATACTCCTCAGTGCCGTCGGTGGAGGCATCGTCAGCGACAACGACTTCGCAGGGCACAGTTTGGTTGAGACCGCAGGCGATCGCTCGCTTCAGCAAGTCCAGGCGATTATAGGTAGTAATTACCAAGCTAAATTTCATGGCCGCCTCTCCAGGCCAGTAGGCCCAGCATTCCTAGTTAGGACATTGATTACGGCCTTAGCATGCCCTACCAGCAGAATAAATGACCAAGCAGTCTAAGTCCTCGCGGAGGCTTCTGCACTGATAAAGAGATGGTCAACGTTACGTCAAATCAATCTATCAACGGCAGGCTTATCTACGCTGTTAACTGACCATCCTAGAAATAACTTTCAATTTCTTCTCCCATTTTGGGAGAAGAAATTGAAGGATGTAGCTTGCTTCCCATAGGGCGAGACAAGCTTACGAAAGTTAGCTGCACAGAGTAGCGATGCTACATCGAGAAAAAGCGCTATTACCTAGTAGCAGATGCCATTTCCCGCTGCAGCTTGCCCTTAGCAGCTTTAAAGTCAGTTGCCATTTGTTCCTTCTGACTCGTGCTGCAATTCTTATCAATAGCGGCAAACATTGTAGATTCTTCCTGGCGCATGTGATCGCCAACAACATCCATTAACTGTTTAACTTTTGATTTGAACTCATCAGTCGAAGCAGGGTCAATAGCCTTGATCTCATCCAGCATGCGCCTCATTTCAACTTGCTCATCGTACAGCTCTTGAGTATTCTCGTTACCGTAGAATGAGCGTACGTTCGGATAGACGACTTCTTCTTCCGCCTCAGCATGGGCTAGTAAATCTTTATAGAGCTGCCCAAAATACTCCTGGAGCTTTTGAGGGTCCTGAGTAAGGCCAATTTCGGTAAAGATAGTGTTTGCCTTGTTATGGTCCAGCCGAATCAGGGTCTGAATATTCATATCCTGTTTGTTGGTATTTTGGGTCACCACACTACCAAATACCCCCGACAATGCGGCGATCGAGTCTTGCACCCGCGCCCAAAGTCCTTGATCGGCGTCTTGACCAGTCATCTCACGAACACCCACCTGTTCGAGCATCCCCTTAAGCTGTTCTTGGTGAGCACGCCCTTCAAAATTCACCGTATTTAAGGGTCCAATGGCTATTTCAATGTCTGCGCCTACCTTCTGGGCTGCCTTATGAATGATGATGCCGCTCATCGCTTGACCATGCTTCATCAATTCATGGTGCATGAGTTTTTGGTAAAAGGTAAACTCATCACCAGCCATCATCTGCTCAAACTGTGAAACAAACGTTCCAGTTGCAGGACTAGGCTCGGCTGGAACACCATATTGAACAATCACAGTTTCAATAATGCCAAGGTTTTTCTGGTCGTCCTCCAAAAAGTTCTGAAGACGTTCGCGAATATCCTGGTATGGGCAAACCTCCATGAGCTTTTGATCATTCGAGATTATCAAATTTTGAAAAGCTTTCAAGTCTGCTAGTCTTTCACCAATTAACTGCCGTTTTGTATCGTCTAACGTTGTAACCATGATTGATTTTTCTCTACGAAACAACTGGATTCAAGCTTAGTTGTCAGGTTTGGTAAAACCTAGGTGCCCCCGCAGAATCTACAGCAGTCCAAATAGTTGCTGAACTTAGTATAGGCATCTTGCCTTACAGGTAAGACGCCTATGCTAAGAAGTTTTTCGGACCAGTAAAGTGCTATAAAATCATGGAGATATACCTGCTATCTCGATCGAAGGCGTTGAACAGCTAAATCAACTATCGGCTAACAGAAAATACGCCTGTTGGCCAATGTCAAAAAGGCACTCGGGAAAACTTATAAAGTCATCCTATGCCATGATTTTGTAGAGCGAGAAAGCTTGAACAACTTACCTATAAACTTTAAATAGATACATCTTGATCGTCTACCTAACCTGGGTCATAGGTTTTGGCATTGCTGCGTAGGAGTAGGTATCCCTAACGAGTTAATTACAAAGGAAAAGATTCAGATTTTTTGGTGATTAGAGCGTTAGTCAGCGAAATCCAGCACAGCTAGCCGATATCTTGGGTTTCTCGGCTGGAGATGCTGCGCAAACGCTCTGGTTTACTCAGCTTGCGAGCATTTCTATTTTTTATTTGGATATAGCGCTAGAGCAGTTCGGCTGCTTCAACTGCAAAGGTTTTAGTTTTGGTACGTGTGACTAAAACCAGCCCTCAAACACGCTGAAAGAAGCATTGCAGAGATTTTGCGGAAATTTGAGGTTATCCGCTGGCTCCAGCAGCCTCAGGATGCTTCCCAACCTCCTACCAGCAGAAGATTTATTGAATTGGCACTCACCTTCCTATAAGCAGGCTGCGTTAATACCGCAAAGCCAGGCTCCTTTGGGGGCCTTTTGCTTTGAGCCCAGGCCTAACAGCAAAAGCTCCAAACCCATCATCGCTAGGGCCAAACACACCTTGCCGATACTCTAGATCTAGCTAGCCCTTGCGCTCTGTAGATTACGACAGCTTCAGCACTGCCATGAAGGCTTCTTGGGGCACATCAACGGTACCAACAGCCTTCATGCGCTTTTTACCCTTAGCCTGCTTTTGCAGCAGCTTTTTCTTCCGCGAGATATCGCCGCCATAACACTTGGCCAGTACGTCTTTGCGCAGGGCCGGAATACTCTCGCTGGCCACCACTCGGCTACCGATCGCCGCCTGAATGGGAATCTTGAACTGGTGGCGCGGAATTAGTTCTTTGAGCTTTTCGACCAGGGCTTTGCCCACGTAGTAGGCCTTGTCGCGGTGGACGATGGACGCCAGCGAATCGACCGGGTCGCCATTGATCAAAATGTCGAGCCGCGACAGGTGGTTTTCGCGGTAGCCAATCAGGTGGTACTCCATGCTGGCATAGCCCTTGCTGCGCGACTTCATCTGGTCAAAAAAGTCGGTGACCACCTCGGCCAGAGGCAATTCATAGATCAAGGTGGTGCGACCCTGGGCAAGGTATCTCATGTCTTTGAATTCGCCGCGCCGATTCTGGCACAGCTCCATCAAGGCCCCCACGTATTCTTCGGGGGTGATCATATCGAGCTGCACGTAGGGCTCTTCAATTTTTTCGCGGGCCTGGGGGTCGGGTAGGGTGCTGGGGTTGTCGATCTCAAGCACCTCGCCTTGGATGGTGGTGACCCGGTAGATTACCGAAGGCGCGGTGGTGATCAGATCGAGGTTGTACTCGCGCTCCAGGCGCTCCTGCACAATTTCCATGTGCAGCAGGCCCAAGAAGCCACAGCGGAAGCCAAACCCCATAGCGCTAGAGGTTTCGGGCTCGTATTGCAGAGCGGCGTCGCTGAGGCGCAACTTTTCGAGGGCTTCGCGCAGTTCCTCAAACTGGTCAGAGACGGTGGGGAACAGGCCGCAGAAGACCATGGGCTTGGCTTCGGCATAGCCGGGCAAGGCTTCTTTCGCGGGATTCTGCACCAGGGTGATGGTATCGCCGACCCGAGCATCTTCCACGGCTTTGATGGAGGCGGCGAAGTATCCCACTTCCCCGGCGTGAAGTTCATCCACCTCGATTTGAGTGGGAGCCAGCACGCCCAGTTCGTCAACTTCATACTCTTTGCCTGAGGCCATCAGCCGCACCTTGTCTTTGCGGCGCAGGGTGCCATCCATGACGCGGAAGTAGACGATCACGCCCCGGTAGCTGTCGTAGTAGCTATCGAAAATCAGCGCTCGCAGGGGTTGATCTACCGTGTCCGCTGGGGGCGGTACTAGGTAAACAATCGATTCTAAAATTTCGTCAATGCCGATTCCTTGTTTGGCAGAGGCGAGAATGGCACCGCTGCAATCGAGGCCGATGATGTCTTCAATTTCTTGCCGGATGCGCTCGGGTTCGGCACCGGGCAGGTCAATTTTGTTGAGAACGGGGATGATTTCGAGGTTGTTCTCTAGGGCCAGGTAGACATTGGCCAGGGTTTGGGCCTCGACCCCCTGGGAGGCATCGACCACCAGCAGCGCCCCTTCGCAGGCGATTAAAGAACGCGACACCTCGTAGGAAAAATCGACGTGCCCTGGGGTATCGATCAGGTTGAGGACGTAGTCTTTGCCGTCTCTGGCCTTGTAGTTCATGCGGGCGGCCTGGAGCTTGATGGTGATGCCCCGCTCCCGCTCCAGATCCATGTTGTCGAGGAACTGGGCCTTCATTTCGCGATCGCTGACGGTGCCGGTGCGTTGGAGCAACCGGTCGGCCAGGGTCGATTTGCCGTGGTCAATGTGGGCAATAATCGAGAAATTGCGAATCTGAGAGACGGGAACCTCTGTCATACAAGGCTTACCAGCGGCAGTAGTTTACAGACTTTAATATTGTAATCCCTCGTTTGGCGAATGCTCGGCGGCGAGAGGGGGAGTGGATGGGTGGATGGGTATGTAAGTAAGTGGGTGGGGAAGATGGAGGATGAGGGAGATAGGGGGTTAGACTTGTTATGTCAAGGTCTTCAGACCTAATTCTGTGGGCGGTGTGGGCGTTAACGCTAAACCCACCTATGCCAGGGCTTAGACTGAATGGTAGATTCTAAATCCACCCCATACCCGGCAGTTATGCCACTCACTATGCAACACTCTGCCTCTCCTTCTGGCGAGCGATCGGCGGAAAAAGTCGACCTCTCAGTGCAAATCGACAAGGATCTGCTCGATCAGGTTACCCACCTTTCCCCTGACCCCAGCAAGGTGATCGATGTCGCCCTGCGCCAGTGGCTCAGGGGCGATCGCCGCTACGAAGACGATCTGGTGCGCCACCTGCCTCGCAACCCGACGGTGCCACCAAAAGGTGAGTGGAACGATTAGGGAGAACTAGGGGTTCAAGGTGTAGGGTTCGAGGGTTTAGCGGACCCTGTACCTAACACCCTATCCCTTTCTAATTCCATCCCGACTAGAGCCATCGGTGCAATCGGTTAGTTACCATGGGAGCGTTCCGGCCTCTTATCCCTATGCGATCGCAACCTTCTTTCCCGACCATGGCGGCGGCCGGCCCAGCGGATGCTATCTCCGCCTGGATTATGGTGCTCAGCCCGACGGCAGTGGTGGAGTCAGTTCAAACCGTAGGGGCCAAAGCCCTACCGGAGGCGCTAACGGCTAACTGGGTGGGGCGATCGCTGGCTGAGATCGTTTCCTTTGCTGCTCCCCACACCCTGAGTCAGGCGCTCGAAAGCTTAGCCACCCGCCAGGAACCGGTGCAGCTGCCGGGGCGCTGCCCGTTGGGGTCCCACAGCATTGATGTGCAGTGGGTGCTTCAACCCCTAATCGGCCTAGACGGCCAGCTGTTTCGCATTGCCGCCACAGGCTATCTAGCTGACCGGCACGGGTTAGCCAACACTCCCTGGCTGCGGGCCGTAGAGGCTCCCGCTCTGACCCAGGAGACCTTGCCTGAAGCCTGCGCTCAGCTGCAAACCTACTCGCCCCGCCTCACTCAAATCACCCGCAATGTTCGCTGGACATTGGATCTAGAAATTATTCGTCAGCAGACGGTGGAGGGGCTGGGCGACCTGTTTGGCGTGAGTCGCTGCCTGGTGTGCAGTTGCGAGGCTGCCCCGAATATGGCACCTGAGTCGGCCATCGTAGCGGCTGAGTATGTGCGATCGGGCGATCTGCCCAGTTGGCAAGGGCAGGTGTGGTCGCTGGCCAAAACGCCCGTCC
Organism: Nodosilinea sp. FACHB-131; assembly: GCF_014695395.1. Lineage (GTDB taxonomy): Bacteria > Cyanobacteriota > Cyanobacteriia > Phormidesmidales > Phormidesmidaceae > Nodosilinea. The sequence goes on from NZ_JACJOF010000038.1 coordinate 216,923, forward strand.
TCAGCGCGGCCGCTCAATCCTCGGTGGCGGTGGTGCCACCGCGACAGCCCGCTGACCCATCAATCGTAGCGGTGGCTACTCGCTACCAAAACGCCATCAACGGCTTTATTGTCCTCCACGATCGCCCCGATCGTCCCTGGTCAGACACCGAGCTACATTTGCTCACTGACCTGGCCGATCAGGTGGGCACGGCGATCGCCCACGCTACCCTATTTGGCGAAAGCCATGCCCTCGCAATCAAACTCCAGCAGGCCAACGCCAGCCTGCTGGAAAAGCAGCTTGAGTTTCAGGAGGCCCGCCGCCAGGCTGAAGAAGCCCGCCAGCAGGCTGAAGAAGCTTCGCGCCTGAAAAGCGAATTTTTAGCCAACACCTCCCACGAGCTGCGCACCCCGCTCAATGGCATGATCGGCTTTCTCAAGCTAGTGCTCGACGGCATGGCCGACGACCCCGCCGAGCAGGAAGAATTTATTGAAGAGGCGCACAAGTCAGCCATTCACCTCTTGCAGCTGATCAACGATGTGCTCGACATTGCCAAAATTGAAGCGGGCAAAATGCAGATCGAAATGGGGCCAATTAACCTCAAAGAGCTGCTGGCCGATCTGGAAAACTTTATGCGCCACCAGGCCGACGAAAAGCACCTGGCCTTCGAGATTTTGCTGCCCGCCACCCGCGACGATATTACCGTCAACGGCAACTACCAGCGCCTGCTTCAGGTACTCATCAACCTGGTGGGCAATGCTATTAAATTCACCCACGAGGGCGGAGTCACCATCAGCGCCGAGGTGAAGCCCCAAAAGGTGGAATATCAGGGCAAAACCTGGCCCGGTCTGGTTAAGATCAGCGTGGCCGACACGGGCATTGGTGTGTCGCTTGAAAAGCAGGATCGGCTGTTTCAAAGCTTTAGCCAAGTGGATGGCGATCGCACCCGTCAGTATGGCGGCACTGGATTAGGGTTAGCGATTTCTCAGCGTCTGGTGGAGGCTATGGGCGGCGTGGTGCAGTTTATTAGCATGGGCGAAGGACTGGGTTCCACAGTGACCTTTACGGCATTGCTGTATCAAAAGCCGGTGGTGATCGACAAAGAGCCGGTGTATCCGGCGAAGTAAGCTGTATGGTGAATTTACAAAAGGATAGCCAGCGGATGACTCGCAGGTTTCACAGGGATTTCACAGGTACCTGGAGATATTGATCGGGTGTTTCGGTGTTGTTGCGAATAGCAAAAAACTGACACTCGATATTCTTCAGAACTTCAGCGCTGTAATAGACGGTGCCACAGTCACTGCAAATCTCCACTGGAGTATTGGGGACAATCAAGTATTGCCCTTGATGACTGTACAGATAAGTAATTCGGCGTTCTTCGTAGTCAGCACTGCCGCAGGCGTTGCATGTAACATCTCGCATCGATTAAGCCCTTGTTTTTGGATCAGTAAATTTGGGCGGCCCGGGTATGTAGATGGTGATGATAGCAACTCGCTTCCCTCGCCAGCCGCAGACAATGTGAATGGGCAGATTGCTGAAATAGCCAAGAATTGATCAACTTTCGCCACGACCTGTATCTGGATATTGCTCTAGAACCTCTCCATTTAATAAAGCTTCTTCTACCTGCATCAAGGTCAAATCGTCGGCTTTGCGCTCAATGTCTGCATGGGAGTGTAGACATATTTCTCAGCGCGAATTTTCTCTTGAATGCTCTCAATATCCATCTTGCCACCCCACCATCCGTCTACCCATCCACTACTCTGCTAAATTCCAGACTCCAAACGTATTCTTCGCAAACCTTGCATGTGGACATAAACAGCTTGCGCTCGGCAGCCCGGTTTCTACCTAGCCTAGGTATGCGGGTCGGGCCGATTGCGACCGGGTTAATTGGCTATGGAGGGCATCCCAGTTCTCCGTTTCGATTAGGGCTTTCATCTGCTCCAGCTGATGCTGATATTGAGCCAAGGCGTCCAGCAGTGCCGTGCGGTTGTGGCGGGCCATTAAAGTGCCAAGGTCAGGGACTCCGCCGCCCACCCGGCTGGTGTCTTGAAAGCCCGAGCTGGCGAGGGTTTGAGCGAGCGTGAGAATAGCGGGGTCAGCTTCCCCCTGGCAGGCGAGAATCAGGCTGCTGCTGATCATCACTGGCAGGTGGGAAATCCAGGCGACGGCGCGATCGTGCTGGTCGGGGTGGCACTGGCAAAGGTTAGCGCCGAGGCTGGCGGCGATCGCCCGCACCCGCTCCAACGCCTCTGGATTCGTTGCCACAGTTGGGGTGAGCACGTAGGGGCGACCCTGAAACAACCCTGCCTCAGCGACCGCTAACCCCGCCTCGGCCTTGCCTGCCATGGGGTGCCCGCCCACAAAGCCCGGCCACAGAGCCTCCATGCTGGGGACAAGCTCCCCCTTCACTGACGCTACATCGGTGACTACCGCTCCCTCAGATAGATAGGGGGCGATCGCCGCTGCCGTAGCGACGACAGCATCAATTGGGGTGCAGATAAACACTACATCTGCCCTCGACACCAGCGCCAACTCGGTGCTGGCCTCAGTCACGGCTCCCATCGCCAGAGCCTCCTCGGCGGTGGTGGCGCGACGAGCAATGCCCATGACGGGATGACCGTACCGGGTCAAATCGAGCCCCAGCGATCCGCCAATTAGGCCCAAACCAATGATGGCAATGCGTTCCATAGCCTTAACCCCTTACCCACGGCAAACCTTATCAGCATATCGGTGGGGGGATACCTAGAGACCCCAACCAGTCATCTATGCGACAATGAACCCCTGTGGCTTGAGTGGGCAACTCTCCGCCTTCTCTAGTCGTCAACCGTTTCAATTGATTCTTTCGTGGCGCTGCGGCGTTTCCCCTGTGATTGAGGCCCAAGTACACCAACAACTGCGAGCGCTGCTGCGGGAATGGGGAGAGCCGAGCTGGCCCCACCACCTGACGCTGGCGCGCTTAGTGGCGCGGGCGCTGCGGCTGGGGCGCAGTGCGTTGATGCAGGTGGGCGGCCTATCGGGTTATCAGGGCGAGTATCGCCTCAGCTATCTGATTGCGCTGATGATGTGGCCTGGCCCGGCGGTGGTGGTGGCCCCGGACTCCACAGCCCAGCGGGTGCTGATGGTTGATATTCCTCGGTTGCAAGAAAAGCTGCGGCTGCGGAAGCCGGTTCAGATGGGCGATCGCTGGCCTGGCGACGGTTTTGACGGGCTGCTAATCACCACGCCCGAGGCCTGGCTGAGCGATCGCCTAGAAGGGGGCCACCAGTTCCCTGACGGCATTCCCACGCTAATTGACGATGCCGACAACCTCGAACTGTGGCTGCACCAGCAGCTCACCGTTGACCTCGGCACCCTCGACTGGACCCACCTGGCACTGGCCTATCCCGACCACCAGAGCCTCATTCAAGACGCTCACGTGGCGCTCACCCACGCGGCCTTTCAGCGCCCGGCCAACCCCTACCACCGCTACCTGCTCGAAGAAGGCGATAGCCAGCAGCTCCAGCGCCTGCACCAGGTGCTGACCGCCAGCCGCGCCACGGTGCCCCAACCCGAGGGGCCAATGCCGCCTCAGTGGGCAAAGTTTTGGCAGCGGTTTAACCCACCTGACCATCTACTCTGGTTTTCGGTCGATCGCGATCGTGGTCAAATGGCGCTGCACTGCGCTCCGGTAGAACTCGCCACTGCGATGACCTCGGTGTGGCTCCGCCAGCCGGTAGTGCTGATTGGGGCCGCCCTTGACCCCGACGAAGCAGCCGAAAACTTTCGCCAGCGCCTGGGGCTGGGCGATCTCACCTGCCTTCAGTTCACCCCCAATCGGCAAAACGACGCGATTCAGCTCTACCTGCCTACCCATCTGCCTCTACCTAACACTCCCCAGTTTCAGGGGGTGCTGCACCAAGAAATTCGCCGTCTGCTGAATGTCGCTCGTCCCCAAATCTCTGGCCCCACGGTAATTTTGCTGGATGATTTGCCCTTGAAGGGTCAGCTGGGGGCAAAGCTAGCTGGAGAGTTTGGCTCGCGGGTGCAGGTGGAGAATGCCGCCATCGACGCCAACGGCATTCTCGTCAGCGGCTGGGCATTTTGGCGGCAGCACCAGGCGCTGTTACCGCCCCCAGCGCTGCTAATTATTGCGACCCTGCCCCTACCTTCCCTAGAAAATCCAATGGTGGCGGGGCGCGTGGCCTATCACAAGCGGCGGCGGCAGGACTGGTTTCGGCTGTACCTCTTCCCCACGGCGGTGACGGAGTTGCAGCGGGCCGTCGCTCCCTCACGGCTGCATGGAGGCACCGTGGCCCTGCTCGACACCCGCGTTCACTATCGCAGCTACGGGGCGCAGATCTTAGAAGCGCTGAGCCCAGCGGCCTGCACGCGATCGCTGCCCACCCACTGGGGTCCTTAGGGCAAAAGCGGTGGACATGATCCAAACACTCTGGGTCACCAGCCCTAAACCATATTTCTTGGGTGTTGCGCCATGCACCAAGCTCCTGCCCAACTCATTACAGAGCGACTGATTTTACGGCGTCCATCCCTGGCCGATGCGGCGGCTGTTTATGAGTACGGTCGTGATCCCGAAGTGACCCGCTATATGGATTGGACAAGGCACACCAGCATTCAGGATGCTATTGAGGCGCTGGAAAGCTTTGCTGCTCAGTGGGAATCTGGCAGTGAATTCTGTTGGGCAATCACTACCAAGGCTGAAAACACCGTGATTGGGACGATCGCGTGCCGCATAGAAAGCCCTAGGGCAGATTTTGGTTATGTTCTAAACCGCCGCTATTGGGGCCAAGGGTTGGCGACAGAAGCCGTCAGGGCTGTGCTGTCATGGGTGATGAGCCTGCCCGAGATCGATCGCATCTGGGCAACGTGCGACACAGAGAATCTTGCATCAGCGCGAGTTTTGGAAAAGGCAGGTCTGTGGCGTGAGGGCATATTGCCTTGCTATATTGTTCGCCCTAACCTTTCTCCCATACCACGAGACACATTTATCTTCGCCAAAGTCCGAGAGCCGGTATGACAATCTCGCTATCAGCTAAGGCCCGTCGTAAATTGAGGGCCCGAATGACATCAAATCATTTAATCTGATGATGAGTAGAGCATGTAGCGGCGTGGACCCATGGGCGAATCAAAACGACGCAAAGAGCAGCTGGGCGAAAAGTACGGTCAGTCAAAGCCAATTTTACCCTGGCTGCCAATTACCAAAGATCAGTCGCAGCAGTTCATGAAGTGGACTGCCCGAGGTACCTGGGGTGCCATTGTGCTGATCATCGCTTTTTGGATTACGCTGCGGTTTATTGGCCCCAGCTTGGGCTGGTGGACGCTGGCGGACTAGGGCGAGCCAAATAGCGTTTTGGTTTTGGCTTCGTCTAGCTGTCCATGTCCTACAATGACTTGGCCAGTGCTGCATTTCAAGATTTGAAGACAAAACCGAGACAAATCTCCCGCCAGCGCTAAGAAATCGTAACTGATGCTTCCCGTCTTCCTTTGATTCTGGGTAGAGTGGGGGAAGGTGGTTGCGTGGGAGCTTACGGGTATATGCTGAGTCAACAACAGCAGTCTGGCCCCCAGCGGGGAGAACCCCTGACAGAAGGGGTTGCTAAGGATTTCAGTCTAATTATTGATGAGGCCGACTCAGCCCTGGGGCTATCTGAGGTGATGGTGCCAGTACCCCAGAGCCGCAACCAGTCTTGGCGACTGCTGCTGATTACTCTGCTGAGCTGTTTTGCAGCCAGTGGCGCGGCGCTAGGAGCATTATTCTGGCTGATCAATCTGCCCCCCACCGCCAACTGCGACAACCCAGCCTCGGTAACGACCGATCGCGCCCAGCTATTTTGTGCCCAAGTCGCGGCTGAGTCGGGCGCACTGCCCGATGTGCTGACTGCCCTCGATTTAGCGGGCAGCTGGACGACTGGACACCCGCTCTACTATGAAGTGCAGCCTCTGATTGAGCAGTGGTCGTGGGTGGTGCTCAAGGCCGCTGAGCAGGAGCTGCGCAGCAACGGCAGCATGGAGCAGGCCCAGTCGCTGGTGAGCCACATTCCGGCTGAGAGCCCGGTATTTGCCACCGCCCAAGAGACCATGCAAACCTGGCAGGGCGAGTGGGAGCAGGGCGAAGCCATTATGGCCACGGCCCAAACTGCGCTGAAGCAAAAAGATTGGGCCACGGCCTCGCAGCAGGTGTTGGCCCTGGCCGAACTGAACAATTCTCACTGGCGGGTCGGGCAGGTACAGGCCCTGTCGCGCCAGATTCGCCTAGAGCGTCGGGCTCAGGAGCTGTTGGCTGAGGCGGTAGCCACTGCTGTCCCCGGCGGCAGCGATCGCCTCGAAGCCGCCCTGCGCACCGCTACCCAGATCAATGAGAGCACCTACGCTCGCCAGCAGGTGCAGCCCTACCTCGATCGCTGGAGTGACCTGCTGCTCAAGCTGGGGCAGGACAAGTGGTACGCCTCGGAACTCGACGCGGCGATCGCCCTGGGTCGCAGCGCTGCCCTCAACCCCAGCCGTGCCAAAGTTGCCCAAGAGCTGATCTGGATTAGCCAAGCCCGCCAACTGGCCCAGAAAAGCCTGACGACCTGGCGCACCTCCCCTGACCAACTGGTGACGCTCTACCAGGCCATGCTGCTGGCCAACCGCCTGCCCGCTGAGAGCCCTTACTATCCCCAGGCCCAGTCGAGCGTGATGAGCTGGCGCAACCACATGGGCGAGCTGGCCCGCCTACAAACCGCCCAAGTAATTGGGCAGGTGCGCACCAAAGAGACACTAAAATCGGCTATTGGCCAGGCCGCCCAGGTACCGGTAGGGCATCCCCGTCGCGTGCAGGCCCAAACGATGGTGGCCCACTGGCGGCAGGAGATTGAGCGACTAGAAGATCGCCCCCTGCTAGTCAAAGCCCACGAGCTGGCCAGCGCCAAAACCTTCGACAGCCTGCGGGAGGCGATTCAGGCGGCCAGCGGCATCCCTCTACACCGAGCACTGCGCGGCGAGGCCCAAAGCTGGGTCTATATTTGGACCAGTGAACTCCAGGTGATGGAAGATCGCCCCTTGCTCAGCCGGGCGCGATCGCTAGCCCAGCGCGGCCAGCTGTCCCAAGCCATTGTCGAAGCCAGCGCCGTTAAGCCTGGTCGCGCCCTCTACGATGAAGCCAGTGCCGCGATCGCCGGCTGGCAGGGAGAGATTGCGGCTGCCGAACGGGCTCGCCTGCGTGCCCTGGAGCGGGCTGCTGCCCGTCGGGCCGAGGTGATACCTGAGGAGACTGCGGCCCCGGTGGAGACTCCCGCTGCATCCCTTGAGAACGCGACGACTGCGCCCCTGGAAGAGGGTATACCAATGGCCCCCGCGCCAGTTAACTCCAACCTGGGCTGGCCGCCGTCTCCCCTGCCCGATCGCATTGATACCGTCCCTGGCGCAGCGGCTCCAGCTGAGGCAGAAGTTGCTGAGCCGCGATCGCCTCAGCCTCCCAGTGCTCCTGCGGTAGAACCCACCCCGGTGGATCTCGCTCCAGCTCCCCTACCAGCGGCGATTCCACCCCAGCCGCTGATGGCGCCGTCGGTTCCGGCCCCTCAGCCGCTCGAACTGGTGCCCAATCCGGCGGCTGCCCCCGCTGGAGAACCCCAGGCGGCGCAGCCTGTGGCTCCAGTCATATCCGCCCAGCCCCAGCCCGAATACCTGGCTCGTGCGCCGCTGGGGTTACCCCATGCCGCCAGCCCGCATACCGAAGTGTTGTTCTCGGGCGCGCTCTACGCCGGACATTGACCTAGCCCAACGCTGATTAACGTCCCTACTGCCGCTGATTGGCCTCACCAGTGTTGCTGCGCAGCAACATCTCTTGGTGGCGAATAGTGTTGTTGGCGATCTCCCACGGAAAGGTAAACGACTCAAACGACTCGCTAGTGATGCGATCGACATCTAAATCGGTTACTACCCGTCTGAGAATGTCAAACAGGGTTTCCCGCAGAGCCGCCAGTTCCTCCAGCGATTGAGCCCGATCGATTTCATCGATCAGCGCCAAAATTTCTAGGTTGTAGGTGTCGGCTCGATTCTTTTGCTTGCCCAACAGCCACGATCGCAGCTGCCACAGGCTCGAAATACCCAGCACACCCACCGACAGCAGCAGCCCAATAGGTTCGGCATACTCCACCAAGAACTCAGGCTCGCCCTGGCTATAAAAGGCTTCGGCTCCAGGGTGCAGCGGCAGGCCTAAATCCCCCGAGGTGTCCAGGCGAATTCTGGCGGCGCGGGGATATAGCGCCACTAGCTCGTTGCGGTTTTGGTGCAGGGTCTGGGTGAGGGCATTTACCACCTTCGGGGGCAGACTCTCGTGGGCCACCAGCAGCGCATTTACCGCCACCGCCGGCAGGTCGGCGGCGGGCACGGGCCGCCCGCCGTTATAGGTTCCCTTAGGAATTACCTGAGCTTCGAGGTAGGGCAGCGACAGCTGGAGGGCATCGCCCTGATCGATCGGAATCAAGCGAATAGTACCAGTTTGCAGCAGCTCCCCCACGGCGGGATTGCCTAGGGTAATGACCCGAAACAGGGCGTCCGCCTTTCCCGCAGCCAGGGCGGCGTGGGCTTGATCGGCAGGCATAGGCAGAACCGTCATGGTGTCTGCGCTCAGGCCGTAGTGCTGCACTAGCGGCCAGAATAGGGCATAGGAGCCGCTGCCCTCGGGCATGAGGGCCACCCGCTTGCCCCGCAGGTCAGCCACGCCGTTGATATTGGTATTGGTGCGAGCCAGCAGATGAAACATCTCAGGAAACAGCAGGGCCACCGCCCGCACTGGGGGCTGTACCGGTGTATCGCTCTGCACTAGGGCCAACTGGGCCGCCTTGGTCTGGAGCAAATCCATATTTTGTAGAGAGCCGTCGGTTTCTATCACCTCAATGGCAATGGTGGGATGGTTGCGAGCCACCACCTCGGCAAAGGCCTGGCTAAAGGCGTAATATTCACCCGTGCTGCCACCCGAAGCCAGCACCAGTCGGTAGGTGCGGGTGTGCTCGCGCACCAAAAAAAAGGCTGAGGCCACAACCCCCACCAGACTCAGCACCACCACCGGCAAGACAACCTTTCCCTGCATAGATCTCCTGGGCCGATATAAAATGGTGACTGGCTGATTTTGCCGTGGGGTGCTGTCCAAGTCCAGCTCAGGATTGGTAGGCTTTCCACCGCAAAACTCCATCTCTGGAATTGGATTGGGTTTACATTTACACCTATGGCTCTACTCCAAAATTTACCCTACGTACCCGATACTGTGCGCGGTCGCACTGTCGGGCGCAGCTTTCAGGCCGTGTTCCTGATGGTGCTGGTGTCGGTGCTGCTGGTGGGGGCCTTTGGGCTGCGGCTATTTCAGCTCCAGGTGGTGGAGGGCGATCGCAACCGTCAGCTAGCTGACACCAACCGCATTCGCCTGGTGCCCAAGCGCCCGGCTCGCGGCACCATCTTTGACCGCAACGGCAAAATTCTTGCCGGCAGCCGCCTGTCGCATACGGTGTCAATTTGGCCGATCGCACTACCCCGCGATAAGTGGCCGATGGTAATTAACCGCCTGTCCAAGGTGCTCAATGTGCCCCCTGACGAGATTCAAAGGCGCCTAGAGCAGGCGGGCTACGAGTCGATTGAATCGATTACCATTGCCCGCGGCATTAGCCCCGCCCAGGCCACGGCCCTGGCTGAATACACCAACGAGCTGCCTGGGGTGCGTCTGGAGGCCGAGGCGGTGCGCAACTATCCCAACGGTGACCTCGCCGCCCACGTCATTGGCTACACGGGCGAACTCACCGACGAGCAGCTCAAGGCCCGCCGCGAGCAGGGCTATCGTCTGGGGGATGTGGTGGGACAGATGGGGGCCGAGGCGGCCTTTGAGAGCACGCTGCACGGCACCTGGGGTGGCCAGCAGGTGGAAGTGGATAGCGCTGGACGAATTATCAGCATTTTGGGCGATAAGCCCGCTGTTGCCGGAAAAGACATTCAGCTCACTATCGATATTGAGCTGCAGCGGGCGGCGGAGGCAGCTCTGGGCACCCGTGAGGGGGCGATCGTCGCCATCGACCCGCGCAGTGGCGCTGTGCTGGCCATGGCCAGTTGGCCCACCTACGACCCCAATATTTTCACCACCCGCATTACTGAGGCCCAGTGGCAGCAGCTTCAGGGAGCTGACCACCCCTTTCTCAACCGATCGCTGCAAGCGTTTCCACCGGCCAGTACCTTTAAGATTGTCACCACGGCGGCGGCCCTAGAGTCGGGTAAATACGATCCAGGCACGGTGCTGCCCACCTATCCCTACATCCAGGTAGGAGGCATTCAGTTTGGCGATTGGAACCGAGCGGGCTTCGGCCCCCTAGGTTTCCCCGGAGCGATGGCCTGGAGTAGCGACACCTTCTTTTATCAGGTAGCTATGCGCTTGGGTGGCCCCACTCTGATTGAGATGACCCGCCGCTTTGGCTTTGGCCGCAAAACCGGCATTGAGCTGGGGGCCGAAGAAAGCCCTGGCTTGGTGCCCGACGACGCCTGGAAGCAAAAAACCCTCGACACCCCCTGGGTGATTGGCGATGCCATCAACATGTCGATTGGCCAGGGGTTTATGCAGGCAACCCCCCTCCAGGTGGCAAACATGTTTGCGGTGCCCGCCAACAATGGCTACCGGGTCACCCCCCACCTACTCAAAGACAACGAAGAGCACCGCAACTGGAAAGAGTCTCTAGAGCTAAGCGATGTGACGATTGACGTCTTACACCAGGGGCTGCGACGGGTAATTACAGGCGGCACGGGCCAGAGCCTCAACGTGCCCCACCTACCTCCCCTTTCGGGTAAAAGTGGCACCGCTGAAGCGCCGCCTGGCCTTTCCCACGCCTGGTTTGGAGCCTATGCCCCCATGGAAAACCCCGAGGTGGTGGTGGTGGCTTTTGCCGAACACTCGGGCGGCGGCGGTGGTAAGGTGGCGGCCCCCATGGTGTTGCAGGTGTTAGAGGCTTACTTCAAGGCCAATCAAAATTCAACAGCGGCAGCGCCCTAGCTGCGGCTAGCGAGGCTAAAGTTGCGAAAGTGCTGGGCCTGGGCCTCAATGCGGCAGGCGAGGCGATCGCACACCAATCCGCATAGGTCAAAGATGAGCTCGTCGGCGACGCTGTAGTAGGCGGAGGTGCCTTCGGTGCGGCGGCTGAGAATGCCCGCCTGGAGCATCACCTTAAGGTGCTTGGAGACGTTAGCCTGGCTGGTTTGGGTGGCCTCGACCAGCTCCTGCACGCATTTTTCACCCTCGCGCAGGAAGTTAAGAATTCGTAGCCGCATGGGCTCACTGAGTACGCTGAAATACTCTGCTACCTGCTGCACAACTTCAGCTGAAACCGGTTCTACAGAGTCCATTGGGTTTAGGGGGTAGGATCGGGTGTGCGCAAACGATTCCCAGTAATTTTAACAACTATTGTATTTTTACAGTTATCCATAGCGATACAGTCATCAAATCTTGTCAATTGCTTAGCCATGATCCCCGAGGGGTTTAACCGAAGTTTAGGAAACGAGATTTCGCTAAGACCTTGGGTCATGGCCCCCGCCGTGGGATTCTTAAAGAAGCGTTCACCCACCTTGAGGATTGCTGTGAAAGCCATCACCCTGCTTGGATCAACTGGGTCTATCGGTACCCAGACCCTCGACATTTTGGAGCACCACCCCGACCAGTTCCGCCTAGTGGGTATTGCCGCAGGGAACAATGTGGAGCTGCTAGCCCAACAGGTGCGCCAGTTTAAGCCTGAGATCGTCGCCATCTGCAATCCCGACAAACTGGGTGAACTGCGCGACGCCCTAGCCGGTCTCGACCCGATGCCCCAGCTGCTCGCGGGCGACGACGGGATTGTGGAAGTGGCCCGCTACGGCGACGCTGAGGCCGTAGTGACAGGCATTGTTGGCTGCGCTGGTCTGCTGCCGACCCTGGCGGCGATCGAGGCGGGTAAAGACATTGCCTTAGCCAACAAAGAGACCCTGATTGCCGGTGGCCCCGCCGTGCTGCCCCTGGTCGAAAAGCACGGCGTCAAGCTGCTGCCCGCCGACTCCGAGCACTCTGCCATTTTCCAGTGCCTTCAAGGGGTACCCAAAGACGGGCTGCGGCGGATTTTACTTACGGCTTCTGGCGGTGCCTTCCGCGACTGGCCGGTGGAGAAGCTGGCCCAGGTAACGGTGGCCGATGCCCTCAAGCACCCCAACTGGTCGATGGGTCGCAAGATTACCGTGGATTCTGCCACTCTGATGAACAAGGGGCTAGAGGTGATCGAGGCCCACTATCTATTTGGTCTGGACTACGATCGCATCGACATCGTCATCCATCCCCAAAGCATTATTCACTCGCTAATTGAGTTGCAAGATACGTCGGTGCTGGCTCAGCTGGGCTGGCCCGATATGCGTTTGCCGCTGCTCTATGCCCTCTCCTGGCCCGATCGCATCTACACCGACTGGGAACCGCTTGACTTGGTCAAAGCGGGCGACCTCACCTTCCGCGAGCCCGACCACGCCAAATATCCCTGCATGGATCTGGCCTACGCCGCTGGGCGGGCAGGCGGGACGATGACCGCTGTGCTCAACGCCGCCAACGAGCAGGCGGTGGCACTATTCTTAGACGAAAAGATTCATTTCTTAGAGATTCCCAAAGTGATTGAAGGGGTGTGCGATCGCCACCGCTCCCACAACGTTACTCAGCCGGTGCTGGCCGATATTCTCGCTGCCGACCAGTGGGCTAGAGCCGAGGCTACCAGCGTTAGCGAGTCGTTGACCTCAGCCACTGTCGTTTCAATGGGATAGGAGGGTACCCGTGGAGCTGCTGATTGTGCTGGGGGCGATCGTGATTGCGATCGTGGTGTTTGGCTGGGTGTTTAAGCTGATCAAAAACACCATTCAAACGGTGCTGTTGGTGACCTTTTTGCTGCTGGCGCTCTACTTCATCTTTGGCATCGGCCCCGATGCCGTTTGGGATCAGATTCAAACCTGGCTAGAGGGCACGTAGGGTTTGAGAGGCCGTGTCACCGCTGGGATGCTTACCAAGTAACAGCTATAGTTATTTGCCCGGTTACGGCTCCTCGTAAATATCGCGTCGATGACCCACTTTAATTACTCGGATAACGAGGGCCATCTCCTCAATGCTGTAGATAATCCGATAATCACCTAACCTTACGCGATACTGATTTTGCCGTCCCTTGAGCTTCTTGCAGCCCAGCGGTCTAGGCTCTTGAGCTAGCCGCTCGAGCAGCACAACTAAGTCTTTTTGAACGGCCAAGGGAAGCTTTTTTAGCTGTCGCTGGGCAGCGGGCTGGATCAGAATCTCGTAGCTCATCCAAGACCAAGCTCTTGTTTAAAGCTCTCCAGCGAAACGCTTCCCGGCTCTTGCAGCGCCATGTCTGCGTCAAAACCATCAATTTCATCTTCAATGGTTTCTAGCGCTTGCGCTAGGTCAGCACTGTACTTAAATTGCAAATACTGCAAGAAATGGTAGAGCTCGTCTAGGGCGGTTCTTGGCAGGGGCGAGATCTCTAAATTGACAATTTCAGTGAGCGGCAAGGTAGTCATAGCTGGCCCAAAGGAAGAGTGAGTGAATCTTGTCCTATCCTAGCGATTGCCCCTAGGTAGCGATCACGGGACGATCAAGCCATCTCTTGCTTAGGACCCTTGAATATGGGCGATTAAGCAAACACTACGGTGCGGTTGCCGTAGACAAGGGTGCGGTTTTGCAGGTGCAGCCGCACGGCGCGGGCGAGCACAATGCGCTCCACATCTTTGCCTTTGCGAATTAGCTCCTTCACGTCGTCGCGGTGGCTGATGCGCACTACATCTTGCTCAATAATCGGGCCTTCATCGAGGTCGGAGGTGACGTAGTGAGCGGTGGCCCCAATGATCTTCACCCCCCGCTGAAAGGCGCGCTGGTAGGGGTTTGCTCCCATAAAGGCGGGCAAAAACGAGTGGTGAATGTTGATAACGCGATCGTACTGGACCAGGAAATCTGAGCTGAGCACCTGCATATATTTGGCTAGCACCACCAGATCAATGTTGTATGCCTTGAGGAGTTCTAGCTGCCGCTGTTCTTGCTCAGCCTTGGTGTCTTTGGTCATCGGCAGGTGCTCGAAGGCGATACCAAACTGGTCAGCGATGGGTTTAAGGTGGGGGTGATTGCTGATGATCAGCGGAATTTCGGCCTTGAACTCGCCTGCTTTGTGCCGCCAAAGCAGGTCGAGCAGGCAGTGGTCTTGATGGCTGACCCAGATCGACAGGCGAGGCACGGCGTCAGAAAAGTGGAGCTGCCAGGTGGCCCCGAGGGGGTGGGCGATCGCCGCAAAGGCCGGCCCAATAATTTCTCTGGGCAGGTTGAACCCCTCTAGCTCCCACTCTAGGCGCGACAAAAAAAGCCCAGCCTCTGGATCGCGGTGCTGGTCGGCATGGAGAATGTTGCCGCCGTTGGCGTAGATAAAGTTGGCAATCTTGGCCACCAAACCCTTTTGGTCTGGGCAAGAGAACAGCAAAATAGCGGTGGGAGAAGCCATTGAGGAGTGGATGAGTGGGCGGGTGGATGGTAGTTGGGTTATAGAAGCCCAAGGTCAGTTGGTGGTCTCGCTTTGGAGAGTTTGTGGGGCAGGCGTAGGTGGGCACTGCCCACCAACCTTAAATCAATGCGATTCAGCGCTCATCGACCGCGCGAAAGCAACGGTGGGCTTAGCCTAGCACCCGCAACGGCACTCAATTGGTAGCCCCAGGAGCAGGGCTGCCAGTTGGCGCAGGTGCAGGCTGAGCCTCGTTTGCCGAAGGCTCTACAGTGGGTGTCGGATTAGGTGTTGGGGTAGGCGCCGGAGTTGGTGCCGGGGCTGGAGGGGCTGCCGCTGGTGTGCTGCTCTCTGGGGTTGAATTGGCCCCCGGATTTGCTGAGGCTGGGGTTTCTACCGGCATCTTCCACTCCGCTAGGGGGCGATTGATGCCGTTGGCCACGTCGCGGGTGACGACGAAGACTGAGTATTCTGACTCCCCAGCTGGGGGCCAGGGCTCGGGATCCACTACAGCATAGTTGGCGCTGCCGCTGAAGTCAGGGCCACCCAAAATTAGCTCGTGCTCGGTGCCGTCTTTGAGGGTAACGGTGACGATGCCTAGGGGGGCGTTGAATCCAAAGTCGGTAGCCTGGTCGGCTCGCATGGTGACGGTTTGTAGGGGCGAGTCGGTATTGAGACGGCTGAGAAGGAAGGCGATCGCCCCTGGTTCAGCCGGGGCAGTTTGAGGTTTGGTCATTTGCCAGGTTTCACCGTCGCCCTGCGTAAAGACCAGGGTTTCATTGCCGCGATCGACGGTGAGGGTGGCAACGTCGGTTTCTTCAAAGGTGAAGATGGGCGCTGTCGGTTCGGTTTCGGTGGCTGATTCGGGAGACTGCGATCGCTGCGACTCAGCAATCAGCACCCCGGCCCCCAGCAAAAAGGCCACCCCTACCAGCATTACCGTACTGCGCTTAAGCTTCATACCCGCTTACCAAAACTCCCAAGTCGTAGGATAGATCCTGCTGTGCTGATCCATCCTACGACCTGGGGTGCTGATTGTATTAGGGTTTAACTAATTCAAATTCAGTGAGTAGCCAATCCCTTAAAACTTGAGTCTCAGGAACCTTCCCATCAATATCCTGAGGACGCACAGTGGGGATTCCCAGAATACCCGCAAAATCACTTGGATTTAGCGTCAAGATCTGGCTAATATCCGCAACTGCCATCACAGCTGCAAGGCGAGCATCGTGAGTTCGTTTACCCTTAATTTCATTCTCGGTTACAAGAGTAAGCCAAGTCCATAGAATTTGCGGCCCTTCTTCTACCAGGGGAAATCGAACAGTCAGTTGATCAATCACTTGGCGCGTTTGCTCGATTGACCAACCCAAGCCATTTACCTCAGTAGGACGAGTGGCAACAACCCAAAGCTCAATCAGAACTTGTGCCGTTAAACAACACTCATACCCCTGCATAAGCAAGGTGGCGACGGCCTCTGTCACTAGCCCATGTTGTTCGTCAGACGGGTTTCTGAACCGTAGAACAATGTTGGTGTCTAGCAGATATTTGACCATCAGTCGTAAATGGTGCTGCGGTCAAACGCTTCATCTGAAAGACTCGGGCCTGTTTGAGGTAGCTGCGAGACCCAGGTACGAAAGTTCTGAGCACGCTCCAAAGCAGTCGCATGCTGCCAGAACAGATTGTCCTGAGATGGCGGTTCAGTTTGAGACTTGAACGAGTTGACAAGCTCAGCAATTTTCTTCAGTTGACTTTCGCTGAGTTTATCAATCTCTTGTTTGAGAGTTTCACGCAGCATGGCTTTTGTCCCTAACCAAGACCATCTATCTACCTACTATGTTGCTCGTATCGGATGCCCTACAACAAGCTAAGCACATCCGATACGAGCTAGGCTGCGGCGAGAGCGGGGGTGGGAGCTGTTGAGGCAGAGAGCTGGGCGAGGATGCCGTTGACGTTGGTTTTGGCGTCGCCAAACAGCATCAGCGTGTTGTCGTTGAAGAAGAGCGGATTCTCGACTCCGGCGTAACCCGACGACATGCCGCGCTTGAGCACTACTACGGTATCGGCTTCCCAGACTTCCATCACGGGCATGCCGGCGATCGGGCTGGTGGGGTCATTTTTGGCGCTGGGGTTGACGGTGTCGTTGGCACCAACCACCAGCACCACATCAGTGTGGGACAGGTCGTCGTTGATTTCGTCCATCTCCAGCACGATGTCGTAGGGCACGTTGGCCTCGGCCAGCAGCACGTTCATGTGGCCAGGCATGCGGCCCGCCACGGGGTGGATACCGAACCGCACCTGTTTGCCCTGAGCGCGGAGCAGGCGGGTGATCTCCGCTACGGGGTGCTGGGCTTGGGCCACGGCCATGCCGTAGCCGGGGACGATGACCACGCTCTGGGCATTAGCCAGCAGTTCGACGACTTCGCCGGTGGTGGTGCTAGTGGCACTGCCCTCCAGGGCAGCCGCCTTGCCGGAGCTAGCGGTTTCTCCAAAGCCCCCCAGCAGCACGTTGACGAAGGAGCGGTTCATGCCTTTGCACATGATGTAGCTGAGAATGGCTCCACTGCTGCCCACCAGTGCCCCGGTAATAATCAGCAGGTCGTTGTTGAGCATAAAACCCGCTGCTGCCGAAGCCAGCCCCGAGTAGCTGTTGAGCAGCGAAATCACCACCGCCATGTCGGCTCCGCCGATCGCCATCACAATCACGATGCCAAAGATGCCTGCGATCGCCGTCATCGCCGCTAAAATCCACATTCCTGGGCTGCCGGTAGCGGTGAGAAAGGGTGCGACGAGGACTGCGATCGCCCCCAGCATTCCCAGCGTGAATACGTGGCGCGCGGGCAGCAGCACCGCCCGGCTGGGCACCCAGCCCCGCAGCTTGGCCACCGCAATCATTGACCCAGTAAAGGTGACGATGCCAATGAACACGCCAATATAGATTTCCACCCGGTGAACAGTGATATCCGTGCCCGTGAGCGCTGCACTAGGCTGGAGGTATTCGGCAAAGCCGACTAGAACAGCGGCCAAGCCCACAAAGCTGTTGAGCAGCGCCACCATTTCGGGCATATCGGTCATTGCCACGCGGGCAGCGGCCAGCACACCCACCAGCACACCGAGGCCGATGGAGCCAATCTGGACGGGGTAGCCCTGGCAGATCAGCGCCGTGGCCCCAAAGGCGATCGCCATGCCGAGAATGCCCAGCAGGTTGCCCCGCTTAGCGGTTTCTGGCTGCGACAGCCCCGCCAGACTGAGGATGAAGAGGGCGCTGGCGACGATGTAAGCGGTGGTTACGAGGTTGTTTTCCATAGGGTAGGGGAATGGGGAGGAGGGCAAATTTTGAACTTTGAATTTTGCATTTTGAATTCAAAGTTCAAAATGCAAAATTCAAAAAGAATTACTTATGAAACATGTTCAGCATGCGCTGCGACACCATAAAGCCCCCGGCGATGTTGACGGTGCCAAGGAAGAGGGCGATCGCTCCCAATATCGTCATTGGTGAGGCGATGTTATTAGAAATTTGCAGCATGCCGCCGATGATGATGATGCCGCTGATGGCGTTGGTGACGCTCATTAGGGGAGTGTGTAGGCTGGGCGACACGTCCCAAATCACCTTCCAACCGAGGAAGCTGGCGAGGACAAAGACCGTCAGGTGGGTCATAAATGAGGCGGGAGCCCAGAGGCCGATAGCCACACAGGCCAGGCCAATTAGCACGGGCCAGAGCAACTGACTAAACCAGGGCTTAGCAGCGGGAATTTCCTCAGCGGTGGGGGAGGTAGGGGAGGTGGGGGAGACGCTGGGAGCGGGAGCTTCTACCTTGGGAGGGGGCCAGGTCACTTGGCCGTTGTGAATCACGGTAGTGGCGCGAATCACCTGGTCTTCCATGTTGACGGTGAAATTTTCGGCTCCGCCCAGGTCGCTGAGCAGGTGCACCAGGTTGTTGCCGTAGAGCTGGCTGGCCTGGGAGGCCATGCGGCTGGGTAGATCGGTCAGGCCGATGATGGTGACGCCGTTGTGCGAAATCACCTGGCCGGGCTCGGTGACTTCGCAGTTGCCCCCCTGTTCAGCGGCCAGATCGACTACTACCGAGCCGGGCTTCATGCTCTCGACCATCTCTTGGGTAATCAGCAGCGGCGCTGGTTTACCGGGGATCAGTGCCGTGGTGATGATGATGTCAACATCCTTGGCCTGCTGAGCAAAGAGAGCCATTTCAGCGGCGATAAAGGCCGGACTCATCACCTTGGCGTAGCCGCCTTCGCCGCTGCCGTCTTCTTCAAAGTGCAGCTCTAGAAATTCTGCGCCCAGGCTCTGTACCTGCTCTTTGACCACCAGGCGGGTGTCAAAGGCTTTGACGATCGCCCCCAAACTCTTGGCCGCCCCGATCGCCGCCAGCCCGGCCACGCCAACCCCAATCACCATCACCTTAGCGGGGGGCATTTTGCCAGCGGCGGTAATCTGGCCGGTGAAGCAGCGACCAAAGTGGCTGGCGGCCTCGATCACCGCTCGATAGCCGCCGATGTTGGCCATCGAGCTCAGGGCATCTAGCTTTTGGGCGCGGGAAATGCGGGGGACAGAATCCATCGCTAGGACAGTGCCGCCCTGGTGGGCCAGCTGCTCTAGCAGCTCGGGGTTCTGGGCAGGCCAGATAAAGCTGACCAGGGTTTGCTCAGGCTTGAGCAGGGTGGCCTCGTGGCGATCGAGCGTGGGATGGTGCTGGGGCGATCGCACCTTCAGCACGACATCGGCGGCTTCCCACAGGCTGATGGCATCGGCCACCACCGTGCAGCCAGCGGCTTCGTAGGCACTGTCAGTAAAGCTGGCCCCGGCTCCGGCCTGGGTTTCAACCAAGACCTCAAAGCCTAGCTTTTGCAGTTTTTTGGCGGTGTCGGGGGTAGCGGCGACCCGCTGTTCGCCCGCAAACACCTCCTTCGGAATGCCTACCTTAAGCCCTAGAGGGGCGGCATCTAGGGGAGCGGCTACAGAATTGTCTTTGGGTGCTGCAATGGTCATAGGGAGTTACGAGGGGAATGGCCTTAAACAACAAAAACGCAGGCAGTAAACGAGAGAATGACGATAAAAAAAGATCCCAACCCTAGCGCTAGTGAAACGGGATCAGAGGCAGTCAAATTTTGCGTCAGGCTCAGAGAGCGCGAGGCGATGAAGTTGTTCCTCGGAGGGGCGATCGCACAGTCGATGCAAACAGGCTCTAGGTAGTAGCAAAGGGGCGGTTCCGTGACATAACCCCCGGCTTCAAAGGAATTACAAGGAGCGTCAATTAGTCTAAATGGCCTGGTTTTACCTATATTTTCTACAAAATTGCCCCATCCTGCCGACTACTACAATCTCCCCTACTGACCTGGATGGTCTAGATATTCAGATTGTTTTTTGATTTCAACAAAATGAAACACTTTAGGGCAGGGCATCTGAACTAATTAGAGCAGAGTAGCTGGCAGAACACTCTGGCCCATTGTCTGGCATGGTAAAAGTACCGCCCGCCCTTAGGGTTAAAACTTCAAAAATATTTTATGTCTGACAATGTTATGGGAGCTGGTTGTCAGCAATAGAAAACAACGTCTTTTTTTGTTACAAAACTGGTCGTTCCAAGCCAATTCTAAAAATTCTGCACTAAGGCTTCTACGAGTTCTAAAAACCCGGCCACTTCGGTGGCTTGGGTGACGTAGGTGGGGTGATAAGTAAGCCGAGGCCAGTAGTCGACCACATTGGCCACCCCCACCGACTGGGGAAACAGGGCTGGGTTAAACATGCTCTCGTCGTTGGGACTGTCGCCCACGGTCAAGACCTCAGCGGCGGCGATCGGTGCAAAGTAGCGCTCAAGCACCCGCTGCAAGCCCGCCGCCTTAGACTGGCCCAGCGTAAATAGGTGGCACTGCACGGTGCTGTAGGTAAACCCCCAGGCCAGCGATTGGCACAGTTGCGCCATCTCATCTAGATCGGCCTGGGTCAGGCCCTCAATGTCAAACGTCCAGTCGGTGAGGCGAAAGCGATTGTCGTCTGACTCGCGCAGCTTGGGCCACCGCCATTGCAGTTGGGCAAAGGCCTGTTGCAGCAGCTGGCGGTGGGCGACCAGGTTGGGAATGTCAACCAGTGGCTCTGGCGGACCGTTTTGGGGAAAGTAGATGCCACCGTTTTCGGCCATGGCCCCCACTACGGGCAGATAGTGGGCTAGGCCATTCACCCATCCCGCCGATCGCCCGGTGACAATCATCACCGGCAGGCCCAACCCCTGGAGCTGCTCCAGCCCTTGCAGCAGGGCAGGGGTAAATTTGCCCTGGCGGGTGAGGGTGCCATCCATGTCGGTGGCTAGGAGCTGGGGCCGGGGTGAAAACCCGTGGCTGGGTAATGGTTGAACTTCGCCCATCGAGTTTACACTTTGTGGTTACTGTGAATAGGTCATTGTGGCTTAATGCACGCTATGAGCACGTTAGCACCCGATCAACGCAACTATTACTATCTACTGGAAGGGGGGCGCGCGGGGGTGCACAAGCCTATTTTGGCGGCCCTCTATGCCGTGCATAATCAGCCCCAGCTCACCGACGGCGAAACGGGCCTGGGCATTGCCCCGGTAAACCAGGTGGATATGGGCGAGGTCGACACCTTTGCGGCCCAGGTGCAGTATGCGGCTAACACCCTGCGCAGCCTCACCAATGGTCTTGTTGAGCAGGGCTGGAGCGGGGCCGACATTTGGGATGCCAGCGTGGGGCGCTACAGCGATCGCTTTCTGCAGGCGGTAGCCAATGGCTTTACACCGACGGAGGGCGATCGCGATGCCGCCCAGCTCGAACCCAGTGATGCCGCCGCCCTGCTTCAGGCTTACCTCGACGACATTGGCACCGACTACAGCGGGGCGCAGCTGCCCCAGAATGTGAGCCAGCTCGACCCGGCCCTGCTGGCCTTTGCCGAGCGGGTGCCGCCCAACTATGGCCGGCTCGACTTTCAGCGTCAGGCCATGGTCGAGGCGGTGCGGCTGTGGCGACAGCTCAACACGGCGGCAGCGGTGTATGAGGTTTTGAGCGTCCCAGTGGTTGACCAGGTGCCTGACGAAGCGGCTTTGGACAATGCGCTGGTGGCCTTTATGCAGTCGGTGGCTCGCTACTACGCGGGCTACCCCAACCAGCGTGAGGCGCTGATTCGCCTGGTGCAGCTGTGGCGGGCGATGGATGGGCGGGAAGAGGCGATCGCCTGGCTGCTCACCAACGACCCCTTTGCCCATGAAACAAACCTGGAAACCCTTGACTCGGCGCTGCTCGCCTTTGTGCAAAAAATACCCAATCTCTACCACGGTCAGGGCGACCTGCGCTTTGCGCTAACCGAGGGCTACCGCCGCTGGTTTGGCCTCGACTCGCGCACCACCGCCATTCAGCATCTGGGGGTCAACCCCGACGACCTGGCGCAAAACACCGACAACCCAGCGGCCCTAGTCATAACCGCCCGCACCCTCGATCGCGCCCTGCTCGACTTTGCAGCCAATATTCCCACTACCTATACCCCCACCGAAGACCAGCGGGAGGCGTTGATTCGCCTGGTGCAGCTGTGGCGGCGGCTGGAGGGGCGCATCCCCGCAATTCAGTCGCTATTTGAAGATCTGCGTCGATTGGAGCGCGCGGCCCCTTCGTCACCCGAGGCCATGCCCGCGCCGGTGCCTGCACCCCTGCCGCCGCGCCCCGCTCAGTGGACCCCCAACAATATTCAGCTGGACGCTAGCATTGTGCCCAACGGCAACTTTACCTGGGCAGAAGCTACCCGTGGCGGTGCCCGCATGCCTCCTAATCAGGCCACGGTGGATGCCATTGTGCGCATTGCCGCCTTGGCCCAGCATGCCCGCGATCGCGTCGGTCGGCCCTTCCTAATTACTAGCTGGTACCGCCCCCCTGAGCTCGACAGTCGGCTAGGCGGGGCCTCTGAGAGTCGCCACGTGGTGGGCGATGCTATCGACTTTTACTGCATGGGGCTCACGGGCAATCAGGTTTACTGGGCGCTGGATCCCTGGTGGCCGGGTGGACTGGGCCGCTACAGTCGGTTCCCGGCGCTGGTGCATTTAGATGCGCGCGGGTCTAAGGCGCGGTGGACGCGTTAGGGGAGTGGGGGAGTGATGGGTGAGGGGGTGGGCGAGTAGGAGAGTGAGTGAGGGCCAGCAGTCTGTCGCTGCCTTTGACACATTATTTGAGATCCACCAAGTCAATGGCAGAAAGTGATTCTATTTCAGGGGCGGAGCTGTGGGCTTGGCGCGAAAAGGCGTTAGCAGATGTTCAGGCAGCGGGAGTTGACGCCGACGAAGTCGATTGGTTGCTGATGGCGGTGGCGGAGGTAGATCGGCTGTCGCTAAGGCTGGGTACGGTGCAGCAGCGAGGGACAATTCCCCTTTGCTGTTCTCTGGCCGAGTTGGAGTGTCGCTGGCAGCAGCGGCTCACCGATCGCACTCCTGTGCAATACCTGGTGGGCGAAACTCCCTGGCGCGATCTGATGCTGACCGTGTCTCCGGCGGTGCTGATTCCCCGTCCTGAGACCGAGCTGATTATCGATCTGGCTGAGGCGGCGATCGCCCGCAGCCCGATCGGAGATCAGCTGTCTCAGGGCATTTGGGTCGATATGGGCACCGGCAGTGGCGCGATCGCCCTGGGTCTTGCCCAAGCCTTTCCGTCGGCTCAGATTTTGGCGGTGGATTTTAGCGGTGAAGCGCTGGCGATCGCTCAGGAGAATGCGGCTAGGGCGGGGTTGAGCCACCGCATCACCTTCTACCAAGGCTCCTGGTTTGAACCGCTGGATACCTACCGTGAGCAGCTCAGCGCTGTGGTGTCGAACCCGCCCTACATTCCCTCGGCACTGCTGCCGACGCTGCAACCCGAGGTGATCAACCACGAACCCGCTAGTGCCTTGGATGGCGGCGACGATGGTCTGGACGATCTCCGCCTGCTCGCTGCCCAGGCTTCTAAATTCCTCGTGCCGGGCGGGCTCTGGCTAGTGGAAATGATGGCGGGCCAGGGAGATGCAGTCCGAGAACTGCTGGAAGCGCAGGGATGCTATTGCGATATTCAAACTTGTTTAGATTTGGCGGGGCGCGATCGCTTTGTGCAGGCGATCTACGCTCCCGAACTCTAGCGATCGCGCAGGTTGCGCTGGAACTCCCAGAACCGCTGCCACCAATCAGCAGGCTCATCCTTGGGGCCGTCGTGCTCGGTGGGGCGATCGCTGGGGCCATCTACCACCAGGCTGCCCACGTAGTCGGCCTCGGCGTAGACGCGATCGATCTGCTCGCGAATTTCCGCCATGTCGGCTTCCGACACTACGCCGTTGCTGGTGGCTTTGTAAAACTGCACCGTGACCCGAATTGGGTAGTCGGGGTCGCGCTCAATAGCCAGGTTGTCAATTTCAGTGAATGGCCCTTCCACCGCACCGTGGCCGATAACGGCGGCCTCCACATCGCTAGGGCCACGGGATTCCATCAAGGGAGCGGCGGCCATGGGGGCTGCCGGAGCCATGGTGTCAAACGATGACTGCTGCCGCATGGGCGCCCGCTGTTTGAGGGGCACCTGAATCAGCAAAACCATATTCAGCCCCTCGGTGTCGTCCTCAGCAACTTCTCCAGGTCGCCCAGGATTCTCCACCGCCTGAAAATCGCTGAGACGCTGGCCGGTAAAGCTGGCCCGTTCGCCATTTTTGTTGAAGAAGAGGCGCTGGCCCCAGGTTTGCCCAGCCTCAAAACCGTCGCGCTGGTTGTCGATCACGGTGACGCTGGTGCCTTCGCGGGTAGCGAGAATGGTCAGCACCGCCGGGTCGCCGGGGCGAGACTGATAGTTAAACAGCACCGGGTTAAACGTGGCCGAACCCTCCTGGGGAATTGGCAAAAAGCAGGCCTGGGCGCTGACCAGCACATGGCTATCGCGCCGGGGGGCCAGGAGCGATCGCCCGCGCCCGCTCCAAGAATCTGGGGTGCTGAGGTAGCTACGCAGATCGCCCAGCACCTCGCTTAAAGCCACCCGGCGCAGGTCTTCACCTTTCTCGTTGCCCACCTGGAGAAAAAAGCTCTCTAGGGGAATGTCGGCGCTGATGTCTTCAAAGTTGGGATGGCGAATCACCGGCATCAGGTGCAGCTGGTGCTGCCGACTCACTGGATCCTGCTGCTGCACCTGAATGGTCATATCGCTGATGTTGGGGCCAACGGAGGAGCCGTAGAAGCGCCCCGTGTCCTCCCAGGTGACGTTGAGCACGTTGAGGTTGAGCGATTCTGCCAGCTGGCGGGCGATGGGGTCGTGCACCATGGCCTGGGTGCGCTCGATCACCTGCCGGTAGCGGTCAAAGGCCTGGCGCTGCACGATTGGTGGCATAGGAGAGCTTTCTGTCGGGTTGGCGTTGGCATTAGCGTTGGGGTTGGGCGCAATCGGGTCCCAAGCCTGGATTGGGGCCGCGAGGGCTAGGGGCAGGGTTCCTGCCGCAATTGCGCCCAGTAACCAAACATTCCAGTGGTGTTCCATCCTCAGGCCCTCGCAAAGCTATGCCCCTAACCTACGCGATGGGGTTGACCAGCTCAGGATGGTTACAAAAACTGAAACTGCATCTGCGGTCAAGTTTTATACTGCATCTACCTGAACCAGCAGCCCATTGGGGCCAACGCTGATTTGAAGGGCGGCTAGGGCAGGGGCGATCGCATCGGCCAACCCCAAATCCTCGGCTCGATTGGTTGTTGTCACCGCGATTACCGTTGCTCCGGCAGCTTTGGCCGCCTCAACCCCAGCGGGAGCGTCTTCAATCACCAGGCAGTCGGCCGGAGCAACGCCCAGGCGCTCAGCCGCCAGCAGATAGGGGTCGGGTGCTGGCTTGCCGCGCTGCACATCGTCGGCGGTCACCATCACCGAGGGGTCTGGCAGTCTTAAGTACGGGAAGCGCAGGGAGACCGTGCGACGGGTGCCGCTAGTGGCCACTCCCCAGCGATCGCGCGGCAGCTGAGCCAGCAGCTCCTTCACTCCGGCGTAGAGGATCAATCCCTCGGTGTCGTCAGCCTCGGCGGTTTCTTTGAGGTGAGCCTCCTGGGCAACATCCACGTGAGGCGCAACCTGGCGAATGGTTTCTGCCGTGGGGCGACCGTGGTGAATGCGGGCGATCGCATCGTAGTCAACCCCGTGGCGATCGGCCCAGGCCCGCCAGTGGCGCTCTGCTACCGGGTCTGAGTCGATTAGCACCCCGTCGACATCAAAGATGATCGCTTGGCAGAGAAAGTCCATAGTGCGGGTGCATAAACGCTACAAGCCATTGTAGGTTCCCCAGGTTAAGCCCTGGGTCGTTGGGTGAATGCGTCTTGGCATAAGCCAAACTGCGACAACAAACATCAATTCCCCCCGCACTTTCTTCAATGAAGAAGAGTACGAGGGGAATCAATTAACCATGGCTATTGGCTGATCAAGCCTTGTTCTAAACTAGATCCGATTTGAACATTCCTGAACTGTGATCTTGGGCTGTGAGGGCGATCGCCGCAGCCTCAATCCAGAGCACCTTTTTAGCTTCTTGAGTCAGGTTTTTACTGTTCAATGGGTTGCTAAAAGCGTCTAATCCTTAAGCGGCGATGAAAAAGCGTAAACGCCTTCGGTAGGGCCACCAACGGCTTTCCATGATTCCAGCCCGCCCTGTACCACGGCCACCTTGGCATAGCCTGCCTGACGGAGTTGGCCAGCAGCATCGTCAGCACTGTCGCCGTAGACGTAAATATCGCGCTTATGCTCTAGGGCATTCTCAGCATTATCTAGAACGTGGTCGATGGGCATGGGCACAGCGCCAGTAATCCGCTCATTGTTGAATTCTTCTCGGCTGCGCACGTCAATGATCGTTAGCGCCGGTTCGCCCCATTGCAGGCGCTTGAGTAGTTCTTCGGCAGATGCCTGGTTCACCGACATGGCGGGAGGCTTGGGCAAAGGCTTAGTCACTACGTCTTTGGCCGCTTGAACCTGGTCAGGAACCTGGTGAGATGCGTCATCGGCTTTTTGAGCCAATTCTTCAGTCCGCTCAGGAATTTGGTCGACAGCGTTTCCTGCTTGCCCAGTCAAATTTTGAGTCTGGTCAGCAGTTTGGTTAACAGCGTTATCGACTTGCTCAGAAAAATTAGTCATAGATTACCTCTATCAGCATCAATGGCTTCAACTTACTAGCTAGGCATCACAATCTCATCCATCACCGGACATAATCCAGAAAATGGCGCTAACTGTCAGCAGGAATATATTCTTTCCTAAGGAAAAATTAATTCGAGGCTAAATTACGGTTGAAATTTTTTGCTCTCATTCGTTGTTAGGCTAGCCGTTATCTACATTCTGGCTACATGGTAAATTCAGAAATTCTTGTGAAGCAGCTTTATGACGTTTACAGAATTTTTAAGACTATCGGAGTAGAAGAGTTGTTGCGATATCTCACCTAGGAGAGAGATTTAAGAAGCCAAAGGGTAATAGTTTTTTAGATACGAAGAGGCTGCATTTCTAAGAACAACAGATAGTACTTGGTAGTCCACTGCCCATCTATGAATTAGCAGCTAGCCCTTACCAGTCCTGTGTCCGTTACTGACTATGTCATTGTTTTAGTGACGCGTTAGTGCGATCGCCCTCGCTCAAGGTAGGTATCTAAGAGGCTATTCACCTCCCTAAACGCCATGTGTCCACCTGTATGGCTGGCATGCCCCCCTTTTTAAGGCTCCGTCTTCCGGCACTGAGTATGCGACTGGAACTTGCTGCTTTATGACTTACAGGTACTGCCCTCGACGGTTATCGAGGTAGGTGTGCTTGGTGCGCCAACCGCCAAATGGAAACCGAAGCCGTCCTCTTTGAGACGTCTCACACGCCGCCAGAGTTTTCAGTAGTGCTAGTCATAGCTGAGCTAAGGTCTGCAAACGACAGCATCGCTCATCAATGACATCGAAAGCTTGCTTATCTTTGCGAACCATTGCGAAGAATAAACTTTGGTGAATTCAGCGCACCCTTTTCCGGGCGTTCATCAAGTTTGCTGACCGGCCTGGGCTTAATATGGCTTTTAAATCACAATTTCCGTCGTTCCAGTTCCCTACGTATCGTGGTTGTGCTCCTATGGTGACAGACTTCTCGGTATCGACCAGCCTGAAAGTTGGCCGGCTAGAAAAAGTTGGTGCTCCAAACAAGGCCGAAGTGCTTTCACTGTCGGAGGTTTGGGCAAAGAAGTACGTTAAAGACCTGCATCGTCAGGATCAGGTGCTACTGAGCTTAGATGAGTCGCAATCTAGACTAGATGTCGCTGCAAAACTCGTCGATATTCTGCGCTCTGTTAGCGCCCGGGCCTGGAACAAAACGGAAACACTGCTATCGCGCGAAGTCCGTCGGCACCAAATCAGCCCTAGCCTGATTGACCCCTGGACCGTTTCTAAGGACGTACATCAGGTCTATGAAGAAGCTCTGGCGGCCTACGCCAAGGGGGTGACACCCCAGCGGTTTTCGGTTGTGGCCTCAAAGCGGTTGGGCACTATTCGCCAAGCCCATACGGCGATCGACCCAAGGGTAATTGGGTTTGTCAGCATGCAGTTTCACTACTGCGGTCAGATGCTTTCGGCAGAAGCCCCCAAGGCAGAGCAAGCGGCCCTGCAAGACTACTTTAAAGTGGTTGACGATCTGTTGTATATGCCGCTGCACCGGGCCTACGCTGCTGCGGCCAACTATGACTACCACCACCCGCGTCTAGAGACGGTGCGGCTAGCACTGCCGGCCACCAGCCGCATCGCTAAGAGCGTTGTGAATCAAGTGATTGCGCTGTGCCCTGACTATGCGAGCTATACCGGGCCTCTCAGTGCGGACGCAGTACGCACCTCCAGCATTCGCGATGTGGAGATGTTTCAAATTTATCTCTGGACCTGCATGCTAGAGAACAACATCTCGGCGATTGCCCAAGAGTTGTTCCCGCTCTGCGTCATGCTGTACCCCAGGCTAAAGGTGAACTGGGGCTTGGTGCGGCTGATGATCAACCTGCTCGACCAAGAGCTTTCGGCCTGCGTGGGGTCGATCAATGTCAAGTACTACGAACCCCACTACACCGCCATGCTCAAGATGTTTTCGCCCTCAACTTTCCCGGAGCCTATCTAAAAGAACGAAGACAGAAAAATGAAGAGTGAAGAAGTGCTCACTGGGCTCTAACCCCGGCACTTTGAACTGTTCTGATCTAGATTTCACCTGCTATGGCGATAACTCTGTAGGAGCAGATACCTATCCGCTCGTACAGGGTTTATCTCAGCCTTCAGCAATGCCCACAGATCACTCGCACTGCAAGACCTCTTGGTAATCCTCGGCTTTGAGCTTGCGCTCCATTAGGGCGGCGACGGCTTCTGCGGCTGAGATGTCGCCCTTGAGCAGCAAATACACCTGCTGAGAAATTGGTGCTGAAAGCTGCTCCCGCTGGGCAATATCGTGGAGCACATAGGCGGTGTTGACGCCCTCGGCGGTGCTGCCCAATTCCTCTAAAATTTGCTCTAAAGATTTTCCCTGGGCAAGGCCGTAGCCTACCCGGTAATTGCGGCTGAGGGCGCTGGTGCAGGTGGCCAGCATGTCTCCCAAGCCGGAGAGACCCAAAAAGGTTTCGGGCTGCCCGCCCAGGTGGGTGCCAATGCGCATGACTTCCGGCAGAGCGCGGGTGATCAGAGCCGATCGCGCGTTAGAGCCCAGGTTGAGCCCTTCGCAGACACCGACGGCGATCGCAATTACATTCTTGAGCGTGCCGCCCAGCTCGGCCCCGAGGGGATCGGTGCTGGTGTAGGTGCGAAAGTGGTCGGAGGCAAATACGTGCTGCACGGCCTCGGCGGCGGTTTCGTTGGCGCAGGCAATTACCGTGGCAGCGGGTAGCCCGGCTTCAATTTCCTTAGAGAGATTGGGGCCAGAGAGCACGGCTACAGCATGGTTGGGAAAGGCCTGCTGAAAAATCACCGATGGCGTCAGGGTTGTTTCTGGGTCAAAGCCTTTGGTAGCCGTCATCAGCACCGTGGTTTCAGGAATCTCCAATGCTTTGAGCTGAGTGGCCAGGTCTAGCACTCCTTTCATAGAGATAGCCGACAAAATCACCTCCGCCCCAGCGACGGCATTCTGCAGAGACACGCTGCCCGATCGCGACCACAGGCGCACGGCGTGGTGGTTGGCGGCAGCAATGTGGGCCAGAGCATTGCCCCAGGCTCCAGATCCGAGAATGGCGAGGGTAACCGGGCGGTTTTTGTAGGTCGAGATGATTTGTTGGGAGGTTGGGGCGACGAGCATGGGGAGTGGCGACTGGAGGGGAAAGGAAGTTTTGAATTTTGAGTGTTTAGTTTTGAGTTTTTGTCCTACGACATTAATTCAAAACTTAAAATTCACAACTCAAAACTTTTTTGATTACGCGGTCTGCAACGATGCCCTTTTCTCACCCAGCGCATAGTCGGGGATGCAGTTGGCGGCCATGAACTGGTGGTAGGTGCGGATGTTGCGATCGCACATGTCCTCACTCCATCCACAATACTCCTGTAGCACCTGGGCTACCACGGGTAGAGCCTCGAATCCATAGTTGTGGTGTATGGCCACGGTGGTGCGGCGGCGCAGAATATCCATGAAGGTGTGAGCCATCTCGGCCTGCACCGCAAACACAATCTGGGCCTGAATGTCTGGGGCGTAGTCGACAATGGGCTGGGCCAGGGCCGGGTGGCGATCGACTAGAGCTAGCAGGTCGCCCAAGCGAGCGCCATAGATGCCGAGGAGGTGATCGAAGCTGGTGGGGCCGATGCGGTGGTGGTAGCGATCGCGCCACTCGCCCACCCTGGGGTCATCGAGCAGCATGGCTCCGGGTAGGGGGCGATCGTGGGTTGGGCAGGCGGGCACCACCTCGCCTCGCTGGCGAAAGACGGCACTTACCAACTCTTCGCCCACTTGGCGGTGGGTGGTGAGCTTGCCACCAATCAGCGAAATCAGGTTCTTGGCCCCCTCTCGACTGTGGTCGTGCAGAATGTGGGCGCGGGTAATGCTGCCGGTCTTTTTGCCCTCGGCATAGGGCAAGGGCCGCACCCCGGCGTAGGTGAAGCGCACATCTTCCCGAGTTAGATGGGCGGCGGGCAGCACGGCGTTAGTTTCCTTCAGCAGGTAGTCGATTTCGGCATCGTCGGCCTTGACCGTTTCGAGGGAGCCTGCGTAGTGTTCGTCGGTGGTGCCAATCAGGTACTGGCCCAGCCAGGGCAAAATGAAAAAGGGCCGCCCGTCAGACTTGGCCTCTACATACAGGGCTGAGTCGGGCGCGCCGGGGAAGGCATCGACAATTATGTGGCTGCCCTTGGTGCCGCCGATCTTACGATTTTGGCTGACTGGCGACTGGCTGAGCCCACAGACCTCGTCAACCCAGGGGCCAGAGGTATTGACTATCACCGTGCGATCGTGGGTCGTCACCTCAAAGGTGTTGTCGCTGAGCAGATCGCGGCAGGTCAACCCAACGATCCGCTGCTCGCTGAGCTGAATATCTTCGACCTGGGCATAGTTGAGCACTGCGGCTCCGGCCTGCTCAGCATCGAGAATATTTTCTAAACACAGGCGCTCGGCATGTTCGGCCTGGCTGTCGTAATACTGAGCCGCCCCCGCTAGCCCATCGGCGTCAATGGCGCGAAATAGCTGTTGGGTGCTGCTACGCGACAGCATGCGGTGGTTGGGTAGCGACTTGTCGTAGCTGAGCAGGTCGTAGAGCACCATGCCTGCCTGAACTATGCGGTAGCTGCGCGAGCCGCTGCGATAAATAGGAATCGTCAGCGACAACGGTTTGACCAGGTGAGGGGCATTGCGCAGCAGCACCTCGCGCTCGTGGAGCGACTCGCGCACCAGGTTGAACTCAAAGTATTCTAAATATCGCAGCCCGCCGTGAATAAGGCGGCTCGACCAGCTAGTGGTGCCGCCACCAAAGTCGCCTTTCTCAAGCAGGATGGTACGTAAGCCGCGCAGGGCAGCATCTCGCGTCGTGGCGGCACCGTTGATGCCACCGCCAATCATGATCAAGTCGAAGGGTTGGCCGGTAAGGGTTTGCAGGTCGCGCATGAATTCTGAGGCGTCGGGGTTTGCGATCGCGTATGTAATGTTCTTCTAGCTTGAACTTTTGGCGGTGAAGTGGTGGAGAAAAGATTGCTGTGTAGGCTAAACGGCTACTCAAGCTGGCTGTCTACATATGTGGCCAGTCTAAGTATCTAGCTAATCCGCCAGCAACTGCCCAGGGGCATAAGCCTACGCCTAAGGAAAGGTGCAGGGTGAGATCCTATTATCTTTATGAGTATTGCCGGGTACCTGAAGGCGGTAGTTAATAAAGCAGCAGCAGATTGCGAGTCAAAGCGATCGGTCAATTGATTTCTTCAAACCCTTGATGGCAAGGAACTTGCGGGACTCTAGCCTGGCCACAATTTAGGCAGATGGAGAGCGAAGGTTCGATTTTTCGTCAAGCGGGAAGATACGCAGGAGAGAAGGGGCTTGGTAGGCTAGATCTATTGCCCCTAGCGTTTCACCCATGCAAGTTCTTTCTCCCCAAACCGCTGCTTCAGAAACGAGTTTAGAGCCATCTAGCCGTCAGACTGTGGTGCTCAACGTCAGCGGCATGAAGTGCGCTGGGTGTGTGCGCGCCGTAGAAAATCGTCTTGCCCAGTTGGATGGGGTGCGATCGGCCACGGTGAACCTGGTGACCGAGGTGGCGGTAGTCGAAACCGAGGCTGGCGTGGTGAGCGCCGATCAGCTGGCAGACCAAGTGACTCAGGCGGGCTTTGTGGCAACGCCCAGAGCCACCGATGGCGACGGCGACGACCTGACGGCCTGGGTAGACGCCAAGCGAGCCGAGCAGCAGCAGCAGGGGCAGCGGTTGGGGGTGGCGATCGCCCTGCTCATCCTTTCCACCATTGGCCACCTCAATCACTTCGGCTGGCTGACGATTCCCATTCTTAGCGATCTGTGGTTTCACGCCATTTTGGCGACGGTGACGCTGGCGTTTCCGGCGCGAGAAATTCTGGTAGATGGTTGGGCCGGTATGCGGCGGCTGGCTCCCAATATGAATACTCTAGTGGCCCTGGGCAGCGGCAGCGCCTACCTGGCTAGCGTGGTGGCGCTGATTTTCCCCGGCTTGGGTTGGGAGTGCTTTTTTGAAGAGCCAGTGATGCTGCTGGCGTTTATTTTGCTGGGCCGCACCTTGGAGCAGCGAGCTAGATATCGGGCGGCGGATGCGCTGCGATCGCTGGTTGAACTCCAGCCCGCCGTGGCCCGGCTGATCTCTAACCCCGCCACCGCTGGGGCTGCCCAAACAGGCGTTGAGGTGCCCGCCCGCTGTGTGCAGGTGGGCGAGTGGGTGCAGGTGCTGCCCGGCGAAAAGATCTCCGCCGACGGCACGGTGGTCTCGGGCCAAACCACTGTGGATGAGTCGATGCTAACCGGTGAGTCAATGCCGGTGCTGAAGCAGCCCGGTGATGGGGTGACGGCGGGCACGGTGAACCAGAGCGGCGCGATCGCTCTGCAAGTGACCGGCACCGGCCAAGACACCGTGCTGGCCCAAATGATTCGCTTGGTGGAAACGGCCCAGAGCCGCAAGGCCCCGATCCAGCGGCTGGCCGACCTGATCTCGGGCTACTTCACCTACGGGGTGATGTCTCTGGCCACGCTTACGTTCCTCTTCTGGTACTTCATTGGACTGCACCACTGGCCCCAGGTGATGCACTCGGCCCTGGGCATGGCTCACATGGGCCATACCATGACCTACACCTCCTCGACCCTGCTGGTGAGCTTGAAGCTGGCGATCGCGGTCATGGTCGTTGCCTGCCCCTGTGCCTTGGGCCTGGCCACCCCCACCGCCATTCTGGTCGGCTCTGGGTTGGGGGCCGAGCGCGGCCTGCTGATTCGTGGCGGCGACAGTCTCGAAACCATTCATCACCTCGACACGGTCGTGTTCGACAAAACCGGCACCCTCACCGTGGGCCAGCCCCAGGTGACAGCCGTTCACGTTGTTGCAGAAGACCTAAGCGAAGCCGACGTTATGCAGCTCGCCGCCACGGTCGAAAGCGGCACCCGCCACCCCCTAGCCAAGGCCATACACCAAGCGGCGACAGCGCGAGAACTAGACCTGCTAACCGCCGATGAGTTTGACACCCAACCCGGCCTCGGCGTAGCCGCTCAAGTCACCTGGCAAGACACCGTGCAACCCTGCGCCCTAGGCAACCAGCAGTGGATGACCCAGCGAGAGATGGTGCTCGATGCCGCAGTGCAAGATCGAGCTAAGGCGCTGGCGGAAGCGGGACAGACAGTGGTTTACGTGGCGCTGGGAAATTCTGTAGTGGGGCTGGTAGCGATCGCAGACCATCTGCGCCCCGATGCTGCCGCCGTGGTTGAAACTCTGCAGAAACAGGGGCTCCAGGTGCGAGTGCTGACGGGTGATAGAAAGGAGGTAGCGAGGGCGATCGCCGCTCAGCTCAACCTCAAACCCAACCAGGTCACCGCTGAAGTTTCCCCCCAGGGCAAAGTTGACGCGATTCGCCAGCTTCAGGACGAGGGCCACACCGTAGCGCTGATGGGCGACGGGATTAATGATGCGCCTGCGATCGCCCAGGCTGATGTCGGCATTAGTCTCCACTCCGGTACCGACATCGCCATGGAAACCGCCGATGTAATTCTCATGGGCGACCACCTCTCCGGGGTGCTCGAAACCCTCACCCTCAGCCGCGCCACTTTTAACAAAATTCGCCAAAACTTGGCCTGGGCTTTTGCCTACAACCTCGTGGTGATTCCCCTCGCTGCTGGGGTGCTGCTGCCCACCGTCGGGGTCAGCCTCAGCCCCGCCGCAGCAGGTGGCATGATGGCCTTTAGCTCCGTAGCGGTGGTAGTTAACTCATTACTGCTACGTCGAAAATAGCCGAATGTGCTAACAGCCGACTATCTGGGTAGATGCCCAGCTATCGCCTGCGATCGCGACCTGAATTAACAGCACTCTTGGCATTGAGGCCATGGCCTAGCGGTTGCCTTTCACCGCAATAGCTGATCGATCATGCGGTTGGCCTGCGACTCGTAGCTGCCGCCAAACAGGGTGAAGTGGTTGAGGATGTGGTACAGGTTGTAGAGCGTTTTGCGGGTCTTGTAGCCTGCATCGAGCGGGTAGGCAGCGTTATAGGCGTCATAGAACCCGTTGGGAAATCGGCCAAACAGTTCGGTCATAGCGATGTCTACCTCGCGATCGCCATAATAAGTCGCCGGATCCAAAATCACTGGCTCACCGTTTTTCGTCACCGCCGCATTGCCCGACCACAGATCGCCGTGTACTAGGCTTGGGGCCGGGTCGTGGCCCGCCAGCAAATCCGGCAGCGCCATCAGCAACTCATGCTGACGCGGAAACCGTCCGCCCCTGCGGCCCGCTAGACGAAACTGGTGGCGCAGCCGGTGCTCGCGGTAAAACTCTAGCCAGGTAGGCGCCCAGGGGTTGGGCTGGGGGGTGGCCCCAATGGTGTTGCTCTGGTGCCAGCCAAAACCTTTCTTGCTGGTGACTCGGTGCATCGCTGCCAGCGCCTCGCCCATGCGGCTCCAGGCCCCGCCACCGCCATTGCCCAACTCTAACCACTCCATGGCAATGTAGGCTGACCCATCCACCGTGCCCCAACAGATTGGCTTGGGCACGCGAATGGTCTGACTGTCGTACATATCCTTTAGGCCCAGGGCCTCGGCCTCAAACATCGCTACCTGCGATGCCTGGTTGAGCTTGAGAAAATACGACTGGCTGCTGTCACTCACCTGATAGGCCTGGTTGATACAGCCACCCCCCACCGATCGCCGGTCGGCAATGGTAAAGGCAGTGCCGGTTTTAGCGCCAATGTGCTGGGCGATCGCAATCCACATAGCCGCCCGTCCTAAACCGCTGGCTGTAGGGCAACCACCCCGTAGGCCTCGTTCGAGAGATGCTGCTGAGCCGACTGCAACACATCCTTGATACCTAACTTTTGAATGTAGGCGGGGTAGTTGAGCCCTTCAGTGATATCACCCGTCAAGGTCTGGTAGTAGCCGTAAAGCCCGGCGCGATCGCTCGGCGTTTCGTTGGCAAAGATAAACCGGTTAGCCACCTGAGTTTGCACGCGGCTCAGTTCTGCGGAACTCACAGGCTCCTCCATCACGGTGGCGATGTGTTGGGCGATCGCCCCCTCCACCTGGTCTAGATTTTCGGCGGGCAACTGGGCCAACACCATAAACGCCCCCTGGTGGGCCAAGGTCATGTTGCTACAGCTAACGCTGGTCACCAGCTTGCGCTCTTCCCGCAGGTCGCGCACCAGGCGCGAGGTGAGCCCCTGCCCCAAAATCGAGGCCAAGATATCGAGGCCGTAGGTGTCCTCTAAGTGAGTCACCCCCGGTACCCGCCAGGCCATGACCAAGCGTGCCTGGGTCATAGCCGGATCAGCATGGGTCGCCCGCCGTACGTCCGTAAAGGGAGGCTCCAGGTCGTCGGGCAGCAGCGGCTTGAACCGTTCAATGGAGTTGGTGGTATCTAGCGGTGTATGGCGCTGGGCCATGGCTTGCTCAAAGCCCTCGGCCACCGTAGCAATCAGGGTTTCTACCGGCAGGTTGCCCACCGCCACCGCCGTCATGCTCTGGGGCTGATACCAGGTGCTGTGAAACTCGCGCATTTGGGCTGGGGTGAGCCCCTCGACCACGGCAGTTGGCCCCAACACTGGGCGACGGTAGGGCAGCCGGTCAAACACCAGCTCCATAGTACGGGAATAGGTGCGGCGGCGGGGGTTATCGTCGGCACGGCGAATTTCTTCCAAAATCACCGGACGCTCGCGCTCAAAGTCATGGTCGCTGAGACGTGGGGCCATCACCATCTGAATCTGCAGCGGGGCCAGGGCGGCGAAGTCTTGGGGCGCTGTGGTGATGTAGTACTTGGTGTAGTCTTGGCTGGTGGCGGCATTGGTCAACGCCCCGCGCTCTTCCACCTGGCGCTCAAACTCACCGCATTGCAGCTGTTGAGTGCCCTTAAAAATCATGTGCTCTAAAAAGTGGGCCATGCCGTTGATGGCGTCGCTTTCTACCGCTGAGCCTACCCGCAGCCACAAGCTGAGGTTGACAACCTCCAGGGGCATTTGCTCAGCAATGACCGTGAGGCCGTTGGGTAGGCGACGAATGGTGGGCGAGACTAGGCGCGAGGGCAAATCTGCGGTTGCTGAGAGCAAAGCCATGGAGATTACAAGCCACCAGAAAAGACACTAAGCTTTGAATATCTTAACGACTCAATCGTCTGCCTGGAAAAAACCTTCCGCCGGGTTTGTCAGGGGGCGTTGGCTCAGCCCTGACAATGGCAAATCGCAACCTCAGCTTAGGGTAGGTAAAAAATCGCTGATTAGTCCGCGAGGTTAGCGGTTGAAACGTTACTAGAAAAAAACTTTAGATGGGCTAAATCAAACCCCTAGGGCCTAGCTCTCGCCGATCGCGCCGCCTGGCCGGGGCAATTACCAGGCTAAAGGAGTTAAATCCTACCCTCCGGCGGGCAAAATGGTAGAACTTGGGCAAAACTCAATGGCCCATTATTCCGAAAGTATTGTAAATTCCTGGTATGCGGACTGCTCCGGGGAGGTCACATGGGAACCTGGATTAAAGAAACAGACATTGCAATTTACCTGATGCAAGGGGGCTACTGGATCTCTCGCATCACCAAATATCCGTCGAGTAAAAACCCTAAGGAGCAGGTAGTCAACATTGGCAGCGTCAAGTCATGGTTTCAGCGGGATGACTACCCCCGCGCCATGACGGTGTCTATCGGTACCGGAGGGCCTGAGCCGCAGCCCATGCCGCCCGCGCCACCTCCACCGCCCCCAGGCAACACCATCAACGCCGCAGGGCTAGCGATCGTCAAGGGATTTGAGGGCCTGAGCCTCAGCGCCTACCCCGACCCCGGCACCGGCGGTGAGCCCTGGACCATTGGCTATGGCCACACCTCTTCTGCGGGGGCACCGCAGGTTGCCCGCGGGCTCACCATTACCCGAGCCGAGGCCGAAGAGATTCTCAAGCGCGACCTCAAAAAGTATGAGAAGGCCGTCTCCGACGCCGTGACTCGCACGCTGACCAGCGACCAATTTTCGGCGCTGGTGTCGTTTACCTTCAACGTCGGTCCCGGCAATTTGCAGTCGTCTACTCTGTTGAAGAAAATCAACGCCGGAGACATGGCCGGGGCGTCGGAGGAGTTTGCCAAGTGGATCTACGCTGGGGGCAACATCATGCCCGGCCTGGAGCGCCGCCGCAAGGCTGAGCGAGCCCTGTTTCGCAGTGAAAACTGGCAGCAGTTTCTCTAGCCTATTGCTGAGCGGTCTGCCCCAGCTTACGGGTAAGGACGACGAAATTGTGGCCTTCGGTGCGATCGCCCCGAGGCTTCTCTATGCTGGCGGTGGCCCAGCCCTGGTGCCACCAGAGCCACCTGTGGTTAGCTACCCTAGAACCATTAAGACCTATGAACGGTCACCCTGTAAACGGTTGCAGGGTGGGAAGAATGAGCATGGGAATGCCTTTGGTTTGCGTAGCCCCCACAGGCTGCTTCGCCCCTAGAAACGTCTTGTATGACCGATGATTGGACTGCTTCGCCTGATCCCGCTCCTGTAGTGGGTGCCCCCGATGCCCGGTCAGGCCATGGCCAAATCGGCGATTTACAGGCATCGGAGCAGCATTTTGGGGCGGTGATCGAAACTATGGCCTTGGCGGGGTTGGTGGTCGATGCCAACGGCCATATTTTGCTCTGCAATGATTACCTGCTCAACCTCACCGGCTGGCAACGCCACGAGGTTGTGGGCGGCAGCTGGCTTGAGCTTTTTATCCCCGCTGGCGATCGCCAAGCCCTGCGTGAGCTGTTTCGAGCCGCCGTGGCCCAAGGTTCGGTTTGTCATGAGACTGAAATTCTCACCCGCAGCGGCGATCGCCGCCTGATCGCCTGGAACACCACCGTTTTGACCAGCGCCGATGGCTTGGTGCAGCAGCTCACCTGCATTGGTCAAGATATTACCGATCAGCGCCAGGCTGACCCGCGTCTGCAAGACAGCAAAAGTCGCCTACAGCCGGTGTTGGCTAACCTGCCGGGGGTTGTGTTGCGCTACGTGCAGCACCCCTCTGGACCCGACGATATCACCTACGTCAGCCCCGGCTGTATGGAGATGTGGGAGCTAGAGCCCGAGCAGCTGCTTGGTCAACCCCAGCGGCTGTGGCTAACCATTCACCCTGACGATCGCAGCACCGTGCGGGGGCTGCTCCAGCATTCTGGCGCTACCCTCACCCCCTGGTTTTGCGAGTGGCGTCCGCTCACTTCCTCGGGACGACAGACCTGGCTCCAGGGCATGGGTTGGCCAGAATGTTTGGCCAACGGCGACATTGCTTGGGATATTGTCGTGCTCAATATCAGCGAAAAGGCGCGGCTTGACGCCGAACGCAAGCAAACTGAGCAGGCGCTCGTCAGCGCTAACCAGCAGATGCAGGCGTTTATCGACAATTCTCCGGCCCTAGTCAGCATCTTTGATGCCACTGGGCACTATCGGCGGGTCAATCAGGCTACCGCTGCCCAATTTGGCCTGCAGCCCGAGGATATGGTGGGGCGTTCCTTTGCCGATCTGCTGCCGCCCTCGATGGTTAGCGTTTTTATGGAGCGGGTGCAGCACCTCGTCGCCACCCAAACCCCCCTAACCGTAGAAGATAAACTACACCTTGGGGAAGAGCAGCAGGTGTTTAGCTCGGTACTATTCCCCGTGGGTGTGGAGGCTGATGGCACGCCCATTCTTGGGGCCAT
This sequence comes from Nodosilinea sp. FACHB-131, assembly GCF_014695395.1. Lineage (GTDB taxonomy): Bacteria > Cyanobacteriota > Cyanobacteriia > Phormidesmidales > Phormidesmidaceae > Nodosilinea. The sequence goes on from NZ_JACJOF010000038.1 coordinate 256,175, forward strand.
GGCCACCGACATTACTCCTCTCGCCCAGGCCCAAGAGGCTCTGCGCCGCCAGGCCGAAGAAGAGCATCTGATTCGCACAATCACCCAACACATTCACCAGTCCTTGGAGGTCGAGCAGATCTTGCAGACCACTGTCACCGAGGTGCGACAGTTTTTGCAGACCGACCGCGTGCTCATCTACCGCTTCAATTCCGACCTCAGCGGCACTATGACGGTCGAAGCCGTGCTTCCCCCTTGGAATGCAACGCTAGGGCTCACCGTCGGAGACACTTGCTTTCTGACTAAGCCAGGCTTGGCCCACCGCTACCGCCGAGGCCGCACCCACCACATCGACAATGTGGCTGAGGCCAATATTGACCCCTGCTACCGCGCGCTACTGACACGCTTTCAGGTGCAGGCCAATCTAACTGTGCCCATCAACTGTGGCGGCAACCTGTGGGGGCTGCTGTGCGTCCATCACTGCCGAGGACCGCGCCAGTGGCAGCCTAAAGAGCGTGCTCTACTGGCTCAGCTGGCTGACCAAGTGGCGATCGCCCTCCAGCAGAGTCAGCTACTGGCTCAGACCAGCACCCTGGCCCAGCAGGAAAAGTTGCTCAACAACATCATCAGCGCCATTAGCGACAGTCTGGATCTGGAGACGCTGCTTCAGCGGGCGGCGACTGAAATGTTGCACACCTTTGAGGCCAATCGCGGCTTGGTGATTCTCTGTCAAGCGACTGACCAGGTGTTGGTGCACACCAACACGGCCAGCACGCCGGGTTTTGATAGTTTGCGGGGGCAAGTCATTCCTATTGAGGGCAATCCCCACGCCCAGCGGGTGCTGGCTGAGGAGCTGCCGGTAGTAGTCGATGATGTCAGGGCGGAACCGACGCTGCTGCCCAACCTGGCCCTGGCTCAAAAGCTAAATATCGGGGCTATTTTAGCCGTTTCCATTCGCTATCGGGGCGTGGTCAAGGGCATCTTGAGCGTCCATCAAGGCCCTGGCCCCCGTTGCTGGAGCGAGGCCGAAATCAAGCTCATTAAGCGGTTGGCCGACCACTTGGCGATCGCCATTCACCAGGCCGAGCTCTATGCCCAGGCCCAGGTCGAGCTAGCCGAGCGCAAACGCCTAGAGGCCCAGCTGCGCTACGATGCCTCCCACGATCGCCTCACCGGGCTGCCCAACCGAACGCTGTTCTTAGAACGGCTGGCCCAGGCGCTCGATCAACTGCACTACCACTGCACCAGCCACCGTCCTCTAGTGGGCGCTACCTTTGATGACGCGTCTGACGATGCGTCCGGCCCCTGCTGCGATTCCGAGACGGATACTGGTTTCGAGTCGGTTCCCGTTTCTGAGATGCCGCAGGCTTTGCGCTGCGCGAATCGTCAGTTCGCCCTGCTGTTTCTCGACCTAGACCGCTTCAAAGTGATCAACGACAGCCTGGGTCACGCCATGGGCGATCAGCTGCTTCAGGTGGTGGCCCAGCGACTGCAAACCTGCCTGCGTCCGGCAGATGTGGCCGCTCGTTTGGGGGGCGACGAATTTGTAGTGCTGTTGTCCAACCTCAGTGATGCCGCTGTTGCTGTCAGCATGGCTCAGCGCATTCACGCCATTCTCGAAAGCCCGGTGCTGCTCCAGGGGCACGAGGTCTTCATCCACGCCAGCATTGGCATCGCCCTAAGCGCCACTACCTACACCGACCCCAACCAAATGCTGCGCGATGCCGATATCGCCATGTACAAGGCCAAGGGCGGCAACCGCGAGTACGCCATTTTTGACGCTCCCATGCACACCCTGGTGGTGCAGCAGATGGAGCTTGAAAACGACCTGCGCCGAGCCCTAGAGCGGTGTGAACTGCGGCTTTACTATCAGCCCATCATCAATTTAGCTACCGGCACGGCGCAAGGATTTGAGGCTTTGGTGCGGTGGCAGCATCCCCACCGTGGGCTGGTGCCGCCCCTCGACTTCATCCCCATTGCCGAAAATACTGGATTGATTACTGCCCTCGACCTGTGGACCCTCAACGAGGCCTGCCGTCAGCTGAGCTACTGGCATCAAGCGCTTCCCCACAGTCACCCCCTCACCGTCAGCGTCAATCTTTCTGGTAAGCAATTTGTGCGCCCTGATCTGATTCAGCAAATAGACGCTGCTCTGAGCCACAATCACCTACAGGGGCAGCACCTAAGGGTCGAAATTACCGAAAGCGTGCTGATTCAAAATGCTCAGATGGCCATTGATCTGCTCAAACAGCTGCGCCAGCGCCGCATCCAGATCTGTATGGATGATTTTGGTACCGGCTACTCATCGCTCAGCTACCTGCATCGATTTCCCATCGACGTGCTCAAAATTGACAAGTCATTTATTACCAACCTGCATCGCTCTGGCCCCAGCACGGGCGACTACGAAATTGTCAAAGCCATCATCAGCCTTGCTACCAATCTCAATTTAACGGTAGTGGCCGAGGGCATTGAGACCGCCGAGCAGGCGGTTTACCTTCAGACCCACCAGTGTCAGGGGGGGCAGGGCTATTACTTCTCTTCGCCTCTCTCGGTAGCGGATGCAACGGCGTTTATTGCCCAACTGCCTGATTCCAGCCCTGGCTCCGCTAAAACGGAAACGGTTTGTAGGGAATCCACTGGGCCCACAGCTTAGCCAGAGTGCCGTTCATAATCAGCTGATTGATGGCTTGGTTGAGGGCCTCCAGCAGTTCCCGGTTGCCCGGCAACACCCCAATGCCAAAGGGGTGCTGGGTGGGAATTTGAAAAGCCACTCGCAGGTTAGTGGTATCGGCCTCGGCAGTGAGCAGCAGCAGGGCATCACCCACCAAGGCGTCGAGCTCGGCGCGGGCTAGGGCTTGCAGCAGAGCTGGTCGGCTCTGGTCGGCTCCTTCAAAGGGTACCCACTCCAGATCGGGTAAGGCCTCGGTGAGAGTCAGGAGACTACTGCCCGCCAAGAAGCCGAGCCGCTTGCCCGCCAGGTCTTCCAGTGTACAGATGGGGCTATCTTCGCGCACTAGCACGGCCTCGTCGAAGCGGCCGTAGGGCCGGGTAAAGTCAGCCCAGGCGCGGCGATCTTGGGTAATGGCCTGGCTAAACCACACTACGTCGTAATCGCCAGTGCTGAGGGTAGGGTAAAACTCTTCGGGTGGGCAGTGAAACCACACCGGCACCAGCCCTAGCACCTCGCCCACTGCCCGAGCTACAGCCGGCTCGTAGCCCCGGCGATCGCCATCTTGCACAAAGCTCATCGGCCGGGCATCAAAATCGTTAGCAATAATGGAAAGCTGCCCAGGGCGAACGGTGGTAAAGTCCATGACCATGTAAAAGGAACGTAGGGCTATTGTGACACCAAACCCAGTCACCCCATGGGGGCTATCTCCCCTCAGCGTCGTGCGGCTTGAAATCGCTCTCTATTCGTGGAATGGTGAAGGGAGTACTGCACGTCTGCGCGAGAGTTACATGACTGTTGGTAATCCTGCTTCTGATCCGGCCTTTGAGCCCCTGCGCCAGTTTCGACCGCTGCTGCTGAAGGCCCACAAAATTTTGATGGATGCTGAGAAAGACCGCTACGAGGCCAACCACGGTGCGATCGCCAACAAGGGCGACTACCTGCGTCTGGTGCTCAACCATGAGCAATTTAGCTGGCTGCGGCCCATCTCCCAACTGATTGTGCAGATCGACGAGGTGCTGATGTCAAAACAGCCCCAGCCCTTAGAGCGCGCCCCCGAGCTGCTCAACCAGGCCCGCCACCTGCTCTATGACACCGAAATTGGCCAAGCATTTCAGGACCGCACCCAATCGGTCGCCCGCCGCGACCCCGAAATGGCTGCCATGGCCCAGCGCCTAGATGAGATCATGCAGCCCTACGGCTCTCAGTCAGGGAATAGCTCGACCTAATTGGCAGCCGCCACGTGCAAGCGCCCATCCTGTGCAAAGATAATAGGGCTACAAAAAAGCAAGTTCCCACCTGGTCACCAGGCGCTAGGGAGGATTGAGTAAGAGCGAGTGTGTGCTATGAATGTTGGCGAGCGCGTCCGAATCAAAGAGTCGGTTATTTTTTATCACCACCCGCTGCACCGCAACGAAGCCTTTGATGCCAAAGGCCTAGAGGGAGTCGTTGTGTCTATTCTCACCGACTACAAGGGCCGCCCCATCAGCCCCAACTTTCCGGTTCAGGTAGAGTTTGAGGTCGAGGGGGCTAAGCGGCCCATGCGCGCCCACCTCAAGCAAGATGAGCTAGAAATGCTCTAGGCTTGGGCGCAAGTCACTCAAAAAATATTCGGTATAGCCTCTGTTGCTCTCCTAGCCTGTCGTTCTCCTAAACGGAGCGGCGGCTAAACCAGGTCAGGAGGTTTGCCTCCGTCCGCATCTGCTCCAGATCACGCCGGTTTTCGGCGGCGATCTGGTCGTACCACTGGTAGTAGGCTTCCAGGTTGGCCCGGTGCTCGACCTCTAGGCGAAAATCTTGGGCGGCCTGCTGGAGTTCCAGGTACTCGATAACCTCCTGGGGCGTAGCCAGCGATCGCGGCGATAGGTATTCAAACATAGCGGCCCGGCGTGACACAGGGTTATCATAGCCTGCCCGCCTGGGGTGAGTGGGTGGACTCTGGATAGAGATAATTGCTCCAGCCGAAAATGTATGGTCAGCGCAGCGAGTCATCCACCCCTACACCCTCTGCCCTCTTAACCCTCTCCAGCCCCCCGTAGCCCAGCTATGGCCAGGCAGGCCCAGCCCACCATTAAAGCCGCACCGCCGATCGGGGCCACGGCCCCCAGCATGCTTTGACCCGTCAGTGCCAGGGCATAGAGGCTGCCCGAAAACACGACTGTACCGGCAATCAAAGCCCATCCCGAGGCGGCAAGCCATCCTGGAGCACCTAATCCTTGGTACCGGATTAGGGCTACCAGCAGCAGGGCCAGGGCGTGGTACATCTGGTAGCGAGCGGCGGTTTCAAACACCGTCAGCAGTCGATCGCTGAGCTGAGGTTTAAGGGCGTGGGTGGCAAAGGCCCCAGCCGCTACGGCGGTGCCGCCCAGCACCGCTGCGATCGCAATCCACAGCCGCTCTACAGTCATGGTCTCGCTCCTGCATCCACGGTCTACTGGTCTTTGACAGCTTCTAGCATGCGCGAAAAGTAAAACTGGGTCTTAGTCAACGTGCGGCGCTCAATGCGCCAACCGTCGGCCTCCAGCGCCTTCACAATGTCGGTCTCCCGGTGCAGGTAGGCGCGGGTGGTTTTGCTCGGCCCTGGGAAAAATTCACCCACCTTCTTCAGCGCGCTATAGAACAGCGTCTTGGGCGCAAAACTCATAATCAGCCGCGACTCGGCTAGAGAGCCGAGATGGCTAATCATGCCCTGCACTTTGTCCTGGGGATAGTGAATTAAGACATCTAAGCAAATTACTGTGTGATAGCGACCGGCCAATTCCTCCAGGTCTTTGACCTCAAAGGTAGGCAAGTTTTTACCCTCCAGGGCGACCTTAGCCCGCTGGCGGGCCTCCTCAACCATTTTGGCGGAGATGTCGCTGGCATAAACCTGAGCGCCTGCCTGAGCTAGGGGAATCGTCAGGCTGCCTACGCCGCAGCCCGCATCGCAACAGGTGAGCCCAGCCAAGTTGCCATCGGCTTCTAGCCAACCCATCAGCGTGTCTACTGTGCGCTGGTGGCCTTTACGAATGTCGAGCTGGACCTTATTGACTTCGCCATCGCCGTAGATGCGCTGCCAGCGGTCAAAGCCGGTGGCATTGAAGTATTCGCGGACTACGGTTTTATCGTCAGTGGCAGTCATGGGGAAGGCTTCGGAGTTTGCTAATTTCTGTAAAATTCTATGATGTTTTGCTGCGCCAAAACGGTCCGCAACGAAACTCAACCTTCCCCTGTGTCGCTGGGGTCATCGTCTAAAACCCGCCAGTGGCATGATGGGTAAGCACTTTTCGACAGCAGCGAAGGCGATGACTATCCCTGAAATTAGCCCTGACAACAGCCCTGAAATTGGCATCATTATGGGCAGCGACTCAGACTTGCCCACCATGGCTGCTGCCATTGAGATTTGTACTGAGTTTGGGGTCGCCCACGAGGTAGCTATTGTGTCGGCCCACCGCACCCCTGAGCGCATGGTTGCCTATGCCCAGAGTGCGCGCGATCGCGGCCTCAAGGTGATCATCGCTGGGGCCGGAGGGGCCGCTCACCTACCCGGTATGGTTGCCGCCCTCACCCCACTACCGGTCATCGGTGTCCCCGTAGTCAGCCGCACTATGCAAGGGCTCGATTCGCTCTATTCCATTGTGCAAATGCCAGCGGGCATTCCAGTGGCCACAGTCGCCATTGGCAATGCTACAAATGCTGGGCTGCTGGCGGTGCAGATTTTGGCCACCGATCGCCCTGCCCTACTCGATCAGGTTGCCCAATATCGCCGCGCTCTTGAAGCTTCGGTACTGGCTAAACAGCAAAAACTCGACCAGCTTGGACCCCAAGGCTACTTAGCGAATCAAGTTTAGAAGATGTCAGCCCCTTTTTTGACGGCAATGTTCCTTAAAGCATCTTTGACAAGCAATTAATTTGTAGTTAATTAACCCTATGTTTTCAGGACTACATGAGGAATGTAGCAGCCTTGTGGGGTGTTGTGTATCGCTTGATACAGATTGCTTGCCGCAGAATTGATGGAATCAACTTGTTCTATTTACACGCAAATTCCTCTGCCAATAATGTCGAAAATGTTTAGGCAGATCGGTGTGGGTTTCTAAAGGTGTTTTTCGGTTGACGTAGCTGCCATTAGAAACTTGCGACTTTTGCATATGGTTCGCAGAATGCATCTGTTCTGTGGGCCTTAGCTCCCATGCGGATTTGTCTCACCGCTATGCGGCTGAGAGCACAGATCCGAAAAGCGGTAGGCCGTGTTCACTGTCTGATTGTGTTGAAGGAACGTCTGTTGAGATGTCTAATTTAGTGTTGCGTAATCGTTCTAAGTTCCGGAGGCGGTCTAAACCCAGCTTTTGGAACGCCAATGTGCCGCCCTTTGACCAGGTGTTTAAGCGTCTGTTCGCCCGAGTTGGCGGTTGGGCTTGGGTAGCCTGTATCCCGTTAGCGTTGATCATTCTGGCCACCTGGGGAGTCGCAGCTCACGCTCAAGAGGAGCTAACTGCTGCCGATGTGCAAGTCACCCTCAACAACATTTGGGTGCTGGTCTGTGCCTTCTTGGTCATTTTCATGAACGCTGGCTTCGCTATGGTGGAGACTGGCTTTTGTCGGCAAAAGAATGCCGTCAACGTGTTGACCAAAAACCTGATTGTGTTTGCTCTAGCAACCCTAGCCTTTTGGTTCATCGGCTTTTCGCTGATGTTTGGTGCCAATGGCAATGGCTGGGTAGGCTGGGGGAGCTTCTTCCTCGGCGGTGCCCCTGAGCTATACGGTTTAGGGCCCGATGGCATCAACCTCACCAAGGATACATTCTTCTTGTTTCAGGTTGCCTTTGCCGGTACTGCTGCCACCATCGTGTCGGGGGCTGTGGCCGAGCGCATCAAGTTTGTCGATTTTCTCATCTTCAGCGTTTTGCTAACCGCTATTGCCTACCCCATCACAGGCCACTGGCTCTGGGGTGGTGGCTGGCTCGCTGAGCTTGGCTTCCATGACTTTGCTGGGTCTACCATTGTTCACTCCGTGGGCGGCTGGGCAGCTCTTATGGGGGCGGCTTTTCTTGGCCCCCGCATGGGTAAGTACAACGCCGATGGCCGAGTAAATGCTCTGCCGGGTCACAACCTGAGCATTGCAACTCTGGGTTGCCTAATTCTTTGGCTAGGCTGGTTTGGGTTTAACCCCGGTTCTCAGTTGGCAGCCGATTCAGCTGTAGCCTATATTGCCGTTACGACTAACCTGGGTGCTGCTGCCGGTGGCGTAGCCGCTACCGCTGTCTCTTGGGCAATGAGCGGCAAGCCTGACCTGTCTATGACCATCAACGGTATTCTGGCCGGTCTGGTATCGGTTACGGCTGGCTGCTTTGTCTTCGGCTATGCGGGAGCTTTCTTCGCCGGTTTGATTGGCGGCATCCTGGTGGTGTTTGCAGTCGGCTTCTTCGATAGCATCAAGATTGACGACCCTGTGGGTGCAACCTCTGTGCACCTGGTCTGCGGCGTCTGGGGCACCCTAGCTGTAGGTTTGTTTGCCAATCCTAACAACTTCACCCAGGGTGGCGAAGGCATTGCTGGTCTGTTCTACGGTGGCGGCCTAGGTCAGCTGGGGATTCAAATCCTAGGCATTTTGACCGTTGGGTTGTTTACAGTAGTGCTGTCCACCATATTCTGGCTGGTGGTTAAGTCTGTTCTGGGCCTGCGGGTTAGCGCCGAAGAAGAGATGAAAGGGCTGGACATTGGCGAGCACGGCATGGAGGCCTACAGTGGCTTTCTCAAAGACACCAGCGATATGACTGGTGTGATGTAGCTTTCTCCAAAGTGTTAGTTCTTGCCGTGGGTTAGAACCACAGTATTTAGGGCACCTGTGCAGCTTGCGCAGGTGTTTTTTTATTGCTGATCCGCTGCATAGAACAGGTATTCTGCCCTGACAAGGGCTGTTTTTGGCAAATGGTTACAATATATCTATTGGGAAAGGGGGTAGCTGGTAGGCTAGGTGAGAGTAACTGCTGCCGATGCGACCGGGTCTCCTGGGGGTTCTCTAGAGAGCGCCAGGGCAGAACCTTTGAATCGACGGTTCCCTGAACTGAACCATGAGCCATTCCACCTCTGTAGTGGAAGAATTGCTGACCGCAATTCCCCAGCTGAGACCTAGCCTCTACTTCAAAACTTCTCTAACCGCGTTGTCCCACGCGATGGAAGATCACGTGCTGGCGGGGACGGCGAAGTTTTTAGTGATTGCTAGCTTTCAGCAGGAGCGGTTTTATTTGCAGGAGGCTAACCGCTATCTGCGCATTGCTGAGTTGACCGATCAGGTCTATGTGTTGTCAGCCCTGGGTACCAGTTTTGCTAGCCGCTCTGAGAACTACGAAACGATCGCCTTTGAACCCGACGATGCCCTTACCCAGGAGTGGCATCTAGTAGTGGTGGGGGCTGACTACAGCGCCTGCTTGATCTGTCGAGAGCGATCGCCCGTACCGGCCATTGACGGCCCCCACCTCGACCAAACCCGCCGGTTTGAGGGCGTGTGGACCCAGGATCGCTACGTCAGCCAGCGGGCGGCGGATATGCTGCTCGATCGCATTACCGGGTACCGCCCTGACCTGGCCGACAAAATTGCGATCGCCCGCCAGCGCTACATCGACCCATCCCTAATGCCCACCGAACGCCTTGACGGCAGCGGCGGGCCTGATCCCTTTACTCAACGTCTGGTTACTTACCTGCAGGCCGGGCAGTACAAGCTGCTTAAAGCCTACAAAGCCATCACCGCCCAAGAGCGACGCGAGCGCTTGGTGAATTCCATTACCTCTGTGGTGCGGCAGTCGCTCAACGCCGACGAAATTTTTGCTAAAGCGGCCCAGGAACTGGGGCAGGCACTGCACGTATGCCGCTGCCTGATTTATCCCTGTAGCGCTACCGATGCCACGGTGGTGATTGCCCACCAGCACCTCAACAGCAAAGTCGAGTCGCTGCTGGGGGAGACCTGGCCCCTGGCCACCAATCCCCTGTTTGACTACATCCAAGACACCAAAGAAATTGTCGCCATCGCCGACACCCAAGACCGTGAGTCGCCCTTTCACTATGAGCTAGAGGCTATTCGGCCCCTGCTTGAGCGGTGGCAGATTCAGTCGTGGCTAATTGTGCCCCTCACCTATCAGGGCCGCCTGGTGGGCATGATTGAGCTGCACCACTGCCTACCCCAGCCCTACGAATGGAGCGAAGACGATACGGCCCTGGTGGATGCGATCGCCACCCAGCTCAGCGTAGCCATCATTCAGGCTGAGGCTTACGCTAACCTGCAGGATCTCAACCAGCAGCTCGAAGCCCTCGATCGCACCCGGGCCAACCTGATCGCCATTACCGGTCACGAGCTCCGCACTCCCCTCTCGACTATTCAGGTCTGTCTCGAAAGCCTGGCCACCGAGCCCGACATGCCCAACGAGCTGCGCCAGATTATGCTGCAGTCGGCCCTCGAAGATGCCGAGCGCATGCGCAAGCTGGTGCAAGATTTTCTCACCCTATCGCGGCTGGAAAGCGGTCGCGTCGAGTGGAACCTGGAGTCGCTCTCTATTCAAGAGTGCGTCGATTTGGCCCTCAGCAGCATCCACAGCAGCCAGGACAGTGCTGCCACGCCTGCGATTAAAGTCAAGATTCCTAAACAGGTGCCGCTGGTGCGCGCCGACGGCGAGTGGCTAGTCGAGGTGCTGGCTAAACTACTCGACAACGCCCAAAAATTCACTCCTACCACCGGCAAAATCACCATTCAGGTGACTCGCTCTAGCCCTACCCACCTGCAAGTTACCGTAGCCGACACCGGGCGTGGCATTGAGCCTAGCCGCCTGCATGTGGTGTTCGATCGCTTTTATCAAGAAGAAGGGGCGCTGCGGCGAACCACCGGCGGTACGGGGCTGGGGCTGGCCATGTGCCGTCAAATTGTCGAGGGGCTGGGGGGCACGATCTGGGCCGAATCTGAGGGTAAAAACAAGGGTAGTCAGTTTCACTTCACCGTCCCCATTGCCCAAGGTAAGCTCGACAGCCGCAGCAATCGCTCTACCGGGGCCAAAAAACAGCCCGCTACCCTGCCCGGCAATCCCTCTGTGCTGCTCGATGATTAGGGCTCAGCGATGTCTCAGTGCCCTGCTGTTGGGCTACTAAGGCTGCTGACGGGGGCAAGGGCATGGCATGATGGCCGTATCTGATCCGCGAAATTCGAGTCTGGGTATGGGCGACTCTCCACAACCTAATCCCTCCAACGACAGCTCGTCGTGGGCTTCTCCAGTGCTGGAAGCCTGGCAGCTGCTGCGCGATCGCATCGGTCAGCTCCGACCTGACCAGCAGCTCAGCCGCTGGTTTAACATCGATGACGACAAAGTGGTCGAAATCCTGGCGGCGGTGCGCGAGCAGTTGCCCACCACTGAAGCCCTGCTGATTGGCAAACCCCAGGCCGGCAAAAGCTCCATTGTGCGGGGGTTGACCGGGGTTTCAGCCGATATTATCGGGCAGGGTTTCAAGCCCCACACCCAGAACACCCAGCGCTACGCCTACCCCTCCGAAGATCTGCCCCTGCTGATCTTTACCGATACCGTAGGGCTAGGGGATGTGACCCAGGCCACCGAGGCCATCATTGCCGAGCTAGTCAACAATCTCAACAGTGAGACCCGTACGGCCCGCATTTTGGTGTTGACGGTCAAAATCAACGATTTTGCCACCGACACTCTGCGCCAAATCGCTGCTCGTCTGCGTCAGCAGTTTCCTACCGTGCCCTGCCTGCTGGTGGTCACCTCCAGCCATGAGGTTTATCCGCCAGCACTGGACAATCACCCGCCCTACCCGCCCGAGCTTGAGGCCGTGCATCGTCCTTTTCAAGCGGTGCAGGCCAACTTTGAGGGATTGGTCGATCGCACTGTGCTGATCGACTTCACCCTGGACGAAGACGGCTTTGACCCTGTGTTCTACGGCCTCGACGCGATGCGCGACGCCCTAGCCGACCTGCTGCCCGAGGCCGAGGCCCAGGCGCTTTACCAACTGCTGGACGAGCAGGCCGAGGCCACCAATCAGTTAGGTAACCTCTACCGTGACGTGGGGCGACACTATATGTCAGCCTTTGCCATCATGGCCGCTACCCTAGCGGCGGTGCCCCTACCCTTTGCCACTATGCCGGTGCTGACAGCGCTTCAGGTTTCCATGGTGGTGCTGTTGGGCAAGCTCTACGGCCAAACCCTGAGCCCTTCCCAAGCTGGCGGCCTGATTAGCGCGATCGCAGGTGGCTTTTTTGCCCAAGCCGTCGGGCGAGAGCTGATCAAATTTGTCCCCGGCTTTGGCAGCGTGATTGCGGCCTCCTGGGCCTTCGCCTATACCTGGGCGCTAGGAGAAGGAGCCTGCGTTTACTTCGGCGACCTGATGGGAGGCAAAAAGCCTGACCCTAAAAAGATTCAGACTGCTATGCAAGAAGCTTTCACTGCGGCTAAAGATCGCTTCAAAGGCAGCGCTTCAGAAACTAGCCTATCTGATCCCAACGCCTAGCGCCGTGTTTTATCTGCTCGACCGTCCTCACGGCGCTGGCGCAGAGCTGCCAAACCCATGCCCACTAGTCCAGGCAGCAGCGCCGGGGTCGGTACAGGGGTGGGCCCAGGGGTTGGTTCCACCTCCAGATCAATTTTGAAACCCAGCTGCCCAGGAATTAGGGTGAGGTTGGGCTGATCCACTGGGGCAAAGCCTAGTGGAAAAACCACATCAATCCAATTGTCTGCCACCCGTGTAATCACCGGGTTGTTACTAAAAGCCAAGCTGCTTGCGAGAGGTGTAACCGTAAAGCCAGTCACTCTGTTCTGGCCTGGCAAACCAAAGCTGGGTGCCTTAAATCTATAGATGTCATCCCCAGAAGTGACATTGCCAAATAGAGAATTTAGGGTAAACGAGATCGAGTTGTTACCGAGATTAATATCCCAAATGCCACCAAATCGGCTTAATTCAGGGTCGGTGGTATCTGAGCTAACCACAACATCGATGGGTCCCTGCTCAATAGGCACACTTCCTCCGTAGGGAATCTTTGTTGATGTCCCAGGGAATACGAGAAAGTTCTCGGCAGTAACTTGGCTATTCAGTGAGAACGCTTGAGCAGAGTTTGTCCACGAGATACCTAGAGTCAGAGCGACACCGACCCCAAGGCCGACGCCTATGAGTCTCTCCTTCATCTGCTTCTCCAGAACGGGGGCTTTAAACAACTACGAGAGGCAGATGCACAATCCGGGTGACTCGCGGGCAAACTTGCGGCTTTAGCGCGGTTCATACTCCGCTCACGTTCTAGCAAAAAACACGGAGATAGGACTTAGACCAGGTCAGAAAGTTTACCGTTTCTTGACAGACCTATCAGTATTTGCAGGCGATCGCCCCCGCGGTGAAACCATGGCGGTAAACCAAACTTTTCAGAAATTTGGCTGGGCAATTTGACACAAAAGCTCTCAGGCGTGTCAACCGATACAGTGTATCAACCGAGTTCAATTCAACCTATAGACAGAAAATCTCAGGAAGGCCCGTGACTGCTGCTCCCGCAGGTGTGGAAAGCCCCAGCGTTGATTTGCCTAACCAAACTCGGCTGCTGCTCGATTTGCAGCGGGTTAATAGAATTGCCCAACGGCTGTCGGGATGCCTCGATGTAGAGACCATTGCCCGGTGCATAACCAATGGGTTGGTCGACCAGTTTGGCTGCGCATTTGCTCGGATCTGGGTTGTAGAACCGGAGCAAACTGCTCTCCGACTGGTGGCCTCTTCGGGGTTATACACCCACACCAACGGCTTCTTTGCGCGAGTGCCTATGGGGGCCTATAAGGTTGGTAAGATTGCCCAAAACCGAGTTCCCTTTCTCAGCAATCGCCTAGCCGAAGAAGCCTGGGTTAAGGATCGAGACTGGGCGATCGCCAACAATATCCAGGGGTTTGCGGGCTATCCGCTGATGACCGGCGATCGCGTCATTGGCGTGCTGGCAACCTTTAGTCGCAGCCCCATGGCAGCCGAGTTTTTAGAGGTATTGCAGGTGCTCTGCATGACTGCCACCATTGCCCTCGACGCGGCGCTGAGCGTTGAAACCAAATCCATGGGCTCAGCGGCCGTCTTGGCCCAGCGCTCCACCCTATCTGACCAACTGGCAACAATTTTGAAGACTACCACGATGGCGTTGGTGGGTACCGAAATGGCGCTGCCAGCTTCTATGAGCCACGTCTTTGTGCAGTTAGCTGAGCTACTGGACGAGTTTAACTGTGACTATGCTCGGCTGGTCTACGGTGCGACCGACGTCGTGTTGGAAGCGATCGTAGCGATACCGACTGCCGATGGAGCCCAAGCTGCTGCCGATGCGGTGGCTCAGTGGCGATCGCGCTGTCACCAACTGCGGTTTATGGCTACCTGCCTGGGGGGCAGCCTACAAACCCAGCCTGGCCCCCAGCAGCAGATGGTGCAAATTACTCTGCAAACTCCCTACACCAGCGGGCGGCTAGGGGCGAAGGTCAGTATTCAGTGCTCCACAGCCCTGGTGCAGGTAGCCCTTACCTGCATGGCCTACAAGGCTCGGCTGACGGTGTGCGACCCCTTTGATCCGGAGGCCGTCGTGATTACCGACAGCGAACCTACTGCTCAGGGGGCGACCTGCACTATCTGGGTGCGAGTTAAGGCGTTGCCACCACCGTCGGCTCAGGCGGTGATCGATTGGACGATAGATGTTGAGCAACTGCGACAGGTTGTCCAGCGGGTTAGCCAGGGGCAACCGGTGGAAGCAACCTCCAGCGACCCTAGCTACCCGCGTCCGTCTGAGCGAGAGCGAGAGATTATGGCGCTGCTGGCACAGGGGCTGCGCGATCGAGACATTGCCGCCCGCCTCTACATCAGCGAGAGTACGGTAAAGTTCCACATCAACAATAGCCTCACCAAGCTACAGGCGAAGAACCGCTACCAGGCCGTCTACCAAGCCGCCATCCAAGGGTGGATCTAACCACAAATAGCTCCAAGGCCCGAGCCCCAAGGATTTCGGCAGATGCGAAATGGGTACAGTAACTCTACACGTGAGCCAGACACCTAGCTTCAGGAGCGCGACCAATGGATGATCTGATTAGCCTTCTCGTTCAAATTCTCATTGCCATGGCCTGCGCGTGCGCCGCCAATATCTTGGTACCTAGACAAGTGCCCGGCAAGCTATTTGGCCTCGTGCTGATTGGCCTGATCGGCGTATTTGTCGGGCAGTGGGTCGCCGACTATCTGCTTCAGCAATACAGCTTTAGCCTGCCCTGGCTGACCTGGAGCTTCCAGGGCGTACCGCTGGTGCCATCGATCATCGGTTCGACCATTGTGCTCTATATAGTCACAGCGTTTTTAAGTTGGGGCCGCTATGGCAATCGGTAGGGCTAGCGATCGCTGTAGCGCTCTTCCGCCCACGGTTCGCCCCGCTCGTGATAGCCGTTGCGCTCCCAAAAACCCAGGGCCGGGGCCGCAAGAAACTCCACGCCGCTGATCCATTTGGCGCTCTTCCAGGCGTAAAGGTGGGGCACCACTAGACGCATAGGACCACCATGCTCGGCAGGCAAAGGCTCACCTTCTAGAGTGTGGGCAAAAAAGTTTTTGGGTAGAACAAAGTCGGCCAGGGTTAGGTTGGTGGTATAGCCACCGTAGCAGTGCAGCATGACGTGGGTTGCCTCGGGCTCGATCGCCAACTGCTCCATTACGTCAGTGACGTGCACGCCGCGCCAGGTTACATCCAGCTTTGACCAGGTCGTCACGCAGTGAAAGTCAGCGGTGAACTCCGCCTGGGGCAGTGCCATCATTTCGTCCCAGGTAAAGGTTTTAGCCTGGGCTAGGCCTGTGATGCTTAAGGTCCAGTCGGCCTGAGCAACGTGGGGCGTCTCGCCGTAGGTGAGCACCGGAAAACCCTTAGCCAAATGCTGACCGGGGGGAACGCGATCGGCTAGCTCCGCGCCTGGTTTGTGGAAAAACTTGCCGGCCATGGTGCCTCGCAAATTAGGGCACCTCTATTGTTACCCAGATCTGAGTTCCTAGGCAGCGCGATCGCGAATTAGGCGCTTCAACCAGTGGCGCGATCGCACGTCTACGTAGGCTTTACAGCTAGAGCACCGGCGGATACCGCGCACCCCAATGCGCAGTAGTTGGCGATTGTTGCAGTGAGGACAGGGGCGTTGCTGAGCCATAACTTATCTGGAGAAGAACTGCACCTAACAAAATTGGTCGCGTAGGGGAGGTGCGCCCGTCATAGACCGATCTAGAGCACCATCGCTCTATCATCATTGTGACGGTTTGCCCTTGCCTGTTAGAGTGCCCAGAGACAGAGCCTAAATTGTCTATGGGCTTACCTTCGCAATGGCATTGCCCCAAAAAAACGCTGCACCCTAGCCCTGAGGCCAGAGTGCAGCGTCAATTAACTGACTAACCCGTCTGGGTCTAGTCGATTTGAGCGGCCAGAACAGTGGGCAGTTCAGCCACTGTCACCTGAGGAGCCACTAACACATGGGCGTAAAGCGACGAGGTTGGGGCCGATGCTAACAGGGTATGTTGCACACGGCTAGCCACTTCAACAGTCTTGGCATCGTAAACCTGAGTGGCCAGCTTGGGATAGAGACCAATCCCAATGATTGGTACCAGCAGACAGGCCGCTACGAAAGCTTCACGGGGGCGAATATCGATGATATTGGGCACCTTGGCCACCACCTTGCCCGCGTCACCGTAGAAAATGCGGCGCAGCATAGAGAGCAGGTAAATGGGCGACAGCACCACGCCGACAGCAGCACCAACAATAACTACGGTCTTAAAGGTCGTGCTGTAGACATCGCTGGTAGCCATACCGAGGAACACCGCGATCTCGCTGACAAACCCGCTCATGCCGGGCAGGGCCAGAGACGCCATCGAAGCAGCGGTAAAGAACGCAAAGCTGGTGGGCATCTTGCGGGCTATACCACCCATCTCATCCATGTCGAGGGTGTGGGTGCGCTCGTAGGTCACCCCAGACAAAAAGAACATCACCGCTGCAATCAGTCCGTGGGAAATCATTTGCAGCATAGCGCCACTCATCCCTAAGGTCGTGAAAGCCGAGCAACCGATGAGTACAAAGCCCATATGGGCTACCGACGAGTAGGCCATGCGGCGTTTGAGGTTATCTTGGCCGAAGGCAGTCATCGAGGCATAAATTACGTTGATTACGCCAAGGATAGCCAGCACGGGGGCGAAGTAGAGATGTGCGTCGGGTAGCATCTCAATATTCATGCGAATCAGGCCATAGCCTGCCATCTTTAGCAGTACCCCAGCCAAGATCATTGATACAGCAGCGGGGGCTTCGCTGTGGGCATCAGGTAGCCAGGTGTGCAGCGGAAAAATTGGCAATTTGACCGCAAAGGCTACTAAGAAAGCTGCGTAGACCAGGAGCTGGAAGGTTAAGCTGTAGTCTTTTTGGGCCAGCTCCGTCAGGTTAAAGGTAACGGTATCGCCATAGAAAGCCATGGCCAAGGCTGCCACCAAAATGAAGACAGAACCAATGGCAGTGTAGAGAATAAATTTAGTTGCAGCATAGAGGCGTTTTTTGCCGCCCCAAATGGAAATCAGCAGGTAAACCGGCACCAGCTCTAATTCCCACATCAAAAAGAACATCACCAGATCCTGGGCCAAAAAGACCCCAACCTGGGCGCTGTACATCACCAGCAGCAGGCTGAAGTAGAGGCGAGGACGGTGGGTGATATTCCACGACGCCAAAATAGCTAGGGTTGTCACCAGACCACTCAGCACCACCAGCGGCATGGCCAGGCCATCGGCCCCGAGTGACCAAGTGATGCCGACTTGGGGTACCCAGTCATAGCGTTCTACCAGCTGTAGGCCGGGCTGGTTGAGATTGTAAAAGTTAATAAACGTGTAGAGAATTAGCGAAAACTCGATGAAGCCAATGCCCAGGGCGTACCAGCGCAGAGTTTGCCCGTTGCGATTGGGCAGCACCGGTATCGGCAAAATCGCCAGTAAAGGCAATAGAACTAGGGTCGTTAGCCACGGAAATTGCTCGGTTAGCATGACAATTCGCGTGAGTAGTACTACAGAAACAGCCAGCGCATTCAGATTCCGGTTTTAGTGTCTGATTCGAGGCGGACACACACCCATGCGTAGACATCCAGAGAAGACGAGCTACAAATGCTGTTCGCGGCGGCCTACCCTAGGCAGGAGGTCGGAGGACTTCAGCGAGCGAGTCGGAGCCTAAAAGGCACGACGAAGTAACAAACCGGACTGCAAGATCGATAGAGAGATATACCTATCTTCGCGCCCGTCCCCAGTATAGGAAACTTAATAAACATTTGATAAGTAATTTCTGCCCAAAATTGCAAAATATTGATGTCTTAAGGGCTGCTGTGAAGGCTGCACAAGCATTTCAGGCGCTTTTCACACTTGAATTAATTGAAGTAAACACTCACATTTAGATAAGTCAATACCTAAAACGTTACATTTGCCCGCGCTCGTCTGGACCGCAGGCGGAACGTCGTAGCCTCATGGGCGGGATTCCTATGGCCTCAAGAAGTCTTAATTTACTGAGCTGTCAGTCGGGACACAGCTCCAACACTTTGCAATCTGTAGGGGCTAGTGGTCCAGTGTGGCTAGACCGGGTTTACCTGAGCTCCAGTGGTTTCTAGGCTGAGCACGTGGGTCGTGGCCGACTGCCCAGCACTGGCCCAAGCCTTGGCCATGGCGTCACCCACTGCAGCGCTTTGGTCGACAGGTGTGAGGGCTAGCAGCGTGGGGCCAGCACCACTAATGACTAGGCCATAGGCCCCGGCCTCGACTGCGGCGGTTGAGACAGCCTCATAGCCGGGAATTAGAGACTGTCGATAGGGCTGGTGGATGCGATCGCCCAAGGCCACCCGCAGCCAGTCGCCCCGGCCGCTCTCTAGCCCTCGCAGCAGGAGTCCCAGGTGAGCAGTATTGAAGATGGCATCGGCCCGGCTGTAGCTGGTGGGTAAGACCTGGCGGGCGGCGGCGGTCGAGAGTTCAAAGTCGGGCACAATCACCACCGGCACAATATCGGAGTGCCAGGGGATCGGGCATAGGGTAGCGGTACTGTCAGCATTGCCGACCGCTAGCTGGCAGCCTCCAACTAAAGCAGGCACGACGTTGTCGGGGTGGCCTTCTAGGGCGATCGCCATCTCCACTACAGCCGACTGCTCGAGGGGCCGTTCGCATAGCGCATTGGCCCCCAGCAGCCCGCCCACAATTGCGGTAGACGAGCTGCCCAGTCCGCGCGCCAGTGGAACAGCCAGATCAATAGCAATCTCTACTGCTGGCACCGCCAGCCCCTGCTGCTGATAAAAGTGGGCAAAGGCTTTGTAGACCAGGTTAGAGCCGTCCGTCACCACTCGGTCGGCCTCTGACCCGCTCACCGCGATCGCAACTGTTCCCGCCGCCTGATCAAGGGCCGTAAAGCGAAAGCGATTGTAGAGCGTCAGCGCTGCCCCCAGACAGTCGAAGCCGGGGCCAATGTTGGCGGTGGTGGCGGGCACAGTAACAGAGATCGGTGTTGACACCACAAAAGCCTCCGGCAGGCATGGAACATTTAGGCCAAGGATAGTATCACTTTTTGAGAAGCCTCTGTCAGACTGAAAGTAAGGCCAGGGGGTGAATAGGTCGCGAGTATGGGAAATCGAAGGTTTTTGTTATGAACGCAAACTCAGTAATTAAAAGTGGCGTAGTGGCTTTAGGGCTTGGCATGGGGATTTTAACGGCGATCGCCCCCATCCAGGCAGAACCCGCTGCGGATGCAGTAGTTGAGCCCGTTGCCCAGGGTACCGAACAACAGCTAGTTTTACCCTTTACCGACGTATCGCCCGACCACTGGGCCTACGAGGCGCTGCTGAATCTGGCTGGGGTCTATGGCTGCGTCAGCGGTTATCCCGACGGCACCTTTCGGGGCGAAGACACTGTCACCCGCTACGAATTTGCTGCCGGGATGGACTCCTGCCTGAGCGTGCTGACCAATCTGGCGCAGCAACAGCAGCAGACCCGCGACCAAGAGGTGCGATCGCTGATCGATGCCATGGAGCAATCGCTCAGCGACCTGCGCGAAATTGAGACCGATCTACCCGCAGAGCCCTAAAGGACTTAGAAATCTTCGCGGGCGGCGATCGCCGCCGCCACCCGATCGACCACCTCCGCCACGGGCAGAGCGCCTAACTCTCCCTGGGCGCGGGTGCGAATATTGAGGGCGTTGGCCTCCAGCTCCTTCGCGCCGACTACGGCCATGATTGGTATCTTGGCCTTTTCGGCGTTGCGCACCATCTTGCCCAGGCGATCGCCGCTGGCGTCGACCTCTACCCGTACCCCTTTGGCCAAGAGTTGGTCAGCTACGGATTGAGCAAAACCTAGCTGTTCCTCGGTGACGGGCAGCAGGCGCATCTGCACCGGAGCCAACCAGAGAGGAAAATCACCCGCATATTCCTCAATCAAAATGCCAATCAGGCGTTCTAGAGAACCAAAGGGAGCGCGGTGAATCATCACCGGGCGCTGACGCGAGCCGTCTTCGGCCACATACTCCAGATCAAAGCGCTCTGGCAGGTTGTAGTCGACTTGCACCGTGCCTAGCTGCCACTCCCGCTCCAGCGCATCTCGAAAGATAAAGTCGAGCTTAGGACCGTAGAAAGCTGCCTCTCCCGGAGCCTCAAAATACTCCATACCAAGCGTTTGAACGGCTCGGCGAATTGCGTTTTGAGAGGTTTCCCACACATCGTCGCCACCAATGTATTTGGTTGACTCAGGGTCACGGAAGCTGAGCCGCGCCTTAAAATTCTTCAGTTTCAGACTGCGAAACACCGAAAGAATTAGATCTACCACCTTGAGAAACTCGTCATCGAGCTGCTCAGGGCGCACAAACAGGTGAGAATCATCTACCGTAAAGCCCCGCACGCGGGTGAGCCCGCCCAGTTCTCCCGACTGCTCATAGCGATACACCGTGCCAAACTCCGCCAGACGCAAGGGCAGCTCTCGGTACGACCTGAGCTCACTCTTATAGATCTGAATATGGAAAGGGCAGTTCATGGGCTTCATCACAAAGCCCTCCTCCGCCAGACGGGCCGCATCGTCGTCCGCCATCAGCGGAAACATGTCTTCCCGGTAGTTCTGCCAGTGCCCCGACGTCTTGAACAGATCTACCCGAGCAATATGGGGAGTAACTACGCCCAGATATCCTCGCTTAGTTTGCTCCTCTCTAAGGAAGGTTTCCAATGTAGAGCGCAGCACTGTGCCCTTGGGGGTCCACAGGGGCAGGCCTGGCCCAACGTCGTCGGCAAAAATAAACAGCCCCAGCTCTTTGCCCAGCTTGCGGTGGTCGCGACGCTTCGCCTCTTCCCGGCGGCGCTTGTACTCCTGAAGCTGCTCAGGGGTTTCCCAAGCAGTGCCATAGATGCGCTGGAGTTGGGCCCGGTTTTCATCGCCGCGCCAGTAGGCCCCAGCCACACTTTCCAACTCAAAGGCCTTGGGGTTTAGGTCGGTGGTGCTAGCCACGTGGGGCCCTGCGCAGAGATCCCACCACTGGTCACCCAGATGGTAAAGCGTGATCGGGTCTTTTAGATCTTGCAGAATCTCGAGCTTGTAGGGTTCGCCCAAAGCCTCGATGCGGCGCTGGGCTTCTTCGCGGGTGACGGTTTCTTGAGTTACCGACAGCCCTTTGTTGATGATCTTGATCATCTCTTTCTTGATCGCCTTCAGGTCTTGGTCAGTGAAGGGCTCAGGGCTGTCAAAGTCGTAGTAAAAGCCGTAGTCGATCGAGGGGCCAATGGTCACCTGCGTCTTGGGAAATAACGTCTGTACCGCCATGGCCATAACGTGGGAAAAGGTGTGGCGAATGCGCTGAAGCGCCTCCGACTCGCTGGTGCGAGGTAGAAGCATAGGTACAGTAGACTCGGGTGCAGACAGATCAGTTTGAGCCATTGGTCAACGCTGAAGGCAAAAAAGAATGTAGCCTCTAGTTTAGCGACTATTGGGTAAACCCAAAGCTATGGTCATAGAGGTACGGTTATCTCACCCCAACGGGAGACTATCTGACGCCGCAATCCATCTGCTTGGGGTTTATTATGGGTTGAGAGGACACCACCCTGGGGTATGGGCAAGAACCAACGACTACCTAAGGGAGATTAAGCTTAAACAGAATTGCGTCTTTGCAGTCTTGTGTTATGCTGTGTTCCTGAATCTCGGGTCAATGTCTGCGCAAGTTTCAAGGGTGTGCAGAATTCCCCCCAGTTCAACGTTCTGAAGAGCTTTTTAAATCGAAAATATGACTGAAGCAATTGCCGACTTAGTTGTCGCTCACCCCATGGTGAAATTTCAGCGCCAAGTTGAGTCTTTAGTTAAGAAGTCCAAAGTTGTTCGTCCCAGCGATCCGATTTGGAAAATTGCTTTCTTGTTTGGGGATGACTGGACCCACTGGAAGCAAGAACTAGAAGAATTCGACTTCTCTACCCAAGATCCGATTGAGGATCTGCTGTCAGTGCAGTCTTGGGAAGAAGATTAATGAAATAGCTGTCGATGACGAATTGATCAACTCGTCATCGACAGCATATCGGGCTGTAGCTTGATACGCACAAGAATGGTCGTGATGTTGTCATGGCCATTCTTTTCGTTGGCTAAATCGATCAGCTGGGCAGCGCCACTGTCTAAGTTAGTCCTTGAGCTCAATAGACTAGCAATATGGGTATCGGCGTGGCGCTCCAGCAAGTCGTTGTCGCTGAGACCGTCGGAGCACAGGAGCAGCAGCGTGTCTTCTGTCAGCTCGTGGTAGGCAATGCCGGGGACGAGGTCTTCTTTACCCCTAGGACCCAGGGCCTGGGTTAGTTGGTAGGCGTCAGGGCGGGCATAGGCTATGGCTGGTTCTACACCGCGATTAATTTCGCGTTGACCGACCTCATGGTCGAGGGTGAGCTGTCGCAGTCCCAAGCGCTTGTTGTAGCTATACAACCGGCTGTCGCCCACGTGAACGACGGCAATGTCGAGGTTGTGCAGCAGCACCATGACGAGGGTGGTGCCCATGCGCCCTACCCCAGATGTGGCGTTGGCTTGGTTGATGTCAAAGATAGTTTGGTTGGCTGTGATCACGGCCTGCGCCAGGGCGCTTTGGTCGGGCAGGCGATCGCTACTCCAGTGCTGAGTCAAGTAATCGCGTAGTGTGCGCACGGCTAGCTGACTCGCTACTTCGCCTGAGGCGTGCCCACCCATGCCATCACAGAGGATGTAGAGCCCTTTAGACCGCAGAATTGTGCCCTGGGGACCGCTGACCTTTTGTAGCTGTGTCTGGGTAAAGAACCAGTCTTCGTTGTGGTGGCGCTGCTGGCCGACGTGGCTCTGGCCGGCATCATCGAGGTGAGCCAGCTTCATGGGTAAGACCATAGTTGGCGTTTCTATCGGCCCACCACCATCGTCGTCGTCGGACAGTTCTTGGGTGTCGAAAACCGCATCGACATCGAGTTCGCAACCGGCAGCTGAGCGCTCAATGTCTGGGTCTAGGTCTGAAGCGGTAATCGCTTCTTCAGGCTCTGGTTTGGGGGTAGAGGAGACCTGAACCGGCGGCGAATAGGCTTGGGCGACTTCGGCTAGGGTGGTTTGCACCTGCTCGAGGTCACCTAACAACCCCTCAGCTAGATTGCCAATTAAAGTTTTTACCTTGGAGGGCAGGCAGCATTGACCGCCATCAAGCATGATCTGCCACATCTGACCTAGCGCTTCCAGGGGCAAGAGAGGCCGGTTGGGCATCTGATCGACCTGAGTTAGGCAGAGCAGATTATTTTCGTTAAGGGCAAGCCGCTGGGGAGTTAGGAGGGTAGCCTGCCCCTGCCATGGTGCCAATGCCTCCCACAGCAGCGTAGTCTCGAACAACCACTGGAGGTGCTGAAGGGGGTCGTCTATGGCCGCCCAGCCCGCTGCTAGTGACAGCCAGATGCTGCGGTCTTCAATCAGTAAAAGGGTACGCTGAGGCGTTTGCCAAGCGTGGTGCAACTCGGGAACGGCCGGGAAGTAGTCGGCTTGGAGGGCTAGATATGGGTAGGCTTCGGGGGGAACTGTAACAGCCAGGGGATGTTCTGCGGGATTGAGAGCCGGTGTTTCGAGCCAGTCTGCTTGGAGGGCTTGCAGGGGCGCGTCGGCCTCGGGCTGGCAGTCGATAACAACTAGAGGGGTAGCGCCAAACGATGTCCGACTGTCTGACGGAGACACGAGCCGGTAGCGGCGATCGCTATCGAGATAACCCTCTTGGTCGAGATCACTAGGGGCGATCGCCCCTGCCCCTGCCCGAGGGATATCAATCACACGCCAACACTGGAGTGGCTGGCCACACCGTTTGCAGGACCGCTGTGAATTGCTATTGTCAAACTCACAAAAGGGGCAGGTTAGCATCCTAGCAATGATCCAAAGTTAGGCTAGCCAGCTAGCAAGTAGGGTGTACCCCATGCTAGGCATCTGAGTTGTGCGCGGTCTTGGGGGAATCAGCAGACCCTTAGCAACCGATCAATGCACCCTTGAAGTAAAACGGCCTCACCGTTGCACATTAAGTATCGCACGGGTCACCCCTAGGTCGCCCCATTGCAAGCCCATGGTAACTTAACGCCTTTGTCCTGACCTGTCTGACCCATCGATTCTTGACCTAGCCCCGGCCAAGTTGCGTAAGGTTGGCGATCGCCAGAATCTAGATTTGCAGCAGCTTTCGCTGCTCGGCAGGGGTGGCATGCCGCCACTGGCCAGGCTGTAGATCGCCCAGGTGGAGGTGAGCGATCGCCTGGCGCACCAGCCTCAGGGTGGGGTGACCAACGGCGGCGGTCATGCGGCGCACCTGACGGTTTTTGCCCTCCTGTAGGGTCATTTCTAGCCAGGCAGTGGGGATGCTCTGGCGATAGCGAATGGGCGGATTTCGTTCAGGCAGGAGGGGTTCGGTGATCAGCAATTCGACCTGGCAAGGCAGGGTGCGGTACCCCTTGATGGTTACCCCCTGGCGGAGCTGAGCGATCGCGCCTGGAGAAGGCACGTGCTCGACCTGGACCCAGTAGGTGCGAGGGTGGCCAAAGCGCGGCTCACTGAGTCGATGCTGGACTCGACCGTGGTCAGTCAGCAGCATTAGCCCCTCGCTGTCGCGGTCGAGCCGGCCGACAGGGTAGACATCGGCGATGGGAATGAAGTCTTTGAGCGTGGGGCGACCGGCCGAGTCAGAGGCGGGCAGGGTGCTGCCCGGGCTGAACTGACTGAGTACGTTATAGGGCTTGTAGAACAGAATGTACTGATACCCCATCGTGCTGCTTATATCTATGTAATGGGCTGCAACATTTCATTGCAACTCTTGTGGAAATGTTGAGAAACTACAGCGGCCTAGACGAGGCCGATATGCTGAACTCTAATAGGACTGATTCTGGCAGGACAACACCATGGATACCGGGAATAAGTATCGCTTCGCTTGCACGCTTACCTTTGGAGATATTTACGGGCAAGTTATCGCCTGGCTGGTGATTTTGTTCGTTAGCTTGGCGGCCTCCCTAGCGTTGATGGGGGCGCGTCAGCCGATTTTTGCGCTGGCTACCGTAGGGCTAATTTTGGTGTTGTCGCTGCCGTTTTTGCTCTTTGCATTTGTGACCACGCTGCTCAACCACATCGAGTTTGAGCCCGTAGATGCCAGTGCAGCTGCCTCGAGCCGTCCCGATCGAGGGGTTGCCTCGTCCACTCCAGCTAGGGCGCTGAGCTAGGGCTTTGACTCGGCGGGTTCAGGCTCAGCGGGAGCAGGCTCGACAATATTGCTGCCGCTAGCCTCCGGTGCTGTTTGGCCCTGGGTAGCCATTTGACCAATTTGGTCTTTGTACTGCGCTGGAGCAAGGGTTGTGGCCTGGGCAAAAAGAGCCTGGGCCGTTTCAGTGTCGCCCTGATCGCGCAGCACTAAAGCTTTAGCCAATACCGGGCGAAAGTCTTCGGGGGCAGCGGCAATAGTCTCGTCATAGAGGGCGATCGCTTGATCGGGGCTCTTGTTTTCGACGTGCACCTGGGCCAGCAGCAGTTTCACCGATGTCGCGTCGAAACTGGCGGCGCCGCCCTCTGCCTGCAGCTGGTCGGCGGTTTTAAGCGTGTCTTGCAGCAGCCCGATCGCGGCCTGGGGTCGCTCTTGCTGCACGAGGAGCACCGTTAGCCCTTGCAGGGCGTTCATGTTGCCGGGCTGCTGGTCGAGCACTTGACGATAAATCTGGGCTGCGCCCTCTAAATCGCCCATCTGCTGCTTAGTTTGGGCCAGGAGCACCGCGTAGTCGGGCACGCTGGGGTTGAGCTCGACGAGCTTTTCGAGGGGAGCAACCACCCCGTTGATGTCGCCTAGCTGAATACGGGCGTCAACTAGCCCCTGGAGAGCGGTTTGATTGTCGGGCTCGCGCTCTAGCACCAGTTCATAGCCTTTTGCCTGGGCTTCTAGTTCGGTCTGCATAGCTACGGGGTCAGCGGCAGGATTGGCATCGGCGGTGCTGCTGGCTTTGCGGCCGCTATTGCTGCCCAAAATTGGCAGCAACGACAGCGACAAAAAGGCCGCTAATGCCAGGGTTAATACAGTGCCAACGAGCCAACGGTTGCGGTTTGCGGTCACGGGTGTACCTCATCAAGGGAGCGGCGCGATCGCCGCCGAAGCGCGATCGCGATCAATTGTTTAAGTAAATGATCTTAGCGTTTTAGCCCAGGGCTGAATCTGCGCCCTAGCCTGGCAAGGCCATAGACAGGGCTACAGTAGCAAAGAAGTTGTCAAAAAGCTCAGAAACAATACGGATTGCTAACCGTTACCGATGGAAACTTAAGAGAGCTACTGAGTTAAGCACACAGCAGCGGCAGCGAAGGCTGCCTTGGTGGTAGAGAATCACTTTAAAGGTAGCTTTTTGACCTGTTTGTAAAGCCTTGTGCAAATTGCGTTAACCGCTTAAATATTTGCCCTAGCAATGCACATTAAAGGGTGAATGTTACGCTAGGCTTACAGGCTAAGTCATGCGCAGAGTTGCTGTTGCGCCGGGTGGCTAGTTTATGTTGAGAGGGAGATCGGTGGGTGTTATGGGTTCTGCAGAGCAAGACGCTTCTAATAAGAGCGACATTAACGCTAAAGATAGTCATGACAAGGGGACGGCACCCACTGCGGATCGGCCATCGCTAATGTCGCCTCCCCAGCGCCCAGTGCGTCCGGTACGCCCTGCCGTCACTCC
The DNA here is from genome assembly GCF_014695395.1 of Nodosilinea sp. FACHB-131. Lineage (GTDB taxonomy): Bacteria > Cyanobacteriota > Cyanobacteriia > Phormidesmidales > Phormidesmidaceae > Nodosilinea. Next base: position 282,994 of record NZ_JACJOF010000038.1, read on the forward strand.
AGATACCTCTGTGGCTGTCAAACCGTTGGCCAAGGCGGCTGACCATGCTGTGGTGATGCCCAAGGCAACCGTAGCCGAGAAGGCTCCAGAGCCCGCTGCCGCTGAGCTAGATCCTGCGGCCTATCGCTATCAGCCCATTGCTCCCCCTAGCGAACCAATGCAGTACCGAGCCATTGGCCTAGTGCGGGGCACCTACGAACCGAGCGAAGCCGACCAGCTCAACCGGGGCAACTTGACCACTGACGATGGCCACGTCATCGACTCGGTGCTGCTCGGGCGCATCACTAGTTTGGTGAAGAAGCACATTGATTTGACGGCGTCCCACCTGTGGGTGGTTTATCCCCGCACCCGGCGCGAGCTTGACAATGACGATCAAGATCTGCACCTGCAAATCGTTGGGGTCTGGGAGCCTGAAACCCTTGGTCTTCCTGGGGAATCACCCTCTAATGAGGACGATGACGAAACCGACTCAGCCGCCTCCGAAAAACCCGATCTAGCTGACCTACCGCCGGTCGACGACAACTTTTTCTCGATTCGCGGTGAGGTAGTGAAGTACACGCCCGAAGATAAATGTATTGCCGTTAAGATTTTGCAGGGGGCCAAGCGCACTCCCGGCGCGTCTAAACCGTTTAAACTGCTGCTCCACGGCACTATTGAAGGCCGTACGGTGGGCTATTTTTGGGACTTTAAAGTCAAGCGCGAAGCCAAGGTGCTGGTGCTCAGTGAAGCCTCAGTAGTGGGCATCGTGCCGCCCAAGAAGCGGGCTAAGGGCAGTGGTGGCGGCCCGCCTCGTCGAAGCAGACCCGGTGCCGGTCGCAGCGGACCCGGCGGTAGCCGTCCGCCCATGCCTAGCCGCCGCCCCACCGGCGTCAAGGGCAGCGATTCCGGAACGGATCGCCCTGCGAATCGCCCCAAAAAACGGGACGAAAATCTTGAAAGTAGTGCTGAATAGATCTAGTTAGCTGCTCACATCCTGGGGCAAAAAGGCACGGTCCTGGGGCAGAGATGCGACCGGGGACGTAAGCTCAAACTGTCCAGCTTCAATCCAGGTCTTGAGCTCGTTGGCCACCTGGCGGGCCATGTAAATGCTGGCTAGCGGTGCTGTGCGCACCGGCTGACCTTCGATGGTAATGCTGCCCGACTTAAGCTGGGCATAGCTCACCAAGCCAAAGGTGGGCCGCACCCGGCGGGGAATGGAAAAGTCCATCACGGGGGCGACAATGTCGGAGTCCTGAACGGCACAGTGGGCCGCCACCTGCTCGTTGAGGATAGGGATTGGTACTCCGACCCCGAGCATCAGCGAAGGGCCGTAGCCTTTGAAGTAGCAGCCTCGTACCCAGTGGGGCTGCATCTGTTTGGCGTCACCGACCAGGGCTAGGGTAGCGGCGGGGCCGATGGGGGTGCGGTTGGGCAGCCGCCGCTGTAGCGGAAAGTGCTGGGTGCCCTCCCAGGCGAGGTAGCCAATACCGCCGCCGAAAAAGATGCGGGTGCCGATGCCAATGGCCTCCAGGTCGGGATCATTCAGCAGGGGCGATAGCGCCCCTGAGTTGGCGTACACCGCGTTGCCGAGGCGGGGCTGAAGGGGACCCAGGTAGGTAGAGAGGGTGCGATCGCCTCCATTCACCCCCACAATAAAATTTTGGTAGAGCCCTCTGGGACTAAACAGGTAGAACTGGTTGATGCTGTCGCGGGTAATGGTGGTCTCAAGAGAGGTACGGGGGTAGCAGTCGGTGCCGTGGCCCGTGGCCTGAAGCGGTACGCTGCGCCCGGCAATCAAATCGGCAATCACATGGCCGCCGCCGTGCTCCCGCACAGTTTCGGGATCGCCCAGGTCCGCCCCTCGCCCGGCCACGGCCGGCTGGCTGGCTCCCAGGCAGACATCCACCGCTCCAAAGCCTGCGTAGGCGGGCACCCCATCCAGGTAGCACTCCAGCAGCTTGATGGGCGGGTCCGTGTGGCCCAGGTTGAGCATGGCACCCGACGATTCCATCGGCTCAAAGGTGCCAGCGACCACTACATCCACCGCTTTAGCAGCGGCGGCAATGCCCTGCTCCTTAGCCTGCACCTTGAAGGCTTCAGCGGTTTGCACAACCACCTGCCCGGCGCGAATTTTAGCGTTGATGCTGTCGATGGTGCGCATGGGCAAGCCTAGGAGTTGGAGCTACGCCGCAGCCAGAAAAGGCTACCCATCAGCGCTGAGGGAGCCAATAGCAGCGCTATGACTAGGCCTAGGGTGGGCTCTTGAACCACCTGAGACCCCGCTAGCGTCATAGGCAATCCATACTTAATCAGGGCGCTCAGGGCTGCCGAGAGCCCGATCACTTTAGCCACAAAGCTGAAATCGGAACGATTCATGGGTTCAGGCGGGCGATCGCCGCACGTTGAGACAGCACCACTCCTGTCGCCGCCAGAGGGTAGCCACGACCCAGCCGTGCTGCTCTAAGGTGTCGGCCACTAGTTTGGACTGATCGAGCAAAATGCCGCTGAGAATACCCCAGCCATCGGGGGTAACAATGGTGTGCATCTGGGGGATGAGATCCATGATCACCTCCGCTAAAATATTGCAGACAATACCGTCTACGGGGGCATCAATGGTTTGGGCAATGGTGTCCAAACTGCCATGCAGCAGCGGTAGCTGCTCCTCCGTTAGCCCGTTCAGAGTGCGGTTGCCGACAGCCGAATGAATGGCTAAATCGTCAGTGTCGGCGGCGTAGGCCCGCCTAGCTCCTAACAGCAGCGCCCCAATCGAGAGAATTCCAGACCCGCAGCCAATATCAGCAATGGCAACGTCGGTTTTTTCGTAGGTTAACCGCATTTCGAGCGACTCTAGGCAGAGCTGGGTGGTGGGGTGGTTGCCGGTGCCAAAGGCCACGCCGGGGTCGAGGCGCAGTACCAGCCGCTGGTTGTCAGCCGGAGGCTCTAGCCAGGCGGGGGTGATCAAGAAGCGATCGCCAATTGGTTCAGGCTTCCAGTGATCCTTCCAGCTCTTAGACCAGTCTTCTTCGTCAATTAGCTGCCAGCTAATGCGGGGCAGCACCAGATCGTTGCAGAGCGCATCCTGTTTAATCAACAGGGCCAGGGCCGATAGGTCGAGCAGCTCTAGTCGATGCTGCGGGAAATAGGCCTGCACTACACAGGCCGATCCCCGCTGCTGGGTCGAGGTGCCCTGGCTGCCAAAGCTGTCAAATCGCCAAAAAACCGTGTCCTCCAGGGATGGATCGCACAGTACCTTTACTTCCCACCAGGTATTGACCACGGCCATTCTAGGGGCTGCCTCACAACTATCAACCTTGGAGCTAACGCTCTCCTAACCCTGGGATCCTAACCGTGACCCTGTAGGGTGGGCACCGCCCACCACCTACTTTTGGCCAAGCCAAGAGCCGTTGCCCCTGCCCATCCTACAGGGCTTCTCAAGACTACAGGTTTACCGTGTAGGCATCGCGAATGCCCGGCACTTTGAGAATCTCGTCTAGAATGCCCTCTGGCAGAGGATCGTCCAGGCTGAGAGCCATGACCGCGTCACCGCGCACAATTTTGCGGCCCACCTGCATACTGGCAATGTTGACGTTAAAGCTGCCCAACAGCGAGCCAATTTTGCCGATAATGCCCGGCATATCGCGGTGCAGGGTAAACAGCATGTGCTGAGTCGGCGGCACGTTAATGGGGAACTCGTCGATGTCGGTGACGCGAATCTCGCTGCCCCCCAGCAGCACGCCAGTGACAGAGTGCTCGCCCAGGCTGCCCTTGGCTGACAGATTTAACGAGCCTGTGTAGTCGCGAATGTCCGCATCGCGGGTTTCAATCACGTGAATGCCGCGCTCCTTCGCTTCGATGGAGGCGTTGACGTAGTTGACCCGCTCTTGAAGCGCGTGGGACAGCAACCCCTTGAGCGCCGCCACCATAATTGGCTGGGTATCGCCCCCGGCAATATCGCCCTGGAGGCGTACCGTCAGTTCTTGAACCCGGCCCCCAGCCAGTTGCCCCACCAGGTTGCCCAAGGTTTCAGCCAGTTGCAGATAGGGGCGCAGCTTTTGCATCACCTCCGGGCGCAGGCCGGGAATATTCACCGCCGATCGCGCCGGTAGCCCCAGCAGCACATCGCGAATTTGCTCGGCTACGTCGATGGCCACATTCACCTGGGCCTCTTCGGTGGAAGCTCCCAGGTGGGGGGTGAGAATTACCGCCTTGTCTAGCTCCCGCAGCTCCGAATCGCCCAGAGGCTCGGATTCGTAGACATCCAGCGCAGCACCGCCAATGGTGCCTTCGCGTAGGGCCTTGGCCAGTGCGGCTTCGTCGATGATGCCGCCCCGGGCGCAGTTGATGATGCGCACCGTGGGCTTCATCGTAGCCAGGGCTTTCTCATCGACTAGGTGGGTGGTCTCGGGGGTTTTGGGCAGGTGCAGGGTGATGTAGTCGGCTTCACGGAACAGCAGGTCTAGCTCCACCAAGCGGCAGCCGAGCTGCTCAGCGCGCTCCGCCGAAATAAACGGGTCGTAGGCCAGCAGCTTCATGCCCATGGCCCGCGCTACGGTGGCCACGTGGGAGCCAATTTTGCCCAGGCCCACCACCCCAAGGGTTTTCTTATAGATCTCAACCCCGGTAAAGTCTTTGCGCTTCCATTCGCCCGATTTCACGGAGCGATCGGCGCTGGGAATGTAGCGCGACATCGACATCATCATGGCCAAGGCGTGCTCGGCGGCCGCGATAGTGTTGCCCTCGGGGGAGTTGACTACCACAATGCCTCGCCGGGTAGCCTCGGGCACATCGACGTTATCGACCCCAACCCCAGCCCGACCAATGATTTTTAGGTTCTGGCCCGCTTCGATAACGGCCTTGGTCACCTTAGTGCCCGAGCGAATCATCAGCGCGTCGTAGTCGCCAATGGCAGCTACTAGTTCCTCAGGGGAAAGGCTGGTGTTGACATCCACCTGAGCAACTTGGGAGAGAATATCGAGGCCCGCCTGGTCAACGGGGTCGGAAACTAGAACCTTGGGCATGGGTCGGCCATAAAAATGTCACAGGGATCTACTTTACTGCAAAGGCGGAGCGGGGCATTAGTGTGTGGGGTTACTTTTAGCGGTAGGTGGGTGGATGGGTAGGTGGGTAGATGAGTGGGCGGGTGGATGGGTGAGGAGATGGGGATGTAGGGTGAATCCGCAGAGCGATGCACCAGTTTAAGGAGATTAATCTTGCAAGCTCCAGGTAGGGTGGGCATTGCCCACCAGCTCTAATCAGCGCCACGCAGCATGGATTACAGCCAAGCAATGTCTTCTTTCAAGGCAGCTGTATCTGCGATTTATGAGCAGCGTTAAAAGACGAAATCTGCGACACAAGCATTAGCTTTCCTGCAAGTCTTCGATCGCACGAAAGCAGTCAGAGAGCACGACGTTAGAGAACAGAAAACCTTCGGGATCGCTGAGGCGCAAGCGTTGGAGGGTGGCCCAGGTGTCGCCCTCTAGAATGACCCAGCCTTGGGCGATGTGGGGATGGAGGGCGGCGCGAAGGGTGGTCCAAGTGGTGGGGTCGCAGAGCGATCGCACTTCATCTCCACCGATCCCCTCCTTCAGTCTCAAGCCCAACATCAGTCGATCCAGCAGTTGCTCTAGGGTTGGTGTTGGAGGCTCGCTGTGAATTCCTCCAGCCGCCTGAAACCCCTTTACCCACTCGCTATAGGTTGCCAAGGTGCGGGGACGGCTGACCCGCTGAAGCTGAGTGTAGCTGGTGGCCCCAAGGCCAAAGCCGTAGTAGGGCTGGTTGCGCCAGTAGGTCAAATTATGCTGACACTGGTGCCCTGGCTGGGCGTAGTTAGAGACTTCGTAGTGGTCGTAGCCCTGGGCGCTAAGAAACGCTTGGGCAAGCCGATACATTGCTGCTGTTTGCTCATCCGTCGGCAGGGGCTGGTCGCCCGGCTGGTAGCGCTTGGCGAATACCGTTTGAGGTTCCACCGTGAGGTCATAGATCGAGAGGTGGTGGGGGTAGAGAGCTACCGCCTTAGACAAGCCAGTTTCCCAGTCAGTTAGGGTCTGATGCGGCAGTCCCGAAATTAAATCCAGGCTCCAGTTGGGCATGGCGACCTGGTGTAGCCAGTCCACAGCGTGGTAGACATCGACAACGCGGTGGTAGCGGCCACAGCTCTCTAGCGTTGCGTCATCTAGCGCTTGCACGCCAAGACTGATGCGAGTAATGCCTGCGGCCAGGTAGCCCTGGAGATGCTCTAGATCAAAGGTGCCGGGGTCCATTTCCATGGAGATCTCGGCGGCGGGGGCAATGCCGAAACGTTGGTCGAGCTGGGCCAAGATGGTTTCGAGCTGGGGAACGGAGAGCAGAGAGGGGGTGCCGCCGCCGAAAAAAACGGTTTGAAGCGGGGATTGATTTAGCTTGGGAGTTGCCGCGATTTCTTCGCCCAGCCGGTCTACGTAGCTCTCAACGGTGCCGGAGGTTTCGCCCCGCTGGTGGTTGCCCAGCACCGAGATGGGGAAGTCGCAGTAGAAGCAGCGGCGACGGCAAAAGGGAATGTGAATATAGGCAGAGGCTGGGTTGGCAATCATGGGGATGGCTATCCCTGGGAAAAATTGAGCAAGGGACGCCGTTTAAATCACGCTAACACTATCCCCCACCTTGAGCGTGTGGCCGCCCTGGTGGACGATGTTGGTGTTGACCGCCAGCTTATAAAAGTGATTGAACCGCGATGGGGGAGCCCAAGCGGGCAGGGTGGCGGCCCGCTGTTGGGAGAAGGTTTTTTGAAAGTGGTCAGTGGCAATTCCGGTGAGGGTGTCGCGGGTGGGGACGATGCAGCGCTGGCAGGGGTTGATGCCTTCTAATACCACGTTACCGATCGCAAAGCGAACTGGGGCTGAGTCGGGGCCGAAGAGCTGGTCTTCCCAAAAGGCGGGAACGCCGTCGATTTCTAAGTTGGTGCGAAAGCGGCGGCGGGTTTCTTCGAGGGTGAGATTGTGCCAGGCGGCGACGGCGGTCAGTGTGGCCGTGCTGATGACGGTTGGCCCCGCGGCGGCAGTATCGTCTGGAAAGCCCAGGTCGCGGTTTTCTCGCAGGGTGACGGGTTGCTGAAAGTAGTCGCCCAACCAGGCTTCGAGCTGCGGTCGCTGCTCTCGTATTTGAAACGTGGCCGAGGCATCATCCCCCTCGATCGCTAGAGTAATCACCTCGCCCTCGGCAAAGGTGGCGCGCAGGCGATGAATGGCGGCGTTGCGTTTGCCGTTTATCAGGCGGTTCTGGGCATCGAAGAGGGCGTAGGTGCGATCGCCCTCCAGTGCCCCACTAGCCAACACCGTAGCCTGAGACACCGAGACGCCATCTAACGATTTGACGGGAAAACAGTCGATGCGGGCGAGATGGTAGGTCATGGCTGAAGGTTGGTAGGCGGTTGAATTGAGCAATGCGGCCTACAAAAAAACCGGAACCCTGAGCTAGCCTAGATACGCGGCTATGGCCCAGAATTCCGGTTTGACGATTGCTCTAAAAGAGTTTTTTTAGAACCCTTGGCGAGAAACGAATTTCTCAATATCGGCCTGGGTTTGGTGCAGCAGGTGGTGGCGGCTATCGCCAGTATTGCTGAGGGAGGGCACCAGGTTGCGAGCCTGGAGCGTCATGTGGAGCTGGAGATGGGCGACGTATTCGGAAAAGTCTTCGCGGGTTTCGGTCAGGGCTGGAGCAAAGTTTTCTGACAGGGCCACGGGAACAACCTCTCTTCTATTAAACATCGATAAAATATGCAACGATATCGAAACTAACATAGGCGCTGTACCCCTCACAGGCCGTGCAACGAAGCTTAACGGTGCGTAACATCTGACACAATCCATGCCCGGTTCATCCCCCTCCGCCGACAGCCAACCGCCCATTCCCGAGCGGCTGGCTAAGCACACGGTGCGCTACGCCGACCACCAATCGGTAAACTGGGATGACCTGACGCCGATGATGCGCCACTACGTGGAGATGAAGGAGCAGTATCCCCACGCCCTGGTGCTATATCGGGTGGGCGACTTCTTTGAAACGTTCTTTCAAGATGCGATCGCGATCGCCCGCGAGCTAGAGCTGGTGCTCACCAGCAAAGAGGCGGGCAAGCAGATTGGCCGGGTGCCACTGGCGGGCATTCCCCACCACGCGCTCGATCGCTACTGCACACTGCTGGTGGAACGGGGCTATGCGATCGCCATCTGCGACCAGGTAGAAGACCCCGCCGTGGCCCAGGGATTAGTGAAACGCGAAGTTACCCGCGTCATCACCCCCGGCACCGTGATCGAGGAGGGCATGCTGAGTGCCAGCCAAAACAACTTTTTGGCCTCGGTGGTGGTGGCCGGTCACCACTGGGGGCTGGCCCACGCCGATGTCTCCACCGGAGAATTCTTGACGACCCAAGGGGAAGACCTCGACCAGCTCTGTCAGGAGCTGCTCAGGCTCCAGCCCGCTGAGGTGCTGTTTCCGGTGGATGCGCCCAACCTGGGGGCGATGCTCAGGCCGGGAGACCACTCTGACCAGCTGCCGGACTGCTTGCCGCGTCAGTTTTGCTACACTCTGCGGCCCCAGGGCCCCTATAGCCAGAGCGAGGCGCGGCAGCGATTGTTGCAACGGTTTCGGCTGCGGTCGCTGGAAGGCCTCGGCTGCGACCATCTGCCCCTGGCGGTGCGGGCGGCGGGTGGCCTGCTGCACTATGTCGAAGAAACACAGAAGACCGTGCAGGCTCCGCTCCAACCCCTCTGCACCTATACCCTGTCTGCCTACCTGGTAATTGATCACCAGACCCGCCGCAATTTAGAAATCACCCAGACGGCGCGCGATGGCACCTACAACGGCTCTTTGCTGTGGGCGCTCGATCGCACCGTTACGGCCATGGGCGGTCGCACCCTGCGCCGCTGGCTGCTGCAACCGCTGTTGGATGTGAAGGGCATTCAACAGCGACAGTCCACCATTGTGGAACTGTTGCAGGACGGCAATTTGCGGCAGATGCTCCAGCACAAACTGAAGCAGATCTATGACCTAGAGCGGCTGGCGGGTCGGGCCGGATCTGGAACCGCCAATGCCCGGGATCTCGTCGCCCTAGCGGATTCGTTTTTGCGCCTGCCGGATCTGGCTGCTTTGGCAGAACAGGCCCAGTCGCCTTACTTAAAGGCGCTACAGTACGTGCCGCCGGAGCTGGAGCAGCTGGGGCAGACGCTGCGATCGCACCTGGTCGAAACCCCGCCCCTCTACCTCACCGAGGGCCACCTGATTCGCGATGGCGTCAACGCCCAGCTCGACGACCTGCGCCAGCAGGCGGTGGACGACCAAAAGTGGATCGCGGAGCTGGAGCCCGCCGAGCGCCAGCGCACCGGCATCTCCACCCTCAAAGTCGGCTTTAACAAAGCCTTTGGCTACTACATCAGTGTTTCCCGCGCCCGCGCCGACCAGGCCCCCGACGACTACATCCGCAAGCAGACTCTCACCAACGAAGAGCGCTACATCACCCCCGAACTTAAGGAGCGGGAAACCCGGGTATTCAACGTTGAGTCTGAGATCAATGCCCTGGAGTACGAAATCTTCAACCGGCTGCGCGAGCAGGTGGGCGAGCAGGTCGAACTGATTCGCAAAGTAGCCTCAGCGGTAGCGGCGGCAGATGTGCTGTGCGGCCTGGCGGAGGTCGCTATCTTCCAGGGCTACTGCTGCCCCGAGATGGATGAATCAAGGGCGATCGCCGTCACCGAGGGCCGCCACCCGGTTGTCGAGCAACTGCTCCCCGCTGGGTTCTTTGTACCCAACTCCAACTACATGGGGACGATCCCCAGCGATCGCGAGGCCACGGCCCCCCAAGACCTGATCATTCTCACCGGCCCCAATGCCAGCGGCAAGAGCTGCTACCTGCGCCAGGTGGGACTGATTCAGCTGATGGCGCAGATGGGTAGCTTTGTGCCCGCTAAGGCAGCGCGTCTGGGGGTGTGCGATCGCATCTTCACCCGCGTCGGTGCCGTTGACGACCTCGCTAGCGGCCAATCCACCTTCATGGTTGAAATGAATGAGACCGCGAATATTTTGAATCACGCCACGCCCAGATCCCTGGTGCTGCTGGATGAAATTGGTCGGGGCACCGCCACCTTCGACGGCCTCTCCATCGCTTGGGCGGTAGCCGAGCACTTGGCTGTAGAGCTTCAATCCCGCACCATTTTCGCCACCCACTACCACGAGCTAAATGAGCTGGCGGCGCTGATTCCCAACGTCGCTAACTACCAGGTCACGGTTAAAGAAATGCCCGACCAGATCATCTTCCTCCACCAGGTGCAGCCCGGTGGAGCCGACAAATCCTACGGCATTGAGGCAGGGCGGCTAGCAGGTTTGCCAACGTCTGTCATTCAACGCGCCAGAGATGTGATGCGTGAGATCGAGCGCAACAGCACCATCGCCGTGGGCTTGCGGGGGGAAGTGCCCAAACTGAGTAAGCCTCGCCGCCGCTTGAAGGATTTGACAGAAACTTACGACCCTTCAGAACAGCTCGATCTGTTTGGTCAACCTTGACTCTGACCTAGGCGATCAGTACGCGAATTTCTCTGTGGTTGATGTTAAATCATTTTGGTCTTGAGGCTGCAATGTTTAACCCGAATAGCCTTGCTCACTGAGCAATCGCGGTGCTTGAGATAATTACCTGGATGAATGCTGAATAACCTAGGAAATAGGAATCTTATCCAGCACTTTTGACGAAATAAGATCCTCGATCTCCAGGATTAACCATCAGATCTGCCGAATAACACCCTAAGACCTCGGATGTATACAGCAAATATTCTGTTTAATTCCCTAAAACTGGGTATTATCCCGTGCATGTGCTGGATAATGTGGAGAGTACAGAGTCTTATCCAGCGAATCCGACACTTAATACATAGTTATGTCGCTTAGGCTGTCTACTGTACTTAGAGCTTATGTGCCGGAGCTTGAAGTCAAATCATCACGAGGTTTTAGTCTCTAGCTCTCATACCAAGTTTGCCTCGTGTTTTTGCAATCAAAAGTAAGGCAACAATCGCCGTTGGAATCAGCAAGTTGATTTCAGTAAATAGCTGAGGAATAAAGTTTTCAGACTCTACTCTACCCCCCAATCCCATCGAATCGTTGATTAAACCGTGCATGGCGATCGCAACGATTGTGGTTTGCCCTAACCGACTCCAGAAATAGGTCATCAGAATTGAGACAAACGTTAACCGGAGTGTAAAAGCAGCGAGATAAACGAATCCTCCAACTAAGCCAAAAATATTAAATAGATCATATTTGACAGGAAAATGCCAAAATCCCCACAAAAATCCTAGAAAGAGAGTTGCTTTAAGCGGGCTAAATCGCTGTAGCAATAAAGGCAGAGCAAATCCCCGCCAGCCATTTTCTTCAAATAAACCACCGATATCCAGGAACAGCATAATACCTAAACTAACCAGGAAGTGAACTGGGGAGAAGTTGACATCCCAGACGAGGAAACCTGGAAACATTAGCTTATTTAACCCAGCAGCAGCAAGGTTGATCAGGCTAAACAGGACAATACAGACTCCCCAAATCTTGAGGGCGCTTTGGTAAGAAATTTTTTTCCCAAAAAAGCGAAAGCGAGTTTTTAGATTAGTAATTCCAGCTTGCCCAAAGGCAATTTTGGCAACGATGAAAACTGCGATATCGACAGCTGCAACTTGAACGATTGCCAAGAAGACTCCAGGAAATGCACTGGGGACTGCTAAAACGACTCGGAACGCAGTGACTAGATCTGTTTTGAAAGGAATGCCAGATATTTCGATCGCATTCATTAGTACATCAGCAGCACCCGTAAAATAAAAGATTGGAATAATCGCAATTTCGATCAAAATTGAAATGATATAAAACCAGATCAACGGGTGTACCTTGATGCTGGTTACTACAGCAGTATGATTTAGTTTCATGTGTGGAGGAAGATAGCGATATCCTCCACAAACTATCAACGAGTGGCAACCCTAGCTATAGCCCAGTGTCATCAATCTTTATGACACCAGTCATATGCTAGATGAATCCAAATCAGTTAGGGTAACGGTGCGCCTTCGTCGTAGGACTTCAGCACCTTAATCACCATGAGCTTTGATCTTGATTTATCCCCAACAATCTATCGCCTACTGCGTTATGTAGAGTGGACATTAGTAGCGATCATTGCGTTTAACAGTGCGGTCAATGGTGAAGCCAATGCTTGGCTGGGTATGCTTTTCCTTATCGCTTTTGCTCTATTGAGTTTAGTTCTGCCAATTCATCGCCCTCTTTGGCAGCGAAGAGGATACGTTACTCTAGGCCTTTCTCTCGTTATCATCGCTTACTCACTTGGCATTGATTTCAATATATTTCTCTATCTCTATATTGCCAAAAGCTGCTTTCTGCTCGATCGGAGAAGCATTATTGTAATAGTAGTTGTGACAGCAATTATTAGTACGCCGATTTATGTAGAAGCACTGCCAAAAATACTTCAGGAATTCTCGTGCCCTTTAGCGAATAATCCTAGCGAAATCCAAAAATTTACGGTTAATTATTTAGGAAATTACTTGACAGGTAATACGTTTGCAATCTTGTTTAGTTCAATGGTGATTGCAGAGCAGAAAAGCCGAAAACGAGCAGAAGCACTAGCTCAGCAAGTGGAAAGTTTGGGGATTGCACTTGAACGTACTCGTATTGCTCGTGACATTCATGATTCATTAGGGCATACTTTGACGAATCTGCAAGTTCAGTTGGCAGTAGCTCAAGAGTTTCGTCAGCACAATCTAGCTCAATCATTTCGAGCGGTCGATCTGGCAAAAGGTTTAGCGGATCAATGTATTGAGGATGTCAGTCAATCACTCTCTGCTATGCGGCAACCCAATTTCAACTTGAATCAAGCCCTCAACTCGTTAATTGAACAGGTCAGGCAAAATCAGGCTTGGCAGATTGAGTGGCAAATGAATCTACCGGATCTTCCCCTATCGGTGAGCTATAACCTTTACTGCATTGTTAAAGAAGGACTCATTAATATCCAAAAACACGCTCAGGCATCGAGGATTTGCATTAGGGGAGAGCGAACCCCTGAAGAAATTATTTTAGAGATCGATGATAATGGTCGGGGGTTTGACCTTCAGAAATCCAGAATAGGTTTTGGCTTAAAGGGCATTGATGAACGAGTACAATCACTCAATGGGCGATTTGAAATTCACAGTCAACTTAATCAAGGTACGCAAATTCGGATCGTCGTTCCTTGTCTGTCACAATTAAGATGATTCGAGTTTTACTGGTGGACGATCAAGACATTTTTCGCCAAGGGTTAGCAGCGTTGCTCTCGGTGAGGAAGGATATTAGTGTCGTAGGGGAAGGCTGCAATGGACAAGAGGCGATCACCCTTGCGGCAGAATTACAGCCTAATGTTGTTTTAATGGATGTGCGGATGCCCATCTGCGATGGTGTAATCGCAACTCACGAGATTCACCAGCAATATCCGTGGATTCAGATTGTCGTACTGACTACTTTTGACGATGATGAATATATTTGGCGATCGCTGCAATCAGGCGCGATCGGTTATTTGCTTAAACGGACTCCCGCAGATCAGGTTGTTTCCACAATTCGCTCAGCATATTTGGGGTACAGTCAATTGAGTCCAACGATTGCTTCTAAAGTTTTTAATCAATTGAGTTCAAGGCAGTCTCTTCCCGAAGTGGTCGAGCATTCTCAATTAAGTAAGCGCGAACTAGAGGTACTAAAGTTGATTGGTCAAGGTAAAAATAATCAGGAAATTGCTCAGATTCTGCATTTGAGTGATGGAACAGTCAGAAATTATGTGACTCGAATTTTGAGCCAGCTCAATTTGCGAGATCGTATCCAAGCGGTACTTTGGGCACAGCAGCATCTAACCAATTGAAGATGAGGGAGGCGATCGCACCATACATTACATTGGTGTAGACGGCTCAGAGGCTATTGGCGAGAGTTTGAAGTTATCACTGCCGCACAATTTCACCGTTATGCCGGAACGACCTAGTTGGGCCGTAACCGAAATCCTATCCGTTGGTGTTCAGGGTCAAATCACCCAACTCTGTCAGTGAGGCAATGCTTTGGAGGTGTCACCTTAGCAGTTCTTCTAAATTGGCAATTGTTGAACGATATAATTTTGCACAGTATTAGATGTCGATGCTGAAGCCGTTAGTATGAGATTAGCCAGAGGAGGGTAGGAGTGTGGACTTTGAAAACCGGAATGTTGAAGCAACAGGCATCCGCATTTCTGTCACAGACAACGGGGCTGAGATTGGTCGAGCATACATCTACATAATGCATAACGACTTGCACGATCAGCCATTTGTCTGATGGAGGATGTATATGTTGATGAAGCCTATCGAGGTCAAGGTGTGGGTTCAGAACTCGTTAACCAAGTAATTGTGTTAGCTAAAAGAGCAAATTGCTACAAGCTCATTGCAACGAACCGCACTTCTAAATCCAAAGTTCATGAACTGTATCAGCGACTAGGATTTACTCAACATGGAGTTGAGTTTCGTATTAACTTGTGAGAACCTGCGGCATAACAATTTCGCTGGAGCGGGCTGTTGAATGCCTCTGGTGTGTACGTTAGGTTATTTACAGCCGCTCAGCCAAACCGTTAGCTTCGGTAGCTCTTAATTTGACCTTTGACCTAAGTGCGAAAAGTTTTTACCAGTTCTAAATAATCCACCGTTTCGACCTGTTGTAGAAAACTAGCGATTTTAGTGATGGGTAAGTTGAGAAAAACCTGGATAGAGGAAGCCATTATACAACCCTGGTTTTGAAGCTATTGAATCGATAGTGTAGTGCCGTTGTACACCCACACTTCTAAAACTCCCAAGTCAGCATAGAGCGTTAGTCAACCACGAAACACGCTAGTGACATCAATCTCAACTACTAAATCAGAGGGCGGATCAGTCACCAGCGACAGGCGCTTTTTACCGTGCACCTAGCTATCTAGGTTTGTTCAAGCCGCTCTCAGAATCGTTCTACCTAGCCCATGGGGCCAGCTAAAATCACCTTAGCTAGGGCGTCAATGACGGCCTCGGGCGGTTCTTGCTTGAGGTCGCTGTACCACTGCTCGGTGGCCTCGGGCACGTAGCCATAGATGAGGCTGGTGCGCTTGCGGGCCTTGAGCACTAGCTCGGCGGTGCGGTCTTTGCGGGCTGCCTCATAGCGTTTGAGGGCATCGGCCACGCCAATATTGGTGGTGTGCAGGTAGCGGGTCAGTACCTCGGCATCTTCGATCGCCTGACAGCCACCTTGGCCTAGGGTGGGGGTAGTGGCGTGGGCTGAGTCACCCAGCAGGGCAATGCGACCTTTCACCAGGTGCTCCAGAGGGTCGATGTCGCCAATCTCTAGGCGATTGGTCTGCTCTGGGTCAAGGGCTTGAATGAGCTTTTGCACCGGCTTGGGCCAGCCCTGAAAGATTTTGGCCAATTCATCCTGGCGGTAGGCGGGCTCAACCTGGGTGCCCTCAGCCATCGGTGCGCCAAAGAAAAAGTAAAAGCGATCGCCTCCAACCGGCATCATCGAGGCGCGCTTGCTATCGCCCACGTAGAGCACCCACAGATTTGGGTCACACAGTTCAGGCTCAGCCTTGACCAGGCCATTCCAGTTGACGTAGCGGGCGTAGCGGCGATCGATCTGCCCCACCACATGGGCGCGCACTGCGGAATGAATGCCGTCGGCTCCCACCACTAGGTCACCGCTGATTCGTTCCCCATTTTCAAAGATGACGGTGACGCTGTGTTCGTCTTGCTCAACACCGGTACAGAGCATGCCCAGGTGCACATCCTCGCGGCCAAAGGCTTCGAGCAGCATGGTTTGCAGATCGGTGCGGGCGACGGGGTAGGGGCGCTGGCCCACCTGCTCAAATAGGGGGCGCAGATCGATGTAACTGAGGGATTCATCGGTGTGGCTGCGATACTCCATGGCGTTCATCTCACCGCCAATGGCGGCCAGCTTTTCCCCTAAACCCAGGCGGTTGAGCACCTTGACCCCGTTCGACCAGAGCGAAATACCGGCGCCAGCAGGACGCAGCTCCTGGGCGCGATCGTAAATTTCGACCTGGTACCCTGCCTGCCGCATGGCAATGCCCGTGGTTAATCCGCCGATTCCGGCTCCGATAATCACCACCTTCAGGTTGTACATGGGTCGCTCCTAACTGCTGTGATGGGTGGGGCATGTCTGTGAAGGGGCGTGTTGCCAAAGCGGTTGCACGCTGGCTCAGAGCCTAAGATCTCATGAGCAATAGCTTCACTATAAAAAACAAATTGTATACAGTGCACAGCTATGGGCGTCTAGGTTAGCAGTGGCGCTTAGCACCGTCAACCGTAAAAATCGGCTGGGCAGTATTTAACTCAATCTTTAAGAACCTGCCAAATTGTTCACCAATTTGTTACTGCTGCTACATCTGAAATAGCTGGATTTTTTTTGGCCACACAGAAAAGGTAACTGTCCAGATTGGAATACCATCATGTGGCATCGTTTCTCTGTAGTGTTGGCTGCTGTTTTAGTTGGTGGCGTGGGTGGTCTGAGCTATGTGGCGCTGTCTCCGCAGACGGCTGCTGCCCCGTTATCTCCTGGCAGCGAGGGCGTTGAGGTTAATGCGGATACGGTTGTTAGTAGTTACGTTCAGGGCAAAAAACGGTCGGGCAGCGGGCGGCGACAGATGCGCGGCAGCTAGGGTTCTTCTCCCTGAATAGCTCGGAGCTTTTCTAGCTGATATTTGGCGTCGTCAAAGCAGCCCAGGCGGCTGACATCGAGACAGGCGCTAGCCACGGTTTCTAAATCGGCGATCGCGCTCTCAATATCCCCCAGCTCCGCATGGAGCAACCCTCGGTCGTAATGGGCAAAGGGATGATTGGGATTGAGCTGAATCGTTTGATTGAAGTCGGCCATGGCCCCGGCGTAGTCGCCCAGATCTTGGCGCGTCAAACCGCGATTGTAGTAGGGCTCCGGGCTGCCCGCATTGATCTGAATTGCGATCGTAAAGTCTTGAATCGCTCCCTGAAAATCGTTGAGTCGGCGCTTGACTAGCCCTCGATTTTCGTAGGCCAGGCTGTTGTTGGGGCGCAGGTTGACGGCCTCGGTGCAGTCGTTGAGGGCGGCGGCGTGGTCTGCCAAGTTCGAGCGGGATAGGCACCGATTCAAGTAGGCATCGGCCTTGCTTTCTGGGTCCTTGGCCAGGTTGATGGCGGCGGTGTAGTCTTGCAGGGCTCCGGCTTCGTCCCCCAGCTCGGCCCGGGCGTTGCCCCGGTTGATATGGGCGTCAACGTAGGTGGTTTCGCGCTCTAGGGCATCGCCATAGTCGGCGATCGCCCCCTGCAAATCGCCCAGGCGAAAGCGCAAGTTGCCTCGCTGAAAGTACCAGGTGGCCGTATTGGGGTCGTTCTGAATGGCGTTGGTTAGGTCTTGCAGGGCCTCCTCCGATTGCCCGTTCTCCCACAGCAGCGTAGAGCGCTGGGCCAGGGCCTCGCCGTGGTCAGGTTTTAGATCGATAGCCTGGTTGAGGTAGTTGAGCGAGTCATTCTTTTGCCCCACCTGCTTAGCGGCTTCGGCCTGCTGGAGTAGGCTATTGACCGTCATGCGTTGGGGAATGCGCAGCAAAAATACCCCCGCCACCGTCAGTAGAGTTAGCGCGACCCCTGCACCCAACCAAACCTTAGCGCGACGGTTGAGACGGGCGGCACGGGGGGCCGTGGAAGGCGTGGATGACAACTGTTCTGGCTCCATATCACCGTTCTCCGGGGGCGGGGGACTGGCGGGCTGGGCTGAAGCCGCCGGGGTAGGGGGGCCAACTCGCTCAGCCAGGGCCAGCAAAATGTCTTTGGCCTGGTGATACTGCGCCTCGGGCTGGGGCGACACCATTTTGATCAAAATGTCTTTGAGAGGGTTGCCCAGGGTTGAGCATTCGTCGAGTTGGAGCTTGATCTGAGCCAAAAAATCGTCCTGGTTCAGGCGAGGAATCGCCTCGTTAGACAAGCCCGTGGCCATCTGCATGGCAATCATGCCCAAGGCAAAGTGGTCGGTGGCAAAGCGGGTGTACTGGCGGTGCTTGACTTGGGGTAGGTAGGCCGACTCGGCGGTGAGAGTTGCGGAGTTGCCGTTAGTCTCTAAGCTCGGCTCCGGAGTGCCCGTATCTTGAATCAGACCGAAATCTACCAGCACCAGGTGGCCGCGATCGCGGTGCCGAATCAGATTGTTGGGGTGCAGGTTTTGGTGGGCAATGCCGTGGCGCTGAATCAGGTCTAAAATGCCCAGGCTCTCAACTAAAAAGCGCAGTACCTCGGCCTCCTGTCTGGGTTTGCCCTCAGCCAGTTCAGCCATCAGGGAATGGCCAGCAACATAGTTGCGCACCCAGTAAAAGTCTTGTCCTTCCTGCACTGTAGAGAGGTTTTTGGCGATCGCCTCTTGGTCGCCCATGCGCTTGAGCAGGTTAACCCGCTTGGCCAGCAAATCGTTGAGAAATTTTAGGGTAATGGTGTTGTGGGAGGGCAGCTGCAAATGCTTAACAATGCACTTTGCCTTTGCCGGGTCGCCATGATCGGTCATCAGGTAGGTCTTTGTGTAGGCCTTAGTACTGACAACTCGAATGAACTGAAACCGTCCATCGATCAGTCTTTTCACAACCATTAGTTTTCGCTGAGGTAAATGCACCGGCTAGGGCGTTGCCCGCAACCCTAGGCCGTGGGTCATGCGTTAGCGTGCTGCCCGATCCCATCGGTGCTCTGAAGTGGATACCTCAGAGAGCTTAAACCCCTACTTAGGGTCAGCGGCTATCCCAAAAAGACAAGGCAAATGTAGCGTCGATTTCAGGAAGAAAGCAATGCGGGCTAATCTACCCCACAGCTGAAACTCAATCAGCGGATGGCTAAGATGATAAGGCGACCCATCAGCAGCAATACTACTATGTACTGTGTAATTTATGACGGTAACTGTAACCTCTGCGTCAGTCTAGTGCAGCTCTTGGAGTCGCTCGATCGGGGCACCCAGTTTCAGTACGTGCCCATGCAGGACGAGGCCACCCTAGCGCGCTATGGCATCAGCTCCCAAGACTGCGAGGCCGGCATGATCGTGGTTGACATGCAGGCCCCCGAGCGTCGCTGGCAGGGCAGTGACGCCGCCGAAGAAATTGGCCGTCTGCTGCCCCTGGGCAACCCCTTTGTCCAAGCCTATCGAGCACTGCCTGGAGCTAAGGCGGTGGGCGACTCAATCTACGCCTTGGTGCGCGATCGCCGCTACGAGCTGTTTGGTAAGCGCCAGGCGCGCTACGACTCGGCTTACCCCCTCTGCGACGGAGATGGGTGTATTCACAGATGAGGGGTTTGACCCCCTCTAGCTACCTTGGAGACATCAAGGCAGCGGCTCACGCAGAATTGGGCAGGCTGCTTCGTCGTTGTTGACCCAAGGATGACCGTCATGAGCCTGCGATCGCAACTTGCCCTAGCTACCCTCAGCATTTTGGCCACCGCTGCCCTGGCCGCCACCGCCGCAGACGCCCGGCCTGGCCAAGGCCGAGGGCAGCGGCCTCAACCCAGCGCACCCGTGGTGCAAGAAGTAGCGCCCCAGGTCGAATCCCCTAGCGCTGCGGCGGCAACCCCTGAGGTCACCCTCGAAACCACCGAGTCTGTTCTCGTCGAATCGCTTGAAGTTGAGACTTCTGAACCTGAGTCTGCTGTAGTCAGCACCACAGCAGAGGAGCAGACGTTACCTCCCGGTCTGCAACGTCAGGTTGCTAGCGATCGCGGCCTGCCTCCCGGCCTTCAGCGCCAGGCTGCCAGCGATCGTGGTCTACCTCCCGGTTTGCAACGCAGCCGATAAACCAAGCTGGCTTTTAGGGACCGGGTGCCTGTTGAGTTGTCCAACGCGTGAATGGACGACCCCAGGGCACCCGGTTCTTTTTAGGGCCCATCTGCGGCCACCCCTACTCCGGGTTCACCCGTACCCGAGCGAACTTGAGGCCGCTGACTCCCTGGAGCGGTTCTACCATGCCCTGCTCGATGTCGCCCGCCACGATGCCCTCGCGATGCAGGTAGCGCAGGTAGCGCTCATACTCCTGCCACTCTTCGCTAGTCGAATAGACCACCGTCAGCATGCCGGGCTGGGTAATGCGATCGCCCTTTTCCGCATCACGGGCCTTATCGATGCGCTTTTTGACGATTTCGTAGCGGGTGTCGCGGGTGCCCCGCACATCGAACAGGCGCTCGGTCGATTCGTCGTGGACGATATCTACCGTGTAGCCCTGCACCAGCACCAGGTGAGTGATGGTCATGTCGGTGTCGTAGGCGGCCTTAAGCGAAAACCCCTTGCGAGCGCAGTCGCACACCGCCCGCAGCTGCTCGTAGCGCAGCGACTTGAGCTGAAACTCGGTGAAGTTGGGGTCAATGGCCTGCCCAGCATAGATCATGTGGTCAATGCCGTCGGTGGCCTCCAGATCGCAGTAGTGGGGGGTAATCGCCTGCATCGACTGCTGCCACTGGGTCCAGGTATCGCGCAGCAGCCCGTTGATGTGGCCAATGGTGTCGTCATAGAGGGCGCGGGCGGCATAGACGCAGCCGTGGTTGGCATCAATGGCGGCTTTGTACTGGGCGATCGCGGCTGCGGCCTCAGGGCTGTGTTGGGCAAAGTAGGTGAAATGGACCTCCACTTCCCCTTGCAGATAGCGCAGCAGCGTCACCTCCGAATCAACCGTTACCCCTCGCTCCAGTGCGGTAATGTGGTCGGCTAGATCGAGGGCCAGCTGCCCCACCAGGGCATTGTTCACGGCCCGGCCCGCCGATTCCACCACAGCCAGGGCGAGGCGAAACTGGGTCAGCAGATCTTTTTGAATCGTCCGGTTGCGCTCGTCTGACGAGCCGCGAATGTCAGAGATACCGTAGAGCGGATAGACGTTCTCAAAGACAATCTGAGCGGGGGGCAGCCCCAGGCTGAGGCGCTCAGCCTCTTGCTCAAACCGCCACCGCACCGAGGGGTGAATGTTGGTAAAGCGATCTTGCACACTGTGGCGCATAGCCGCTGTCAGCGCTGGAATCAGCGTCGTGGCGCGGCTGCAATCGTCCTGGTCAAAGGCGTAGGGCCTGGGGCTGGTGAGGCCCACGAGGCCTACCATTTGGGCCTGGCTGTCGCCCAGCCGAGCGGCGCGCATCACTAACGGGATCAGCAGCAGCGATCGCACCCCCTGATTCAGCATCGCGGCCTCGCCGGGAGTAGTGCAGTCGAGGCTAAGGTCAGGCACATTGACCACCTCACGGCGATCGGTGGCTCGCAAAAAGACCGATCCCTGCAAGTCTTCGATGGCATAGTTGGCCGTTTGCCACTCGGGCTGGTTGAGCTGGGTAAAGAGTTGGGCCTGGCTATTCTCGGCACTCAGCAAAAAGCTGTCGGTAGCGCTAAACAGCTGCTTCATCAGCTCGTTCGCCTGCTCGAAGCGGCGGGTTCCCAGCACTGACTCGTGACCTACCAGGAGTTCAATCAGCGCCTTGGAGGTTTCCCGCTCAGTGACGTCAATGCCCTCGATTAAGATCTGGCCGCTAGCACTGTAGTGGCCAGGCTTGAGGGCCGCAATCAGCTGTCTAAAGGCGGGTTCTTGGCTAAGCAGCTGGGTGGTCACCTGCTCGCGGCTGGGGGCCACAGGCCAACAGTCTGCCAGGCTGGCCTGGAGTTCGGGGGCGATCGCCGTGATCTGCAAGCCCGCCGTTGCCGTGCGCAGCCGCAGCTCAATCTGGCGCATCTCGCCGGTTTCAGAGTCGGCCAGCGAGACTACCAGCGGCTCGTGGAGCAGCCGCTGCGAGACCAAGCCGTCTGTCCCGTAGGCATAGCGCAGCACCGCATTTAAGAAATGCCGGCGAAACCGCTCCCGCAGCCCCGTTTGGTCCGCCGCTGAGAGTTGATCAAAAAAGCTGAGGTCGAGGTGCCCCCCCTCAGAACGAATGCCCGTCAGTCGGCAAAAGCATCGGCTGGCAAACAGCACCGGATGGGCTTGGGTGGGGTTGCTGATCGCTGTAGCCACATCCACCACCGCCATCACCAAGTGGCTGTAGTTCTGAATCAGCTCTAGCCAGGGCAAGGTCGGTTGAGCCATTATTTGATCAGGGGTCTCACCCTCCTGGCTACATCCATTGCGATCGCCCAGACTATACGAAATATCTATCAGCAGTCCCCCCTCAGGGGCAACTATTCGATCAGTATCGATGCAGCGAGACGATTCATTTGCCATAGTTGCTCTTGACGTACCCTTCAAAAGTCTTACAAAGCAACCCAGGGGAATTCCGTACCAGCCCTGACATCTTTGCGGAATCCTAGGAGTTTTTGGAGATCGGATAAACCCTACCCCTGTGGCGCAACATCAACTTAGTATTTGCGTCAGCTCACCTGGAGTGAGTTTGTTGTTTATGTCTATGGTACCCAATCGCGGCGCGTCATCCCCAGCCGGGCTAGCTGCCCTCCTGGTTAGGGCCTTCACCCCTTAGAATAGAATTTCCGCCCCAGGATTATTCTCTTCGTTAAACCATGTTTGAAGCCCTGTCTGATCGCCTTGAGTCTGCCTGGAAAAGCCTGCGTGGCCAGGACAAAATCAGCGAGTCTAACATCGACAGCGCCCTGCGCGAGGTGCGTCGCGCCTTGCTAGAGGCCGATGTCAACCTTCAGGTGATCAAAGACTTCATCGCCCAGGTCAAAGAAAACGCTTTGGGCATTGAGGTGGTCAAAGGGGTGAGCCCCGACCAGCAGTTTATCAAAGTGGTGAACGACGAACTCATTCGGCTGATGGGCGACACCAACGCCCCGCTGGCCGATGTGTCGAGTAAGCCCACCGTGGTGCTGATGGCGGGCCTTCAGGGTACGGGTAAAACCACCGCCACCGCCAAGCTGGCCCTGCACCTGCGCAAAGAAAACCGCAGCACCCTGCTGGTCGCCACCGACGTCTACCGCCCCGCGGCGATCGATCAGCTGGTCACCTTGGGTAAGCAGATCGATGTGCCCGTGTTTGAGCTGGGCACCGATGCCAACCCGGTGGATATCGCTCGCCAGGGTATTGAGAAAGCCAAGGCCGACGGAATTGACACCGTTATTGTCGACACGGCTGGCCGTTTGCAGATCGACCCCAAGATGATGGCCGAACTGGCTGACATCAAAACGGCTATTCAGCCCGACGAAGTGCTGCTAGTAGTCGATGCCATGACCGGCCAGGAAGCCGCTAACCTCACCCGCACCTTCCACGACCAGATTGGCATTACCGGGGCTATCCTCACCAAAATGGACGGTGATGCTCGTGGTGGTGCGGCCCTGTCGGTGCGGCAGATTTCGGGCCAGCCCATCAAGTTCATCGGCGTGGGTGAAAAGGTAGAGGCGCTGCAACCCTTCTACCCCGATCGCATGGCCTCCCGCATTTTGGGCATGGGCGACGTGCTCACCCTGGTTGAAAGAGCTCAGGAAGCCGTCGATATTGCCGACGCTGAAAAGCTGACGCAGAAAATTCTCGAAGCCGAGTTTGACTTCGATGACTTCCTCAAGCAGATGCGCTTTATGAAGAGCATGGGCTCGCTGGGCGGCAT
Organism: Nodosilinea sp. FACHB-131; assembly: GCF_014695395.1. Lineage (GTDB taxonomy): Bacteria > Cyanobacteriota > Cyanobacteriia > Phormidesmidales > Phormidesmidaceae > Nodosilinea. The sequence continues at coordinate 306,519 of NZ_JACJOF010000038.1, forward strand.
CATGAAGTTGATCCCCGGCATGGGTAAGCAAATTACCGGAGACATGCTGGAACAGGGCGAGGCTCAGCTCAAGCGCTGCGAAGCCATGATCAACTCCATGACCACCCAGGAGCGCAAGCAGCCCAACCTGCTCTCTAGCTCCCCCAGCCGCCGCCGCCGCATCGCCAAAGGCTCGGGCCATCAAGAAAAAGACGTGGGTAAGCTGGTCAGCGACTTCACCAAAATGCGCACCATGATGCAGCAGATGGGTCGGGGCGGCGGCTTCCCTGGTATGGGTGGTGGCATGCCCGGTATGGGCGGCGGCTTTCCGGGCATGGGCGGCGGTATGCCCGGACTTCCCGGCATGGGCGGCGGGCCGCAGCCCGGTTTTCGCCCCCCCAGCAACAAAAAGCAGAAAAGCCAGAAGAAAAAGAAGGGCTTTGGTCAGCTTTAGGCTGGTTTAGACGCTTACGATCGCTGCCACAGATTCAAATCCGGCACATCCACGCTAGGCGGCAGGCTCAGCAGCCAGTCGATGGCGGCAGTGATGACCGCCATGGGAATGGGTGTCTGCGGGCCGAACCGGCCTTCCTCAATGTCGAGCAGAACTTCCTCGGTGGCTATGTTGCCAGGGTTGATGACGGTGAAGCCGATATTTTGGCTACCCAATGCCAGCCGTAGGGCCTGCACTGCGCCCCGAAGGCCAAACTTAGAGGCGGTATTAGCCACTTCGACGGAAGGGCAGTTGTCTAGGCCAGAGAGGGCACCGATGTAAATGGCTCTGGGGTTAGCGGCCTGGGAGAGGTTAGCGGCGAGCGATCGCGTAATCTCTATCGGGGCGATCGTGTTGACGCTGATCACAAAGCGAGTTTCGGCGTCGGAACTGGCCAAAAAATCGTAGGCGTCGGTGAACGCCCCTGCCTCCCACACGCCGCCCATAAATAGCAGAGCATCAATGGGGGTGTCGCCGAGGGCAGCGGCGATCGCCCCTATCCCCTCTGGCCCAGAAATGTCGGCCTGTATCCAGCGGCCAGCGATGGCAGGACTTCTGGAGACTGACCACACCCGATAACCCCGCTGGTCAAAATGCTGGGTGACCGCTGCCCCAATGCCTCGGCTAGCGCCGACAACGACAATCGTTTTTAGATCGTGACTCATGTTGCCCCCGCGCCTCAGTAGAGGGTTTCGTAGTCTCCATTTTCGGCGATGTGGAGCTTCCAGTATTCTTCAGCGATCAGGTCGCTGCTGTACTTGGGATCATCGCCGTTGACCGTGCCGCAGATGGTGACGGTACCCACTTTAATCGGCGAATCCTTCAGGGCGGCGTGGAGCGTACTGGCCAGCACCCGAATGCCCGCTTTGCCCAGGGAAAGAGAGACAAAGTTGGGGTCGGGGTAGAGGGCGAACCCGCCGCCAGTAAAGAGCAGCGTGCCTTTTTGCTCAGTCTGCATAGCGGGAAGGACGGCCTGAACGCAGGCGATCGCCCCTGCTACATTGGCCCTAAAGTCGTTGACCAAGGTGTCGTAGCTGGTCTGCAATACGCTTTCCATCCGGGGCACAGCGGCATTGTAGATCAGCACCTCCGGCGTGCCCAACTGCGTTTGAATCGCTGCAAACGCCGCTGTTAGCGCGGCCTCATCCCCTGCATCGGCTAAGAAATAGTGGGCAGTAATGCCCTCAGTTTGTAGGGTAGTTTGATAGCCTTTCAGCTTGTCTTCGTTGCGGGCGACCATGGCGATCGCAAATCCTTCGCTGGCAAATCTGCGAGCGATCGCCATGCCGTTGCCTTCACCCATACCGACAATGACGCAAAACTCTGCCATAACTTTTCTCCTAGTTTGGGTAGGTAACTAAAGCTGAGGATAGAGCCAACCAGCCAGTAGCTTGGTCAGTCTGGGCATGACCACATAGGTCATTAGAGCCGTTGTGATGAACACTAAAATTAGCAGCTGCACCAGCGGCGGAAACGGTGCCAACCAGGCTGTAGGCAACAACGCCAGCCCTCGGTTGATGACAAAAATGGCCACTCCAGAAACCACGACCATTTTGTAACGAGCTGGAGGCTTTATGCCCGGTTTTGCAGGTAGCGTAAACCAGGTTTCTAGCCCAGTGACAATTGAGAATGTTCCGTTGTTAGTGGTGATTTCTCTGGCTTCACTCAAAAACCTTTGGCGAGCGGAAGAGTTTTCCCAGCGCTTCAGATTTTCTAGGTGGTCGAACTTGAAGATAATGCGATATTCTGACGGGTTTTGTTCATTGGGTCGAAAGACCGAGGAGCCTAGATAGCCCTCAAAGGTGCTGGCGGTACCAATGATTTTCTCCAGCAAAGTCTCAAACTCGCGGTCTTTGCCGGGTCTGATGCTCTGCACTACATCCACCGTCACGGGAGGGTCACTAATCATGGTGTAACTTCCAATGGGGGTGCGCCGGTAACGCCCACCTCAAGGCGCACGATCTGGGCTGGCTCAATACCCCCCGGTGGCGGCAAAAACATGCCCCCATTGTTGACAACGTACAAGTCTGTGCCGTGAAAGGCTACGGCCGTACAGCCAGTGACACCCTGCTCAGACTGGGCAATAATCGTCGTTCGACCGTTGGGAGCGATGCGCAGCACGCTGTTGTAGACATGGGTTGCCCCGTAGAGGTTGCCGTGGGCATCAAAGGCGAAGTCATCAATGTTAGTGCTCGATACAAAGATCTCGGGCGCTTGGGGTGCCAAATTGTGGTCTAGGGGAATGCGCAGCAGCAGCTTTTGCTGAGTATTTGACACGTATAGAACATTCCCAAATCGCTTTAGCCCGTTGGCGGCTGGGAAGGGATCATTGTTGTCGCTACGGGCCAGCAAAGGGTGCTCTAGCCAAAGTTTAGCGGCCTTGGTTGCCAGTTCAAAGACCCAGATCGCTCCTCTATAAGAGTCGGCCATGAGGTATAAGTCGGGTGCAATTGCTGTAATGCCATTGAGAAAAGCGCTCTCTGGAACAGTTTGCAACGACTGAACTGTTCCCTGCGTTAGCGTTGCAATAAACGGCACGCCCTCCGCATTCCACCCGTTGACCAGAAGGCTGTCTGACCCAACGACGACAATGCCCGTGACTTTGCCATCCAACTTGGCATATTGAGTGAGGTTGCGATTGGTGTCGAGCTTAAAGATTTCGCCGGCTTCGTGGCTGGTGACAAAGATGTCGCCATTAGGGGCGATCGCGAGATTTTCTAAAAATGTATTGACAGGAAAAGTCGCTAGAGATTGAGCTGGAACTAGCTCAACAGGTGTATTGGCATAGAGATCTGGAAGGGGCATAGCTACAGCGCAGAATAGAACACAGTTTGGGCGTCTCACATATTGCTGAGTTGATGTTGGCGCACAATCAACAAATAGTCATGTATCCTACCCAACAAAACAGAGCAGTTCTTGGTTTAGGCGATCGCGTCTTCGTGAGAGATGCCGTAGCATGATCTAAACAGTTAAGTCAGAATCAAAGGTGCTAACGCTGGAGCCATCAGCATTTCAAACTCTAAATTTGTAGCGCTGACAATGTTTTCCACGATTTTGCCGTTGAGAATGCGCATAACGTGGGTCTCGTGAAAGGTAATGATGCGATCGCTTTTAGGAATTCCGAAATAGTCTTTTACATGCTGCTGAAAGGACTTGAATCGCACCACAACGCGATCGCCTGCCGCAAAACTATCTTCGATAACCAAGGGTTCCACATCGGGAAAGGCAGCGTAGAAGTCAGAAAATACCTGAGTGTATTCTGCAATGCCATTGATGGGGCCGCTAGGCTTCAGGCCAGTAGTTATCTGCACGTTTTCGTCGAGCAATTCTGCCGCAATGCTCATATTGCCTCTTCCCAAAAAATGGGTGACAAAGCGATGGGCAATTGCCAGGTTCTGGGCTTCTACCTCAGTCATGGTTTATTTTCCTTAACGCCTTGAACCCACGATAGAGGCAGGACTAAAATAAATCAAATTGATAATAAAGATACAATTCATCAACGAGAATGATTAACTTGGGAGCTATTGATCTCAATCTGCTGGTGGCGTTTGAGGCGCTGTATGCTTCGAAAAGCGTCACGGTGGCGGCTCAGAGTCTGCATGTCGGGCAGCCCGCCATGAGCGCAAGCTTGGGCCGGTTACGATCGCTCTTTGGTGACGATCTGTTTGTGCGGGTAGGGCGAGAGATGCGACCTACTGCAAAGGCGAATGCGATCGCCCCCCAAGTTACCGCTGCTTTAGATACCATTCGAGTGACCCTGGCAGATCCGCAAGCCTTCACTCCGCTCAGTTCGCAACGGGTGTTTACCCTAGCCACGTCTGACTATTTTGCCAGCTTAATTTTGCCAAAAATGCTGAGCGCTTTTAAGCAACAAGCGCCATATATCGATCTGCGCTTAACTACTGTCGAAAAAGAGTCATTTGTAGAGTTAATTGAAGGAGAGATTGTCGATTTGGCACTGGGGACGTTTGCAAATTTGCCCAGCCATATTCTTGACGAAAACCTCCTGATAGAGCGGTTTCTAGGAGTATGTCGATTAAATCATCCTGCCCTTGAGAATGGCAAAGTTAGCCTAGAGCAATTTGTTGCGTTTCCCCACGCACTCTTTACGCTGCGGCGGGATGCTAGCGGCATTATTGACCAACTTTTAGCCGAGCAAGGGCTACAGCGACGCGTTGCGCTGACGGTGCCCTACTGGTTCGCACTACCAACGGCGATCGCCGCCTCTGATCTCATCGCCGCCATTCCCTCCTGCCTGGAGCAGCACTTTCTCCAGTACTATCCCCTACAGGTCTTTGAGCTTCCCCTTGAGGTGCCCCACTGGGCAATCTCAATGGCCTGGAGCAAACTCAGCAATCGCGACTCTGCCAATCTTTGGCTGCGGCAAACTATTCAAGCGGTCTGTCAAGCTATCGAGATTTAACTATGAATCAAGGCATTCAATCAGTGCTTAGAGGGGCGGTTGAGCTAACACTGGCCCAGGCTCAGATGCCCGGAGCGGCGATCGCCATCTGTATAGAAGGCAAGCCCTCGTTCACTATGGGCATGGGGCATCAAGACCTGAGCCAGACGATACCGCTCTCCATCGACGCCAGCTTCTATATCTACAGCGTGACTAAATCGCTCATTGCGGCGGCGGTTCTACACCAAGTCAGCGAAGGATGCCTTGGTCTAGACGCACCTATTCAAGATTATTGGTCAGATTTTCCAGTCGCAACGCCCATTACCCTGCGTCAGATTCTCAGCCATAGCAGCGGCTTACCCGATTACGGCGGTCTGCCGGCTTACAACGAAGCTGTAAAAGCAACCCCCAGTGCTCCCTGGTCGCCCGAGTCTTTTCTTGAGGTGGCCTCTAGTCGAGGATTGCTGTTTGACCCTGGCCAGAGCTGGTCCTATTCCAACATTGGCTATTTAGCGCTCAAGCTGCTGCTAGAGAAGGTCACCGGGCAACCTATGCAGGACCATTTAGACAAGCTATTCTTGGCACCCTTGGGCTTGAAGCAGACCTTTGTCGCCGCTTCGCTAGACGATATTACGGGCCTGACGCCAGGCTATACGTCGATATTTAGTGACGAGCTTGAGGATATGTCGCAGCGCTACCATCCCGGTTGGGTTTCCCATGGAGTAGTGGTGTCTACGGCGGCAGAGCTGGCCACGATGATGCATGCTCTAATCACAGGTCATATTCTCGACCCAACGCTGGTAGAGCAGATGGCTCAGCCGGTTCACAGCTTGGGGCCGCACCCACCCCTACAAAACGTGGGCTGTGGGCTAGGACTGTTTGTGGATACCGCATCGCCCTACGGTCGGGTCGCGGGGCACAACGGTGGTGGGCCAGGCTATTCGATCGCAGCCTTCCACTTTTCGGCTCTGGCGGGTTGCCCCACCACCATCGCCGCTGCGACCAATCGGGAGGGCGATAACGTGGGTGTAGATGTGGCCTATGCCCTGGCCCGCGTGCTAGCTGAGGCCTGACCCATTGCTACAAATCGTGCGCCGATGGGAATTCGTTTGCCTAAGTGGGCAAGCTAACGCTGTGAACTCTAGGTCAGCCCTCGGATAGCTTATGAGCATCAAACGCGCCCCCCGCCGAAGTTTTCCTAAGATCAGCACGATGCCGCGCCCGGCCACTGAGGCCGCCCAGTATCTCGATATGTATAAGCTCACCGTCGAGAAGACGCGGCTTGAGCAGGAGCTGGAATATATCGACGGTCGCCGTCAGCAGCTGTGCGATCGCCTCGCTGAAATTGAGCAAGCAACCGCAGGGCTTGACACCAAAGCCGCTACACTGCGCCAGCCCACCCAGTCTTCCGCTGCCCACAAGCCCCAAGGGTTAAACTTTGCCCCCAGTACCAACGTGTATTTGCCCCAGCGCAACAGCCGCCAGGCTCCCGAAGACTACAACACGCTGATGTTGGATTATTAGAGGGTGTAGGGTTCAAGGTTTTTGGTCTAGGGTTCCTGGTTTTGCCCTGTACCCTACACCGTGAACCATATACCCCCTCTAAAATGAGCTTATGAAGCAAGTTCTGCTGCTCCTCATTCACGGCTATCGACGGCTGCTGTCGCCGCTGTTTCCGCCCACCTGTCGGTTTAACCCGACCTGCTCTCAGTACGCGCTGACGGCGATCGAGCGGTTTGGCCCGGCGAAAGGAAGCTGGCTGGCGGCGCGACGGATTACGCGCTGTCACCCCTTTCATCCCGGCGGCTACGACCCGGTGCCTGAAGGGCCCGCCGCTGAATCGGATACCGCTCAAAAGTAGACGAGCAGGTTTGAGTTGGCCCAATGACGCGACTGGGGTTTAGTCCTCATGTGCCACAGAATCAGAAGGCGTTGAGCCCCGCTCTAGCCACTGCTGAAAGATTGCTTTGAACCGTTCTGCAATCGGGGCGTTGAGTCCTTTGCGGAGCAGATCAGGGTGGCGATCCTTGTCGTGCCACAGGTCAGATAGTTCTGTCAGGGTCGGAAAGCTGGGGGAAGCATACTCCATGGTGACTGGATCGTTCACCTGTAGATCGCCAGTTGATAACACGCGGGTGTAGGCTCCCGGTCGCCGGGCCTGGATAAACTGCTGGACGAAAGTGGCGTCACTCATCCGGGCTGCGAGGGTGGAGCATGGGATGCGCGGGAAGGTGACTTCAAGCAAGACGGCGTTGATCGCGATGCGATCGCCAGCCCGGAGTGGTTGAGGCCCAAAGCTTGAGAGTGTGAGGTTTTCACCAAAGGTACCAAAGGGAATCGGGCACTGTAGCTCAGCCTCCCACCAAGCGTAGTCTTCAGCGCTGTAGAGATAAACGGCCTGGTCTACGCCCCCGTGGTGAGCGGTATCGGCTATCGTATCTCCCACCAGCCCTTGGGCACTGACGTGAACTTGCCCTGCGATCGGTGTCTTAAAAATGCCTGTCGTAGCGACCCGTTGCCCAATGGTTATGGTTTCGGGTCGACCGCTGTTGATAGATAGAATCTGCATCGGTACTACGCTACTGATGGCTGGGCAGGAATAAGGTCTAGGGTAACTCTATTCTTCTGAGCAGGGTGCATCCGCGCAGCGATGCACCACTGGACAATTTTCTAATGCAGGAAATGCCGCACGCCGGTCATCGCCATGATCAGGCCCAGCTCGTTGGCCGCTTTGATCGAGTCCTCATCGCGACGGCTACCGCCGGGCTGCACCACAGCGCGAATGCCCGCAGCGGCAGCAGTGCGTACCGAGTCGTCAAAGGGAAAGAATCCATCGCTGGCTAAGACAGCCCCCTGGGCTTTTGCGCCCGCTTGGGCCAGGGCAATGCTGACCGAGCCGACGCGGTTCATCTGCCCAGCCCCAATGCCGAGGGTTTGCTGCTGGTGAGTGACCACGATCGCATTAGATTTCACGTGCTTCACCACCCGCCAGGCAAACAGCATTTCGGCCAGCTCAGCCTCGGTGGGTTTGGCCTCGGTGACAATTTGCCAGGTAGCAGGGTCGTCGCGATAGGTGTCGGGAGCTTGTAGCAAGAATCCACCCGCGATCGCATTCACCACCTGGGTTGGCCCGGTCAGCAGATCTTCCAGCACCAGCACTCGCAGGTTTTGCTTTTTGGCGAGAATGTCTTGGGCGGCGCGATCACATCCCGGAGCCACAATGCACTCCAAAAACGTGCCCGTGAGCTGCTCGGCGGTGTCGGCATCAATGGGGCGATTGAGCACCACAATGCCGCCAAAGGCCGAGACATCGTCGGCATCGTAGGCGCGGCGGTAGGCGCTAGCTAGCGTATCGCCCATCCCCACACCGCAAGGATTGGTGTGCTTGAGCACGGCAGCGGCGGGGCGATCGCTGGGGAACTCTGCAATAATCCGCCGCGCTGCCTCCAGATCCACCAAATTGTTGTAGCTCAGCTCTTTGCCCTGGAGCTGGTCAGCCCCAGCCCAGCCAGTGGGCACAGAGCCGGTGCGGTACCAAGCCGCCGTCTGGTGAGGGTTCTCACCGTAGCGCAGGGTGGCCTGCTGGCGACCGATCATCGCCCACTGCTGGGGCAGCGCACTTTCCTCGCTGGTGGCAGCGGTGAGGTAGGTGGCGATCGCCTGGTCGTAGCTGGCCGTATGCCAAAATGCTGCCCGTGCGCAGGCTTGGCGAAACTCTAAAGGGACTTGTCCTTCGCTAGCTCGCAGCGCCTCCAGATAAGGCCCATACTGCTCGGCACTGCACAACACGGTCAGATGGGCGTGGTTCTTGGCTGCGGCCCGCAGCATGGCTGGCCCACCGATGTCGATGTTCTCGATCGCATCGGCCATGGTCACGCCTTCTTTTGCGATCGTCTGCTCAAAGGGATAGAGATTCACCACCACCAAATCCAGCGGGCGAATGCCGTTGTCGGCCAAATCCTTCTGGTCTTCGGCCAAGTCTTGCCGCGCCAAGATGCCGCCGTGGATTTTGGGGTGCAGCGTCTTCACCCGTCCGCCAAGAATTTCGGGCGAGCCGGTGTAGTCAGAGACTTTAGTGACGGGGAGTCCTGCCGCTGCGATCGCTTTTGCCGTACCGCCGCTGCTGACTAGGTCAAAGCCAAACTCTTCTACCAAAGTTTTGGCTAATTCCACCAGCCCGGTTTTATCCGATACGCTCAACAGTGCCAGGCGCGCCATAGCTCTCCATCCTCGATTTTGCAGACCCCTACTATACCGAAAAAGCCTGCCCGCCCCATCTTCCTCACCTCCCCCACTTCCCCGTCTCCCTCACCCCCTCCTATGGCACCATAGCAATGCTCCTCTCACCGCAGGATGGCACTCCATTGCTTAGCTCAAACCTCGGTGGGCCACTACTATGGGCATCAATGATCACTCAAGAGCCCACGCTCAACACCCCACGGCTGCGGCTGCGGCTTGGCAAACCCAGCGACATTACCGAGATTTTGCGCTACTACCACGACAACAGCGACTATCTACAACCCTTTGAGCCCCAGCGGCCAGACGACTTTTACACCCCAGACTTTTGGCGAAATGTGCTGAATGCCCGCCGCAACGATTTCTACTCTGGTCAGGCGGTGAAGCTGTTTATCTTTTCTCGCGATGAGCCGAGCCAAGTGATGGGCACCATCAACCTCAACACCATCATTCGCGGCGCGTTTCAAGGGGCCACTCTGGGTTATGGCCTCTCTGCCGAGCACCAGGGCCAGGGCTATATGACCGAGGCCGGCAAAGCAATCATTGCTTACGCCTTTGACGACCTCAATCTGCACCGGGTGATGGCCAACTACATGCCCCATAATCACCGCAGCGCCAGCGTGCTCAAACGGCTAGGCTTTCAAATTGAAGGCATTGCTCGCGACTACCTGTTCATCGATGGCCAGTGGCAAGACCACGTGATGACTAGCTTGGTCAACCCCAACTGGCAGATGCCGGAGCCGTAGGCCGATGACGCCTACAAAAAAACGCTCCAGCGGTATCTGGAGCGTTCGACCATCAGGAGGAATATAGTTAGGCAGCCTGGCGCTTGGGGCGTTTGCGCTCAGACTTTTTCTTCAGGCCGATCGCCTGGGCTTCGTTGCTGTCGGAGCCAAACTGGCCGCGCACGCATTCTTTCATGGCCAGCACGGCGTTGTGAAACTCCCACTCGGCGACGCGGGCGGCATCGGTGGCGGCTTTGGCGATCGCGAGCTTTTCGGTTTCGGTTTGCTGCATGGCGCGCATTTTGGCGTGGGCCAGCTGCAATGCGTCGGGGGTGGCTGCGGCGCGAACGGTGCTGTAGGTGGGAATGGTGCCAAGACCGTGCAGGGCGTCAATATCTTTGTTGAGAATGGCGGGCCGCAAGCGGCGGCTAGTGTCAGTAATGGGCATAATGCACTCCTGTTTCAGAGTTGGGAATAGTGGAAAGCTGGGCGAATGCGGCGCGTTGTTTGCGACACGGGCTTACCAGTAAGATTCCCACTGTGCAGTACGACTTATCACAGAGAAGCTCAATTGAGTTCTTCGATGCACATCTCGATGACTTCTCGAATGTTGGCCATTAGTTCTTCGATGGTTTCGCCTCTATAGCAAGCCTTGAGTTGAGGCACTTTGCCGATGTACATGTCGCATATACGTCGGTTGTGGCAACTGGTTGTGTGGCCAGCTCAATAGCCAGGATATTTGTTTCTGAGAAATACTATAATTTTCATTAGCGTTATTAATTTCTCTCAGTGAGAAGCATCCGCCAGTTTTTCTAGCGCCTCTTCCTTGTTGTCGAGCGCTAGTTGGTAGTCAGGCTTAATCGCCAGGGCGGCTTCATAGCAGAGGATCGCCTCCTCATAGCGGCCCAAGTTTCGCAGCGTAATCCCTTTGTTGTTGAGCGCTTCGTGATCCTCGGGCTGGATTGCCAGAGCGGCATCATAGCAGCCTATCGCCTCCTCATAACGACCCAATTTACCCAGTACAACCCCTTTGTTGTTGAGCGCATAGTGAAAGTCGGGTTTGATTGTTAGGGCGGCATCATAGCAGGCTATCGCCTCCTCATATTTGCCCAAGCTCTCAAACGCTTCCCCTTTGCCTTGGGGCGCATAGTGATAGTCGGGTTGGATGGCCAGAGCAGCGTCATGATGGGCAACCGCTTCCTCGTAACGGCCTAGTTTGCTCAGCATAAATCCTTTGTTGCCAAGTGCATGGACATGATCAGGTTTGAGCACTAGAGCGGCGTCATAGCAGGTGATTGCTTCCTCGTATTTACCTAGGTCATCCAATGCATCGCCTTTGTTGGTGAGTGCATGGTGATAGTTGGATTTAATTGCCAGAGCAGTGTCGTAGCAGATAATCGCTTCTTCGTGGTGACCTAAGTCATTTAGCACAATTCCTTTGCTATTGAGCGCTTCAGGATAGCTAGGTTTAACCTTCAGTGCAGCATCAAAGTAATTTATGGCCTTTTTGTGATTACCGTCAGCGTCTAGCAATCTTCCTTGTTCACGTAGAAGCTCACTAACATTTTCTGCCGAACCATCATTGTGTTCAAGTAAATCTTCAATAGCTAAAAAGCGTTCACACCGTTGCTGAGGCGTCAGGTTCAGATATCGCTCAAAGTCATTGTCTTTCAACAATCTGTAGGCTTCTTGCTGCAACTCCTCTAGCGGTCCTACAAACTCCCATATGCCCGATCGCCAGTCAAAGAAATCCGCCGCACGGCGAATCAGGTATTTCATGGCATACGGTGGCACCAAAAACACAAAGCACAGTTTGAGCGTTTCGCGAAACTTCTCGCGTTGCAAATTCAGCTTGCCAAGAATCTTCGGCACCGTGTCTTTGGCGTAGTAGTCACCCTCGCTGCCGTAGCCCGGCTTAATGTAGGGCACCAACGACTTCTCTAGCCCGGTGATAAACAGCACGTTGGTCTTATCTACTTTGGGCAGCGCAGCAACCGTTTCGTAGAGGTTGTCAACTTCGCCCTCTAGGCGCAGTACATCTATAGCTTTGTCAGTAACGTCGTCGCACACACGGGCGATTAGCTCCTCGCCCTGGGCAGGCGAGCACTGCACAAACAGCAGGCCAAACCCCTTCGCCCAGCGAATGGCCCGCACCAGCCCTGCGTACTCTTCCTCGGCTGAGGCGGTAAGGTCTTCATCCCATTCGGTTAGCTCAGGTTTCGCCATGGAGCGCTATTTCGTTGAGAGCGTAGGGTGGGCATTGCCCACCATTAACATGTGCAGCCTTGCCAAGGTTCCTTTGGTCTATCAGATAACAATGACGCGTCCCAGGAGCATGGCACTGCCGAGACGTTGGTGGGCAGTGCCCACCCTACCTATGTTTCTAGTTTATCTAATGCTGCCTGAAACTCCTTCACGCTGCGCAGCAGGGGGTGCACATCGCGCCAGCAAACAATTTCACCATCGTCATCAATGTAGCGATATTCCAAAATACAGCGATTAAACAGCAGGTCACGGTGGGCTTCGTCGTTGAGAATTTCCTTGGTTTGCCACACCTTGGCCAACAGCCCCCACTGGTTGTCATACACCGCGTTACGGTAGGTATTCCGGGCCTTGGTAATCGCCAATCGCACCGCCTTTTTGCCAATGGGCAGCGCCGTAGTCTGCTTAATCGCCTCCTGAGCCATCAGCATCAGGTTGCGCATGTGGCCGCCGCTCATCAGGCAAAGCTGGTCGAGAGTTTCGCCATCGTCAAAGATGTCACCCACCAGTTGAGCCTCAGGGCTCACCGACTCAACGTGAAACACCCGCTGGCGCACCAGCTCGCGCATAATGGCTAACCCCGGTTCGCATACTTGCCCCGCCTGGTCGCGCACCATCACCATCGGCAATACCTGAATTTCGGCATACGTAAATGTCGCGCAGGTCGGGAGCACGGCCCGAATACACCAGCGAAATCGGCACCGTGTAGATGATGTGGCAATCCAGCATTTTGAGCTGTTCGCTGCGATCGACAAAAATCTGCTCGTGGTTGCTGGGTTCGTTTTCTCGCAGAATGGATGGAATGCGATCGAGGCTATCGACAATGAGCACCAGCTTGTGGGTCGTTTGCTGGGGCGTTTGGGCGATCGCCTCTTTAATAAACGTATTCAGCGCCTCAATCAGCGAGGGCGTATGCGGCTCCACAATTTTGCGAATTTGGGCACGCGCCGTAGGGCTAACCTTGAGCGTGGTGGTGAGCTTGCTAAAAGGTACCTCGGCGTCAATGCTGTCGAAGCCAACCTCGCTCTGCATGGCATCCACCAGCTCAGTCTTGCGCGACTTTAACCACTGCTGAATCGGTTTCTGATCGCCCTGCAAATCTGCTAGCAGGTTGCGGGTACAAGCCAGCAGAATGTCAGTATATTGCGCGTCCTCAGGGTCAATGTCGGTCTCTTCGGCGGCAAAATAGACGACACGGTAGCCGTCTTGTTCTAGGGCTTCCTTAAGCCGCAGCAGCTCGGTCGATTTGCCTGCGCCCCGATGGCCAGTGTAGAGCTGGTGAGTGATGCGATCGCTGTAGGTAATCTGCCGCCCCACATCTACCAAAATATTCTCTTCGCCCCGCACCGCGCTGCAATTGACATATACCGGGTCGCCGGGGAGCAGCGGCTCAAAGGGGTCGAAGGCGTTGTAAATGCTGCGCAGAATCTCAAAGTCGCTAGGCATTGCCGGGGCCGAAACAGAGCTAGCCCCTATGGTAATGCCATAGCAACGGCTGGTTTCGCTATATCCACCGCCTGCAATGCTATGTCATCGGGTGGTATTGGCATATCATCGCCCTGCATCGCTATGGCATCGCCCTGCAATGCCATATCACCGGGTGGATAAGCTATGTCACCCCGCTGCAATGCCATGTCACTGGGTGGTTATGGCAAGTCAAGCCGCTGCTATGCCAATGCGACCGCCGACAATAGAATGCAGCTTACCGACTCTGCCTTACTCTGCCGCCAAAAACGCCAAATAGTCGCTAGTCAGTTCTTTCACCGCGGCCTCATAGAGCTGCTGCCCATGCTCGGGGGTGGCCAAAGCCGGGTTCGACCCCATGCGGCCATCGGGATAGCGCTGCCGAAAGTCCGTAGGGCTGTAGATCGCATGGCCCGACGGAGCCACCTGCGGTTCCAAAGGTGCCTGCTTAATGAAATCAGGATAGGCGTACTGCGTTAGGGCCACCTCGCTAGGAGTCGCGTGGGAACCTTCCTGATCGCCGTAGAGTTCCTTAGCCAAGGTGTAGACCGATCGCGCCATAAACCAGTTGGCCGTCTTGCAGCGCACCCGCTCGGCATTGGGAATTTGCTCGTGGGCTAGGGTGGTGTAAGCTTCGGCAAAAGCCGCTTTGAGGGTGGCGATGTTGCCGCCGTGGCCGTTGACGAAAAAGAACCGGGTAAAGCCGTGACGCACCAGGGGCGTGAGGTAGTCCTGAATGACCGCAATCATCGTACTGGGGCGCAGGGTCATAGAACCAGGAAAGGCCGTGTGGTGCAGCGCCATACCTACATTGATGGTGGGGCCAACCAGCGCATTGGCGGCCTCACCAACGCCCTTAGCCACTACCTCGGCGCAGATCGCGTCGGTGCCAATCAGGCCGGTAGGGCCGTGCTGTTCTGTGGAGCCAATTGGCAAGATAATGCCTGACGACTGAGTGAGGTAAGCCTCAACTTCGGGCCAGGTGCAGAGGTGCAGCAGCATAGGGCAAGACACGAGAACAGGGCTGATTTCTCACTATAGCGCTCGCCCTCGGACTGTTGTGGGCAAGCGAAGGTAGGGCTTGCTACACTACAGTTTCCGCTTCACTGATATGAGAAGAATGAATGCCTCGGGGAATGTTAAGGTACAGAACCAGATTCGCTGCGATCGCTAGCTTTGGTCATCTACCTAGACTGCTGACGCGTAGTTTAGCCAGAGCGAAGGCACATTCACGGGGCTAGGCAAAGTCTGTGATGTAGTCAACCCCGTTTCAGCTGGGTGAACGCTCCCCTCCGTCAGCGAAGCGACACGAGCGTTGATGTTACCTGTGAAGGAGCCGCAATTATGCTACACCGCAAGATCTATCAACTCTGTTGTGATGGTCAAGATGTGTGGATTTTTCTACGGGATCAACAGCGTTGGATTGAGCGGGCGAAAATTTTAGATGTCGAAGGCGATCTGGTCACCTTTCGCTACGAAACTGAGGAAGAAGACGAGATTTGCTCCTGGGAAGAAATGGTGCGCATAGAGAGCATTGGTGCAGTTACCAAGCGCCTCGCCGCCGTCCCCCGAGGCGATGTTGAGATTAACGTCTCTGATGATTGCCCCGAAACCGAGCAACTGAGCGACCCCTACCCAGAGTCAAACGCTGACTAGATCCGTCATTGTGCATCGCAATCCTCAGGAGGATGACCAGGTAGAAAGCCTAGTCATCCTCTTTTTGGTTTGAACCACAAAAGGCCACGCCGCTAGACTGCGGCGCACGTTTGACCGTTGAAACGTCAACCCGTTCGCTTGAATTTGCTTAATTTGCTGGCCCGCTCGGGTCTGAGAACGTGTTGATATAGCCGTTGCCGGTGTAGACGCCGGGTGGCCTCGGGGCGGAGAAGGGGGCAGGTTCTGGTTGGGGAGTGGCGCTAGGGATATTGCCTGGCACCCCAGACGGTGGCTGCGCCGTCACCCCCGCCGGAGGTGCGGTGGCTGGAGTTCTAAGATTTAGGTTAAGCGCGGCGGGGGCCACTGAAGCTGCTGGAGCTACTGCTGCTGGACTAGGCGCTAGTGTCGGCGGCAATGTGTAACCTGTTGTGCCTGGTGGCGGCGACATCTGTGGAGTAGTGCGAATAAACCGCTGGTCTATCCCAGGCAGGCTACCTTCGACCATCCAGGGCGAGGGCGTCAGATTGTCGGTGGGGGCAGCTTCAGCTACCGGATTGCGGTCTTCGGACGTTGTCTCGGAGGGAGGGGCAGCATTGGCACGGCGCTGGTTAAGCGCTTGTTGCAGGGCACTGAGTTGGGGTGCGCCCTGGCCAGACGTCAGATCGGCTGCTGATTGGCCAAGCGGTCGGGTGGCCTCTAGAGAGCCGGCTTCGCTGCCACTGGCCGAGGGGCTAAACCGAAAGCGACTGCGTTCTAAGTAGTTGGCAAAGGGGCTGGTGGGGGCCTGCTGCTCTTCTGTAGCGGTGGGCAGCGCCAGTGGGTCGGTATCGGGCGATCGCGCCGCTTCTTCTAAAGCAGTAGCCGTAGTGGGCTGAATCTGGTCAAGCAGCACGGCGAGGTTGTCAATTTCGGCCAGGTCGGCCAAATCGTCGTTGGATAAGTTGTCCAGGTTGGTGTTGGGGTCGACGGCGGCACTGTCAACCGCTGGGTTGTACTGACTGCGCCACTCGGGGTGGCGCGAGTACTGAGGCACGGCCACGGCTAGCAACCCCAGCAGGCCAAGACCGCCCCACACCGTCGGGCGATTGAGCGATCGCCCCAGGGATTGCAGGCGTACCAAGCGATAGCGTAGAGCGGGAGGTAAGGTCATGGGCTGGCCCACGCAGACAGGTTCATAGTAGCTACTGCCATTCTAGAACCTACACCATGCCATGCTGCGGCCTCACGTTGTCATTGATGGCTTCAGCACCAGCCAGTCGCCGTCTACTATGGCCATCCATCCACCGGGGAAGGGATCGCTCTGGCTGCCTTGGGGGGCGACGAGTAAAGCGATGAGTTTCTCCACATGCTCGAAGCTGACCTGGGCTGGGGTCACCTGCTGGAGCACTCGCCGCAGCACCCGCCGCTGGAGAGCTAGGGGGGCGGTCTTGAGGGGCGATCGCTGAATTTTCCACGCTTCGCCCTCCCCAGCGGGAGGTAGGACCGATGTTTCATACAGCTCGCCCGCCATCGCCTCTAGCAGCTCCACCTCAGCCGTCAGTAGCTCAGCTGTATTCGCTAGGGTCATGGCTACCCTAGGGTTAAAGTGCTGTTGCAGGTAGGGCAATAGCTCTAGGCGAATGCGATTGCGGGCATAGCCGGTGTCCTGGTTGGTAGCATCGGGCCAGATGGGCAGGTCAAACTGGCGGCAAAACTCTCCGGTCTGCTGGCGGGTCAGCCCCAGCAGGGGGCGCACTACGGTAACGGAGCTGTCTTTTGAAAGGGGTCGCTGCCAGGCCAGGGCTTGAAGACCATCGGTGCCGCTGCCCCGCAGCAGGTTGTAGAGCAGGGTTTCGGTGCGATCGCTCGCCGTATGCCCCGTCGCCACCTGAGTACAGCGTTCTTGACTAGCCAACGCTTCAAATACCCGATACCGCCAGTGCCGCGCCAGTGCCTCGGTGGCGTAATCGGCATCGGCAGTGACCACCTCACAGGGAACGCCCCAACCTTCGCACAGCTGCCGCACAAAATCGGCGTTGGCTGCCGAGTCGGGTCGCCAGCGGTGATCGCAGTGCACCGCCCGCAGCTGCCAGCCCCACTTGGGCCGCAGATCGACCAGCAGCTTGAGCAGGCACACCGAATCTTGCCCACCCGACACCGCCAATAGCCCTGTCGCCCCCCGAGGCAGCAGCGGACGAACCTTGAGCAGCCGATGCACCCCGGCGTGGGTAGTACTCCAAGCAACCCCGCCCATAAATTTATAAGGAATTGAGTGAGCTTTTCCCAGGCTACCTTACCCCAAAAAATCGCCGGGCTTTGACCTCCAACACTCTGCCGCTGCTTGTACTTGACCAAGCTGATTGTGACAGGCTCCAACGGTTTAGGGTTCAAGGTGTCGGGTCTAAGGCAGGCCGTGAACCTGACACCTTAGACCTTAAACCCTCACGGACCTGTCACCCTTGGCTTGACAGACTACTAGGCTGAATCTCAGAAAGATCTGTGGCACACTTGGGGCAACGACTCCTTCGCAGTTTTGAACAGCATGGCGATCTATGGCTCAACCGTACCAGGCACTCATCGATGACATAGTAGCCGCCACCCTCAAGGGTAAAATTCAGTCAAAACAGCAGGTCTACCGCATGCTGCAAGCGGGCATCGAGCCAGGCGGTGGCGAACTGTTTGAGCGGGCCTTGGCCAATACCCTGGCTGCCCTAGAGCCTGACCTGGCCCCCGGCAGTGACGAATTTAAGCAGGCCAAAGCCCTACGCAAACAGCGTGCTCTCCGCACCATTCAGGGTGAATGGGAGCACTGGCAGGCCGACAACCAGGCCACGGCGGTGCTCACCGGCATAGAAGCCGAAATTCTCCAGGCTCCACCCGAGGAGCGCCTGTTTCAGCTCCTTACCGCCCTTGACCCCAACCGCGATCAACCCCTTTCTCGGGAGCAGTTGGGGCAGCTAGTGCGGGCGCTCAAGCAGGCTCCGGTGCCGTCCGCGTCGGCACAGGCTACCGAGACTGCCCCGGCCCTGGCCACCCTGGCTGATGGGCTAGAGCAGGGGCTGACCGCCTGGCAGCAGCTCGAAGGCGACGTGGTGGGGTGGATCTATGCCCAGGGCCAGCAGCTGGGTTTTAGCGAACCTGGGGAACAGTCTGGCCCCTGGCAGCACTGGGGCAAAATTGTGGGCAACCCAGCGCTGAAACGCCTGTTTGTTGACCTGGCTCAGCATCAGACGGTCACTGCCGCTGGCGTAACGGCTCCCTTAGCTGTGGCCGACTGGGTTGCCTGGGGGGTAGTTTTGCAGCGCCTTCAGCTGGCCCTGGTGAATTGGTTCGATCGCCAACCCTATGACCCTCAATCGGGCAAGCGGCTGTCGATCGCCACCTTTCTCACCTTTGCCGTAGTCTGGGGGCAGATTTCTGACCGCCTGGGCCAGCAGGGCCAACGCATCCTGTCGATGGGGTCGTTTCAGCTAGCGCTCCAGGGGCTACGGCAGTTTGCCAACCAGAGCTATTTTCCGCTCTATGGCGGCCTGTTTACTGCCCTCTCTGGGGAGTCCCTTCGCGCCCTGCTAGAGTACCTGGATCAGCCCCTGCAAGCGGTGCCCAACACGGCGGTAAAGGCCCGCATTCTCACCCTGCTGGGCTATTCGCAGCGGGCACTGGGCAACTATAGCCAGGCTCAGCGCTTTCACCAACAGGCCCTAGAGGTGGCCCGCGAGGCCCACGATGTGCCCTGCGAAATCGCCAGCCTCAACCATCTCAGTCGCACCTCGGTGGCCCAGCAAGACTTTGAGGCCGCCCAGGGCCACAGCCAGCGGGCGCTGATTTTAGCCCGTCAGAGCGGCGATCGCGTTGGCCAAGCCAACGCCTTGGCCAATGTGGGCTACAGCCAGGTCGCCCAGGGCCAGTCCCAACTGCTGGAGGCCGAACAGTACGAAACCGTGCTCAGCTATCTGGAGCAAGGGCTGGCGCTGTCGGAGCAGGTGGGCGATCGCCCCAGTCAGGCCCTCTGCGCCAACAGTCTCGGCATCGCCCAGCTCAAGCTCGGGCAATATCGGGATGCGATCGAGTCTCTTCAGCAGGGGCTTCAGGTGGCGCAAGCGATCGGCGATCGCTTTCTAATGGCCTCCAATTTTGCCAACCTGGCCGCTGCTTACCAGGGCGACGGCAACCTGGAGCAAGCGGTGCTCACGGGCTGCCTCGGCATGTATCTGCACCACCAGATTGACTCCCCTGAGTGGCGGCAGCCCGCGGCCCTGCTCAGCATTCTCTACGGGCAACTGGGACCAGAGACCTTTGAGAGCATTCTTGCCGACCACCGTCGCCAGTTTCTCGCCGTGATTGGCGTCGATGGCTACGACTTCTTGCAGCCGCTGCTGGCGCGGTATCGTGAGTCGTTGGAGTAGGGCCTGGGCAAGGGAAACGGCTTTCAGGGAATCCACTCGACCTAAATTTGGGCATGGTGCCGGCTTAGGGTGGGGGCGATCGCGCTAAAGCTTCTTAAAGTATCTGGCGACGGGCCACAGCTCAAAGCCCGCCTTTTCATAGGTGTGCCGGGCCGGGGCGTGGCCAGGGTCACCGCCGGTCTCTACCATCGCGATCGCCATGCCGACCTCTTCCATCCAGCCCAGCGCACATTTGATTAAAGCACTGCCAACGCCGCGACCCTGAAACTCTGGATCAACGGCAACCATGTAGATCTCACCCATGTTGTCTGCCGAATGTAGCTTGACGGCGACAAACCCCACTACCAAATCTGCCTCCCTAGCCACCCACACGCTGGTGTCTGCCGCAGCGCAGATATCCTCAACCGCCTTTTGCTGGCTCCCCCGCCAGTGCTCAGGATAAAACGCCTGATACACCTCGGCATTCATTGTGCTTTGAATTGAATCAAAGACTGGAGCCCGGGCCCGCAGTGCCAGCCGAACAACCGCATCAAGGTGGTGAGAGGCATAGGGTTCGATTTCCATGTTCTTGTAGCCAAAACTGGAAGCCGATGGCTTGTCGAACCTATTTTAGGGCGAATTCCTGTGGCTCTGACAGTCCTGAAAGCCTACAGCTAATGAAGTCTGGGTTGGACAGCCGAGATATAACAATTCAAGCTATCGAGCTTTTTTCGCTCTTCTATTTTCGTTCGTTTGCCATTACCCCGGAACCCGCCGACGGTTCAGTACGTCACCCTGAATTTGATCAACTCGGCATCTACAGCCACCGCTGTATTTCTGTGCTGCTGAGCGCTACCCTAAGGGGGGTTAACGGCACCTGCTAGATTGTCGTCTAATAGTTCAAACGTCACTTGCCCATGGCTATGACCGCTTCCTTTCCCAACCTGCCGCCAGAATCTAGACTGCTAGGGGGCCGTTACCGGCTCGTGCAACCCGTGGGCTCGGGGGGGTTTGGTCAAACCTTTAGCGCCCAAGACCTTCACCTGCCGGGGCATCCACTGTGCGTGGTGAAGCAGCTCAAGCCCCAGGTGACCACGGCTGAAGAGCTGCAAACAGCGCGACGGCTGTTTGATACTGAAGCCCAAACCCTTTACAAGCTGGGAACGCACCCTCAAATTCCAGGGCTGCTGGCCCACTTTGAGGAAGGGCAAGAGTTTTACCTGGCCCAGGAGCTGATCGAAGGTCACTCCCTGGCAGAGGAGTTGGGCACCCCCTGGACTGAGGCCCAGGTCGCTGCATTTCTGGGTGAGCTGCTCGGGATTTTGGCCTTTGTGCATTCCCATGGGGTAATCCACCGCGACATCAAGCCCTCGAATTTGATTCGTCGGGCCAGCGATCGCCGCATTGTGCTGATTGACTTTGGTGCGGTCAAGCAGGTGAGTGCCCAGGCCACCGCCTTGCGGTCTGGCCTAAGCCATACGATTTCAATCGGCACCCAGGGATACATGCCCAGCGAACAAGTGGCCGGGCGACCTCAGTTCAGCAGCGATATCTATGCTGTCGGCGTCCTGGGCATTCAGGCCCTGACCGGCTACTCGCCGACTGAGCTGCATCCTGACCCCCACAGCGGTGAGCTGGAGTGGCAGCACTATGTGCCCCAGGCCAATCCTGCCCTGCTGGATGTGTTGGAAGTGATGGTGCGCTACGACTTTCGCACCCGCTATACCACTGCCGCCGAGGCTCTGGCTGCCCTGAGGAACTTACCCTCGGCCTTGAGTCGGTATGTGCCAGCGGCGCCGACGCCCCAGGGACAGACTCCCCGCACCACTGTCGCTACGGTAGCGGTAGGGCGGCGGCGAGAACGAACTCAGCTAACAGCCGCCCAGGTACCAGCAGCCCAAGTCCCAGCAGCTAAAGTACCGGTGCGGCGACGAGAGCCGTCGTCAGTTAATTGGCTGCCCCTGGCGGCAGGAGCTTTGGCGGCGTCTGTGGTGGCGATCGCCGGTCTGCTTGGTTGGCAGGCCTGGCGCTCAGCCTCGTCTACCCCAGAAGAGGAAACCCCAGCGGTGGCCACGGCTCCCTCCACTGATGCACCTGTTGAAGCTGAACCTACAACCGTTGAGGCTGAGCCCGAAGCGGAAGCGCCTGCCGCACCCCCTGAGGCCGCTGTCGAATCGGCTGAGGCTGAGCCTGAGGCACCCACTGCCCCAGAGCCGGAGGTGGCTGATGCGCCAGAAGAGGTGGTAGAACCTGAAGAGCCGGCTCCACCACCGCCAGCGGATAGCGAGCTAACGCCCGAGGCGGCCCAAGCGACGGTGGCAGCCCTGTATAGCCATGTTTCGAGTAAATCTTGGGATGCGGCGCGATCGCAGTTTAGCGGCTCGCTAGCGCAGCAGTTTGACCCGGGCTTTTTTGCCCAATTCGATCGCGTTTCGGTTGAGAATCTGCGGGTGACGGGGCAAACCGCCGACAGCGTTGAGTTTGTAGGCGAGAACACCTATGTTTACCCGGATGGCTCTACCCAGCGAGAACAGCGCTCGTTCACGGTGCAAATGCAAGATGGGCAGCCTCGGATTGTGGGCTCTAGCTTTGGCGGGGTGCTGGAGTCTCGGTAGTCAAAGTTGGCTCTGGTGCCAGATACCCTTTGGGAAACTCTAAGCCTGAATTTGTTAGGCGAGTTGAGGCGATCGCAATTAGAGGGTGTTTGAGAAGTCGGACGGGGTCAAAAATCATGCTAACCGCCTGACCATAATACGGATCATGGCGAGATAAATGAGGGCTTCCGAGTTTTCGGGCAGGCGTTCATAGTCTCGTACCAAGCGTCGGCATCCCATCAGCCACCCGAAAGTTCGTTCGACTACCC
>NZ_JACJOF010000039.1 GCF_014695395.1 Nodosilinea sp. FACHB-131
ATATTGCAATAAGCGGCATTGACGCGTAGAAAGCGACGGGTTTGAGCGTCTAATAAGGCTTTGCCCACACTCGTTACGTTGAACATGGCCCGAAAGTCGGCTTCGCTCTGATGGAGATCGGCTTCAGCCTGCTCTCTCTGCTGCAGCGATCGTCGTGTTTGCTCTTGGGCAGTGCGCAATGACCCCACCAGGAAACTGATGACTAACCCTTGGAGCAGGAAGAGGGCCATCCTGACCCCCGCTGAAAAACTGGGACCAAACCCAAAGGCTGGGCTCAAAAATAGGCAGTTAGCGCTCAGCACCGACAATAAGGTTGCGGTTACCCCTGGTCCTCGGCCGCCATACCAAGCGCTGATGGTAACGGCTCCAAAGAAAAGTAAAAACGGTGCCTGGCTAAGTCGAGCATAGGGATCGAAGGCCAACATCAGCAGCGTCGCCAAGAGTACGGCTGCAATCGCCACCCCGTAGCTTAGGATTTGCCGTTTGAACTTAATCATCCAACCACCCAGGAGAATAGTTAGGGTAGGAGAGCTAGAAACAATTGCTAGGGTGAATCGCAAGCTGATGTTTAAGGTGCTGGTAAATTGAACATACCCCTGCTAATTATCTACCACAGGAGAGAGCTGGTTATCTATCTATGGGGTGAACACATACAACCCCTAGGTTCTTCTGAGTGGAGCCACCAGAGTTAATTGACAATGACTTTGTGAGCGGTAGTTGAGTACACCAGTATTTAAATGAAGTAGATTCCTACGAGCATTGGTCTCGGCTTTAACGCAGGTTGGAACGCTAATTGTGACAGCACCCTCTGTGGTAGAAGTGCTCCACGTGCTCAGTTAATGACGCACGTTTAATTAGCGCAAATACAACGGTGGTGTTGAAGTTACTAGTAACGGTAAACAGATGGTAAAAGTAGTACCTTGCCCTTCCCCTGGACTTGCTACTGCAATGTTGCCATCGTGCAGCTCAACCAGTTGTTGTACAATCGCTAGGCCTAAACCCAAACCGCCAAAGGTGCGAGTCGTCGAGCTATCAGCCTGGCGAAAATAGTCAAACACGTAGGGGAGAATATCAGCTCGAATCCCCTGACCGGTATCGCTGACTTTGATTTTTACCTCCTCTAACTGCTGCTCTAGCCGAATCTCTACCTGCCCACCGTCTGGCGTAAATTTGATCGCGTTCGAAAGCAGGTTTTCGATAATTTGTATCAGGCGATCGCGATCGCCTAACACTTCACCTACTGCCTCATCCAAATGAGCGCTAAGCTGAATGGACTTAGCTTGGGCATTGGGTAGTGCCGTTTGAATTGCTGCCTCGATAACTGGCTTTAGTTCCATAGCCTGCCGGTTGAGCAGTAGCTTGCCCCGCAGCAGTCGGGAAATGTCTAGAAGGTTCCCAATTAGCTGGGTTTGCAAGTGGGCATTGCGCTCAATGGTCTGTAGGGCACGAGCTGTGGTAGCGGCATCAAATTCGCGCGTTTGCAGCGTCTGTGCCCAGCCCAAAATGGCATTGAGTGGAGTGCGCAGCTCATGGGAGACGATTGCCAAAAACTCGTCCTTTAAGCGATTGGCCTGCTCTAGTTCCACCGCTTGATGCCGCAGGGCGTTGAGGGCAACTTGCAGCTCCCGCCGCCGCAGGCTGACCTCGTCCACTAAAGCCCCTAGATCGTGGCTTTGGCTGGCCAATTCCTGCTGTAGTCGGTCGCGTACCCGCTTAAGAGCAGTTAAATTACCGACCCGCGCCTTGAGCTCCTCCACCGAAAATGGTTTTGTTAGATAGTCTTGAGCACCCTGCCGCAGCATCTGCACGCGTAGATCATCGTCGGCTTTGGCTGTCAGCATGACCACGGGCGTAGCGTTTAGCTCGGGGTAAGTACGCAACTGTTGTACTAGCTGGTCGCCGCTCAGAGATGGCATCATCACATCGCTGAGAATTAGATCGGGCTGGAGGGCGATCGCCTGCGCTAGCCCATCTTGCCCGTTGACAGCGGTAGCCGTACGATACTCTGAAGCCAGCGTGGCCGTGATGAACCGATTCATCTCCGGGTTATCTTCTACCACTAACACTAGAGGTTTACTCAAGGAATGCTCTAGCCTAGAAGCGTCGGGCTGGGGTACCGAGCGCAGCTCTTCGGCCATAAGGGCAGCTAACCCTGCGTCTTGCCCCTGATCAGAGGCAGCAGCCCTCACCGCGCCAGGGTGAGGAGCCAGCAGCGGTAGCTGAACGATAAACTGAGCACCGCCACTAGGGGCATCGCCTACTGCGATCGTGCCACCCTGAAGTTCGGCAAATTCTTTGGCGATCGCTAAACCCAGGCCCGTGCCACCAAACCGCCTAGTAGTGCCGCCCTCTCCTTGGCTAAACCGCTCGAAAATAGTATCCCGTAGTGCTGCTGGAACGCCTGCACCGCTATCCTGAACTGAAAGAGTAATGCGATCACCTTGGATGAATCGCTCATCTAAGCTCCCGTTGCTGGCCATGTCTTGAGCATGATCAATGGTTAGCTGGCAATGCACAGCGCCGCCGTTGGGAGTAAATTTAAACGCGTTAGAAATTAAGTTGAGCAGAATGCGCTGCACCTTGGCTCCATCAACCTGTGCTTGCAGAATCTCTGGGGCATCAATGGTAAAAGTAATCTGCTTTTCCTCGGCCAAGCCGTCAAAGTTGGCCGCCGTTAGGCGCACGAGTTGTGCCACATCGATCTGCTCGTAGGTGGGCACCATACGGCCAGCCTCTAGCTTGGATACATCCAAAAGGTCATTAACCTGCTTAAGCAATAGCCGGGCATTGCGGTCAACCAGTTCAAGATCGAGGCGGTCCTCCTGGCTCAAGTCGGTCTGGTGCAACAATTTCTCCACTGGCCCCAAGATCAAAGCTAGGGGGGTGCGCAGTTCGTGGCTGACATTGGCAAAAAACTGAGTCTTGAGCTGGTCGACCTCCTTGAGCTGTTCGTTGAGAGACTCCAATTGATTGTTGGCGACTTCCAAGTGCGACCGCCGCTCCTCGGAAAGTTTGGCTGACTCGACTAGGGCTAATGCCTGGGGCACTAGAAACGGCAGAATTATGGCGGTGGTTACGGAGGCTATTGCCGTCACCACCTTCAGGGCTCCCGAAAGCCAGTAGGTCGGGTGCCACAGCGTCCAGACAGCCATAAAGTGCGTGCTGCCGCAGGCCACAATAAAAGACCCAAACGCGAGAAACATCCAGTGAAATGGGATTTCTCGGCGGGTCTTATAAACTAGATAAGCAAGAGTGCCTGAGATAGCCACATAGGCTAAGCCAATCGATAAGTCTGAGAGCAGATGTAGCCAAACCAGCCCTGGCTTCCACAAGTAGCAATGCCCGTGAGGGATAAACCCATTTACTGCAAATAGCGGACTCCACCAGTCTGAAAAAACG